>NZ_CP179868.1:0-683750 GCF_051379705.1 Ekhidna algicida | reverse complement strand
TCTGATTTCTTCCATTGCCGCCTGCCAGGACGGTACGACATTCTCCAGGAGCAGTTTGCCGTGCTCTGTTATTTCAATAATTGGAAAGTTGTTTTTGGTGGCATAATCTTTTTCAAATAGGCGCTTAAGGGTTCTGTTCACAGACGATTTCTCCATGAATAGAATTTCGGTGAGCTCTTTTTGAGTTAAACCATCTCGTTTGTAAAGCACAAACAGCAGCGTAAGTTGACTGCTGGTAAGGTCAAAATTTTTTAGGTGCTTCCTAAAGATGTTTCCCGTGAGTCTATTGATACGATTCATTTTTCCATTGAGGCAAGTTGATGGATCAATGCTATTGAGGTGTTTGAGTTTCATCAGGTTGTATATACAACTAATGTACGACCAAATTTATTCTCAGGTTATAATTTTCAGATAATTAATTAAGTCTTTTTGGTTCGTTAGCTATACCTCTCGTACTCCAACGCTCCCCGTAGACTGATTCGTAGACGATTTCTACTTCTATGGAATCTGTTTGAGAAAACCATCTTCTCAGGATTGAGGAATTAACAGTGTCTTTTGTAACTCCAACAAGTTCCATTCGTTCTCCGGCCGGGATTAATCTTCCAGGTTTAATATTTGAGTAATGAAAATTGGTGATAGAGTCCTTTTGTTTTATCACTCGGTAAGTAAAACTAGCTGGATCATCTACATAGCTGGAATCACCGCAGTGAACCTTTATTTCCCGAATGAACGCAGGCCCAATGCCATTGTTCATTAGAATATAAAGATATGTTTCTCCCTCTCTTCCTGGATTGGAATTCCACATTTCTAAGTAGGGCAACACTGAAGCGTACTGCTGCTTTCGAATCAGATTAGTTTGATACACAATGGTAAAGAGTGTGCCAAGTGAGGCAATTATTGCAACAATACTTAACCATCGATCGGAGGACCATTTTTTCATAATTGAAATTTATAGAAACAAGATTTAATCAAAGCAATGATTAGGTTTGAATAGCTTAAAATTTGAAACACATATGAAAGTTGTGATTTATGGAACAGGTGGAGTCGGAGGGTACTTTGGAGGACGATTGGCGAAATCGGGCCATGAAGTCCAATTCATAGCACGAGGTGAACATCTGAAAGCCATTAGAAAAAATGGACTACATGTAAGAAGCATAAAAGGTGATTTTACAATCAAAGATGCTATTGCAACTGATGATCCTGATACAATTGAAACTGCTGATTTAGTGGTGTTAGGTTTAAAATCATGGCAAGTCAAAGGCGCAATTAAGTCCATCAAACATGCACTAAAAGATGAAACCATAATCTTGCCGCTTCAAAATGGTGTTACCATCAATGATGAAATTATTGAAATTGTTGGGAAGAAGAGCCTGATCGGTGGTTTGTGTAAAATCATCAGTAAAATCGAGTCACCAGGAGTGATCAACCATATGATGTTTGATCCGATTATTGTTGCAGGAGAGCTCAATAATCAGCTATCTGATAGGTTATTGAATTTGCAGTTTGTATTTGAAAATGCTGGAATAAATTTTAAGGCTACACAATCAATTCAAGCTGAAATTTGGAAAAAATATATGTTTATCTGCAGCGGTGGATTAGGCGCTATAACGAGAGTAACCTACGGACCGCTCAGGGAAATAGAGAATACACGAAAGCTATTGGAGCAGTTAGTAACTGAGGTTTACGAAGTGGGGAAAAAATCCGGCGTGGACTTACCACCTGATACAATAGAAATGGCTCTTGCGTTGATTGATAAATTACCGCATGATGCAACTTCTTCTTTGCAGCGAGACATTGCTGATGGTAGACCTTCAGAAATTGACTACTGGAATGGAACCGTTGTAAAACTTGGAAAAAAATTAGGTGTTAGCGCCCCTGTAAATTCCTTCATTTACGATTGCTTATTGCCATTAGAGCAAGAAGCCCGAGCGAAATCAAACTGAGAAACTCTCTCCGCATCCACAAGTTCGGGATGCGTTTGGATTTACAAACTGAAATCCTTTCCCATTAAGTCCGTCAGAGAAATCAAGTGTAGTGCCAAGTAGATAGAGCAGGCTCTTTTTATCTACAAGTATCTTCACACCTTTATCTTCGAAGACCTCATCAGCATCTTGAATCTCAGGATCAAAAGACAGATCATACATCAAACCTGAACAGCCTCCACCTTTCACTGATACGCGAATGTTATGCTCCAACGATTTTCCCTCGTTTGATAGTAGGGTTACAATTTCTTCTCTCGCTTTATCCGTCACGTTTATCATCAGGCCACAGGGTTTAGTACAATGCTAAATACAGTTAGATTATTCATGTCTCTGCCATAGTACAGTTTATCCATCGCGTCATACATGTTTTTTGCTCGGAAATAAGATGTTTGCAATTCGTTCATACCTTTCATCATCCACTGAATGGTAAAAGAGCTCTCCTTGTCCTTGTGCGTACGAACATAGTCAAGCATTTTGTGTAGCACATCAGTCTTATCAAAACCATTGATTGATTTAAATAAGAATGACTGATTGTGACGTGGATTGATGGTGATAAGGTCCAGTTTGACTTTACCATCTGTATTTGAAAACTCAAAGATAACTTCATCGCTTCTCAGCCCCAGAAAGTTCTTTATCTCGTTTTGAATCTTTGCAGATTCTACATGAATGTCAGATCGTAACTCCATTTCCTTTAATTAATGGGTAAACTTTTCAGATCGACTGAAAGTTCCTGCATTTTTGCAAACTTACTAATTGAGCATGATGCTCAACCCAATTATTGAGACAAATTGTACATATATCGCTAAAAATCTATCATTCGAGATGATTATTTAGCTTTTTAAAGTTTTAAGAAGAAATGTGGAAAAACGTTGAGCATATTGGCATTGCGGTGAAAGACTTGTCTTCGGCCAATGAACTATTCGAAACTCTGTTTAATAAGGGAAGCTACAAAGAGGAAGTAGTGGATTCTGAATCAGTAACAACATCATTCTTTCAATTGGGAGAAACAAAGATCGAGTTACTCGAAGGCGGTTCGGATAGTGCGATCGCAAAATTCATTGAGAAGAAAGGAGAAGGAATTCATCATATTGCCTTCGAAGTTGAGGATATCTACTCAGAGATGGAACGACTCAGAGGAGAGGGTTTCCAGATTTTAAATGAAGAACCAAAAAAAGGTGCAGACAACAAATTGGTTTGCTTTGTACATCCAAAATCAGCCAACGGTGTTTTGGTGGAGTTGTGCCAAGAGATAAAATAATATGAGCGAAGAAAAACGAACAGAAATAGGAGAGATAGGAGAGTTTGGTCTCATCGATCGAATTGCAGAGAAATTTACTCCTAAAAACGAAAAGACTGTGAAGGGAATCGGAGATGATACAGCTGTCTACGATTTAGGAGACAAATACTTGCTCACCACAACGGATATGCTTCTGGAAGGTGTTCACTTCGATCTTTCTTATGTGCCACTTCCTCATTTGGGGTATAAAGCCGTGGCTGTAAATGTTTCTGATATAGCTGCAATGAACGGTGCACCTACCCAAATTACTGTTAACCTTGGTTTAAGCAACCGGTTTTCCGTGGAGGCAGTTGATGCACTTTATGAGGGAATCAAGGCAGCATGCGATGAGTACAATGTCGATTTGGTAGGAGGTGATACCACATCATCGTCATCAGGTTTGATCATCTCTGTTACGGCTCTGGGTGAAGTAGACCGGGATAAAATAGTTTATAGAAATGGAGCTATGGAGAGCGATATTCTTTGCGTAACTGGCGATTTAGGAGGAGCTTTTGTCGGCTTACAAATACTCGAAAGAGAAAAGGCCGAATACATGGCCAATCCGGACATGCAGCCAAAGCTTGACAAGTATGACTATGTTGTTGGTCGTCAGCTAAAACCCAAAGCACGAATGGATATCATTCATGAATTTAAAGACTTGGGAATTCAGCCAACTTCGATGATCGACGTTTCTGACGGACTTGCCTCAGAAGCATTTCATTTGTGCAAACAGTCAGGGCTTGGTGTGGCGATTTATGAGGATAAACTTCCTATTGAGAAACAGGCCTATGAAACTGCAGCCGAGTTCAGCATCGATCCCAATTCTTGTGCTTTGAATGGTGGAGAAGATTATGAATTGCTTTTTACAATTGGTCAAGATGATTTTGAGAAAATTAAAAATCATTCGGATATTCATACAATAGGCTATATGCAGGCCAAATCGAAAGGGAGAACGTTTGTAACCAGAAGCCAAAATGTAGTGGAGCTCCAAGCCCAGGGTTGGAAGCATTTCTAAACCTCATTACCGCAATTTGGCATTCGGATATTGCTTCAAATTCTGCGACAATTCACATTGTAGCCTTATTGTATACATACATTATTTGTTGATAAATTAAGTGTCGGCAGACCTTTGCATAATATTAATATCAATTATAATTATTATGGAAACTACCAAACTTAAACTGGTGCTAACATTATCTTTAGCACTTACTTTTTCTACAACATTTGCCAACTCTGAATCAGCGATTCAATCTTGTATGTCAATTCAAACTGACCAAGGAGGGGAAGATTTTAAATATGGTCAATATGTTTATGTCACCTTGAAAGATGGATCCCAAACAGTGGGAAAAATTGTAGGAAAGAAAAACTCAAAAAAATATTATGTAAGACAATTAGATGGATCAAATCGTGGCCTGGTCCATAAAAAGTATATCCGAAAGATGACAGATGCTGAAATCAAAAAGTTCAAGGTGAGTGATGAGAAAGTGGTGGATGAAAATTATTAATCAATAGCAAGATTTACTTTCATCCAAACGATCTTTTACCACCTTACTGATTAGATAGGTTTGCTTAAACCATAAACGAATGTTACAATGAATGAGCAAATCAAATACTATGAAAGCAAACTTGCTTTCGAAATGGATCCATCAGACCTGTACGCTGCTTTAAAGATAGAAACAGATCTGGTCGTAGTTGATACTCGTCAATCGTTTGGCTATGAGAAAGAACACATTCCTACCGCCATCAATTTACCACATCGTGAGATGACCGTTAAGACTACCAAACATTTGGATAAGTCCAAGACCTACGTCTGCTATTGCGATGGAATTGGATGCAATGCTTCCACAAAAGGTGCTCTTAAATTAGCGCGGCTTGGATTCGAAGTAAGAGAACTTATTGGCGGAATTGAGTGGTGGAAATTTGATGGTTATGCGACGGAAGGAGCAATGTCTACGGAAGGGGCTGCAATACAATGTGCATGCTGATACGAAGAGCAGAAGAAAGAGATATTGATCAGCTCTTAGTACTATGTGAATTACATGCAGAATATGAAAAATGTGAGTATGACCCTGCCGGGAAGCGTGGTAAATTATTCAGGCAGCTTTTTGAAGGAAATGATTTGCAATGTATTGTTATAGAGTATAGTGAGGAGCTACTTGGTTATGCCACTTTTATCAAGCAGTTTTCTACCTGGGATGCAGATTTTTACCTGTATTTAGACTGTATTTATCTTAAAGAAAAATACAGAGGCCAAGGGATGGGAACTAAGCTGATGCAATTAGTGAAATCGTACGCCGAGCAAGAGGGTTGTTTTGAAATTCAATGGCAAACACCAATATTCAATCGAGAGGCTATTAGGTTTTACAAGAGAATAGGTTCTGTTTCGAAAGAAAAAGAGCGATTCTTCTGGGTGCTTTAATTTGTTATTTGAGACAAGGAGAGATAACAAAATAAATAAAGAAGGGCCGTCCGAGAACTCGGATCGGCCCAATCACCTAATCACTACTACTACTATCTTTAATTACTTACTTGCTACTAAACTTATACTTAAGTCGAAATTGTCATAAATTGTTTTGTCTCCAAGATTATCGAAGAAACTTCCTGATCCATATCTGACGTCAAACTTGGATCTGTCTATCGATAAATCGGCCGAAGCAACCATTTTTCCATCTTTTTCCTCAATAGTTGCAGGAAACTGAATTTCTTCAGTTTTTCCTTTAATTGTGATATTTCCTATGATTTTATATTTGCCAGGACCTTGTGGTACAGCCTTAGTAATTACAAACGTAGCTGTTGGAAACTTTTCTACTCCGAAAAAATCATCTGACTTTAGGTGCCCTTCCAGCTTTTCTTTTGATCCGCCTGAAAGATCAGTATCAGTAATTGTTGTCATGTCAATAGTGAAAATACCACCAACAAGCTGACCTTCTACCATTTCTAATCTTCCACCTTGGAGCGAGATCACGCCATTGTGTTGCCCTGTTACTTTCTTACCAACCCACTCTACTGTGCTTTCTTCAGTGCTTACCTTATAGTTTTCTTTCGTCTCTGTACCTAGCAGAGCTGCGAAAATGATAAATGCTTTAATCATGGTTCTTTGTGTTAAGTTTTAAGTTTCCTTTAAATTAAATGTATGTACATATAATGTACAAGCAAATAACGCCTCAAGTCGGAAATTGTTCCATAATTTTGAATAAAATTTTAAAAACATGATTGAGGTAGGAAAAACGTTGGTTTCAGATGATGTGATTGAGGAGGCATTTGTATGTGATCTCACCAAATGCAAAGGGGCTTGCTGTGTGGAAGGTGATCTTGGAGCACCGCTACAGGAGGAAGAGCTGGAAGAAATAGACAAGGCTATTGAGTTGGTGAAACCATATCTTAAGCAAGAAGCTATTGATGTGCTGGAAAAGGAGGGAGGTTATTTGCTAGATGAGGATGGAGATTTATCCACCACCACAATCAATGGGAAAGAATGCGCATTTGCATTCTACGATGAAAGTAAAGTGCTAAAGTGTAGTATTGAGCAAGCGCATAAAGATGGAAAGACTGACTTCAAGAAACCGATCTCTTGTCACTTATACCCGATTAGAGTAGCCAAACTTCCTGAGTTTGAAGCCCTCAATTACGATAGGTGGCAGATATGCTCGCCAGCTTGTGATCTTGGAAAGGAATTGAAAGTGCCGGTTTACAAGTTTCTTAAGGAAGCGTTAATTCGGAAGTATGGTGAGGATTGGTATGAGGAGTTGGAGCGGAATGTGCTATCTATTTAAAAAAATATTTTCCCTCTTGGAGCTCTCTTGAGTGGCTTTAGCTTCAACTTTCTTTTAAGCAAGTGCATAAAAAACCCGTGAAGAATACTCCACGGGTTATAATTTTTTAAAAAATATTACTTCACTTTTGGACGATCATCCGTTTTATTTTTCGTAACTACTAGGATCCCAAACAGGCTTAGTTATAGGCCCTGACGGTCCATCAGAAAGAACGCAAATTTCCTCACCAGCGACTGTACCTTCACATTCCATTTTTTGGTTTCCAAATCTGTAAATAGCACCGCTGTAAGGATCATTTATTGGATCTGATCCTTTATTTTTCCAATTTGTATTCATCCATTTAGGCCATTCGCTTCCATTTAAGCCATTCTTGCCCGTGTAGTCAAATGCAACAATTCTTCCCTCTTCGGAAAGATCCAATACCTCACCCTTTGAAGTAAAATCAATATCATTTTGACCGGCAGTAAAGTACATCCCGTGCGAACCTTGAGCAGAATAAACAATAGGTTGATCTCCCATTTTGTCTATATCTTCCCATGCTTTGGTGGTACCATAATCGTGTGTTGCCAAAAACACTTGATAAGGTTCAAGCACCCAATCTTCATTCCCTTGATCAATCCATCTCAACCTTACAGATGCGTGTTCCCAATCACCCACATGGTTCTGGTATAAATTTCCAGTAGCTTCATTGTATGGGTAGTAATAGAAATAAGTAATCTGGTACTTTGATTCGTCTTTTCCAATCCAAAAAGCATACACTTCGGCCGTGCTTAAATCACCGTGAAAAAAGTCTAGGATATCACTACCACTTTCAAGTGGCTCGGTTGTAGTCAGTGAATAAAAACCACTTTCTTCGTTTAGATACCTCGTGAAGTGTGGAAATGCAAAATCGATCGATGAAGGAAAGTACTTTTCATTTTTATCGATATATGTATACGGCGCATACTTCTGCATTAATTCCAGCTTATAAGCATCCGAAATTTCAGGTTCAGGATCTGGGATAGGCGTTTCATCCACAATAATTTCTTCATCTTCTTCTTGGTTTAAGAGATCGCAACCGGAGGTACAGAAGAAAAGCAAGGCTATTGTCAGTGAATAAATTAATTGGTTTTTTAACATGGTTTTGTTTAAAATTTTAATTGGTAGAATTTTTTACACGGCGGCAAATTATGTCATACAATGCAAGGCTTGAGTATAATTAGATCAACGAACTCTTTACTGGGAGGAATCATAACATATTTTAGACGCAATAATTTGAACATATCCTTTTAATAGATTCTTTCCTTTAAACGAATGGTCAGCCACCATGCAGCCTTTGGGTATATCAAGTTTCTAACCGAGTTCAATACACTACTAGGGAAGACTAGAAAGGATGAAACGAAGGGTATAGCTCGGGTCAAATTTTTGACACTAGCGACAAATATGAAAAAACCCTTATCATAATCCGGTATGTTTTAGAGTACCTCTATTCTTCAAACTCTCCCGATAGGCTTCAAGCCAAAAAGAAATCGAGTTATATTATTGGTTTTCACCACTTTATAAATCACTACTGACATAGGAATAGCCGTAAAAGCAATAAGTATAAACTTGAAAAATAGATTCAATTCAAACTGAACAATATAATATCCAAAGATAATAATGAGGGTTTGATGCATTACGTATATCGGAAGAATGCTGATGTTAGCCGGAATCAGTAACTGATGGTTAAAGTTCATTGTTTTCGCAAATAATCCTACAAAGAACAAAATCCAACTAACCGCGATAACCGCAGATACTAGGCTTATTCCAGCATGAAGCAAAGAGAATGATGGATTCACATAGGCCATAATCATATCTTCTCCAAGCGACACGATGTAGATAAATAGTGTAGAACTAAGGATGCCACAATTCAACAGCAACAACATTTTTTTCTTCAGAATTTGTATGAATTTATGGTCAACCATGAAGATGAACCCATAAAGAAATGGCCATAGGTATATAAAAAAATCTGCCCAGTCAGTATACTCACTGAAAATTGGCTTTAGTATAAGACGGGACATAAATACCGGAAGAGCCAATAGTAAAATGCCGAATCGCATTTCCATCAACCTCTTGAGAAAGGTAAATCCAAATCGGTGGTTCTTAATACGCTTCAGGAGCGGTAGGGTAAAAAGTATCATCACAAAAAGGTAGGGTAGATACCACAGGTGTGTGCCTAAATGCCCAAACCACAAAAGAACGCTAACTCCCATGTCGTTATCCAACTGATACGTGGGGTATTCTGTAATGAACGTAAGAAAGTCTCCTTGAAATCCCCGGAACATAATCCACTCGTAAAAACGCTGTGGCGGAATGATAAGAAGTATTCCAAAAAAAAATGGAACTAAAAGCCGTTTAATCCGATCCTTTAAGAAGGCTTCTTTTCTGGAACGCATTGCCAGATAAGTACCAGCTCCGGAAACTAGAAAAATTAGCGCCATTCGCCAACCATGAGCGAAGAAAGTAAGTAAGTCAAAAATCACACTTTGCTCGTCGTTTTTTACATGCCAAGGCATATGATCAAATGGACGCCATGAATGAAATAGAAATAATAAGCCAAAGGCCAGCACTCTCAGCCAGTCGATGTAATAGTATCGTTTGTTTGCGTTCATTGAATTGCATTTTTAATAGATGAAGCAAACAAATAGGATAGTCGATAACCAATCGACCATCCCTATAGATTTGGACACTTGCCTACGAATTGGGAGATATCCCTATGAATTAGGACCTTGAATGAATCAAGATCTTTGAGAAAGTATAAACTGGGAAGGTGTATAACCTGTGTGTTTTTTGAATATGTTATTGAAGCTACTTTTGGAATTGAATCCGCTCTCTAATGCCAAAGCCAATAAAGTGAGGTGACTATTTGATGGATCGATTATTTTCTCTTTCACTATTCTCACTCGGTATGTATTAATGAAATCGAAAAAATTTTTCTCTAGTTCTCCATTGATTACCTGTGATAGGTGGTTGGTGGTAATACCAAGATGAGCAGCTACCTGAGCGAGCGACAACTTTCCGTCCAGATAAGGTTTTTCTTCTTCCATATACTGGATTAAAGCTTGAAGGTATGCTTTAGATTCTTTATCCGAAAGACTTGACTTGATGTACTGTGATTTACTTTGTTTATCATGCAAGCGAATTGTTGCTATAGCTGGCGAAAAAATCAACTGTTGCTTAATACCATAATAGCCGTTCACAAATACGGTAATCGTCACTACGATATAGATTAGATTATCACCTGTTTGCCAGGAGAAGAACTGATTGAAGTTTGTAAGAACGTTTACTACAACTACCGTGACCCAAATGAGTGTGAGCATTAGAATAACATTACGAACCCATTTAAGATCAATATTCTCTGTATATGAGAATTGACCTCCAATCCGGATGTTGTGTTTTTTCAGAACAATAAGACTAATTATTAGATAAACCGGTCCTTGGAAAATTCTAAAAAGTTCGAACACTGCAAAAGTGGGTTCACGACCATCTTCTATAAGGTTGATACCTTCCCTTACGCTCAGTTCGGATAGGTTTGTCATTTTGAGGCAGATGATGATTGTGAAAACGATATATGGTAAAGCATGCAGTGCATGTAGTAGATGAATGTGTTGATTTCTCTGGGTATAGGCAAGTACATACATAAGTGTGATTGGTCCTATAAGAAGAGAGAGTCCTGTGGTTAGGCTCCAGAATATTGGGTATTGTTCCTCGATGGCCATCACCTCTAGACTATAAGAAAAAAGAAGAATTGCGAGCAAGACAAACCACGCCACCATCACATAGTCTCCTAACGATTTTTTCCGTTTATTGATGGCAAGACCTGAAAAGAAGAGTGCTTGCACAGCACCAATAATGTAGACAATTTCAATTTTCAAGTTTTGAGGGTTAGGTTGATTGGAAGTTGTCGTTAAAGTTAAAAATAGTCTTTAAAAGGTTCAGATCGCTGGGTCTAAAACAAAAAACCCTCACCATATCCGGCAAGGGTTTGCAATATTTCATGATCTTACTGATTACTTCAGCACGCTGAAGTCCCACGTATCTAAGTACTTCGTAGTGAAGTTTCCGGATTTAAACGCTTCATCTTCCATCATTTTTAGGTGAAAAGGGATAGTAGTTTTAATACCTTCAATCACAGTCTCTTCCAGTGCACGCTTCATTTTTATGATCGCCTCTTCTCGCGTCTGAGCACTCACAATTAGCTTACCTATCATGGAATCATAGTAAGGAGGGATGGTATAGCCTGCATACACATGACTATCGATACGTACTCCATGCCCACCAGGGAAGTGAAGGTTTGTGATCTTGCCGGGGCTCGGTCTGAAACCATTAGCAGGATCTTCCGCATTAATTCGTACTTCAATTGAGTGAAGCTGTGGATAGTAGTTCCGTCCGGAGATCGGCTCTCCAGCGGCAACCTTTATCTGCTCTTTGATCAAATCGTAATCAGTTACTTCTTCCGTGATCGGGTGTTCTACCTGAATACGCGTATTCATTTCCATAAAATAGAAATCGCCGTGCTTATCTACTAAGAATTCTACCGTTCCGGCACCTTCATATTTAATGGCTTCAGCTCCCTTAATGGCCGCTGCACCCATTTTTTCTCTAAGCTCTTGCGAAACAATAGGAGAGGGAGTTTCTTCAATTAGTTTCTGATGTCTACGCTGAATAGAGCAATCTCTTTCAGAAAGGTGACACGCCTTACCATTACTGTCACCAACAATCTGAATCTCAACGTGACGTGGCTCCTCCACAAATTTTTCCATGTACATCCCATCGTTCCCGAAAGACGCAGCGGCTTCTTGTCTGGCACTGTCCCAGGCTTTTTTGAATTCGCCTTCTTCTTTGATGAGTCTCATGCCCTTACCACCACCACCTGCGGTAGCTTTGATCATCACTGGATAGCCTATTCCTTTAGCCAACTCAATGCCTTGTTCCACAGACTCCAATAATCCTTCAGAACCTGGGACAACGGGTACGCCAGCTTTTATCATGGTTGCTTTTGCTGTGGCTTTGTCGCCCATCTTGCTGATCATCTCCTCGCTTGCCCCAATGAACTTAATGTTATTTTCAGCACATACTCGAGAAAACTCTGCATTTTCTGACAAGAATCCGTAACCGGGGTGGATTGCATCTGCATTAGTTACTTCTGCCGCAGCAATGATGTTTGGGATCTTTAAGTAGGAATCTTTTCCAGCTGCAGGACCAATACACACAGCTTCATCAGCAAATCGTACAGGAAGACTATCGGCATCAGCTTTCGAATAAACTGCCACTGTTTTGATGCCCATTTCTTTACAAGTACGAATAATACGTAATGCGATCTCGCCTCTATTGGCGATCAAAATCTTGTTAAACATAAGTGTAATGTTTTAAGATGGATCTACTAAGAAAAGTGGCTGATCGTATTCTACTGGCTGAGCATTGTCAACCAATACTTTGACGATCTTACCAGTCACCTCTGATTCAATCTCATTAAAGAGCTTCATAGCTTCAATGATACAAACAGGATCTCCTGTGTTGATTGAGCTACCTACTTCCACAAATGCCGGAGACTCTGGATTTGCGGATCGATAGAACGTCCCAATCATTGGTGATTTTATTTCTATAAGGTTACTGTCAGATGCTGCTGGTGCACCTCCTCCATCTGCTGTTGGAGCAGGAGCAGGAGCTGCAGGTGCCGCTGGAGCCGCGGGTGCAACAGGTGCCGCTGGAGCAGCAATTACGTGTTGCTCGGCACTTCGCTTTATGCTCACCTTAAAATTATCTGTCTCAATATTCACTTCTTCCAATCCTGACTCGGAAAGGAAGTTTATTAATTCTTGAATTTCTTTGGCCTTCATAGGTTAATTGTTGATTAATAAATCTTAAGAACTAAGGTATAAAATTTCTTTGGCGTAAACGCTATTATTTTACGCGCTCTACATACGAGCCATCCGTAGTGTTAACTTTGATGATTTCATCTTGTTCTATGAACATGGGCACTTGAATAGTAGCACCTGTTTCCACTACCGCATTCTTAGTAGCGTTTGTTGCGGTGTTTCCTTTCACGCCCGGATCTGCTTGCGTAACGGTCATGATCACATGTTGAGGAAGTTCACAAGCTAATATTTTTTCTTCCTCTGCATGGAATAAAATGTCTACTTCCTGGCCATCCTTCAAAAACTTAGGCGCATTAATAAGTTCTTCCTGCACGGCAATTTGCTCATACGTACTGGTATCCATGCAATGGTATCCCATGTCGTCTTTGTATAGAAACTGATAGGGTCTTCGTTCTATACGAGCAGTTGTAATTTTATGCCCCGCAGAAAACGTGTTGTCAATCACTTTTCCGGTTGTGATGCTTTTTAGTTTCGTTCTAACAAATGCAGGACCTTTGCCTGGTTTCACATGCTGGAACTCTACCACACTGAATAAATCATGATTGAATTCAATCACAAGTCCGTTTTTGATATCAGAAGTAGTTGCCATGAATTATTAGGATGTTAGTTGTTATTTAGGATCGTATGCCCATTTCACCCAGATAGATCCCCATGTAAATCCACCGCCGAAGGCAGCAAGGATCAGGTTATCTCCTTTTTTTAGTTTGCTCTCGTAATCGAAAAGGCAAAGTGGGATGGTTCCGCTCGTTGTATTTCCATACTCAGCAATATTAAGCATTACTTTTTCGTCGCTCACACCCATTCTGTTGGCTGTGGCATCAATGATTCTTTTGTTGGCTTGATGAGGGACAAGATAGGCTACATCATCTGCTGTCAGATTGTTTCGATCCATCACCTGAGCTGCAACATCGGCCATATTCTTCACTGCAAATTTGAATACGGTGGATCCTTCTTGAAAAGCAAAGTGCTCTCTGTTCTTCACTGTCTCCTCGGTAGCGGGTCTACGACTGCCGCCTGCTTTCATGTGAAGGAAAGGCTCACCTGATCCATCGGATTTGAGAATGGAGTCCATGATACCACAATCATCCTCAGTTGGTTCCAGAAGAACAGCACCAGCTCCATCGCCAAAGATGATACAAGTCGCTCTATCGGTGTAGTCCACAATGGAAGACATCTTATCCGCACCTATTACAAGTACTTTTTTGTATTTGCCAGTCTCTATGAATTGTGATCCTGTTGCTAAAGCGTATAGGAAACCCGAGCAAGCAGCCTGAATATCGTATCCAAAAGCGTTGACTGCTCCGATTTTATTGGAAATGATGTTGGCTGTGGCAGGAAAAACAAGATCTGGTGTTGTAGTCGCACAAATTACCAGATCAATATCTTCTGCATTGGTGTTGGTTTTTTTCAATAGCCCCTCAACAGCTTTTACAGCCATTACTGAAGTGCCCTGATCTTTACCTTTTAAAATATGTCGTTGCTTAATGCCCGTTCGAGAGGTGATCCACTCATCGTTGGTGTCCACCATTTTCTCGAGATCCTTGTTGGTTATTACGTCCTCAGGAACGTACCCATGCACGCCTGTTATTGCTGCTTGAATCTTAGGCATCAGAACTTAGCTTAAGCTAAAACTTCTTTTTCCATCACAACTTTACCTTTATAGTAAAGTTTGCCTTCATGCCAGAAAGCTCTGTGTGGAAGGTGAGCCTCACCTGTTGTAGGACAGATTACAAAATTCTTTGGAGTTGCTTTGTAATGTGTTCTTCTTTTGTCTCTTCTGGTTTTCGAAATTTTTCGTTTTGGATGCGCCATCTTCTTTCTCTATCTAAATTTTTCTTATTTCAACTTTTTTAAGGCCTCCCATCTGGGATCAATGCTTTCTTCTTGTGATTCCTTATCAGCTCCCGAAACATAAATCATTTCGTCACTTTCAGAATCATTCTGGAATTTTGGATGCAATTTTTTCATCGGTACTTCCAGACTAATAGATTCATATAAAAACGATGCAATATTGATTTCCTGTTCTCCTTTTAGAATTACAAATACGTCTTCACTAAGCTCTTTTTCTTCATCACCATATTTGTAAATGATCTCCTTATTTATCGAAATAGGAAAATCGAAAAGCGCCAGGCTTCTATCACATTCTAGCTCAATGGAACCATCAATCTTCAGATTTAGGGTAATCATCGAGTCCGTTTTTGTCAAAATCACAGCACAAGTGCCTTTGCCCTTGCTCACCAGACTGTGTTCAAAATGATTGAAGAAATCGTCGTTAAACGCGAAATTGAAGTCGTGAGTGTTGTTACTCAGTCCAAAAATCTCGATCTTGTACGCTTTCAAATCCTTCATTTCCGTCCACTTCCCGGTAAAGACCCGCAAATTTAGATAGAATCCAAGTACTACAAAAGCTTTATGAATTACTTTTCTTACTCTGTTTCAAACTGATTTTCATTTCGTTGACGGATAATGTCATTTGCCAGGTAGAGTGCATTACGAAATGAGGTCTCATCGGCTTCATTTTTTCCTGCAATAGAGAAGGCAGTACCATGGTCAGGGGAGGTTCTTACGAATGGCAATCCTGCAGTGTAATTGATGCCTTCCTCGAATGCCAATGTTTTAAAAGGAATCAGTCCTTGATCATGATACATGGCGAGTACACCATCATATTGTTTATAAGTACCCATTCCAAAAAAGCCATCTGAAGGAAAGGGACCTGCCACAATGTGATGACCACTTTTTATCTCATCGATTGCTGGAATTATTATTTTTTCTTCTTCGTTACCGAGTAGTCCATTTTCACCTGCATGTGGATTCAATCCTAAAACAGCTATTCGTGGCTTTTTGATACCAAAATCCTTTTGGAGAGACTTGAGCATTTTCTGGAGCTTAGTTACCACCTTCTCTTTGGTCACCTTGCTGCTTACATCTTTCAATGGAATGTGCCCGGTCACTACACCCACACGCAATCCTTCATGGACCAGAAACATGAGGCTTTCTTTTTCGCCAGCCTCTTGGGTTAAGTACTCCGTATGTCCGGGAAATTTGAATTCATCTGATTGCACCAGCTCCTTACTCAATGGAGCTGTGGTAATGGCATCAATTTTTCCATTTTTCAAGTCTGATACTGCATGTTGCAAAGAAAGTATTGCATATTTTCCTCCAGTTTCGTTGGCCTGACCCGGGTTGATTTCAATAGCTTCATCCCAAACATTTAGAACATTCACTTTTTTGTGGACTACTTTATCAATGTCAGAGATTTGTTGGTAATTGAAACTTTCTTTGTTCAGATTCTTTCGGTAAAATGAAATCACCTTGCCGGAGCAGTAAAGCACCGGTGTAAACTGATTAAGTATACGATTGTCTTCCAAGGATTTGATAATTACCTCTGGCCCAATCCCATTTACATCACCTATTGTGATTCCTATGACAGGTTTGTTTTTTTTGTGAGATGATTCACCCATTTGCGAAGTACATTTATAAAATTGAAGTTAACTCGAAAAATTCGAGAGTTGTTTACTGAGATTGAGTAATACTTAATTACACATCTCAAAATCGCATTCTTACTGAAAATACAAGTATAAAAACGGAGGATAAGTTGGCAAACGTAAGACCCAAAAAACATTTAGGTCAGCATTTTTTGAAAGATGAGAACATCGCCCAGAAAATAGTGGAAGCATTGAAGAATGAAGAAAATCTTCCTGTTTTTGAAATTGGACCCGGTACAGGGGTTTTGACCAAATATCTACTTCAGCAAAACGGAATTGATTTTTATGCATTGGACGTGGATGCTGAATCTATCGACTATTTGAAAGCCAACTTCCTAAAGCAGAGTGATAGGTTTCTGTTTCAGGACTACTTAAAGTATGATGTGCCTTTTGATCGGTTTAATGTGATCGGAAATTTTCCTTACAATATTTCATCACAGTTATTTTTTAAATTTTGGGACGATAGAGATAAGGTAGATGAAGTGGTTTGTATGATTCAAAAGGAGGTTGCCGATCGGATATGTGCAAGTCACGGAAACAAGACTTATGGCATATTGAGTGTTTTACTACAAGCTTTTTATGATATAGAGTATCTGTTCAAAGTCCCACCCGGAGTGTTTAATCCACCTCCTAAAGTGCAATCCGCAGTTATCCGGTTGAAAAGGAACAAGGTAAAAGAATTGGCTTGCGATGAAAAGCTCTTCAAAAGAGTCGTAAAGGCTGGTTTTGGGAAACGTCGCAAGACCTTGCGCAACGCATTAAAAGATCTAAATTTGCCTGAATCTATTGCTGCGATGGAGGTGTTGAACCAACGTGCGGAGCAGTTGTCTGTTCAAGAATTTATCTCGCTTACTGAAAAAATCTCCTGAAATGGAACCAGTAATGACTTTTGAGTTATCCGTTGAATTCAAAGACCGATTTCAGCAAGCGCTGGACGAGCAAGATAATTCTTTTATTCAGTCCACTCTTGAAGGTATAAATCCAGCTGATATTTCTGCATTGTTGGATGAGTTTGATGCCGAAGAATGCAAATACGTTTTTGATCTACTGTCACCGGAAATAGGAGCTAGCATTTTAGAGGATCTTGAAGAGGATGTGCGAGAAGACTTTATTAAAGAGTTTTCAGCACCTGACCTTGCCTCGTTTGTGGAGTTAATGGATTCCGATGATGGTACTGACATCCTATATGAGATGGAAGTGGCAGACAGGAATGAAGTCATTCGACAGATTTCTGATGAGGAGAAGGCCTCCAACTTGATGGAACTCCTCGAATATGATGAAGATGTTGCGGGTGGATTGATGGCTAAGGAGCTAATAAAGGCCAACCTGAACTGGAGCATTTCACAGTGCATAGAAGAAATTCGCTTGCAAGCTGAGAACGTAGAGAAGATCTATTCTGTATATGTGATCGATAACAAAGAAAACCTTCTTGGAAAAGTAGGAGTGAAGAATTTGATTCTTGGCAAATCGGGAGCTAAAGTGGCTGATATCTATGACGACCAAATCATCTCTGTGGAAACATCCACCAGTGAGGAAGAAGTGGCAAGTATCATGCAAAAATATGATTTGGAAGCGGTGCCAGTTGTGAATGCAAGAGGAAGACTTGTGGGACGGATTACCATCGATGATGTTATTGATGTGATCAGAGAGAATGCCGAAGAGGAACGCCAGCTCATGACGGGTGTGAGCTCGGATGTCGAGGAAGATGATACGGTATGGAAAATTTCACGTGCACGTTTGCCGTGGTTGATTATTGGAATGGCAGGCGGTTTGGTTGGAGCTCAATTTATGGGATTCTTCAGAGAAGAAATTATAATCGTGCCTGCGCTCGCTTTCTTTATTCCTTTGATCACAGCATCAGGAGGTAACGTAGGCATACAATCATCATCTATCGTCGTGCAAAGCTTAGCAAACCCAAATGTCTTTGCAGATAGTATGTGGAAAAGACTGCTAAAAGTATTCTTCGTCGCAATAGTGAATGGAGCTATTCTTTCTCTCATGGTTTTTGGAGCCGTGATCCTATTTATGAGAGAGCAACCACTTGCCGCAACCGTGGCAATTGCACTTTTTGCAGTTGTATTGTTAGCCTCTTTTATGGGAACTGTGACCCCACTTTTATTGAATCGTTTTGGTGTAAATCCAGCACTCGCTTCAGGGCCTTTTATCACTACGACGAACGATTTACTTGGTTTGGCTGTCTATTTCTCGACGGCACACCTATTGTATAATTTATAATGGCAAGGAAACGCGTACTCATTGCTGATGACATGCACGAGTGTATTCTACCGCTTTTAGCAGAAGCAGGATATGATACGATTTATTCACCTGAAATAAACAGAGAAGGTATTCTCGAAATCATACATGGATTTGATGGCTTGATTATTCGCAGCAAAACCTCTGTCAACAAAGAAATGATCGATCTAGCCACTAATCTAAAATTTGTAGCCAGAGCCGGCGCAGGCATGGATAAAGTGGACCAGAAATATTTGAATGTTAAAGGCATTCAGGCCATCAACGCTCCGGAAGGGAATCGAGATTCATTGGGTGAGCATGCTGTAGGAATGTTACTTTCATTGCTGCATAAAATCCCAATAGGCCATGATGAAATAGTAAAGGGCACATGGGACAGAGAAGGCAATCGCGGGGTTGAGCTCAGAGACAAAGTAGTTGGAATATATGGAGTTGGTAATATGGGGATGTCTTTTGCTGAAAAACTAAGGGGCTTTGCTTGTGAAATCATTGGTTACGATAAGTATAAAGGCGAGTTTCCCGGTGCATTTATCAAAAATGTGGAACTGGAAGAGTTGTTTGATCGAACTGAAATACTAAGTATTCATATCCCGCTTGACGATCAAACTAATAAACTCTTCACCGAAGCATATCTTAAAAAGTTTAAAAAGCTAAAAGTCCTTCTCAATACGGCCAGAGGTGGAGTACTAGATACGCAAGGCCTAATAAATCTTTTAGAGGGAGGTGACTTGTATGGAGCAGGTTTGGATGTTTTGGAAAACGAAAGACTTGCTAGTTATAACGCCGAAGAAAAGAAACTTTTGGAGAAACTAACAGGATTCAATAATGTAATTCTGACACCTCATGTTGGAGGTTGGAGTTATGAATCCTATCGGAGAATAAGTGAAGTGCTTGGAGAAAAAATAGCGGCTTTGAAGTCAGATTAACCAATGCAACGCATCGCTGACATCATCAAATTTTCTCATCTTCAGGTGAGGCATCTCTTCCTTAATAATATCACCTGCAAAATTACTATATACACTACCAATAGCATTTTTTGGGCTGATCGAAGCGAGTTTGATCAATTTTTCATTGACTCTTTCGGCCTTATGCTTCAGCAACTCCTTGATCCAAACTCTAGCTTCAGTTTCAAATACAGCCAATTCAGAATGGTCTAGTATCAACTTCTTGTATCCATGAAACTCGATTGCTTCAAAACCCAGTCTGATCAGCTTTTTGGCAATGTGAATATCAACGTGGCCTTTCCAACTTATTTTGGCTATCCCAAAATTCTTATCAGTAAAAAAAGTACTCCCATTTTTCTCACACACTTCTACGAAATCAACTGAATTGATATCGCTGGCAGGTTCCGCAATTAAAAGATCCACCTCTACGTGCACATTAACTGGCTTCTTCATCACCTTAAAGTTGGGGTTCTGATAGAAATAATTGTCTAAATAGGTAGAATTCATGGTGGTTTTGAAATACTTGACAATGCAAGCTATTCATTCATTTTCAAGTAAAATTTGTATTCCGATGTACCTCTGTCTAAAGAAGGTGAAACTTGTTCTTTTTCCGATAAAGATTTTTGCTAAACGAGCCATGAGAATTCTTAATTGAATTATTCTAATATTTTAACATCAATATTAGGAGATCGTGTATTTAAACTGTTGTAGATCAAAACTTTGAAATAGTCAGTTTCTTGATTTTGAGATTAGCAATACTGTATATTTGCACTATCAAAATATGACGACACAAGAAAACGGCTTCAATGTGAGGCCGTTATTTTTTGTTTAAAGGGGTACTATCATTATGGCAGTTAATTACTACACACAAGAAGGACTTGATAAACTGAAGGCTGAGCTGAATGAGCTCAAGACCAAAGGAAGAAGTGATATGGCTAAACAAATAGCTGAAGCACGTGATAAAGGGGATTTAAGTGAGAATGCAGAATACGACGCGGCAAAGGAAGCGCAAGGTTTATTAGAATTGAAGATTTCTAAGTTGGAGAACGTAGTAGGGGATGCACGCGTAATCGATGAGTCTTCAATTGATACATCCAAGGTATCTATTCTTTCTACAGTTAAGATCAAGAATAAGAAAAACAATATGGAGGTGACTTATCAGCTGGTTGCAGAGGAGGAGGCTGACTTAAAAAGTGGTAAAATATCTGTTCAATCTCCAATAGGCAAAGGGTTGCTGGGAAAGAAAAAAGGAGAGAAGGCAAAAATCACCGTACCTGCCGGCGACATTGAATTTGAAATCCTGGATATTTCAGTCTGATGTCAACCATCTTTACTAAGATAGTCGAGCGTGAGATTCCTGCACATATTGTAGCAGAGGATGAAAATTATCTCGCTTTTTTGGATATTAATCCACTGGTAGATGGACACACACTGGTGATTCCTAAGAAAGAAGTTGATTACATTTTTGATCTGGATCATCAGACGCTAGCAGGTTTATTTTCCTTTTCTAAAGGCGTTGCAAAGGCGATTGAAAAAGTCATTACTTGCGAACGAATTGGTGTTTCTGTTATCGGTTTGGAAGTGCCGCATGCGCATGTGCACTTAATCCCAATCAATGCAGTAAACGACATGAACTTCAGTCAGATGAAGCTTTCACCAAGCAAGGAGGAATTGGCTGAGACGGCAAAAAAGATCAAAGAAGCTTACGATATTAGTCTTTAGCAATTGGTAACCGCCAATAAGATATTTAAACCTACCTATTGTGGGTTTTTTGATTATTGATCTCTTGAATAGAGATAGTCAAAAAGAAGAAAAATTATTTAATCCGGCCCGGATTATCGGCGATAAACGACTTCCAGCTTTTCTTCCCTCCACCACCAAGCACGGACTTGGAAGAGTAATGATGGCAGATTGCGACAGCCAATGCATCCGTTGCGTCTAGCAGCTTTGGAGCTTCCTCAAATTTGAGTAGCGTCTGAATCATATGAGCTACTTGCTCTTTGCTGGCATTGCCATTTCCTGTAACAGACTGTTTCACCTTTTTGGGAGCATACTCATGAATGGGCATATTTCGATTGAGGGCAGCTGCCATGGCTACACCTTGAGCTCGTCCAAGCTTAAGCATTGACTGCACATTTTTCCCAAAGAAGGGTGCTTCAAGTGCCACCTCATCCGGCAAATATTCTTTGAGTAGTTCGGTGACACGCTCAAAAATTTTCTTCAGTTTTATCTCGTGGTTTTTATACTTGCTAAGATGGATTACTCCAAACTGGATCACGCTCATTTTTTCACCTTTGCAATGGATCAATCCATATCCCATTACATTCGTGCCCGGGTCAATTCCTAAAATGATTCGCTCTTTAATCGCCACAAATGCAAATTAAGAACAACCATCCAAAGAACCTCCATAAGTCATGGATCATTGCATTGATCAAACTGGCACTGCTATCAGGATGTTTGTATTTCATATATCACAAACTACAAAGCCAATCTACATCCATAAATGAGATACCGATTCCGAATGGTTTTTGGCTCACACTTTTCACTGTTACTCTGCTAATGATTGTCAACTGGCACCTTGAGGCATTTCGTTGGAAATTGTCAATAGAACAATTTGAACAAATATCCATTCTTGAAGCATGGAAAGTAATACTGGCTGGACTGGCACTCAACTGGATACTTCCATTTACAACCGGAGACCTGCTCGCTCGAATTTCACATCAGAAGGATAAATTTCAAACCACTTCAGCAGCCGTTCTAAATAGAGGTATCATGTTATCATTTACACTGATTATCGGGCTATATGGAACGAGTTTTTTAGCTCAGAATTATGAATGGAATGGTTGGTTCGTGTTTAGTCTTCTAATAAGTATACCCTTGCTCAAACTTCTTTTGAAAGATTTCATTAATCGATTCATGAAGTATTTCAAGGGGCTTTCCAGAGAATTACTCATGAGAGTAGTTACAATCTCGTTATTACGATATACTGTATTTGTCTTACAGTTCTACCTTTTACTTACAACTTTCTTACCTCTCATTGAGCCACAGATATTGATTGGAGGAATTGGATGGATATTTCTTGTTCGATCCGCATTGCCTCTTTTCTTTGGGGGAATAGGCGTGCGCGAGGCTTCCGGACTCTTTTTCTTTGAACCATATGTTGCACAGCTTGAATTGGTGATTGCACCCGTATTTCTAATATGGATTATTAACATAGTTATGCCATCATTAGTAGGACTGCTGTTTGTAATACGATCAAAGCCATCATTTGCCAGCTGAGTTGAGTTTGTCATTTTTAGCCAATTGCAAAACCTCTTGTCCAACAATTCGGGTTAACATTGCGTGATGATGGTTCTGATCATAATATTCACTATTATCCATGTGCTTTTCTATTTGAAGTTAGCATGGGGATGGAGACAAATTCCAACAGTCTCTAGCGAAGAATCATTAATCCCATTTTCTGTAGTTATACCAGTTAGAAATGAAGCGGATAACATTGAGCGGATCTTACAAAGACTTGCTGTTCAGGATTATCCCGAAGATCTGTTTGAAGTCATAATTGTGGATGATTTCTCTAATGATCAGACAGTTCCGATTGTTCATCGACTGAAAGAATCAATGCACATTACCATTCGGTTGATTCAATTGGAAAATCAGGAACGGCAAGGGAAGAAGCATGCATTGACAGCAGCTGTAAGAGCGGCAAAACATGAAACCATACTCACAACTGATGCCGATTGCTGGTTTGAAAAAGAGTGGATCAGGTCATACAATAATGCTTTTGAAGAAAGTACCAATATGGTAGCTGGGCCGGTCGCGATAGAAGGAAAGGGTTTATTCGCTCGACTTCAACAGGTTGAGTTTGCTGGGTTGATGGGTTTTGGAGCGGTCACGATTGCACATGAAAATCCAAGTATGTGCAGTGGTGCTAACCTGGGATTTAGAAAGAGAGCATTTGAAGAAGTAGGAGGATATACCAACAACCTTTTTACACCTTCTGGAGATGATGAATTTTTGTTATTCAATATCATGCGAAAATTCCCCAATTCCACACATTTTTTGAAAGAGGAAAAAGCCGTAGTAAAAACCCCTGCCCACTTGAAATTGAGTTCATTTATTAATCAAAGAGTAAGATGGACTAGTAAGTGGAAACACAACAAAAACTGGAAAGTAAGGGTCAGCGCGGTGCTTTTTTTTATGGACTATTTGTTATTCTATGGAGCGATGGGTTTTGCATTTTTGGGAAGAATTGATCCATCGCTTATCAGTTTGATTATTGTTGCCAGATTTTTCTCGCTTTTTTTGTTTGTATCACCAATTAATAGATTCATGAAGGGAAAAGGTAGTTTTTGGGCATTACTGATCTTTCAAATAATTTATCCATTGCATGTCTTATTCATGGGTATGAATTCTATCTTTGGTTCTTACACCTGGAAAGGAAGGAGATACAGATGACAGACGCAGAATTTGACATCAT
Source organism: Ekhidna algicida (assembly GCF_051379705.1). Taxonomy (GTDB): domain Bacteria; phylum Bacteroidota; class Bacteroidia; order Cytophagales; family Cyclobacteriaceae; genus Ekhidna. The sequence goes on along the minus strand of NZ_CP179868.1, from coordinate 659,666 downwards.
TGATGAGCTTTATTTTGTAACCGCCTATAATGACCTGAAGGAAGCGACTGAATTTTCAGATGAAATGCTAAAAACCAACTTGGTAAATATGGTCAAACAGGGATGGATTCGTGTTTATAAGTCGGTGAATGAAGAGTCAGAGCTAGGGAAGCTAAACCTCGAAAACGATTTTCAATCCTATTTTTATCTTGCTTCCAAAAAAGGACTATTTGAACATAACACTCAATGAAGGAAACTTCGCTAGACATAAAGGATCTCCAGCTCAATGCTCTACTTGAGGTTACTCAGGCTGTGAACAACAATCTGCCGGAGGATGACTTGCTAAAGATTTACAAGTTTACGCTCCTCGCAGATCTAAAAATCAATAAGTTGGCACTTTATACACAACAAGATGGAGAGTGGGTGTGCAGAGTGAATTTTGGGACTAAGGAGGATTTGATTGGAAGTCCTTTACCAGCAGAATACCTCGATCTCAAGAATCAGGTTGGAACGGTAGAGACTTCATTTAGTGAATTTGATTCCGTATTTCCAGTCTATCATAAGAGTAAGCTTCTATCGGTTGTATTCATAGAAACGGACGCTAAGCTTGGCGTTCAAAATCGCTTCTTGAATGCCCTGACCAATATCATTCTTGTGGCAATAGAGAATAAGAGACTTGCCAGACAGCAGATGGAGCAAGAGGCCTATCGGAGAGAATTGGAGATTGCCAAGAAGGTTCAAAATTTTCTATTCCCGAAAGAACTTCCCAAGATTGAGCGGTTACAAATTGAAGCATTCTATTTACCTCATCATGATGTGGGAGGAGATTATTATGACTACATACAGATCGATGAAAATAGATTTCTTGCTTGCATAGCTGATGTTTCAGGTAAAGGAGTACCAGCGGCCCTATTGATGTCCAATTTTCAAGCATCGTTACGAGCGCTGGTTCGACAAACTAAAGACCTTTTGGAGATCGTCACCGAACTCAACCACACCACTTTTGTAAGTGGAAACGCTGAAAATTTCATCACATTTTTTGCCGGTATCTACGATTTCAAAACAAAAAATCTTGAATATATCAATTGCGGACACAACGAGATTATTCTCAAGAATGGGAACAATATAGAGCTGTTGAATGACGGGACCACCGTTCTGGGTATGTTCGATCCACTGCCATTTATAGAAACTAAGAAACTAGAAAAATTGGAGGAATTTTTCCTTTTTGCCTATACGGATGGCCTTACGGAAACATTTAATGAAAAGGAAGAAGATTTCGGTTTTGACCGCTTGCTAGAAATTATGAAGCAAGATTGCCCGGAAGACTTGTCAGATCTGCATGATCAGATTTTAAAATCGCTAAACGAGTTCAAAGGTGGTCGGACATTTCACGACGACATCACCATGCTTTCCTGCCTTATTCAAAACAAATGATCCGGTTTTATAAGACACCAAGGATTACCAAAGCGCGATACCCAGAGTTAATTTGGAATATTGATTCTGAAGAATCCATCTATTTAACGTTCGACGATGGACCAAATCCGGAAACCACTCCATGGATAAAGCATGAATTAAGGAAAGTTGGAGCACAAGCCACTTTCTTTTGCTTAGGTAAAAACATTAGAGAAAATATGACCCTAGCACAAGAATTGTTGGATGAAGGCCATGTGATTGGAAATCACACATATAATCACTTGAATGGTTGGACAACCATAAACCTGGACTATCAAGAAGACATTCGAGCCTGTGATCAACAACTAATGATACTCGGAGTTCACAATCAACTCTTTCGACCTCCATACGGACGCATCAAGAAAGGCCAAATCAACGCACTTAAGAACCGTAGAATTGTCATGTGGAGTCACTTGTCTTGGGACTTTGATCCGAAACTAAATATTGAAAAAAGCATTGATAAAATGAAGCAGGCAAAACCCGGCAGCATTTTAGTTTTCCATGATTCAATAAAAGCATTTGAAAATTTGAAAATGATGCTTCCAGAAATATTATCTTTTTTCACCTCAAAAGGATTTAAACTCGAGTCCATAAAATGATTGATTCACACGCCCATATTTACCTGGAACATTTTTCCGATGATATTGATGATGTTGTCAATCGTGCACTCGAGAGCGGAATCAAGAAAATATTACTGCCCAATATAGATAGCTCCACCATCGATCAGATGTTTGAGTTAGAAGCCAATTATCCGGGTATTTGCTATCCAATGATGGGGCTTCATCCTTGCTCGGTGAAGGAAAACTTTGAAGAAGAGCTTCAACGCGTCGAGGATTGGCTAAATAAACGACCATTTTTGGCAGTAGGAGAGATGGGCACAGATCTGTATTGGGATAAAACTTTTTGGGAGCAACAGAAAGAAGCATTTCATTTTCAATGTGAACTTGCACTTAAGCATAACCTGCCAATCGTAATTCATTGCCGAGAAACTATAGATGAAACCATAGAGCTGGCTGGAGCTTATAAAGGAAGAGGACTCAAAGGCGTGTTTCATTGCTTTACCGGAACAGTTGATCAAGGAAAAAGAATCACCGAAATGGGATTTTATCTCGGACTTGGAGGCGTGAGTACATTTAAGAATGGAGGGATGGATCAAATAATCCCTCATCTTGATCAGACGAAGATTATTTTGGAAACGGATAGTCCCTATCTCACTCCAGCGCCGCATCGTGGTAAGCGAAACGAGCCCGCTTACGTTTCGCTTGTACGAGACAAAGTGGCGGAATATTTAAATACTTCAAAAGAAGCGATTGATGAATTGACAACAGCAAATGCAAATGCGCTATTTTTCCCCTCTAAAAAGTGATTTCTATTGAAGTACAAGATTGTAAATATTAATGAGATAGGTGAACGTTCCGTCCTGATAATCTACACTGGAGGCACCTTCGGAATGGTTCAGGATGCAAGTGGGGCACTCGCTCCTTTCAATTTTGGTAAAGTTGTAGATCGTGTTCCAGAATTAAGACAATTCAACATAAGACTCACGGTTATTTCTTTTCCAAAGCCAATCGACTCATCCAATATTCTCATCCAGGATTGGAAAGATATGGCCTATATCATCGAAGAAAATTACTCACAGTATGATGCTTTCGTTATCCTCCATGGAACTGATACAATGGCATATTCCGCCTCCATGCTTAGCTATATGCTTAATGGTCTTAATAAGCCTGTAATATTCACAGGTGCCCAGATGCCAATAGGCTCTATTCGTTCGGATGCAAGAGAAAATCTTATCACAGCATTGGAAATTGCGGCGGCTCACACAAATGGGCAGCCGATTATAAGTGAGGTTTGCGTCTATTTTAATTACCTGCTTTTGAGAGGTTCACGCTCTCAGAAACTTAGAAGCAGCACATTTGCGGCCTTTGAATCGGAAAACTATCCTGCATTAGCTGAAGCAGGCATTGAGATAGAATTTAACTATCCTGCATTAATGCCATTTGACCCGGACGCACAATTAAGAGTCAAAAATGAAATGGATTCGAATGTTGCTATTTTGAAAATATTTCCAGGTATAACTGAGCATGTTGTGCAATCGATTTTATCAAATCCAGCCATTAAAGGTGTAGTGATGGAAACATTTGGTTCAGGGAATACAATGAGTTTTGATTGGTTCATTGAATGTCTGCAAGAAGCAATTGAGAATGGTAAAGTCATCTTAAATGTGAGTCAGTGTGTGGGGGGCGAGGTAGAGCAGGGTAGATATGAGACCAGTAAAAAATTGAATGAAATAGGGGTTTTGAGTGGTGGAGACATTACTACAGAGGCTGCGATTACAAAAATGATGTTTTTGCTTGGCTCGACTGGTGATATAAGTGAATTGAAGCGGATGTTGACCTATTCATTAGCTGGGGAAATGGACACTTTGCCTGAATGAAATACTGAGAATGACCTTGATGTTCGAATAAAACTTGCATAAAGGTATTTTTCATGATTTATTTGTAGCCCGTCAAAAGTGACGACCTACAGAGAGGTGGCCGAGCGGTCGAAGGCGCACGCTTGGAAAGCGTGTATACCTCAAAAGGGTATCGAGGGTTCGAATCCCTTCCTCTCTGCGAATTTTTTTGCAGAGAAAGACTTTCAGGGTTCGACTTTTTTTATGAATGGTGCGAATTTTGTGGGAATGAAAATGCAAATTTGGATTTTACTAAAACTTAAATATTTAACTAAACCGAAGACTTAACTTACAAGACTGAATTATGAAAAAGTTATTGACTCTCTTAATGTTGGCAGGTGTTTTTACCTTCAGCGCTACAGCGCAAGAGTTTTCTGATGCTGCGGCAGATTCTGCAGATGTAGACTCAGCGCAAACCGAAGAAGTATATGAAGAGCCTGTAGAAGAAATCGCTGAGATTGTGGCTCCAGCAGAAGAAGCTGCGCCATCTAAAGGATTTCACCAAGTAGTAAAAGAACAGTTCATCGATGGAGGGCCAACTTTCATGGGTATCGTTCTTGCATGTTTGATTCTTGGTTTGGCTATCGCTATTGAAAGAATTATTCATTTAAACATGGCTTCTACAAACACGAAAAAGCTTCTTGCAGATGTAGAAGATGCTTTGAGTGCAGGTGGTGCTGACGCAGCTAAAGAAGTTTGCCGAAACACAAGAGGCCCTGTTGCATCAATTTTTACTCAAGGACTTTTAAGAATGTCTGAAGGTGTTGAGATGGTTGAGAAGTCAATTATCGCTTACGGATCTGTAGAAATGGGTAAACTAGAAAGAGGAATGATTTGGATCTCACTTTTCATCTCTCTTGCTCCAATGCTAGGTTTCATGGGAACTGTAATTGGTATGATTGAAGCATTCGACGCTATTGCAGAAGCAGGTGATGTATCTCCAGCTCTAGTAGCAAGTGGTATTAAAGTGGCACTATTGACTACAGTAGGTGGATTGATCGTTGCTGTAATTCTTCAGCTTTTCTATAACTACCTTGTATCAAAAGTTGATTCAATCGTAAACAGCATGGAAGATGCTTCTATCTCTTTAGTAGATCTTCTTGTTAAGCACAATCTTTCTAAATAATCTAAATCACATTAGACTATGGTAGATGTAGGATTATTTATATCATATATACTCATTGGTGTTTGCATACTTACTGCGGTAGGCATGCCACTAATGAAGGCAATGAGCGATCCAGACTCATTAAAGAAAATGGGAATGGGAGTTGGAGGATTAGTAGTAGTTTTCTTAATAGCATTTTTTACTGCTAGTGGAGAAAACTCTGGTGATGCTTCTACAACAACTGCGAAACTAGTAGGAGCAGGATTGACAACTTTTTACATTCTTGCAATCGCAGCAATAGGCGGTATTGTATATACAGAAATTAAAAAAGCAGCTGAATAATGGCGAGGAATAAAGATAGAGGCACTCCGGAAGTGAGTTCAGGCTCTATGGCTGACATTGCCTTTCTTTTGCTCATTTTCTTCTTGGTAACTACCACGATAGCAAATGACAAAGGAATACTAATGCAGTTACCTCCTCCACCAGAACCAGATCAGCCAATAGTTGAGTTTCAAGAAAGAAACATCTTCAAAATTTTGGCGAACTCAAATGATCAACTTTTGGTAGAGAACGAGGTATACGTCAAGCCAATGTCGGAGCTAAAAGAAGAGATCAAGGCATTCATTTTGAACTTTGGTAATCCAGATCAATCGGGTATTGATACATACAATAGCTTGCCATCTCAGATGAAAGCCAGAGCGAAGCAAAGTTCTGAATCTTCTGATCATCCAGGAAAAGCCGTTGTATCATTTAAGGCAAATAGAGGAACGAGCTATGAGTTGTATATAGATGTATTAGATGCTGCTCAGGCAGCATATAATGAAATCTATGCAGAGCGAGTAGGAATTACAGCCCAAGAATACTTGGAACTGGATAAGTCGAAAGACGTGGAGAAAAGAATGTACGAGCAAGGTAAGCTTGGTATTCCAAAGGCGATCTCAATTGCAGAACCAGATAAATAAGTTGAATTATGTCGAAGTTTAAGAAAAGTTCGAGTGCATCTCAAGATATACCAACGGCAGCATTGCCTGATATTATCTTCATGTTGCTATTCTTCTTCATGGTTACAACTGTGATGAGAGAGCAAGAGATTTTAGTAAAGCAGATTCTTCCAAAAGCAGACCAGCTTTCCAAGATTCAGAAAAAATCTTTGGTAAGTCATATTTACATTGGTGAGCCAAGGAATGTTGGCACTTATGGTGCTGAGCCTAGAATCCAGACAAATGATGTTTTCATGGAAGCTGATGAATTAACTCTTTTTGTTAATCAAGAAAAGGATAAACTATCAGAAGCAGAGAGGGATAGAATTACAATGGCACTGAACATTGATTCTGAAGTGAAGATGGGTATTGTTTCCGACGTTGAACAAACATTGAGGAAGTCGAACGCAAGGAAGATTCTCTACAAATCTTTAAAGGGAGTTAAGAATTAAGTAATTTTCAATTATATATAAAAAAGCCTGATCATACGATCAGGCTTTTTTTATTCTTTAAACTGCTTCTTTTTCTCTTTTAGCCACTTTTCATATTCCTTTTTCGCATCGTCTAGTGCATTTCCCAATTCCTTCTTAGTAGCTTTTCTTAACTTATCAGCTTCATCAATTACCTTTTTCCGTTGCCTTTTTAGTTTTCTCAGAGCAGTTTCGATATCTCTCTTAGCATCTTCAGCGGCTTCTTTGGTCTCCTCTTCCAGCTGACTTATTTCTTCTTCAATTTCTCGTTTTTTTTCTTCAAACCGTTCAAGTGTTTCTTCTCGTTCAGATTCTTCCTCACCTTCCTCCAGGTTGCAAGAAAAACTCAGAATGCCGATAAAAAGGATAGCGATATATTTCATAGTCTTAATTGCTTAGGCACTGGCTTTTTTAGGATTTAAATATGGAGTCCAATCGTCTCGATAGGCACCATTATTCATTCTAAGAAACGTAATGTAAGAAGGCTTGATCGGTGCTTTACTTAGCTTCATGCCAACCTTTTCTAAAGTGAAATCACTCTTGCGAGAATTGCATTTCTTGCATGCTGTTACCAGATTAGTCCATGTCGATTTACCACCTTTAGATCTAGGCACTACGTGATCAATCGTTAGCTCTTTATTTGTCCCACAATATTGACACCTTCCTCCATCACGCTTGAAGATGTTGTGACGACTCATGACAACACCTTTATATGGAATACTTATGTAATATTTGACTTTAATTACAGATGGAAAAGGAAAAGAATTCGAAATGGATCTCAGTCGTTTGTCTTTGATATCGGAAATAAGATCTGCTTTTTTAAGAAACATAAGCATAAAGGCACGCTGTACCGAGCATACAGTGAGAGGTGTGTAATCTTGATTTAATACCAGTACAGTATTCATAATATCATATTTTCATCCTGTCCAATTCTCGTTTTTGGTCCTTCTTTTTAATGCTGTCTCGTTTATCGTAGATTTTTTTACCCTTTGCAAGCGCAATTTCTAACTTAGCTAAGCCACGTTTGTTTATATATATCCTTATGGGAACTATAGTTAAGCCTTTCTCATCCATTTTTGACTTAAACTTTTCCAGTTCCCTTTTCTTTAGAAGAAGCTTTCGATCCCGAGTCATATCATGACTCTCGAAACTAGCCTGTGAGTAGGGTGATATATTCATTCCTTTCACGAACAATTCGTCCTTTCTAAAAAAACAATACGCTTCCTGTATGCTTGCCTTTCCTTCTCTCAAGGATTTGATCTCAGTTCCTTTTAGCATAATGCCAGCCTCTGCCTTTTCTACAAATTCATACTCATAGCTCGCCTTGCGATTCTTGATCTGAATGTCGTTAGAAAACCTACTCTTATCCTTGCTCATGGTTTAAATATATAGTAGAGTAGTTAAAATGGCATTCTAGGAAGTGGACTATCAGTCAAATCACCAAAAGCTCTTTGTTCGAATAATAAGTGACCACTAATTGCAATCATACCTGCATTATCTGTGCAATATTGAAAGTCTGGAATGAAGGTCGTCCAACTACTTTTCTTTGCCTGAACTTTAATTGCATCCCTTAGGCCACTATTGGCTGAAACACCACCGGCTATTGCAATCTGGTCAATGTTCTCTTGAATAGAGGCCTGAACTAGTTTGTGCATGAGCATGGAAATAAGTGTTTGTTGAATACTAGCTGCCAGATCTTGTATGTTTTTTTCGATAAAGTTTTCATCTATTTTAATTTCATTTCTTAAGAAGTAGAGAATGGAAGTCTTGATACCACTAAATGAATAGTCTAGCGCGGGCATCTCAGTCTCTGCAAACTTGAAACGATTTGGATCTCCGTCTTTGGCCAGTTTATCTATCATTGGACCGCCGGGATAAGGTAGGCCCAATAATTTAGCAGCCTTGTCAAACGCTTCTCCGACGGCATCATCTTTTGTTTGGCCCAAGATGATCATATCAGTGGCGCTATTCACTCTTAAGATTTGTGTGTGTCCCCCACTAACTGTCAAGCATATAAAAGGATAGCTTGGTTTAGGCTCATCGATGAAATGGGCCAGTACATGAGCTTTCATATGATGGATGGGTATCAATGGAATGCTAAGGGATGCCGCCATAGACTTAGCAAAACTGTTGCCAATGAGCAATGCGCCTAGTAATCCAGGTCCTCTCGTGTAGGCAATCGCATCTAGCATTTCTGCGTTAATACCGGAATGCTTCATTACATGATCAACAACTGGCACTATATTTCTTTGATGTTCTCGGGATGCCAATTCGGGTACTACGCCTCCGTACTGCTCATGAATGTCTTGGCTAGCAATTTCATTATTGATTACTTTGCCGTTAATACAAATAGATGCTGAAGTTTCATCGCAAGAAGACTCTATGCCAAGAATAATTGCCACTTTTTTTTGAAGGCCAAGATAACTATATCACAAGTCCGCAAGGTACTCTGGAAGCTTTTTTCAGGAGTTTTCTTCTATTCTATGGCAATTTTTTTGGTTATTATTCTCCTTCTTCAATTACGCCCGGTTCAAACATTTCTTGCTCAGAAAGTACTCTTGGAGATATCAAAGAAAACGGACCATGAAATATCGATAGATAGAGTGAAGATATCTTGGTTAGATCGGGCGAGTCTTGAACAAATACTTGTGAAAGATCTTGAAAATGACACCCTTCTCTATTCGAGAAGTGTTGAGGTGAATTATTCTATAAAAAATATCATAAATGGAGAATTTTTAAGTCTGGAAGAAGTAAGCGCTAATGACCTGAGGCTAAAGCTTATCAAATACGATTCTGCTTCTAAGATAAACCTCTCACAGTTTCTAAATGCGCTAAAAAAGAATACGACTAAAAAGGAGTCAAAGCCCCTTTATGTTGATCAAGTAGATTTGAAAAACTTAAAATTTAGTCTAAGGAATAAAGCTAAAGAACCGGATAGATCCAAGTTGGATTTTGCAAACTTGAGATTTGGAATCCCCGATATTAATGTAGCTGAACTGTCACTTGTATCTGATACTATTTCAGGAGACATAATACAAATGTCCGGTGTTGAGCGCAATTCAGGATTTACGATCTCAGAATTCAACACCAAATTTTATCTAAGTAATAAATCACTTAGTGTTGATAATCTAAACTTTAGAACACCAACAAGTCATATTTCAGATAGCCTGGAATTTTTCTTCAACGGACTTGATGATCTTGGGCATTTTGTAGACAGTGTTTCCTTTATTCTCCATTTTGAAAATTCTCTAATCTCCCATGAAGACCTGAAAATTGTTTTGGGCACCGATAAGGTTAATGAGGATATTGCTATTGATGGGATAATATGGGGAACTGTAGGGGATTTCAATATTGAGGAAACAAGATTTGGTTATGGTAAATCCTATTTTGTAGGTGGTGTGAGTTGCTTTGGCCTTCCAAATATCAAAGAAACATTCATATTGGCGGATCTAACAGATTCTCATGTAATTCCTTCTGACCTTAGACCTTACATTGGGGATTATGCAGATAATCTACGCCAAATGGGAAAGATTGATTTTACAGGGAGTTTTGCGGGTTTTTTGAAAGACTTTGTAGCGAGAGGTAACTTTGTAACTGATCAGGGTTCGGTTCACACGGATATCAATTTGAAAATTCCTGAGAACCCCAATAATATGTCCTATGATGGTAGTTTAGAGTTTAAAGACCTAAATGTTGGAGCCTTCTTTCAAAATCAGATAGCTCAGGTGGTTAATCTCAAAGCAACAATAAATGGCAAAGGAATAGTCCCCGAGAATGCTGAATTTGACTTGAGGGCACTTATTTATAATAGTGGTCTTAATGGATATGTATATGATAGTGTCGAGGTTGACGGAAAATTTGCTAAGAATTTTTTCGAGGGCCAATTTTCTGTAAGTGATCCTAACTGCGCGCTAGATGGAATAGCCCAAATTGACTTCAGGCAAATTCACGAGGTTTTGAATGTGAATATGAATGTTGAAAAAATCAATGTTGATGAGCTCAAATTGTCATCTCAACACATATCTGCGCAAGGGAAAATTCAACTAGAAGTAAAAGATATTGATATTGACGATTTTACAGGGAGTCTAGCTATCGACTCTGGATTTATATCTATTGATGACAAAGAAGTTGATTTAGACTCAATCCGAGTAAGCGCAAATTTTGAAGATAGTACTCGGGTTATTAAAATGGCCTTTCCTGGATTTAATTCAACATTGGAAGGAAAGTTCAAGATTTCAAATGCACTTAAGGATATACCAATAATGGCTTCTAGTTATGCAAAGAAGCTTAAGTTGACTAATGATACTACCAATCACGAAACGAGTGGTGAAAACTATAAATTATCCTTAAACGCAAAAATTGATAACATTTCGGAATACCTCGATTCATTAAAACTTCCCTTTGATTTTGGTGGTGCTACACTGATTGAATCAACATTCAGGCAAAGTAAAAATGCCAATGTGTCGATATACATAAAGTCAGACACGTTTACCTTGGGCACGAATGAATTTCACCAGCCAGTATTGGAAATTAATGGCTCAACTGATCTTGAAGCGTCTGATATACTTACCAATTTCATTTTAGAATCATCAAAGCAAGTTTTCGACCGAATGCCAAATACTGAAGACCTGCTTCTGGAAGGTATTTGGTACGATAATAACATTGATCTGACGACTCACATTAGCCAGCCAAGCACCGCCAGCGATGTTAGAATTGAAAGTAGTCTTGTTTTATCCTCTGATTCAATAGTTATTAAAATGTTACCGTCAGACATTAAACTGCTTAATGATAATTGGACATTTAATCCTACCAATAAAGTTGTCATAACTAAGCAGAAAGCATCAATTTCAAATTTTGAAATTTACGATTCTAGTGAATCTATAGTAGTTGAGGGAGTTTATGCTGATTCTACTCAGACAAATATTGAAGTTTCGACTGAGGATCTCAATATGAATAAAGTAAGTCTGTTTTCTGATGCAGAGATAAAAGGATTTCTCAATGGTAACTTTAAGATGTTTAAACAGACGAGCAAAGACCCCTTTAAGTTTGATGGAGCTTTTTTGCTTAAAAACTTAATCTATGATGATCTGGCAGTTGGAGATATCAGCGGCTCTTCTGAATGGAACCCTGTTAAAAAAAGTATTTATACTAAAGTAAACGTAGAGCGCGAAAATGTAAATGCCATTGAAGTTGAGGGATATTATTTCCCTTCTCAGATTACGGAACAGTTGGATTTTGCTATCAAATTTGATGATGCTGATTTAAAAATGGGCGAACCATTTTTGAAAGAAAACTTTTCTGAAATTGAAGGTGTGGCAAGTGGGGCATTAAAAATATCAGGAACTGTTGCTCAGCCTAGAGTCCTTGGTAGTTTCAAAATCTTAAATGGGGGTCTGAAAGTCGATTATCTAAATACTAGCTATTCGTTTGCCGGTCAAGTAAATTTTGATCCCAATACCATCAGCCTCTCAAATTTTGATTTGGTTGATAGAAAAGGTTCAAACGCTATAGTAACTGGAGCTGTTCAACATAGATCCTTCGAAAATTTCATTTCAGACATTACCATTCGGGCTAATAATTTCGAATTTCTCAACACCACATCTTTGGACAATAGTCTCTATTATGGTTCAGCCTACGGGACCGGTATTATCAATATTACTGGACCACTTAATGATTTGAATATCAAGGCAAACATTAAAACAGAAGCGGACACACGTTTCTTCGTGCCGGTTTCTGAAGGTACAGCGGTGGGTCAGGAAGAATATATAACCTTTGTAAACTTCGCAGATACTACTCGGGCTGTAGTAGAGGAGGATTTTAAAATTTCAGGTCTTACTTTAGATTTTGATATAGAGGTGACACCTGATGCATACTGTGAGTTAATATTTGATATAAAAACAGGGGATATCATCCGAGGGCGTGGAAGAGGTAATTTAAAATTACGTCTCGATACCGATGGTGATTTTAATATGTTTGGTCCACTCGAAATAACAGAAGGGGCTTACAATCTAACAATTGTCAATCTCCTAAGTAAAGAGTTTGATGTAGTACCTGGAAGTAGAATTACATGGTATGGAGATCCCTACAATGCGATTATTGACCTGAATGCAACCTACCAACAAAGAGCTTCTTTTGAAGGCTTGAAGAACCCTGATGATCAAGATCCTTCACTTCTGTCTCAAAAAGTACCTGTTTCAGTAATCCTAGAGTTGGACGGTGGTATGCTTTCACCTCAGATTGGCTTTGATTTGCAATTGCAAAATGAGTCTGATGCAACAAACGAAAACATTCCGGCATTGTCTCAAATACGGAATGATGAGCAAGAACTTAAGCGCCAGGTTATTAGCCTACTAATTCTCAAGCGATTTTCTCCAAGGGAGAGTTTTACATTGGGAGGAGGCAACAGCTTCGGTAATAGTGTTAGCGAATTCGTATCGAGTCAGGTAAGTTATTTGGTAAGCCAAATTGATGAAAACTTAGAAGTTGAAGTTAACCTTGCGGACATAGATGATGAAAATTTCAATACGTTTCAACTTCGTTTTGCCTACACCTTTTTGAATGGCCGCTTAAAAGTGACACGGGGTGGTGATTTTGGTAGTCAGGATGACAATAATACCAATGTCCTTAATGACCTAGTTGGTGATTGGTCAGTAGAGTACAGCCTTACGAAGGATGGAAGGCTCAGAGCAAAGGTATTCAGCAATTCGGATCAAAGGATTCAGGTAAATGAAAATCAGCAGAATCAGGAATTAGGCATCAGTTTACGGTTCGTACACTCTTTCAATGACATTAGCGAACTTCTCACCATCAAGAGGGATGAAGCTCTTCTTCGTAGGGAAGAGGAAGAAACAATCGAAGAAGAAGGCAAAGCAGAATCAGATCCTAAACAATCGCTGGATAGGTAATTCGATTTGGAATTATTATCTTATGTAGATAAAACCAAATCGCCATGAATTACAGAAAATTTAGTGAGAACTACGCAAAGGAAATTGGGGGAGAGTTCCGGGAGTATGATGAAAAGCAATCAGTCATTATTGTTCCCTTAAAGAGAGGAAGATTCCAAACGGTCACAGGCCATATAGCTACTCATGCTGGGTACGATCGCGAGGTAGTTCATTTGAAATCTAAAGTCTGTGAATTATCCTACGATATTCCATTTCAAGAATGTCTTGAAGCTTCTAAAGATTATCCATATACCAAATTTGTGGCTGAAGATGGATTCCTGAAAGTAGAAGCCATTAATTTTCTGGTAAATCTAAAAGATGAGATGGTGAAAGAGATGATTCAAGAAATTGCGAATCACGCAGATGATTGGGAATTAAAAATTACTGGTAAAGACATTCATTAATACATTTGTAATCGCAAGTCGACCTGTCGCTCCTGTGTTTGCAGGAGAGGAAAGTCCGGGCAGCACAGAGTAGCGTACTTCTTAAGCGGAAGCATACCTTTTTGGTAGAGAGAGAGTGCCACAGAAAACAAACTACCCTCCGGGGAAAAGGTGAAAAGGTGAGGTAAGAGCTCACCGGGCTCATGGTGACATAAGCCGCTTGGTAAACCTTACGCGCTGAAAGACCAAATAGGTTCTACAATTGAGGATTACTCGTCCGAGTAGAATTGGGTAGGTCGTTAGATCTTATTGGTAACAATAAGGCCAGATAAATGATGGGATAGAACAGAACCCGGCTTACTGGCTTGCTTTTTGTACTTTATTAAATTAAAAAATCCAATGGCTAAAATTCTTGTAGTTGATGATGAAAAGAGTATTAGAGATGCTCTAAGTGATATTCTTGCAGAAGAAAAGTATGATATACTTACAGCAGAAGACGGTGAAGATGGATGGAGTAAATTAGAGCAGGAAAAAATTGACTTGGTCCTCTGCGATATTAAGATGCCAAAAATGGATGGTATGGAGTTGCTAAGTAAAGTATCGGAGGAAGGTTTAGATGTGCCTTTTGTCATGATCTCCGCCCATGGCACTATTGATACAGCTGTAGAAGCTACTAAGAAAGGGGCGTATGATTTTATTCAAAAACCACCAGATTTGAATCGAATTCTCTTGACAGTTAGAAATGCACTCGACAACTCAAAGCTTTCCACTGAAACCAAGGTCTTGAGAAAAAAAGTAAGCAAAGGATACGATATAATCGGAGGATCAAAGGGAATCGTTGAAGTAAAAGATACTATTGAGAAAGTAGCTCCAACAGAAGCTCGAGTACTAATTAATGGTGAGAATGGAACTGGGAAAGAGCTTGTGGCAAGATGGCTTCATGAAAAAAGTAACAGGTCTAAAGCCCCACTGGTTGAAGTAAATTGTGCTGCCATTCCTTCTGAGCTTATTGAGAGCGAACTTTTTGGACACGAAAAAGGGTCGTTTACTTCTGCTCACAAACAAAGAATTGGAAAATTCGAACAGGCACATGGAGGCACATTATTCTTGGATGAAATAGGAGATATGAGTTTATCAGCTCAAGCCAAGGTTTTGAGAGCTTTACAGGATAAAAAAATCACAAGGGTTGGTGGAGATAAGTCGATTAAAGTGGATGTGCGGGTACTTGCAGCGACCAACAAGAACCTAAAGAAAGAGATAGAAGTCGGTAATTTCAGAGAAGATTTGTATCACCGACTAAGTGTAATGGTCATTACTGTTCCTGCACTGCGGGAGAGAAAAGACGACATTGGTATGCTAGTAGATCATTTTCTAGAACAAGTAGCTCATGAGTATGGCACGGCTAAGAAGTCAATTGATAACCAAGCAATTAAGCAACTAGAAAATTTTGAGTGGACAGGAAATATCCGCGAATTGAGAAACGTGATTGAGAGGTTAGTCATTATGTCTCAAGACACAATCACCAAGGAAGATGTGAATAAGTATGTGGAGGCTTAAGCGTTAACTTCCTCTTTCTTTACTTCTTGAGTATCTTCTTGAGCATATGTAGGGCAAGTTCTTTGAGTACATGCGCTCATTGCCAAAATAATAACTGCTAGTATCGTAAGTTTTAGTTTCATATGCGGTTTAATTCAATGTGAGGGCTATTTCATTACCTAACCCTTCAAAAATAGGAGAAATATTCTACTATTCAACAGCTAATCGTTTAAAATATTTTATGATTTTCGCTAAATCATCAAGTTACATCCACGAATGTCACTATTATCAAAACGACCGAGAACTTCAAAAGTGTCATTATTTAATATACCTAGGTCTTTTGTTTCAATAAAACAGCAAGAATCTATATTCGCAAGATCAATGATGTTTATTCCTCCAGTTTTATAGTCCGGCAGGTAGGTGAAAGGATCATTAATGTCTCTAATAAAACATTTAGCCCAAGGTGCAAATTGGAATGTTCCGTTTTTACCATATGCCTGACTTTGTAGTTCAGTCATTCCATACTCAGACCATATTTGGTCTACACCAAATCCTTTTTTGAGCGCTGCATGCAATTCGTGTCTGATTATTTCTTTACGTCTTCCTTTCATACCTCCAGTTTCCATTACAATGGCATTTCTAGTATTGAAATGGGATTCTGCTAAATCTAACAATGCATAGGAAACACCTACGATCAGCTTTTGGACCGAGTCTTGCAGAAGATCTTTAAGGTCATTATTTATGAAGTAGCCGGAATCTGGTAGACTGAACTGAAGGAAATAATCCACCATACTGATTAGCGAGGAATCACCCTGAGATTGATAGGAGGGAAGGATTGCAATTATTTTATAATTAGAAAGTGAACCGAAATGGTTTTCAAACGCTCTTTTTGCAGAATTATGATAATGATCAAGATCTTTTATAAAATGTTGACTTCTGCCGGTGTCAGTGGTTCCACTGCTCTTAAAAATTTTATTTTCTTTCCAGCTTCCGCTTTTTATCGCATGATTTTTGAAGAACTCAATGGGAATAAATGGTATTTCTAGCAGACTTTTTACGGTCTTTGGAGTTCTTTGAAGGTTGTTGCAATAGTCTTTATATAATTCGCATGAATAATATTGATATTCAAAAGCAGCCAATGAACTATCATTGAAGTTTTTTTCGTTTATTTCAAATAATGTATGTTTAAATTCTTCAGCGAAAATCATAATCCCAAGTCATTAGGGGCAAAGTAGATTATTTTTGTTTTTATCATATGAATCGACTCTTAAAATATGTGTTACCGATCATGATCATTGCACTTACAAGCTGCTTTGACAAAGATATTTTTCCTGACACTCCTAAAATAGCTTTTGAGGATATCGTTTTTTATGACGGAGCTACAACGGATTCACTTATCCTCACTTTTTCGTTCGAGGATGGCAATGGAGATATAGGCATGATAGAGTCTCAGGATGTACTGCCGCCATTTAATGAATATGATGTATATCTAGATTCAAGGGATAGTGTGATTACTGAAGCAAATATCAATGAAGCTGTTCCTCCAATATATACCGCTCCACTTATCACCGAAAACTTCATTCCTATTGGCATTTCAAATAATACCCTTATCGTAGAAAGCTCACAAGGTGATTATCCAATTTTAGCATTTGGTAAAGAGCTTTTCTCGGAGAATTTGAATGATGTGCCGCTGGTATGTCCAGGGCTAACTAATCAGGACGGAACATTCTTATCAAATACAACTCTAACTCCTTATGTTGTGGGTGAGGGAGGAAATATAGTCCCTTCTGATGCGGGAACGCAAAGAATATCTTCGGCTCTTCCGGTTCATCGAATTGAAACATATTTCAATTTTATAATTGAGTTTCAAAAGAAAGTTGGTTCTGATTATGTACCACTAAATTATCAACAGATTTTCGGCACAGACATTTGCGATATAGGTGTTTTCAATGGGCGCATACCCCAGTATGATCCAGAGGGAAAGAGTGGAATATTCACGTATTCTATCCAATCTGCCGTACTCCGATTAGCTTTTCTCGATGATGTTATTCGAGCAAAATTCTACATTTATGATAGAGAAGGTAATAAGAGTAATGAGGTTACCACACAAGATTTCGTTCTAAAAGACATTACTCAATAAATGCTCGGGTAACTCTCTGGATTAACCTCTGCTATAAGATCATATACTTTATCAAACACTTCTTCAACATTCGGCTTAGAGAAATAATCACCATCACTTCCATATGCAGGCCTGTGATTTTTAGCTGTTATTGTTAGTGGCTTTGAGTCTAGGTGAAAATATCCGTTATCTCGCTCTAGAATTTGTTGCATAATAAATGCCGAAGCTCCTCCTTCTACGTCTTCATCAACAACGACTAGCTTATTCGTTTTTTCTAATGAATCAACGATTGTATTTGTCAAATCGAATGGAATAAGAGTTTGTGCGTCAATCACTTCTACCTCTACACCTTCTTCAGCCAACTGATTTGCAGCTTCCATAACTACTCTACATGTAGAACCGTAGGTTACGATAGTAGCGTCAGTCCCTGATCTTAAAATTTCTGGTTCGCCCAATGCGAGTTTGAATTCTGTGAGATTTTCCGGAACCCGTTCTTTCAGCCTATATCCATTTAGGGATTCGATAACTAGAGCTGGATCATCACTCGACATGAGTGTATTGTAGAAACCTGCAGCCTGAGTCATGTTTCTCGGTGTAAGCACGAACATGCCTCTCAGGGAATTAAGAATCATGCCCATCGGAGATCCCGAATGCCATACACCTTCCAATCTGTGACCTCTGGTTCTTATGATTAATGGAGCCTTTTGTCCGCCAAACGTTCGATATTGTAAAGTAGCCAGGTCATCGGATAGCGTTTGGAGCGCGTAGAGTAAGTAATCTAAATACTGAATCTCGGCAATTGGTCTCAAACCTCTAATTGCCGCTCCTATTCCTTGTCCAATAATCGTGGTTTCACGAATTCCGGTATCAGTAACTTTTAGCTCACCATATTTTTCCTGAAGGCCTGCAAACCCTTGGTTAACATCTCCGATTTTTCCAACGTCTTCACCGAAAGCAAATATTCTTGGGTCGTTGGCAAGTAAATGATCAAAACAAGCATTCAAAACCTCTCTTCCATCAACTAGTTCACTAGAGTCAGAATATGTCGCAGGTGTGGTGCTTATGTTTAATGCTGAATCCGATGATTCACTATATAGCTTAGAACTATATTGATTGTGATATGACTCGCTTTTTTCTTCAAGCCAATTAATGAGATTTTGTTTTTCTCCGGAATGTTCACTCTTTAGATACCTAAGTACTTTTTTGGCAGCTCTCACGATATGTGATTTTTCCGGATTCAACTCTTTTCTGAGTTCTTCAGAGATGGATAATATTTCTGATTTTTTTGCTGATGAAATACCAGCTTTTTCAATTAGGCTAAGAACTTCTTCGACTTCTTTTTTAATGTCAATGCTGTAAGCTTTCCAAGCAGCATCTTTTGCTTGCTTAGCGGCTTGCTTGGCTTCTTTCTCTAGCTGATTCAGTTCTTCTTCGGTTGCCAGCTTCTCATTTTCAATCCATTCTCGCACCTTCAAGATACAATCATGATCTTTTTCCCAGTTTAATCTTTCTTTGGTTTTATATCTTTCGTGAGATCCGGAAGTGGAGTGTCCTTGCGGTTGAGTTACTTCAACTACATGAATCAAACACGGTGTGTGTGTTTTACGCGTTAGATCAACAGCTTTTTTGTATGTTTCTAGCAGTCCAACGTAATCCCAGGCTTTTACTTTTAGTATTTCAAAGCCGGGCTTATCTTTTGTTTTCTGGAAACCGCTTAGCGCATCAGATATACTCTCTTTGACGGTATGGTATTTCTGAGGAACGGAAATTCCAAACCCGTCATCCCAAACGGACATTACCATAGGTACTTGAAGGACTCCTGCAGCATTCATTGTTTCCCAGAAATGACCTTCGGAGGTGGATGCATTACCAATAGTACCAAATGCAATTTCATTGCCTTTGATGGAAAAGTCTTCTAACTCACTTAAATCCTTATTCTCTCTATACAGTTTAGATGCGTAAGCCAACCCGAGTAGTCTCGGCATTTGGCCGGCAGTAGGAGAAATGTCTGCACTGCTATTTTTTTTGTCAGTTTGGGTAAGCCATTCTCCCTTTTCATTAAGGTAGCGTGTTGCAAAATGACCGTTCATCATCCTTCCGGCTGAAGCGGGATCGGCATCAACATCTGTATGAGCGTAAAGCTGAGCAAAAAACTGTTGCGTATTCAGCTGCCCTATTGCCATCATAAAGGTTTGATCTCTGTAGTATCCTGACCTCCAGTCTCCATTCTGGAAATACCTAGCCATTGCTATTTGAGGAATCTCTTTGCCATCACCAAAAATCCCAAACTTTGCTTTGCCCATAAAAACTTCTTTTCTACCAATCAGACTAGCTTCCCTGCTCTCTACTGCAAGTCGATAATCTTGGAGAACTTCTTGTTTTGAAATGGATAGTTTGGTTTTATTTTTAGCCTCGCTCATAATGGAAGAGATTTAATTGTTTTCATCCTTTATCACTTTCAAAAATACGGAAAACGATCCACTTTTAAAAAAGGTTGCCTCCATATAAAACTGGGTTTCAAGTATGATGACTTGATTAAATAGATATAAAATTTTGATTTATTTGAAAAATAAAAATTAAATTCTAATAATATTCAAATTCCTATCATCCTTATTTTGTATTTCGAATTGTTTGGTTGTCTATAATGAGCACACCCTATATTTGCCATCCCTTAACAACTTTAACCATGATAATAGGCGTTCCAAAAGAGATTAAAAACAACGAAAACAGGGTGGCAGTCACGCCATCCGGGGTAGTAGAGTTTACTAAAAGAGGTCACGAAGTTTACATACAGTCAACGGCTGGGGATGGTAGTGGTTTTACTGATGATCAGTATGAAGAGGCAGGAGCTAAAATCCTTCCCACGATCGAGGCAGTTTATGATATAGCCGAAATGATCATTAAGGTAAAAGAACCAATTGAGCCCGAGTATAAGTTATGTAAAAAGGATCAACTCATCTTCACCTACTTCCATTTTGCTTCATATGAACCATTGACTAAAGCTATGCTCGAGAGCGGAGCTGTTTGCCTTGCATATGAAACCGTGGAAAAACCTGATAGATCATTGCCATTATTGGTTCCTATGTCAGAAGTAGCAGGTAGAATGTCTGTTCAAGAAGGAGCCAAATATCTTGAGAAGCCTTTAAAAGGACGTGGTATTCTTTTAGGTGGAGTTCCTGGCGTCCGACCTGCTAAGGTTATGATTTTAGGTGGTGGAATCGTTGGAACAAATGCAGCTAAAATGGCGGCTGGAATGGGTGCAGATGTTACCATTCTGGATTTAAATCTTCAAAGGCTGCGATATTTGGACGATATAATGCCAGCGAATGTCAATACGTTCATGAGTAGTGAATACAACATTCGCGAACTCATCAGTACCCATGATTTGATTATCGGAGCGGTACTAATTCCTGGAGCGAAAGCACCAAATCTTATTACTAAAGACATGCTTAAAGACATGCAACCTGGAACAGTATTGGTAGATGTTGCAGTTGATCAAGGTGGTTGTATTGAAACTTGTACGCCAACAACCCATGAGGATCCAATTTTCATTATCGATGATGTAGTGCACTACTGTGTTGCAAATATGCCTGGCGCAGTACCTTATACCTCTACTTTGGCGCTGACAAATGCGACGTTGCCTTATGCGATTCAATTAGCTAACAAAGGATGGAAACAGGCGTGCAATGATAGTAATGAGTTGAAACTTGGTTTGAACGTGATCAATGGTGAAATTGTATATAAAGGAGTGGCGGAAGCATTTGATATGCCTTACACTTCAGTGGAGAATTTCTTGTAGGTAAGATGATTACAAGAAAGCCCGCTCGCAGTTTGTGAGCGGGCTTTTTTATTTCCATTCATCGTATACATATGACCACTCGCTTCAAACAGTATGAACAAGGATGGTTATAAAGATTTTATTTGTAGCAAGGTTCATACTTCATGACTAGAAACAATTCATATTGGCTTTTGCAATCTATTGGCTGGTTCACCTACGCCATGATAGGAGTGATTGTATCATTTCTATTTTATGACACAGTAGATGTATGGGTTATTTTGGCTCAATTTTTTGGAGCGATAGTCATGTTTCTCTCGACGCACCTTTTGAGGTACAAAATGAAATTAGATGGGTGGTTGAAACTTAAAATTCAAAAGCTCATTTTTAGGTTGGTTCCAACACTTATTGTGATTTCTATACTGGCAAATGGGATTGTGGTTGGCTATACAATGCTGACCACAGATATAATTGATGTTGAAAATTTCAGCCCGTTAGTCTTTTTATTGTTCTCCTTTCAAACACTTGTTTACTTCAGTCTTTGGACAGCTGTTTACCTGATTATCTATTTCTTTAGAAACTACAAAAAAGAGGAGGTTGAAAAGTGGCAGCTACAAACAGCGGTAAAAGATGCCGAATTGATTGCCCTTAAGGCTCAAATCAATCCTCACTTTCTCTTCAATGCATTGAACAATATTAGGGCTCTGATCTTAGAGGATCACATGAAAGCCCGTGATATGGTTTCTCACTTGTCTGAACTTCTGAGGTATTCCATTCAATTCAATGACAATGAGAAGGTTACAATAGATGAAGAACTAGAAATAGTGAATAAGTATCTTGAGCTTGAAAGTATACACTACGAGAATCGCTTGCACTATGAAATATTGACAAGTAAAGCGTTAGGAAAATGTCGAATTCCTCCCATGCTTATTCAATTGATGGCGGAAAATGCTGTTAAGCATGGGATTTCACAGGTCAAGAATGGTGGAGATATTCTAATATCTGTGAGTAGAGAGGGAAAAAATCTTGTGCTTGAAGTATGTAATACGGGAAAGCTGAAGAAAAATTTAGGCAGCGGCATTGGATTAAAAAATGCCACAGACAGGATTAGAATATTATTTGATAGCGAGCCAGATCTTGAATTGACTCAGCAAGGAAATATGGTCAGCTCTAAACTAAAATTACCACTAGTACAATGAAGGCGTTAATAGTAGATGATACCCGATTAGCTCGTCAGGAACTTCAATTTCTCCTAAAAAATCACAAACAAGTTGAAGTGATTGGCGAGGCGGAAAATGCAGATGATGCAAAGACCATGATTGAAGAATTAAAGCCAGATTTGGTTTTCTTAGATATCCAGATGCCAGATAAGGACGGTTTCCAGCTTCTGGAAATGTTAGATGAAGTACCTCAGATAATATTCACTACTGCATACAGTGAATATGCGATAAAGGCATTTGATTACAACGCGTTAGATTACTTGAAAAAGCCTATAACTGATGACAGACTAACACTGGCCTTGCAGCGTGTTATTGAGAATCTTGAAAAGAAAGAAGAGGCAAAAGATGTATTAAATGAGAACAGTCAGGTCTTTGTAAAGGATGGCGAGAAGTGTTGGTTTGTAACCTTAAAGGATGTCAGGCTATTTGAAATATGGGATAATTATACCAGGATTTACTTCGAAGATCATAAGCCAATGATTCCAAAGACACTTCAATATATGGAGAGCAGACTTGATCCGAAAGTCTTCTTCAGGGCTAACCGACAACAAATCATTAATATGAAATGGATCGATAAAATTGAACCATGGTTTAGTGGAACTATCCGATTGTATCTAAAAAATGGAACCGAAGTAGAGGTGAGTAGGAGACAGACTTCACGCTTTAAGGATTTGATGAGTTTTTGAGTATTTCTTGTAATGTTCTTATTGCGTCCTGATTGCTATCGATAAAAATGTTTTGTTGAATGTGCTGTTTTTCCTTGGCGGTTAAGTGCCAGCTTAGAGATGCTCGCTCTACCTCTGAAGATGAGTTGTTTTTCTCAAACGAATCGTAAGCAATTTCTACAATTTCAAATTCGCCTTTAAACCAACCTTTCATTTGCTCTATTCTTGCGTCATTGTTTATGTCTTGCATATTGGTGAGGTTGTTGTAAACACTTGCAATAGGATAGGTTAGTCGATCAATGACTGATGGGTTGGGTCTTTTTTCAATGGGAGAATTTGATTTAGTATCGCGAACAACAAGGAACACTATGCCGGCTGTATTTTCTGTGATCCAGTCCTGAAAGACATCTACAAAACGGATGGCGTCTGATATGCCGAAATTGTCAGAAATACCTGCATCCATTATTTCAACTCGAGGCTCAGCAGGCAAACTGATATTCGGGGTAATATATGGGAAAGAAGCTGACATTCTCAGTGCTGAAAGAAAGCTAAGTTTTTCAGGCTCATTGGTCTTGAATAGGCCCTGAAAGTCAACTCCTCTGATTTTTTGATTTGGATCTTCAAGAATATCTGATGAGACTCCCATAAATGAAATCGGCTGGGACGAGATGTAAAGCTTTCTTCCATCATTAGCGATGGTGGGAGACATAATCAACGTTGGAATTTTAGCAGCTCTTTCTTCATCGAGATAGTCGTCTACTTGCTGATTGAAGACATAGCCAAGGTTCCTGTTTAGGTTTTGTTCAAATACATACCCACGATCGATACTGTAGGTTCTTCCTGCGTATTCATGAGTCCGCATTTTGAAGAAGAGATCATTGACGAGAAGTCCAAATATTACAGGATTTAAATTGTCTTTCCCAATTCTACTCAGCAGTAAATTCCTACTTCCAGAGATAGCTATTTGTGGATTTCTCCTAAACATTTCCCTGTAATACGCAGCTCCTATGACGCCACCAGAGGCACCAGTGATGAGAACGGTTTGATCCATTAACCTGCCATCTAGCAAACTGTCAGCACTTAGTAGGGCATTGAGTGTCCAAAAGGCAGCTCGTTGGCCACCACCGCTGACACACAAAAAAACCATTTTCTGATCTTTTGGATTTTTCCATTTTAACTTCCAGTTTTCCAATGTTTCAAGCATGTGGAGCTTGTCATGAACATATTGTTCTTTGGAATGCACAGTTTGCAGATTCTCAATAGAGTATTCTGTTTTGATCGTATCATAATTGATGCCGGTAGCTTGATTGATGCCCTTGCCAAAACCTGTTTTCACAAAAACATTGACAAGGATGAAAATGCCCATAGCGAAAGCCAAGCCCCAACCTTTAAACCAATAGCTGATTGCGCCAACGAGCATTACGGCAATTGCGAAAATGAGTAGTGAACTTGCGGCTGCTGGAATTTGCAGAAACTCTATATGCATGAAAAATCCGAGCAGAAGAATTACACCTATGATGCAAAGCTCCACCAAAACAGAGTTGAAATGGTTCTGATCAAAAACTCTAATAATGGCTTCTCGATTACCAAAGTTGACAATATGTTCCGTCGTTCTTTTTTTAAACTGTAAATCCAAATAATTGGTCACATTGTACTCATCAGCTTTGTTTTCTCGAACTCTGCTCATCACTCGATCTCTACTGACAATGTTTTTTCGTAATTTCTTATCCAGAGTACCCGCTAGAAAAATGAAAATATCCTTATTGGTAAATCTGAAGTAGAGGATCATAAGGAGGTGCATGGCAATGATCCCAAGCAATAATCCGGAAATGTATACGACTATATCAATGGAATCAGCAAAGCCGTTATTTATCTGAAAGCGTATCAGCAGAATGATGTAAAGTAGTAGTGTAAGGAAGGGCAGGAGACTGTTGTTCAGTGAGAATTTGGTGAATGGTCTTTGTAGAACCCCAATAAACCTAAACCTGTGTCCATCAAGTATATATGTAGTAATATGCCAGGCCATAATAAGATTGCCAAAAGCAACACCTACAATGAAGAAGCTCCAGAAACTCACTTTTCCAAGATATTCCGGATCGAGAAATAGGTAGTGAATACCGTACACCTTACCTAATCCACCTGAAAATGCCGCGATTACAATTACCCAAACAGCGAGTAGCGCTAGATTTTTCTTGAAATGATGAAACATCAACTGAATCATCAGTGAGCGAAGGATCTCGTTTAGCACATGTTTGAATTTATTCATCCGTTGTTCTGTACAATTATTTTAGCTATTCAGGATTAAATCAGCCACTATTTCGTCGAATATAGCAACTAAATTCATACCACTAATTTCGATTCGAATTCGATAGAATATTCTTTTCGACCTAGCATAAAAAAAAGAGAATCAGTGGTACTATTTTTCTTTTGAATATATAAGTCTATTTGATTGCTTGCTCAATATCTGCAACAAGATCATCAATATCCTCAATGCCAACGCTCAGTCTAATCAAAGTGTCAGACAATCCTCCGGCCTTCCGTTTTTCCTTAGGAATACTAGCATGTGTCATGCCAGACGGATGACCAACCAATGATTCTACGCCACCAAGAGATTCCGCAAGACTGAATAATTTAAACTTGCTAAGCGTCTCTTTAGTCTTTTGGAGACTGTCATTTTTTTGAATGAATGAGATCATTCCACCAAATCCTGTCATTTGCTTCTTGGCGAGATAGTGGCCTGGATGATCATCAAATCCCGGCCAAAATACCTTATCGATATTTGGATGATTTCTTAGATATGTGGCGATGGCTTCACCATTTTCACAATGCCTTTGCATGCGCAGATGTAGAGTTTTGATACCTCTTAGTGCAAGAAAACAATCTTGTGGCCCTGGTACAGCGCCGCTTGAATTCTGAATAAAACCAAACTGTTTATCTATCTCCGCATCGTTGGTTCCTAAAAAACCCATAATTACATCAGAATGACCGGCAATATATTTTGTGACAGAATGCATGACAATGTCCGCTCCCATGTCTAATGGATTTTGCAAATAGGGAGAGGCAAACGTATTGTCTACTGCGACTTTAGCACCGTGCTTATTACCTATTGAGCTAATTGCTTCAATGTCAATGATGTTTAACATTGGATTTGTTGGTGTTTCTATCCAAAGAAGTTTGGTTTTATCGCTTATAGCAGCAGCAACATTCTTTGGCTCGCTCATATCCACAAAGGTGAACTTGATCCCAAATTGCTCAAAAATTTGTGTGAAAAGACGGAAGCTTCCACCGTAGAGATCAGCCGTACAAACCACTTCGTCACCTGGCCGTAATGTCTTTATTACTGTCTCTGTGGCACTCATCCCAGAAGCAAAGCATCTTCCAAATTTTGCATTTTCGAGTGCTGCGATATTCTTCTCAAGTACACTTCTGGTTGGATTCTGTGAGCGTGCGTATTCGTATCCCTTATGAATCCCAGGTCCATCTTGTACATACGTAGAAGTCTGAAAGATAGGAGTCATGATTGCCCCTGTGGATGGGTCTGGCTCAATACCAGCATGAAGTGCTTTGGTTCCGAATTTCATAGTTATTGATTGATTTTTGAGCGAAAAGACGAATTTATCAATTAAGTCGCTGCTCAGGAAATATGCCAAAAACGGCTGTTGGTGGAGAAGCTTCTTTGTTTTGTCGAAATGATTTTATTCTGGCGATCTGTTTTGGACATTGTTTCTGGAAATATTCATATCCTTGAGGAGTCAACCGCTATGGATTTTTAATTTATCACTTAAAAATTATAGCAATGAAGCAGCTAATCACCTTATTTCTGCTAACCGTTTCATTTTATTCTACTGGTCAATTTTATACGGGTTACTACGTTAGCGACCCTCAAGTTCATGAACTTGATCATTTTAAAATCAAACAAATTCACAATCATACCAAGCTAGACGGAGACCTTGTCATTCATGCCTATATGGGTCATGATGAACTGTGGGCAGAGAAGGCTGAATATGTGAAGGATGACAATTCAAGAGGAAAGCTGATTGCTCAGTACAGCCACAATGAAGACATAATATCAGTTCATGTTTTGAAATTCATGATGGATGGAAACGAATGGGAATACATCCTGTTGGGTTACATAGCCAAAGACAAACACAGGCATTTCATCGTCATTGAGGAAATCTTCAATGACGACTCAGAAACCAAGCTGCTTGAATTCAATCGGTTTGATTGGATCAAAGGTCATCACCTAATGAGTGCCGCGGCACACTAAGCTTGTCAATTCTTCTTGAAGAATGTCTCCAATTTCATTTCCGCATCTGAACCAGATGGGTAAGTCGGAGAAAGCGAAGGTTGGCCCGGCAAGTTCTCGATGTGTAGAGTTTGCGTAGGGAAAGCGAAATTGACACCAAGGTCTTTTCCAAGTCTTACAATACTCATTAGAACCTCATGCCTGCATTTTAGCTCTTCACCCCACGTTGGCACATTGAAAAATATGTAAAACATGATATTTAATGAGCTGGACGCCATTTCATTGAAATAGACATGATAATTGTCTTTCCAGGTTTTTGGATGGTCATCTACTATTTTTCTCAATCCTTTTACAAATACTTCGATCATTTCAGGTGGCGTATCGTAAGTCACTGAAATTTGGGTATAAAACCTTCTATATTTTCTGAGTCCGTGATTGTCTATAGTATTATCTGCGAGTTTACTGTTCGGTACATATATCAATGAATTTCTAAAAGTTCGGATACGTGAAGAGCGAAAGCCAACTTCTTCAACAGTTCCATCCACATCATTTGAGGTGATCCAATCGCCTACCTGAAAAGGTTTGTCGATAAAAATCATCACCGACCCAAAAAAGTTTTTGATTGTATCCTGAGCTGCCAGTGCAAATGCCAAACCTCCAATTGAGAGACCGGTAAGCAAGGGAAGAATAGGTACTTGCAAATTATCCAGAATCAAGAGCGTACCAATGATGATCACAAAGGTCTTTAAAGTCTTCCTTAGAAGCGGCACCAACTGATCATCCAGAGTACTTTCCGTGGTTTGTGCCATCCGCATAAGAAACACGCTTGCTATGGATACCAGACGATACATAATCACAGTTCCAAAAAGAGGCACCATCACTCTCAAGATTAGATTGACATATTTTGAATAGGTGACAGGAAGCTGAAGCGCAGGAGTGAAGAGTAGTAGAAGCAAGACTATGATGAAGACACTGGTAGGTCGTGCTATTTGCCAGAGGTATTTCTCTGATGTTTCGCTCTCATAGTTAAACCTTCTGACAAGCCTACTGAATATTCGCTCAGTAAAAAATGCAAATATCTTGTAGACAAGCGCACTGATTAGTGCTAAGATGAAAATAGTGATATACTGATAGGCATATAAACCGAAGGTTTTTTTGGTGCCTAATTTTGGCAAAAGGTTGAGCAACTTACCGGTTCCGAATCTAAAGGTTTCATTATAAAGCTCATCTATACGATCAATGCTCGAATCTGAAAAATACCAATTATCATTTTCAGCTTTGAGCAAAAATATCTTTGGGTAGGTATCAATCAATACATACTTTTTGCGATTACTTGTTGAATCCAGATAGTTCGGGGTATTAGGTATTTCATCCAAATAGAGATAAATCCCTCTTCCATCCAATACACGTTTAAATTTTACGGCAGCTTTCTTGGCTTCACCAATAGATCTCCCTTGAGATAAAAATGGAAGTGCCGCAACGGAATCATTGGATGATTCCGACTGCAAATTTTCTAGAAACGTCCGAACAGACGCATAAGGTGTGCTCAAATTATTATAAGGATTTTGAGCTTTAGAAAAGAATGAGCAAAGGCAAACAGATGCCAGCAATATGTACCTCATAAGATCTGATTTTTTTGCAAAAGTAAACCCCTTGAGCCATTACCTTTGCCGACCATTTACAATAAAATTTTAAAGGATGTCGAACCCACTTCTATCTTCGTTTAATACAGCTTTCCAAATGCCACCTTTTTCTGAAATAGCTCCTGAGCATTATGAAGAAGCCATAGAGTTTGCACTCTCTGAGGCAAAAAAAGAAGTTCAGGGAATAATTGATAACGAGGAGCAACCATCTTTTGCAAATACAATAGAAGCGCTTGAAAGCAGTGGAGAAAAACTCCAGCGAAATTCTACCATTTTATTCAACCTAAACTCTGCAGAAACGAGCGACCAACTTCAAAAAATCGCACAAAATGTATCACCTAAGCTATCAGCCTTTAGTAGTGAGGTGAAGCAGAATAGTGATTTGTTCCTCCGTGTGAAGGAAGTATACAATCAAAGAGAATCACTTAAACTTTCCGGTGAGCAGCAAAAATTACTTCATGAGACCTATTACGATTTTGTTAGACGTGGGGTAGAATTGGAAGGAGTTAAAAAAGAACGTTTCAAGGAAATCAGCATAGAACTTTCAAAACTGTCGCTTTCATTTTCTGAAAATGTACTTGCTGAAACCAATGACTATGAATTGGTTATTACCGACGAGAATGACCTGTCTGGCCTTCCTGAAGATGTAAAAGCCAGGGCAAAAGAGCTGGCACAACGGAAGGGAAATGATTCAGCCTGGATATTTACCCTGCAAGCTCCGAGCTACATTCCGTTTATGGAGTATGCCAACAATCGGGCACTTAGAGAGAAGCTTTATAAGGCATATATGTGCAAGTGTTTCAAAGGCAATGAACGTGACAATCAGGATTTGATCTTGAAGACTATACGCTTAAAAGCCGAACTTGCTTCCTTGTTGGGTTACCCAACATTTGCTCATTATGTGCTGGAACAGCGGATGGCAGAATCTCCGGATAAGGTGATCGAATTCCTAAATGACCTTTTAGAAAAGAGCTTACCAAAAGCACAAGATGAGGTGGAGGAAATTAAGGAGTTTGTTAAGTCCAATGGGGATGATATTGCATTGCAAAGATGGGATTGGTCCTATTACTCTGAGAAGCTGAGGAAGGAGAAGTATGAGTTGGACGATGAGCTTGTCAAGCCATATTTCAAACTTGAAAATGTAATTAATGGTGTTTTCGAAACAGCGGAACGTCTATATGGTATTTCATTTAGACCTAATGATAAGTTGGAGGTCTATCATAAAGATGTTCAGGCTTATGAGGTTTTGAATAGATCAGGAGAGGTGGTATCAATCTTTTTAGCGGACTTTTTTCCCAGAGACGGTAAAAGAGGAGGTGCCTGGATGACTTCTTATAGAGGTCAAAAGTATGAGGGGACTGAGCGCATAGTGCCACAAGTTAGTATCGTGTGCAATTTCACTCCATCATCAGCCGGACATCCTTCACTGTTAAAGTTTAACGAAGTAGAAACCCTCTTTCATGAATTTGGACATGCGCTTCATGGCATGCTTGCCAATACAAAATATCAGAGCCTTTCGGGAACAAGTGTTTTCTGGGATTTTGTAGAACTGCCATCTCAAATCATGGAAAACTGGTGCTACGAGAAGGAGTGTTTGGACATGTTTGCGAAACATCACGAAACCGGAGAGTTAATTCCCAATGATCTGGTGGATCGAATCAAGAAATCTTCAACCTACCATGAGGCATATGCTACCGTTAGACAATTGAGTTTCGGTTTATTAGATATGGCATGGCACAGTCTTTCATGGGAAGAAGCGAAGAATGTGAGCAGTGTAGGAGAGTTTGAAGAAAAGGCATTTGCCGCAACGGAGCTTTTCCCTAAGGTATCTGGGACGAATATGAGTGTTCAGTTTAGTCACATTTTTGCAGGAGGATATGCTGCCGGCTATTATAGCTATAAATGGGCCGAAGTGTTGGATGCTGATGCTTTTTCTGTATTTAAACAAAACGGTGTATTTGACGAAAAAACGGCCGGCTTATTCAAAGAGAATATTTTAAGTAAAGGTGGAACAGAGCATCCAATGGAGCTTTACAAAAAGTTTAGAGGAAAAGAGCCATCACCTGAGGCCTTATTAAAAAGAGCTGGTTTAATTGCTTAGTCTTCAAGGTAGGCGATTTCGGAACCTATCGTTTTGTTGCTGTTACTTAGGTCTTTTTTGATGTCTTCAATAAGTGCATTTAGGGCATCACTGAGTTTCTTTATCTCTTTTTGTTTCTCAGGTCTGCCTCCGAAGACACGATCCTTCTCAGAAGGAGATAGTAAATGGGCAAAGTATTTTGTGTCTGTGGAAAGCTTTTCAAGCAACAAAGCTACTTTAGGCAACAGCGAAAGAACCTTATTAGCAGGAACTGATAATTCTACTTCAGGCATGTTGTATAGTATGGAATTAATCTCTGAATCACGAAGACCTATTTTATCATGAGAATCAGCCCTGAGGGTTTTTAAAAGTCTGCAAAGAGCTTTTAAGTTACCGTTTGTATGCTGATCACGCGAATTGATCCGAGCTATATTTAGAAAAGGGAGGTATTTCTTTACCTTCTTGTTAGCAAAATCAAACTCGGCAATTCCCCTGTAGATTTCATTTTTTGTTTTCACATATTCAGCGCTGTTCACCCACAAGGAAGGAAGGATGTCAATTTCGCATGTTGGCTTTTGAGCCGTGATCCTTATTCGTGTTTTATCACTGTAATCCACTGTCTTGAAGCTGGGATCTTTAGTAAGAATGTCCATTAGATCCATAGCAAGGGTTTGGACATCTCGGTGAGGTTTATCTGATAGATTCTTCTTGATTACAATAATCTCGACATCACCATATAGCAAGATGTTCGAATAGGTTTTCAAAGCTCCTTGATATCGATAGTCTACATCATAACCACGTTTTTTGAGTGACTTGGCTATGATCTCATGTATTCTTCGAGAATTGGCATACACTTTATACGCATATGACGGATCAATCTCTACCATAGACTCCAATGCATAGAGTAGGCAATCGGAGTAACCAGACTGGTGAAAAGCATCAGAAAGTATAGGTTCTCTAAGAGCCTCATCATACCTTCTCCCTTTTAGATTTTCTACTAACAGGCTATAGTCGTGTTCCATGGGATGCCAAAATAATCAATTCTAAAGATATGAATTGTATTTTTAGAAGATTATCGCAGGGTTTATTGAATGTTAGGATTAAAACGCAGACTTGGTTATTGACCATAAAAGGCTAAAATTAGTAGTTTTTTAGGCCTATTAACCAATTAAAATGCAAAAAATGGAAAACATATATGCTTCAAGACAATTTTGAAGGAAATAAAGAAATTCCAATTTATTGTGATAAAAATCAAAATAATTGAACCTGATAATTAAAAAAATATACTACTATTGTGTCCTTATGATTCTATTCGCAGAGATTGTAAATACCACGCCCTCTCGCATCAGAGGGTAACCCCTAGGCTGGGTATCTCAACTATCCATTTGTTATAGTTCACAATTTCAAGACTGTGTCGTTTTGAGACGCATGTCATCACATTTTAATTTATTTTAGAAATGACGAAAGAATCATTCTCTATATCCAGAGTTTACAAACTCTTTGTTTCTGCACTTAAGGGTGAAGAAACTGAATTCACAACCGGAAGTATTAACCGTGCAATCATCTTGCTTTCCATACCCATGATTGCTGAAATGATAGGCGAGTCACTATTTGCGGTGGTTGATATGATTTTCGTATCACGAATCAGCGTAAATGCAATAGCTACTGTGGCGCTTACAGAAACGCCATTAATGATTATATACTCACTAGCGGTAGGCTTAAGTATGGCCGCTACTGCGATTGTAGCTCGTAGAGTTGGTGAAAAAAGGTTTGTTAGAGCAGCAGATGCTGGTTTTCAAGCAATTGTTATCTCCATTGTCATTGGTGTAATATTCGGAGCAATTGGTTTTCTATTTGCTGAAGACATCCTCGCATTGATGGGAGGAGAATCTGATCTGATAGCAGAAGGAGTTGGCTATACAAAAATCATGTATGCTGGAAACCTGAGTATTATCTTGATTTTCCTAATCAATGGAATATTTCGTGGAGCAGGCAATGCTTCAATTGCCATGAAATCTCTACTACTGGCCAATGGTTTAAATATACTCCTGGATCCAATCTTCATCTTTGGGCTAGGACCAATGCCCGCCATGGGTGTAGAAGGAGCGGCGGTCGCAACTACGACAGGAAGATCCATTGGAGTAGTGTATCAACTAGTGCATATATTCAATGGAAGCTCTCTGATTAAGCTGACAATCAAAAATTTCGTTATACGTATCAAGACGGTTGTCGAGATTATCAAGATAGGTTCGGCTGGTATAGGTCAGTTTTTGGTTGAAACACTTAGCTGGCTATTCCTGGTTCGAATAGTAGCGGAGTTTGGAACAGAATCTGTGGCTGGCTACCAGTTGGCATTTAGGGTCATTGTTTTCACGCTATTGCCATCTTGGGGTATGGCCAATGCGGCTGCTACGCTAGTAGGTCAGAACCTTGGCGCTAAAAGTCCCGATCGAGCAGAGACATCAGTCTGGCGAACAGCTAAATGGAATACGATATTCCTTATTGCAGTAGCCATTGTTTTCTCCATATTCTCGAATCAGGTCTTGGCAATTTTCAACCAGTCGGGAGTGGTTTTAGAAACAGCGATTAATGCACTGCGAATCATATGCTTCGGATATATATTCTTTGCATATGGAATGGTTATAGGTCAGGCTTTTAATGGAGCAGGAGATACGTTAACTCCTCTCTGGATCAACATTGTGGTCTTCTGGCTTATACAAATTCCATTGACATATTTACTGGCAATAGTTTACGATTGGGGTCCAAACGGCGTCTTTTTCTGCATAGCGTTTTGCCATAGCTTGTATGCTATAGTAGCGATCGTGCTGTTTAAGCGTGGTAAGTGGAAAACGGTTGAAGTCTAATATCAACAGTGCACATATGAGAAAAATCGTTTACTATGTAGCTACTTCTCTGGATGGATATATTGCAGGGAAAGACAATGATGTTAGCATGTTTGCTCATGAAGGCGAGGGGGTGGAACAATATACGTATGACCTTGAGTCTTTTGACACTGTGATCATGGGAAGAAAGACCTATGAGTTTGGTTATCAGTATGGATTAAAGCCAGGCAGCCCAGCTTATCCGCATATGGAACATTTTATATTTTCAGAAATGCTTTCATTTGAAAATGAAAATGATCTGGTAAAAGTGGTGCCAATTCAGTTGGATATTTTGGCAGAGCTGAAGAATGGAATCGGGAGCGACATTTACCTATGCGGTGGCGGAATGTTTGCTGGATGGTTAATGGAAAACCGGATGATCGATGAGATAAAATTGAAAGTCAATCCGATCGTATTAGGTGATGGCGTTCGTCTCTTTGGTGATTATTCTATTCCTCACAGACTGAAAGAGGAATACCATCAGTCCTTCGATGATGGGATTCAGATCATTACTTATCAGGTGATTAATAATTGAAATTGTAGAGTTCCAGGTTGGCATCCCAAGTGGTGAAAACCTGGAATTCTCTTTTTGCACTTGAATAGATTAGGCTAACCTCATTCTCGGAGTTCAGCGGATTGCCAGTGATTAGATTACCTGATTTATCATAGATATACAATGTCTTGTTAGCCTTGTCTGTAAAAATGACTAAGTCTTTACCAGCACCAAATTGATAATATTGAATCAAGATAGGTCCTTCAGATAGGTAATCTTTTTTGAATAGAAGGTTTCCGGTATCATCCAGGACATCATATGTATTACCTTCTTTTCTCACCACAATAAATGAATCCCCGCCGGTATCAGGGATTAATCTAAACCTTGCATCAGCACTTGTTTTTATGAGTTGGTCGCGTTTGATCACATCACCCTCAAGGTTCAATTCGGTTAGTTCTCCTCCTTTTGATATCACAGTCATGGAAGAGGTGCCAAGCGCATTCGATTTTCTTAAAAAGTAGCTATTATCTAGTGTCTGTCTTGTATCAAAAGGAAATCCACTCATCATTTGGCCTCTTCGATTCATGAGATTAATGGCTCCATTTTCTTGTAATGAAATCATCACATCAAACCTTCCCAATCGCGAATGATCCATTGGTAAAAGGGCTTTTCTACGTAATGCTTTTGGATTCCATCCATCTAAAACGTTCAAATCCTTGTCGGTGAGGAATACACGGCCATCAATATCGGTGATCGCCACTCGATAATTTCGGCTCAGATCATAATCTATGAGATTCAGGTGTTCGATGGATGATTTTTCAGGAAGTGTCTTCGGATATCCAGGAATATCAGCTCCGGTACGGTCTACCATATGAATTTGCCCATCAGTCGAGAAAAGATATTGCAGCTTACCGTTTTTGTAATAGTCAATAGGATGGATTTTGCTTATAATTTGGCCATCGATCGTTTTAGACCAAAGCGTATTCTGATCCGAATCCATATAATAAATGGCGTTGGTGCTGTCTTGAACCAGAATGTCAAATTTTTTATGTGCGTGTGTCCTTAGCAAATGCGGCTTGGTAACGAGCTTGCTAACGAATCTTACCCCGTTTTCAGCGCTGGTTTTAGGAATACTTCTAGACCTTTTCACAGGCTGTGAGAAAGTGTAATTCGTATAATAGCGACCATCGATATAGCTGAATTGAAAGGCTGCCATGTCCATGGTTTTATAAATTGGCGCATTCATTGCGAAATGATCATTCCAGCTAGTTTTCGCCAGATTTTGAACACTTGTCCATGCTCGAGGGATATTTACAAACAGGCTGACATTAGCGGCGTTATTGGCTCGGGCCAAGAAGTTGTTCATACTAATAGACTTACCCCATGTATCTTCATTTTTAATCGCAGAAATGAGATTTTTCAATCCTTGTAAGTCGTTAGAAAAAATGATGTAATTGCGATAACTTATATAAAAGCATTGTTCAAAACCTGCCGCTAAATTTCCCATAATTGTCGAAGGGAATTCACTAATTGGAAGAAATCGAATCTCATTTTCACTGTAAGATTCGGTATATACAGAGTCATTTCTTGCAAGAGCTACGCGTTCCGTCAATTGGCTGAAGAAGTTCAACGACTCTTCACGATTTTTTACTTCAATAAGGAACATTTTTTGTTGATCTCGTACACGCGGAGATTCTAAATGTACAATTCCAATCTCATTGTCAACCAAGTCAAAAACCTGATCTGCGTAGAAGTCATATTGTGACTTTAATGAGTCTTGATAGGCTTTTATTGATGGGTTTGAAGATCTCAGATAGTTGATTTGTTCTTCTTTCCAGGTGGAAAAAGCCATAGACGTTATGTGATAAAAGTATGCAGTATTTTCAGGAACAACTTCAGCCATTTCGAAAGGTGCGGGCTGATTTTTATGTGTAGCTATCCATCCTTCATCTGAATAGGAAAATCCTGATAGCTGAATAAAAGAAGAATCCAGCACCAATTCATAATTACCGGCTTCAATAGGGAATACCACTTCATTACTTGAAATAGACCTGAGGAGCTCTCCAAATTTCTGATAGTTTACAAATACGGCAGCAAGGCCTGTCACTCCAGTTTCATTGAGCTCAGTGAACCTTTCTTGAAAAGACATCATTTCCTCATCGTTTACTGCACGCACAGCATCTTCAATTAAATAAGGAGTAAAGCTGGCAAGGAAGAAATTTTTGTAGAAAATGAAAGTAAGCGTTTTGCCTTGACGTGAAATTTCGCTGATCTTGAAATCGTTATAATTCCGTGTCTTAAATCGATATCCTTGCTGCTTTAGTCGGCCGATAGCCGCATTAGCGAACGTATTTTGGGATATGTTTTGCAGCTCAATGACAAACAAGAAATCAATCTCATCACTCGATACTTTATGGGCTGAGGTCACCGTTGGTGCATCATCAAAAATGGCTGTGAATCCACCATCTCCATTGATCGAATCTAGAAAAGCCAGACCGTTTCTTAGGTTCCTCAATCCAGAAGACTCATTTAGTATTGAAGAAACTGAATATCCCTGGAACGTCTCAAGGTCTTCAATAAGCTCAGCTTCAATGACAACTGCCGCATCGGCAGGTATAAAACTCCAGGCTGTTAGATCTGAATGCTTCACCCATTTTTCGTAGGTAAAGTACCCTGCACCAATCAGGAGCAGCAGAGCTATGGATATCAGAAGTTTTTTCAAGTCATGTGATTTGCTCCAAAAATAACCTAGATATTTTCCATTTAGTACGCTGATGAAGCTAAGTATTTCAATTTTTATTTAAGAGGTTGTTATAGAGGGTATGGAATTGATATATTAGCTATCATGTCTCAATATAAGGAGCTCGGATCTTTCATTGATCGTACATACAAAGTGGTTCGGCAGGACCTTATCAATAGGTTCAAAAATGTTGGAGTTGATATTACACCTGAACAATGGGTCATTTTGGCCAAACTAAATGAACAGGACATGTATCAAACTGAGCTAGCTAGCATGAGTTTCCGTGATAAACCGACTGTTTCCAGGATTGTAGATCTACTGGTAAAGAAACATCTGGTAGAGCGAATTCCGGACAAAGAGGATAGAAGAAAATATCATATTTCGATCACAAAAAGGGGAGAAGCCATTATCAATAAAGCCACGCCCTCAGTAGATGAGTCTCGAAAGCTGGGCTGGACTAACCTATCCGAAGAGGAATATAACAACCTCATTGCCACACTAGATAAGATATTTACCAATTACAGTGAACGTAATTAGACTTTTGAAATCGTAAAAAAAGGGACTTGTGTCCCTTCTTTAACTCGTGTGATTATGTGAATTCTAAAGTGTTCCTCTTGATTCTTGCTCTCGCTCCAGCGCTTCAAATAATGCCTTGAAATTGCCCTTTCCAAAAGAAGTGGCACCTTTTCGCTGAATGATTTCGAAAAACATCGTAGGTCTTGCTTGCACTGTCTTAGTGAAGATCTGAAGAAGGTATCCTTCATCATCTCTATCCACCAGGATTCCAAGCGGGCGTAAAGTTTCTATATCTTCATCAATTTCGCCAACTCGCTCCGATAGCACATCATAATAGGTGTCAGGAACCTGTAGGAATTCAACTCCTCGGTTTTTTAAATCCGTAACCGTTTTTATAATGTTATCTGTAGCTACTGCAATATGCTGTACACCTGCTCCTTCGTAAAAGTCAAGGTATTCGTCCACTTGAGATTTCTTGAGTCCGGGTGCAGGCTCATTGATAGGGAATTTAATTCTACCATTGCCGTTACTCATCACCTTGCTCATCAAGGCAGTAAACTCAGTAGAAATATCATTATCATCAAATGACATGATTTGCTTAAAGCCCATCACCTGCTCATAAAAATTAACCCACTCGTTCATTTGGCCAAGCTCTACATTACCTACCATGTGGTCTACATATTTCAATCCGACGGGCTCAGGATTGTAGTGTGTATTCCAAGCTTGATAACCGGGAAGGAAAACGCCGTTATATTCTGATCTTTCAATAAAAACATGAACGACTTCACCGTACGTATGAATGCCTGATCTCACAACCTTACCATGTTCATCTTCCATGGTGTTTGGCTCCATAAAAGATTTTGCGCCTCTTTTTACAGCTTCATTGTAAGCCTTTGTAGCATCATCTACCCAGAGAGCGGTTACTTTCACTCCGTCTCCGTGCTTGTCAATATGTCGACCTATTTCAGTGCCACTTTTGAGAGGAGAGGTTAAAACAAGTCTTATTTTATCTTGAACAACCACATAAGACTCCCGGTCTTTAACGCCAGTTTCTAAACCAGAATAAGCGAGTGCCTTAAAGCCAAAAGCAGAGCGATAGTAGTGAGCAGCTTGTTTAGCATTGCTTACATACAACTCAAGATAATCTGTGCCATTGATTGGCATAAAATCCTGTGCCTCTTGTGTCTTTGGAGATGCTACAGTCGTTTCCATGATGAAATTAATTTAGTTGTTTCAACAACAAAATTAAAGTGTATACGCGCCAAATCAAAAAGGAGAGAGTGAGGGAACAATTTTGGCAGGATATCTTTTCTATATACGAATAGAGTTTAGTTACCCAACGAATAATCCATGCAGGCAATCAACCCGGCTACAGAGGAGCCATTGAAAATATATGAGAATCATTCTAACCAACAAATGTTGGAAGTGATTGAGCAGGCACATGCTGCTTTTAGCAAGTGGAAGTCTACCTCTTTTGAAAATAGAGCCAGGTTGATGAAAAATGCGGCCAATCTACTTCGCAAAGGTAAAAGTGAGTACGCACGAATAATGACTCAGGAGGTAGGTAAGCCTTTGAAAGAATCTAAGGCAGAAATAGAAAAATGCGCTTGGGTATGTGAATATTATGCAGAAAACACTGAGGGTTTCCTTAGCGATGAACATATTGAGACCGAAGGCTCTAAAAGCTATATTAGCTATCAACCGCTTGGATTGGTATTCGCCATCATGCCATGGAATTATCCATTCTGGCAAGTATTTCGGTTTGCAGCACCTGGATTGATGGCTGGAAATGGTGCTATACTCAAGCATGCACCCAATGTTCCAGGCTGTGCTGAAGCCATAGAATCTATTTTTATAAAAGCAGGCTTCCCCGAACGTCTATTTTCTAATCTTTTTATTGCTACAGATCAAGCTTCTGAGGTAATCAAACATAGACATGTTAAAGCGGTGACTCTAACCGGCAGCACAAAGGCTGGAAAAGCAGTTGCAGAACAAGCGGGAGCACATTTAAAAAAATGTGTGCTGGAATTAGGTGGGAGCGATCCATACATCATTTTCGAGGATGCAGATCTAAATTTGGCTATAGAGACCACTGTGGCGAGTCGACTTAAAAACAATGGTCAAAGCTGTATCAGTGCTAAGAGATTCATTGTGCCAAGTTCAATCAAAGAGGAGTTTGAGTCAAAACTCCTTGAAGTAATGGGCACCTATCGCTATGGAGATCCATTGATTGGGTCCAATGATTTGGGACCTCTTGTGGGTGAAAAGTACCGTGACCAACTTCACGATCAGGTAAAGCGAAGTATCAAGGCAGGTGCGAAGTGTATTCTTGGTGGCGAAATTCCAAACATGAAAGGGTATTATTATCCACCGACGATCCTAACGGGTGTAAGAAAAGGCATGCCCGCATATGAGGAAGAGCTATTTGGTCCGGTAGCATCTGTTATTGTTGTGAATGATGAAAAAGAAGCATTGGAAGTGGCGAATGATACAATCTACGGATTAGGAGGTGCTATCTTCTCCAGAGATGTGGCTAAGGCGGAAAGGCTCGCTGCCACCAAGCTCAACGCTGGTTCATGCTTTGTTAATGCAATGGTTCAGTCGGATCCAAGATTACCTTTTGGTGGAATCAATGAAAGTGGTTTTGGTCGAGAGCTTTCTCATCATGGCATCATGGAGTTTGTAAATATGAAAACGGTTTATGTCAGGTAATTGAAGATTATAGACTATTCATTTCTTAAAGACTGAACCGGATTAACTTTCGCAGCTCTACGTGCCTGATCTGAAACAATTGCAATAGCAAATAACAGCACAATAATCCCCACCAAAGGAAATATCCACCAACCAATATCAATTCGGATAGCGTACCTGTCGAGGTACTGATCCATTAGATACCACGCCATGGGCATAGCTACAAAAAAGGATATCAAAACCAGTTTCGCAAAGTCCTTGGACATTAGATTCATCAAACTTGAGACTGTGGCTCCAAGCACTTTACGGATACCTATTTCTTTGATTCGCTGCTCAGCTGTATAAGAAGCCAAACCAAATAGTCCTAAACCTGTGATAATCATGGCTAGGGTAGCAAAAAGCAGTGCGAGCTTTCGGGTCAGATTGATCGTTGTGAATTTTCGCTGAAATTGAACATCAGCAAAATTGTAATCAAATGGATATGCTGGATTGTGCTTGTTAAAGATTTGCTCAACGCCAGCAAGTGTTTGCTGCAGATCATTGGTTTTTTTAAGTCTTACTGAGATAAAGCCGCCCCAATCCTCGAGAATCATAAACATAGGTTTTACAGGCTCATATGGAGAACCCATGAGTACATTGTCGACTACTCCGATTAACCTGCGCGAATCACCCCAGAGGTCCAAGTTAGTTCCAATCGGATCTTCCAGATTCATGATATCTAATGCGGCTTTGTTAATAACTATCGCGCTTGAGTCACTAGCGAAATCCTTTGAAAAATCTCTACCCATAAGCACATCAATTCCCATCGTATTGGCATAATCATACGTGGTTGTGATTGTGGTAAAAATGACTCTTCTATCTTCTGGTTTACCTGGCCAGCCCAAAAAATTATTCGAGTTTATTTGAGTAATTTGAGAGTTGGATCTAGTTACCGATTCCACTGCCCCGGAAGCCAATAGCTCTTGCTTCAGTACTTCATAATTATCCCTGAGATCACTGGTTTGTTCTACCGCAATCAGTCGCTCTTGTTCATATCCAAGGTCTCTGTTTTTCACCAGGTTGATTTGCTGAAAGATCACAATGGTGCTAATCATGAGTACCACAGAAAATGCAAATTGCATGATAACCAAAATTTTTCGCGGAGTTGTAGCTCCTTTCCCGACTTTGACGGTTCCCTTTAGCGTTTGGACGGGCCTGAATGAAGAAAGGTAAAAGGCCGGATAGCTTCCTGCTATCACTCCCAAAACAATAACAATAGCAATAGAAAACATCCAAAATTCAACGCTCTGATAGTTTATAAAGAGCTCTTTGTCTACAAGATTATTATAAGCCGGTAACGCGAGCTCTGTCAATATCACGGCAGATAAAAAGGCTATAAATGTGATGAAAATTGATTCACCAATAAATTGATAAATCAGCTTGTTTCTGGTAGTACCAAGGCTCTTTCGAATCCCTACTTCCTTGGCTCGCTTTTCACTACGAGCTGTGGCCAGATTCATGAAGTTGATGCAGGCAATGATAAGAATGACAATGGCAATAGAGGTGAATAGCTGTACGTAATCACTACGTCCTCCGGCTTGTCTTCCTTGATCATCCCAATTGGTACGCAACCTCCAATCCTTCATTGGGTGTAGAAAGAAGTGCTTATCCATACCGTCTTCACCGTCTTTCGCTTCAGCCAGATCATAGATGCTCTGTTCGACATCTATTTCACGGATAGGATCGTTCAATTCCACAAAAACCTGGAATGAATAGTTTCCCCAGTTGGTCTTGTTGTCTTTTACCCATTCATTGACTGATTCCCGATATTTCCAGGTGGCCAGATAGTCAAACTGAAAAGAGGAATTCTCCGGGACATCTTTAGCGATGGCTGTTACTTGAAGCGTGCCTTCATCTGAGAGCTTTACTTGCTTTCCGATAGGATCTTCATCTCCGAAAAGGATCTTGGCTAGTGATTCAGTAATGACAATGGACATTGGATCTTTCAATGCTTCCTCGTGTTTACCTGAGACTAAAGGAAATTCGAACATTTCAAGAAATTCCTCACTTACATAATAACCATCCTTGATGATTCTGACATCACCTGCCGTAAGAAGACGAGGGTTTCCCCAGCCGGCTACCACTGAGTTTTTAATATTGCTATCAATCACTTTCATCTCCTCATAGGTTGGAAGCGGAACAGATTGCCAGTTATTGACTTTATCATCAAATTCCGAGCTGATAAATACTTGGTAGAGGCGATCGTATTTTGGAAGAAATTTATCGTATGAGACTTCATCCACCACCCAAAGTAAAATGAGTACACTGCAGACTATTCCAATGGAGAGACCGGAAATGTTGATTATTGAATAGAGACCGTTTTTCTTTAGGTTTCTTATTGATATCAGGAAGAAATTCTTAAGCATGGGAGTGAGGTTGTGTTCAGTTTAATGATTGGAATGCTCCACCAAAAGTTGCATTTCATTGGAAATACTTGTTATGCTTAAGATAGTTACATTTTGATGGATTATTTTCATGCTCTATAAAAACACAACTCTATGGTTCTTACTTTATCAGACTGGTCAGTTATCATCATCTTTTTTGTCATTGTACTTGGTATCGGATTGGCTGCAAGTAAGACTGCCGGTAAAAGCTCAATGGAGTTTTTCTTAGCTGGAAAATCAATGCCTTGGTGGCTTTTGGGAGTATCCATGGTAGCTACTACTTTTTCTGCAGATACCCCAAATTTGGTTACCGGTTTTGTGCGAGAGGGAGGAGTGGCTAAAAACTGGCTGTGGTGGTCGTTTTTGATAACAGGAATGGTAACTGTTTTCATCTATGCAAGACTCTGGAGAAGGTCTGGAGTCCTTACGGATTTGGAATTTTATGAGCTGCGGTATGGAGGAAAGGCAGCGTCTTTTCTCAGAGGATTTAGGTCGTTATACCTTGGTGTCTTTTTCAATTGCCTGATTATGGGTTCGGTCACTTTAGCAGCTATTAAAATATCATCGATTCTTTTTGGTATTGAACCTATCTATACTGTGATCATTGCATCTGTGGTTGTGGCAGCATACTCAGCTCTAGGGGGAATTAAAGGTGTGATTTGGACCGATTTTTTCCAATTTGGCATTGCTCTGATTGGAGCTATATATGCCGCTTACGTAGCAGTTTCTCAGCCTGAGATTGGTGGATTATCCGGCTTAATTTCCAACCCTGCACTAGAAGGAAAACTTGATATTATTCCTGACTTCAGTGATACCTCTTTGTTGGTTACGATGTTTATCATTCCTTTGGCAGTGCAATGGTGGTCAGTCTGGTATCCCGGTGCAGAGCCGGGTGGAGGAGGATACATTGCTCAACGTATGCTAGCGTCAAAAAATGAGAAACATGCCGTAGGCGCCACACTATTCTTCAACTTTGCTCACTATGCTTTGAGGCCATGGCCATGGATTCTCGTTGGTTTAGCCTCAATAATCTTGTATCCTGACTTGCAATCGATAAAAGAAGCTTTCCCAGGTATCAATGATCAATATTTAGGTGATGACATTGCTTATCCGGTGATGCTCACCTTATTATCACCTGGTTGGTTGGGCCTTGTTGTCGCTTCACTCATCGCTGCTTACATGTCTACGATAAGTACGCATTTAAACTGGGGATCCTCATATATTGTCAATGACTTTTATCAACGCTTTGTTAAGCCTGAAGCATCAGAAAAAGAACTGGTAAGCGTAGGTAGAATATCGACTGTTCTATTGATGATTATAGCAGGTGTCCTGTCACTCACTGTTCTTGAAAATGCTTCTCAAGCATTTAGCATTTTATTGCTTTCTGGAGCAGGCACAGGAGCCATTTTTCTTTTCAGGTGGTTTTGGTGGCGTATCAATGCAATCACAGAAATTGTTGGGATGGTGGTTGCCACCATCAATGCATTTGTATTGGTTTTGCGGATTCCTGACGAGTCGCTGGCAACAACTGTTTTAGATGGCTTTACGGCAAAGCTCTTGATAGCTACAGGAGTTACAACTGTTGTATGGATTGCTACTGCATTGATCACCAAACCTGAATCTGATGCTAAATTAGCATCTTTTGTTGCTCAGGTAAAACCAGGTATTGGCTGGAAACGCTTTGAAACAAGAGGAGAGTCTAATCTTGGAGCTAGTTTGTTAAGTGTGTTTGTAGGCACTATTGGCACATATGCAGCCCTTTTTGGAATCGGAAGTTTGATATACGGTAATGTTGCTTCTGGGTTTGGTCTGCTTACAATATGCACCCTTTGTGTCATTGTGATCTTCAAA
The DNA here is from genome assembly GCF_051379705.1 of Ekhidna algicida. Classification (GTDB taxonomy): domain Bacteria; phylum Bacteroidota; class Bacteroidia; order Cytophagales; family Cyclobacteriaceae; genus Ekhidna. The sequence continues at coordinate 615,018 of NZ_CP179868.1, read as the reverse complement.
TTGTGGAAGACTTAAAAGAATTGTGAAAAGTGAAAAATACCCAAAAGTGGGTATTGATTATCATTTGATAAGTTGAGTTCTTTGTTAACAGATACTCACCGCTCTATTCACTACCAAATGTAGAGGCGCCATACGGGGCCTCTTTTTTTATGCCCTTTAGCTATATTGCTTTGACAAACAAAAGCGTATGAGTCACACACAAGGCATGCTCAGCCCAGAGTCTTTAAAGGGTAAAACAATCATTGTCACAGGCGGAGGAACCGGACTAGGAAAATCGATGGGATCGTATTTTTCAGAGCTTGGAGCTAACCTGGTGATTACAAGTCGTAAAATGGATGTATTGGAAGAAACCGCTAAGGAAATAACCGCAAAATCCGGTTATCCAGTACATTGTGTAGCGTGTGATGTGCGGGAGTATGAGCAAGTGGAGCGTGTGATAAGTGAGGCAAAGGAAAAATTTGGAAGCGTTGATGTATTATTAAATAATGCAGCAGGAAACTTTATAAGTCCAACAGAAAGACTGTCTCATCGTGCATTTGATACTGTTGTCGACATTGTACTAAGAGGAAGCTACAATTTTACTCTTGCGATGGGTAAAGACTGGATTGAAAATAAGCAAAAAGGGAATATTCTGAATATCGTTACGACCTATGCATGGACCGGATCCGGATACGTAGTTCCATCAGCGTGTGCAAAAAGTGGTGTGTTAGCTATGACTCGTTCTTTGGCGGTGGAATGGGCTAAATACGGAATAAGAAGTAATGCAATTGCTCCCGGACCATTTCCGACCGAGGGTGCTTGGGATCGATTGTTGCCCGGGAATTTGAAAAAGAAATACGATCCGGCAACTAAAGTACCATTGAAGCGAGTAGGGGACCATCAAGAGTTGGCTAATTTGGCTGCATACCTTGTTTCGGACTACTCTGCATACATTAACGGTGAGGTAATAACCATAGATGGCGGTGAATGGCTAATGGGAGCAGGGGAATTCAATGGACTAGAAGCTATTCCTGAAGAACTTTGGGATGCCATGGAAATGGGCAGGAAAAAAGGGGGTTCCAAGCTTAAAATGATGTGGCTCTATTTCAAAGGTATGCGCAAGTTGAAGATTTGATTAATCATCCACCGTATACAGCAACTCCTTATTCGCAAAATCATAGAGCGTCAATCTTCGTAGGTCATAGTACGCTATCCAGTAGCTTCTTAGCGCATTAATGTAGCTCCTTTTGGCTGTATCCTTCTCAGTCAGCGCGATGTTGAGGTTAGTAATGTCAATCTTACCTATGAGGTATCTGTTTTGTGCCACTTCATAGCGCTTCTGAGCCACCTCATCCGACTTCTTAGAAATCTCGATTTGCTGGCGTAAAACGTCCAACTGACGTACCTGAGTGATAATTTCTTGCTCAAAATTTTGCTCTTCCTGCGCAATCACATAGTCAGTAAGCTGCTTATTCGCCAATGCTGTTTTCATTCTTGCTTCATTGCGACCCCAGTTTACGATTGGAATGTTTAATGTAAGGTTTGCAAATTGCTGACTTTGGGCATTCATATAAGATTCGTCAAACGTTGTAGCTGCGCTGTTGAGCCCGAATGAAGCATTTAGATTCATTTGAAAGCGCTGACCTCTTGCCTCAGCAATCTGGGCCTCCGCTTCAATTCTTCTTCGCTCAAAGGCGATGAAATCAGAACGATTATCTTTTGCGTATTGCAGAGCAACTTCTTCGTCTACAGGAAAAATTGGAATGTCTTCTGGAAGAGACAAATCGAAATTTTCACCTTCGTTCAGTCCGATGAATGTACGAAGAGCAAGTCGGGAAGTTTGAAGATCCAATTGGGCTTGAGCCTGATCTTGTTGAGATCTGAGTAATTGAAGTTCTACTTGCAGAAGCTTGTCCTCTGAAGCAGTTCCAATATTATATCGGCCTTTTTCAATGTTGTAAATGGTATCATTATTAGCAAGATTAAACTCCGCTATCTGATAATTGACCTGGGCATCCAGGTAATCGAAAAAGCGCTGAACAGCATTTCTCGATACGAATTCCATTTCTTCCACGTAACTTCTTCTAGACTCCTCATATCGAATGGGCTCGGTCTTTTTGTCCCATTTCAATTCATTGAAGGCGAATATTGGTTGATTTATTGTGAGATCAACAATTGTACTTCTATACCGTGTGTCATCATTTACAATGTCTTGAAATTGGCTAGCACGTGTATTTACTGAAACGCTACCTCCGGTAGGGGCTATCGGTTGAAAAAGTCCAAGGTTTAATGAAGAATTGGTTTGTTCTACAGGTCGGAATTGGGTCGATCCATCTTCCTGAGTAACCGGAACAAACTGGTTGCTGTATGCAGGCAAATTACCACTTAAAGCTAACTGCGGATTATAATTTGACTTAAACAGACGATACTGCCAGAATCGATTTTCTTTTCGTGTCTCTGCCTGTTTGGCTTGAGGAGATTGTCCTTGGGCCAATCCGATGATGTTATCCAGTGAATAGACTTGCTGCGCACTAGCTGTCAATGAAAGTCCGATCAGGCATATTCCTGTAAATAATTTATTCATATCTAAGAGAGGTAATTGGGTCTTGAGAAGCTGCTTTTTTTGCCGGCGCAATACCAAAGATCAAGCCGATGGCAGTAGCCACACCGAATGAAATTAAAATAGATCCGAATGAGATGACGGTGGGGATTTCGGCAAACCTACTCACGGCGGATGCCATGATCACACCTAGGAGAATGCCTATAAATCCGCCGCTAACGCTAATCATCATTGATTCGAACATAAATTGATTGATAATGTCCGCTTTCTTGGCACCAATGGAAAGCCTTAGACCTATCTCTTTAATTCTTTCTAATACAGATGCCAACATAATATTCATGATACCAATGCCACCTACAATAAGGGAAATGCCGGCTATGGCACCTAGTACGTAGCTGAAAATATCATTTGTCCGCTGCTGTTGCTTTAGAAGGAGCTCAGGTATTTCTATTTCATAATCTACTACCTCATTGTGTTTTCGCTCCAGCATTCGGACAATTACATCTGCGGTTGGATTGAGCTTTTCAGTTTCTTCTACCTGCACCACTAGTCGATCCAACTGATGATAATTGACTGCAGCAGCTTGCGTGTCGTCTGAGTTACTACCGCCTCCACCTCCGATAACGATGAAGTTTCCAGAAGATCTTCGATTGGCACCTTGGATCATCTCTTGAGTCAGCATTGCTCTATTCTTGTATCGTACCAATACCGTTTGCAAAGGCGTATATACATCCATATTGTAATCCCTGATGCCAAGTTTGCTAATACTGCTTTCGCTGATGTAGCGTTCATCCAGCACGCCTATAACCTTTAGCCAATTTGGACCGCATTTGATCATTTTGCCAATTGGATTCTCTGATGGAAAAAACTTCGCTTTAATTGACTTTCCTATAATGCACACTGCTTCACCTTTAGCTAGCTGTGTTTTATTAAACATCTTTCCGTCTGAAAGTGTAAAATTGAAAATGTCAAAATAGGATGGTTCGACACCCACCAATTTTGCTGAGCGTCTGATGCCATTTTTGATAATGTATGTTTCCAGAAGTATTTCCGGACTAATGGTTTCTACGCCAGGAATGATTTTTAAGATGGATTCTTTATCCTCAAGCGTTAAGCCGGGAGAGAACTTCTTCTTTTCTTTTCCTTCCGTATCATCTTCAGCTAAGTTTTCTTCCGTCTGCTCAACGATAGGTTCAATAATGATGTTGTTGACACCAACCAACTTGATCTGTGCAAGAATTTCCTGTTGTGCTCCATTACCAATTGCTAGCATAGCAATTACTGCTGCAACTCCGAAGATGATTCCTAAAGCAGTAAGAATGGATCGCATTCGGTTAGCTAGGACTGCTTCTATTGCAATCCAAAGATTGGCTAAGACTCGTTCCTTATCCATTAATCTCTGCGTCTTCGTCGTTGGGGTCCTTGTGGAGTTGTGGGCTCAGGCTCCTCAATTATCTCTTCCTTTTTATTTCGCTTACCATTCATTTCAGGAAGCAGGTTCACTTCATCCTTTTCCATTCCCTGAATGGAGGAAAGACTGACACGATCTTCGGCGTCCAAACCGGCAATGATGTGAACGTTTTCAGCGTTTGCATCTCCAATAATAACTTCTTGTTTTACTGAAGAACCTCCTGATTTTTTGAAAACATAGGTAATAGAATCATACTGAGAGTGAAGGCTTTCCAGAGGAACAAACAGCGCATCTTCAACCGTCTTGGTAATGATTTTATTGCTGGTGGTCATGCCTGGCTTGAGCAGTGGGTCTGTTCCGAAAACTTCAATTTCTACTTCAAAAACCTTCGCGTCAGAATTTGGTCGTTGCTCTCCAACATTCGCAACTTTAGTCACTCGGCCTTTTAGATTTTTGTCGGGAAATGCATCAAAACCAATTTCAACACTTTGTCCGGCTTTCACCTTTCTGATATCCACCTCATTTACATAAGTCTTAGATAGCATTTTGCTTAAATCTGGTAACGTGGCTACCGTAGGATCCCAGGCACTTACCTGTGATCCTGCTTTTACAGGTTTGCCATCCCAACTTCTCTCGTAAATAAGCATACCACTCTGAGGTGCAAGAATTGTGAAACTCTTTGAGAGCTCCATTAATCCTTCGAGTTCATTTTTGTCACCTCTCAGTTCGGCAGATGCTTCCTGCATTTTAGCAACATTCTGCTGACGTTTTATTTCATAATTCTCTTTGGCTTGCTGAAGTGATCGCTTTGCTTTTTCTAGCTCGATTTCCGCTTTTTGAATTGTTGCGGGTGGTTCAAACTGTGACTGATCAAGCGTGAGTTGCTTTTCCCTAACGGTATATCCAAGATTGATAAGTTCATCACGAGCTTGACGCATGGTTAAAGCCGTATCTAGTCTGGTCTGGGTGAATTGCGATTGGGTTTCATCCACTTCCAGTTGAGCATCTTTTATTTTCCCTGTAAGCTCAGAAGGGTCTAACCGTGCAACATACTGACCTTCAGTCACTTCGGTTCCCTCATCAATGATGTGCTGGATCGTAACATTCCATATTCGATAATTTCGAAGACCAGTCGGGCCTTTAATAGGAACTGAGTTCTTAGCATCCAGTGAACCTGAGGTCATTATGTCTACCACGAAATCACCTTGCTCTACGTCTACCACAACTTCCGCAGTGGCATCTGAAGAACTCCCGGAAAGTACAAAGACCAAAAGGGCGATGGCAGCTGCACCCCCGATTAGCGCTATTTTATTATTTCTCTTCATCTCAGTTAGGTCTATTTATTATTATACCTGTCTAGTTGTATTTAGTTACTGGTTCCAAGCCACAAGCTCTTTACAGTTTGTTGTTCTGGCGATGGATTTTCCATTTCTACCAGCAAATGCTTTTGCGAGGACTTCACTTGCTTAGCTTTTGCCTTTAGTTTCACTTCCTTCGTTTTCTCCTTTACTTCTCTCTTAACGATTACAGTCACTTTATCGCCTACTTCTACCTCACTATAATAGGATTGCAGAACGTCAGAAAAAGTTTCGACTGTTACTTCTTTTCCATTCCACGACACCAAAATGTCTCCTTCTTTCAGACCCAGATCTTTCCCAAAATCATTCATATTGTCAGTTGACGCTATAAATATTTCCTGATCTTCATTTAGTGCCGGAGTAAATCTCCCTGTTGTTATGACCATTTCATCACTTTCCGGTAAATACCTAAATCCAGCTAAGCCTAAAATCTCACTATATGGAAGCTTTTCATTGCCACCTACATATTTCCTTAGGAAGGATCCAACATCACTATTTGTAATTTTTTCGATTTCATCAAACAACTCTTCATCTTTAAAAGCTTTGGAAGGACCATATTGTTTAGAAAGCTCTCTAAGCACAGTCTGAAGGTCTTTTTCTCCATTGGTAGAATTGATGATGGTAAGATCTAAACACCAGGCAATTAATGCTCCTCCGGCATATACGTCACCGTATCTTCTCTCATTCACAGGCTCTAGAATATTCTCGCTGAATTCGGTGTAAGGAATATCTACATTGTAACGCTCTTGTTGCTGCATCTTGCTCTGCATCTCACCGAGGTAATCTTCCAAATCATAAAGACCATACTTTACCTGAACGTGTTGTGATGCATATTCCGTTACGCCTTCATAAAGCCAAAGATGCTGACTCATCTTCGGTTCGATATAGTTGAAATCATGAATCTCTTCAGAATGAATGTTGAGCGGTGTTACAATGTGGAAAAATTCATGAGCGGCAACATCTTTTACCGTCTGACTGATTCTGGTCGGATCCATTTCTGGCAAGGTGTAGAGCGACGAATAGGAATGCTCCAGCGCACCGTACGAACCAGAAATTGTCTGGCTATCAAATAAATAAATAAGGTATGCATACCTATCAACCGGAAGTTTCCCTCCAAGGTATTCAGCTTGTGCTTCCATCAGTTCATCAATGGTATCCATTACATCTGCAGCTGAGAGCACTTTATTTGGAGAGTAGACAGAAACTAAAATACTAGCTCCTGCTATCTCTTTTGTAACCATATCTGGTTTGCTGTACATAATTGGCGCATCAGCGAGGAAGTTATAATTCTCTGCACTGTAGGTGTCTGATGTGTTTGTTGACGATTCTTTTTTGAGGGATGTGGCTCCTTTAATCTCCTCATCATGCACAATTGTGAGGTTAAAAGGCTTGAACTTATATCCATCGACATAACCTATGAAGCCAAATGTGTTCATAACGAAAACTCCCTTATCCGCTTCGATGCTCATTCCGCCTGGTTCAAAAAGTCGGTTACTGCCATATCCATTAAAATCATCAAATGAATCCTCAATCCAATAGGTGATCTTGTCAAGTTTGGTAGCATCCATTATTGTCCAGCGATTGGTTGATGTTTTTTCTACCGTTAATTCATTACCCTCTGCATCAAGTGCCTTGAACGTATCTACAAAACGCCCAAAGTCAGAAATACTGTAGGTTCCCGGAACCACTTTAGGCATGTGATACTCCACCGTATCTTCTGCGATGGATGGAATGGTAATTTCTACCGGAAGTCTATCGTCATTCGTTTTGGTAAGATCAATATTAACATGGTAGCTGTCCTGTGCTTGAGTTGTGGTTGCAATAGCAACGAAGAGGATTAAAAGTGTTTTTTTCATAATGGTTTTAGTAACAAATACTGTGCAAGTTTAAGCGTAAAAAAACCCCTATTGTTTGTTAATAGGGGTTAATTTATATGAGTGGTGCAGTAGGGATTTGAATTGTCAAATCCCTGGCAATTTTATTACTCGGAACTATTTCTTCACATCAATCTTATTCTCATCTATGATGTCTCCTTTTTCATTGACGTCTACAATCTCGTATCCCAGCTTTTCAAGTTTGGAACGATTGCTTGCTCCATCGCCCACAACAAGAATGTATAGATTTTCATCCTGCAGATATTTTTTGGCCAAGCCATTGATCTCATCTTTAGAAATGGTAGCAATGATTTTGTTCTGTTTTTCAACGAAATTCTTATCTAGATTGTAATGATTGATGCGTCTTAGAAAGTTGGCTTTTTGACGAGGCGTTTCATAGCTTCTCGCATCTCTTTGTCCGATGGCACTTCTCATAAATTTCAATTCAGCATCTGTGATTCCATCATTACGATAGTTTGTGATTTCCTTCATAAACTCTACAACTGAACTATCAGTAGCTGCTGCTTTTACACCAGCCGAGGCTACAAATGGTGCAGGCTCATCGCTACCATTGAAGAAAGATCTAGCTCCGTAAGTCCAACCTTTATCTTCTCTAAGATTGAGGTTAATCCTACTGTTAAACGCTCCTCCAAGCGGGAAATTCATCAAAGTAGATTTATAGTAATCCCCAGTCACATCATAATCCAAGTCAGTGACGTAACCAATTCTAACCTGTGATTGAGGAGCATCCACCTTGTCTACTAAATAAATCTTCGTCTCATCAGATGGCTTTGCATCTGGTAATTCTGGGATTTTTGTGTCTTTGCTTTCCCAGTTCTTCAAGAATCCAAGGTAAGCGTCAATTTCATTCTTTGAAATATCACCAACCACCACCAGTTCAGAAACATTTGGTGAATAGTATTTGCTGTAAAATTCTTTTACATCATCCAATGAGATATTCTCAACCGTTTCCTCAATTCCCTGAGAGGAAACAGAGTAGATGTGCTGGTCGCCATACATCAACCTGTTGAATACTGATCTGGCTATACTTGCAGGATCTTTTTGTGAGGCTTTTATGCCTTCCATTTGCTGATTTTTCAGCCTGTCAAAATCTTCTTGATTGAAGGCAGGATTTTTCAAAATCTCTTCTGCGATCCCTAGAGTTCTTGCCAGGTTCTTCTTCAAAGAGGAGATAGTCATCGTGGTGGATGAGTTACCACCAAAGATGTTGATACTACTGCCTATTTTACGAAGTTCTTCTTGGATTTGCTCAGAGGTGTAGTTCTCTGTAGCTTCATTCATCATGCTTGCTGTCAACGAAGCAAGACCAGATTTTTTAGGAGCATATGCATCCATTTTATGACCGCCGTTGATCGTGAGCTGCAATGCAACTACTGGAATTTCATTGGATTCGGTACCTATTACTTTGATTCCGTTTGCATAGGTCTCTTTCCAAAAATCAGGCACTTTGATGGAAGGATTCGGTCCTAATGGAGGTCTTTCGCTTCTATCAAAATCATCCCCAGTGGGACGCGTATAGCTTAAGCCGCTATAGTCTGTTGTCGGGAATGTATTATTTCCTTCTCTAGGAATTTCGTAGTTGTCTTCCTTCGCAGGAGCTGTTTCCTCATTCGGTATCACGCTTTGAATAACGGCTGCTTTTCCTTTAATGTACTTGTTATAGACTCGCATTACATCTTCCTTGGTGATGCTCATGTATCGATCCAGATCGTATTTGATCCCATTAGGATTTTCATAAAAAGTCTCATAAGAAGCAAGTTGACTCACTTTTCCGGAAACACTGGCCAAGCCATTTATCATACTTTGCTCTTGATTCGCCTTGAATTTGATTATGTCATCATCCGAAACTCCGTTTTTCTCAAACTCTGCAAGAATCTCTCTAATCTGAACTTCGAAATCTGCTAAGGTTCCTCCAGGGAATGGTAAAGCAAAAAGTGAAAATTCACCAGCATGTTCGCTGGTAGGATGGAAGGTGGAAGCTTGAATTGCTTTTTTTGTGAGAACAAATTTCTTATAAAAATAAGAGCTTCTTCCTGTCCCTAAAATTTCCGAAAGACAATCTAATGCAGCTTCATCTTCGTGGAACCTTGGAACCGTAGGGAAAGTAAAGAGCAATGCAGGAAAGCGAATGTTTGAATCCACATAGGATACATATCGATCGCTTTCGAGCGTTGGCGCCTCTAATTCCAATGGCTGAACTTCGGGACCACTTGGGATAACACCAAAGAGTTTTTCTACTTTCTTAATTACATCTTTTGGGTCTACATCACCACCAACGGTAAGCGTTGCATTGTTGGGGCCATACCATCTCATGAAAAACTTCTTTAAATCTTCAACATCTACTCGATCTAAATCTTCCAACCTTCCAATTGTTAGCCATGAATATGGATGTCCGTATGGATATAGAGATCCAGCATTCACCTCACTCCATCGACCATAGGGTGAATTGTCATAATTTTGCCCTTTTTCATTTTTAACAGTAGCACGCTGCACTTCAAATTTCTCCTGAGTTACCGCATTGAGGAAGAAACCCATTCGGTCGGCTTCCAGCCAAAGCATAGTTTCTAACTGATTACTCGGTACAGTTTCAAAATAGTTTGTTCGATCTCTGTTGGTGGTACCATTTAATGTGCCACCTGCCTCCGTCACTATCTTGAAATGCTCTTCATCTGCAACATTTTCTGATCCTTGGAACATCATGTGCTCAAAGAAGTGAGCAAATCCGGATTTGTTTAACTCTTCTCTTGCAGATCCTACGTGGTACGTTACATCTACATGAACCAATGGATCTGAATGGTCTTCATGAATAATTAGGGTAAGACCATTGTCCAATACATACTTCTCGTAAGGGATTACAATTTCATCTCCTTTTTTGGTGACTTTTTCTACTAGCTTGGTTTGGGCAAAAGCCATTGAACTTGCCAATAATGCCACTATGAGCCATAACTTTTTCATAATTGAGTGATTATTTATTGAAATGATTGAATTTTAATGGGAACGTAAAATGCCATTTTTTGTTTTAAATGCACGTTTTACGCCTTCTGATCACTTCAATAAAGGAGATAGGTAGCAAAAAAAAAAGGCGCCGTTAGCACCTTTTATAATTTCTAAGCTTGATTCTCAGCGTTGGCCATTCGTTTTCGCTGATTTTCATCTAGATAGATCTTTCGCATCCGGATGGACTTTGGAGTTACTTCAACATATTCGTCTTTCTGGATGTACTCAAGCGCCTCCTCAAGACTGAATTTTTTTGCAGGAATAATTTTGGCATTGTTGTCGGTTCCCGAAGTACGCATGTTTGTCAGTTTCTTTCCTTTTTGGATGTTTACAACCAAATCATTGCCTCTTGAATGCTCTCCAATTACTTGTCCGATGTACAAATCCACACCAGGATCCACGAAGAAAGATCCTCTGTCTTGTAGCTTGTCAATGGAATATGCAGTTCCTGGTCCATTTTCAATAGAAATCAACGAGCCGTTAATTCTACCAGCTATTTCGCCTTTGAATGGTTGATATTCCTTTAACCTATGAGTCATCACTGCCTCACCAGCTGTAGCTGTGAGCATGTTATTTCTCAATCCAATAAGGCCTCTCGATGGGATTTCAAACTCAAGGTGTTGGATGTTTCCTTTTGGCTCCATCACTTTCAATTCACCTTTACGTTGCGTCACGAGCTCAATGGCTTTTCCTGAATATTCCTCTGGCACGTCGATAACCATGTGCTCAATTGGCTCAAGCTTTTGCCCATTTTCATCTTCTTTAAAAAGAACCTGTGGCTGACCTACTTGAAGTTCATAGCCTTCACGTCGCATTGTCTCGATTAAAACAGACAAGTGAAGCACGCCACGACCGAAAACAAGAAATTTATCTTCTTTATCAGTTTCCTGAACTTTTAAGGCCAGGTTCTTTTCCAATTCTTTCATCAAACGATCACGAAGGTGACGAGAGGTCACGAACTTCCCTTCTTTACCAAAGAACGGTGAATCATTGATTGTGAAAAGCATACTCATAGTAGGCTCATCAATCGCAATTCGAGAAAGAATTTCAGGGTTTTCAAAATCAGTTAATGTATCGCCAATGTCAAATCCCTCAATGCCCGTAACTGCACAGATATCACCAGCCCTTACTTCAGCAACCTTCTTTTTACCTAGACCTTCGAATACATGTAACTCTTTGATTTTTACTCGTTTCATTGAGCCATCCTTCTTGCTAATGCCAAGTGAGGCTCCTTCTTTTAGGGTTCCTTGCCACACTCGACCAATTGCTATTCTCCCTGTAAAAGATGAATAATCCAGCGAAGTAATTCGCATTGCAGGCACGCCATCTTTGAATTCGGGAGCTGGTATCACTTCTATAATCTTGTCTAATAAAGGAGTGATATTATCAGTGGGTGCTTTCCAATCTTCACTCATCCACCCTTGCTTGCTAGACCCATACAGGGTATGAAAATCAAGTTGTTCTTCGGTAGCATCCAATGAAAACATCAAATCAAACACTTGCTCATGTACCTCATCCGGTCGGCAATTTTCTTTGTCTACTTTATTTACCACAACTATGGGTTTGAGCCCCAGACCCAATGCTTTGCCTAATACAAATCTGGTTTGAGGCATAGGTCCTTCAAAAGCATCACACAAAAGGATTACTCCATCAGCCATTTTTAATACACGCTCTACTTCGCCTCCAAAATCGGAGTGACCAGGTGTATCGATGATGTTTATTTTTACTCCTTTGTATTCTGCTGATACATTTTTGGAAAGGATCGTAATCCCTCTTTCTCGTTCCAGATCATTGTTGTCAAGGATAAGTTCACCTTTCTCCTGATTCTCTCGAAACTCCTGAGTTGCGTAAATGATCTTGTCAACGAGTGTGGTTTTGCCATGGTCAACGTGTGCGATGATGGCAATATTTCTAATTTCTTGCATGCAAATCTTAATTCGGGCGCAAAATTAGACAGAATGATTGTGGAATGCACTATTTCAGCTGAACACAAAAGGTATATTTGCGCTCTCTTATCGAAATTATGAGCAAGAACTACAAAAGACATACAATCACAGCAGCTTTGCCCTATGCTAATGGACCTGTTCATATTGGGCATTTAGCTGGTGTATATGTGCCAGCTGACATTTATGTGAGATATCTGAGAAGCAAAGGTGAAGATGTAGCGTTTGTCTGCGGATCCGATGAACATGGGGTGGCAATTGAACTGCGAGCACGAAAAGAAGGAAAATCACCACAGGAAGTAGTGGATTTTTACCACAACCAGATCAAAAACTCTTTTGAGAAGTTTGGGATTAGTTTCAATATCTATCATCGCACCTCATCTGAACTCCATCATGAAACTGCTTCTGAATTCTTCGAGAAGATGGAGGCTGACGGAAAGTTCACGGTCGAAACATCCGAACAGTTCTTTGATGAAAAAGAACAGCAGTTCTTAGCTGACAGATACATCAAAGGAACATGCCCAAACTGCAGCTTCCCTGAAGCTTATGGAGATCAATGTGAAAATTGTGGAACTACACTGAGTCCATCTGAGCTAAAGAATCCTAAGTCGATGCTGAGTGGTGAGGCTCCTATTATGAAGGAAACCAAGCACTGGTATTTGCCACTGGATCAATACGAGCCTTGGTTGAAAGAATGGTTGCTGGAAGGTCACAAGGAATGGAAGTCCAATGTCTATGGCCAATGCAAAAGTTGGATCGACAATGGCTTGCGTCCGCGACCAATGACTCGAGATTTGAAATGGGGCATTCCCGTTCCTGTTGAAGGCGGAGAAGGAAAGGTATTGTATGTGTGGTTTGATGCACCTATCGGCTACATTTCTGCCACAAAGCAATGGGCAAAAGATCAGGGCAAGAATTGGGAAGACTATTGGAAGTCGGAAGACACCCGATTACTTCACTTTATTGGAAAGGATAATATTGTTTTCCATTGCATCATTTTTCCGACCTTGTTAAAGGCTGAAGGATCTTATGTACTTCCGGATAATGTACCTGCCAACGAGTTTTTGAATTTGGAAAGTAACAAGATTTCCACTTCCAGAAATTGGGCGGTTTGGCTTCACGAGTATTTGGAAGAGTTTCCTGATAAGCAGGATGTACTGAGGTATACCTTGACAGCCAATGCACCGGAAACCAAAGACAATGATTTTACCTGGAAGGATTTCCAGACCCGGAATAATAGTGAGCTGGTAGCCATCTTTGGCAACTTCGTAAATCGAGCCGTCGTGTTAACACATAAGTATTTTGAAGGCAAAGTACCGGCAAGAAATGAATTACAGCCGATTGATGATGAGGTAATAAAGGCAGTGAGCGAGGCACCCGCAAAAATTGAAGCCGCACTGGATCAGTTTAAGTTTCGTGAAGCACTTACACAGATGATGGAACTTGCTCGTATTGGCAACAAATACCTGGCGGATACAGAACCATGGAAATTGATCAAGGAAGATCAAAGCAGAGTAGAGACCATTCTGAATATTGCATTACAAATAAGCGCCAATTTGTCGATTGTCTGTGAGCCATTCCTACCTCACACAGCACAAAAATTGATAGATATCTTCAATACCGAGAAAAAGTCATGGTCAGAAGCCGGAGGTGTTGATTATTTAGCCGATGATCACCAACTCAACAAGGCGTCGCTACTTTTTGAGAAAATAGAAGATAAGGACGTAGAAAAACAAGTGAACAAACTTTTGGAAACGAAGAAAATGAACGAACAAGAAACGAATACACCTGATTTACCTGCGCTAAAAGATGAGATCGTATTTGATGATTTCATGAAAATGGATTTGAGAGTGGGAGAGATTAAGACCGCAGAGAAGGTGGAGAAGTCGAACAAGCTATTGATGTTTACTGTGGACATGGGTTTAGAAACGCGCACAATCCTAAGTGGTGTGGCCAAACACTTTACTCCAGAAGAGATGATTGGAAAGAAAGTAACGGTGATGGCTAATCTGGCGCCTCGCAAGATCATGGGTGTGGAGTCTCAAGGAATGTTACTTTTTGCTGAAAATGCCGATGGCAAATTAATCGCTGTTAGTCCCGGAGAAGATGCACAAAATGGTGCTAGTGTTGCTTAATTAAACAGTCATTTCAATTCTTCTATTGGCAATAGCCTCGAATTTTCCAGAGCGGCTGTTCTGTGGTGTGAAATTTTCTGATAATCTTCACTTTGAATGAAAGATAAGAACTTGTGAACTGAGGTATACTCGACTAGCAAAACGGCATGCCATGTTTCTTCCTGAGGACCAATCAGAAAACGTTCACTTTTTCCGATGAACCTGACTTTTCCAGAAAACCTCTGCATGATTGGGAGAACGAGCTTGGTATATACTGCATAAGCATTTTCACCTGAAATTGGTTTATGCGGAGCCAGGTCAGGGAATGGAGAATAGTCTGCCACTTCATTGTAGCGAAGCAGGTTTAACATGGTGATCTCCTTTTTGTCTTTGAACTTTTCGTAAAATTCTTTTATAATTTCATCGGTGGATAGAATGTATTTTTTCATCAATAGTTCATCTACTTGCTAAACAATGTTGGCGTATACGAAAGTTGCAAATAAGCAAAGTGGGCCAGCTCATCTTCATCGCCTCGTTGCTTGAGGATTCTCATGCTCTCAGTTGCGAAAAAGTGCGTGTAAGCGAAACTCACAGTCATGTTGCTATATGGCTTATAGGTCACAAATGTATCTAGCTCATAGCCTAAATGTTTGTCATCTGTGATGGTGCTGTTTTCTGTGTCAAAAATGCTTTCTCGGGTAGAGAAAGAATGGGCATGAATAGCTGTGCTCCACTTATCAGATACCTTATATCTAAACTTAAGGAAGTAGTCTGCAAGTCCGCCAGGGACATTGAATCCACCGGCATAGAACATGTCCTGAATACCAAAATATCTATGCCTCCGAGCATACAGAGGGATGAAAGAATTGGTTTCGTTGAAAGTAGGGTCTTGTAGGTTTTCAGCACTTGTTCCAGACAAAACATCGAAACCACCTGTAAGGCTGAACCTTTGAGACAATGGCACTTGAAGCTGCAAAGCAGCCATGCTTGCTGCTACGTTTTGGTCAGCCTGATTTTCACCTCGCTGCAGGTAGAAGCTACCTGTAAGCTTCATATCACCAAACCTCTGAACACCATATATGCCAATAGTTTTGAAGTGATTAATAGTTGTATCAGCTAATTGTCGGCCTAAATCCAGAAACAAGAAGGACAGTTCGGTTGACTCAAACTTCTTATTGAGCCAAACCATACCCATATTTTTGTAGTAGCCTGCATCATTAAATGCCGTCTGAAACTGCACTTCCCTTGCATTATTCACTCCACCGGCCAGGTGCACTTGAAAACTGGAATCGGCACTTTGCCACTCCAATAACGCTGCATCATGTGTTCGCGCCTGAAGTCGCCAAGTACTGTTACTAAGGATTTTAAGGTCGTCATATTCAAATTCCTGCCGACCCAGTTTAAGCCTAAGACGATCGACCACATTGAATTTGACCCAGGCTTGATAGAGATTCACCGTGGAGGCAGTGGTGTTTAGGTTGAATTGACCCCAGGTTCGAATATCCTGAAAAGAGAGAAAGGACTCAATCTTATTTTTGTCTTTGAATGAAGCATTGAGTCGGGTGCGTTGTGTGATCAAAAAAACTCCTTTTTCGCCGGGCTCACTCAAGGTTTGATATCCGTCCCGGAATTCAGCTCTTGGTCGGAAGTCTGCACTTAGTTTAAATTGAGGAAAGGCAAAAAATTGAATAAGCGCACAGGCTGAAATTGTTAGTAATGTCTTTTTAATCATAAATGATATTTTCAATTTCTGAATGCTATTCAGAAAATGCGAGGCAGCGATTTTAACGAGCACCAAAGGCGCAAAAATAAGTAGTTCATTTTTTTTAAGTACCAATCCCCCTAAAAACCCAAAGCGTCTAAGGATTTTGTAGGTTTAGCGACTTTTATGTGTGGTCTTCATATGTTGGTTTATATTTAAGATTCTTAACTAACTACCACATCTAAAACCTAATCTCCAAATGAATCTCAGGCTCAAGATCGCCCTATTTGTTGGTGGATTACTACTTGTGACGGTAACGATTATAAGTACGGTCACCATCCTTAGTATTCAGGCTAAAAGTCAGGAAGATATTGCTGCTTTTAAAAATGATGAGTTCAAAAAAGCCAGACTCAGGTTAGAAAACGTAGTTGATTTGGCCTACGGGATCGTGCGAGATGCATATGTAAGCGAGGAGAAACAAGAAGAATCCTTGCAAGAGGCACTGAGAGTGCTTTCCCAAATTCGCTTTGATGGAAAAGAAGGTTATTTCTGGATAACAGACACTCAGCTGCCATACCCGACCATGATCATGCATGCAGCAAAGCCTCAGAATAGTGGGAAGGTGATGAGGGACGAAAAATACAACGTTGTACAAGGGAAGAAAGGAAAAAATCTCTACCAAGAAAGAGTGGAGCAGTCATTGGCGAACGATACGGCCTTTGTGGATTACTATATGGTAAAGCCCGAAGAGGATAAAATCTACTCTAAGCTTTCTTATTCCAGGTTATTTAAACCACTGAATTGGGTCATTTCCTCTGGAATTTATACGGACTCAATCGACGTAGCTGTTCAAATGAAAGAAGATGAACTTTCAGAGCAGCTTGCAGGCATTGTATACAAGGTGATTGGCATATCACTAATTCTCCTGATACTGGGATTATGGATTGGTTTCTATTTCAGCAATCAAATTGTAGACGCCATAGTAGGTGTTAGGGACCGGTTGATATTGCTTTCCAAAGGAAGAAAAGTAGCTAAGATCGAAAGAGAAAGGAAAGATGAAATAGGTGATATGACTGCCTCCCTAAATCAGCTGGTAGACAGTTCCGTTAGTTATACAAAATTTGCAATTGAAATAAGTAGAGGAAATTTAGCAGGTGATTTTGGTGATTTTGACGATGAGAATGTGCTAGGTAGTCAGCTTGAGAGAATGCGGAGAAATCTTAAACAAGTTGTCTCAGAAACCAATGAAGCATTACATGAAGCTGGCGATCAAGGAAATCTAAAAGCTCGCATTTCAACCGATGAAAAAAGTGGCGTTTGGCTCGAAATG
This sequence comes from Ekhidna algicida, assembly GCF_051379705.1. Lineage (GTDB taxonomy): Bacteria > Bacteroidota > Bacteroidia > Cytophagales > Cyclobacteriaceae > Ekhidna. The sequence goes on along the minus strand of NZ_CP179868.1, from coordinate 597,729 downwards.
ACTGAGTCCATAAACAAGCTTTTAAGTTCAGTTTCAGAGCCCATTTTTGAAGTGAACCGAGTAGCAAATGCAATGGCTGAAGGGGATCTTTCTCAAATGATGGAAACCAGCAGCAAAGGTGATATCCGGCTGTTAACGGACAATCTAAATCTTGCACTGGGTAAATTGAATGCATTACTTTCTGATAGTGTTTCAATCACACGGAATGTTGAAGAATCAGCCACCGAGATGCTGGTGACAGGTGAGGAAATGTCCAGAAGCACCGGAGAAATAGCTTCAGCTACCAGCCAGATGAGCAGTGGTGCTCAATCGCAAGTGCAAAAAGTCGATGAATCTTCCCAACTGATCGAGGGTGTTTTAGGCACTTCCAATGATATGAAGAAAAAGGCGCGAGCCATCAATGACGCTGCAAAATTGGGATCAGAAAAAAGTCAGAAGGGTGGAGGAATGCTTAATGAACTTAAGATGAGTATTTCCGATATCATTAAATACACCACAAAGAGTAGCGAATCAATAGAAGTACTCAAGGGAAGGTCCAATGAAATCAATCAAGTGCTTGGCGTAATTACAGAAATTGCTTCTCAGACCAATTTACTTGCATTAAATGCGGCAATAGAAGCGGCGCAAGCTGGCGATGCTGGCCGAGGATTTGCTGTAGTTGCTGAGGAAATCAGGAAGCTAGCGGAAGACTCTCGTAAATCAGCTACCAGAATTGAACAATTAATCTCTGATGTTCAAAAAGACACACTTGAAACATCCAAGACAATGAATGAAATGAGTCAACGGGTGCAATCCGGAACAGCGGTCTCAAGTGCGGCGCTTGAAATATTTAAAGAAATCACAGAATCCTCAAATAATACCTTAGTTCTATCGGAGGAAATTGTCTCAGCAAGTGAAAATCAATTGAATAAGATTCAGGATGTAGTCGTAATTATTGAGGGTGTAGTTGTTATTGCTGAGCAAACTGCGGCAGGGACAGAGGAAGTAGCTAGCTCAGCTGTAGAGTTAGCTTCTGGAATGGAGAACTACAAAACGAAATCCACGAATTTGTCTGAAATCGCCTCAGGCCTGAAAGAAGAGCTCTCCAAGTTTAAGCTTCGCTCATAATCGAAATCTAAAATGTGACTTTCAAAAAGAAGTTGGCTGCCGGTATGGTTTTGTCAAATGAACGGCCATACCCTGGGATGGAGTAAACATCAACAGGTGATTGCTCATCATATTCAGCCAAAATTCTGAGTCTTAAGTTCACACCGATAGTGAATAAATCGGTTAGCTTCTGATCGGAATAAACAACTACTTCATACCAGGTAGCTTTGAGATCTTCTCGTACGATATTTTGGATAAAGTCATTTTGAGTTCCACTTGGGCTTTCTATGAAAATCCGACCATTTTCCGAAAATGATGAAGATGCATACCTTAAGGAAATACCAATCTTATTTTTAGCAAGAAACTGACTATAATATCCAGTTCCAATGCGATAGTAAAAACCTTCACTTTCGTAGATTCCATTTGAATAGGCGCCTTCGGGTGATAATTTGGCTTGACCTACTTCTATAATGACAGGGAATTTCTGCAGGAATAACAGTTCTACACCACCTTCATATTTTGTTTCAAAGTTGGTCGGTATCGTAAATAGCTTGCCATAGTCCAGATATAGTGATGGCGATACCGTACGTTTTACAACTACCGAATCCGCTTCCTCTGTTTGGGCGAAGCAGCCTAGTGATACAATCAGGCTAAAAATAAAAAGTAAAAGATGCTTCACCATCTATGCAGTTTTCTTCACAGTTAATTAATGAATCGTAGGGAGTATTTACTACTCTAATATTTTCAGCTCGTATCAGTACATTTCTTTGCTCGTCTACTTCCTGAATGTTTTCGTATGCCAATTCTATTGTTTCGGTTATACCAGCAATGGTCACCTCGTATTCAGTAAAACTTCCATCAAAGGATAAGGGGACATTCCATGTAGTTGCACTATCTGTATAGGTGATTAGGTTATTTGCGCCGAGTATTTCTATCTGATCTACCAGGAGGAGTCCGGAGTTAATCGTGGTTTTGGCTGCATTGAAAACTGTGCTTAATGAGTCAGCATCTTTATTCTTAGTCGCAAAGAAGGTTGAATCAACTTGACGCTCTGCAATCCATTGCTCCAAATTCATTTTCTCGGTTGTAAAATCTCCACCATTTGAAATGGATTCGTTCACAGTATTAAGGCTATCCCTGAGCACAAGGAGTGAATCTTCATTGACAGATAATGCTGAATCATTAAAGGCAAATATCGCTAAACTGTCATCGATTGAACTGATGCTATCCTGATTGATGAAAGTGAAAGAAACAGTTGGTTCAAAAGAGATTGAATCACAATCATCGCATGGATCGCATGCTACAATGATTAGAAAAAGACTAAAAATGCTAAGACAATTTTTCACTCGTTTCGCTTCTATATCGGATCTACGTCAAATACCACGCCAACGCTCTTAAATGCCGGCATCTGTTTCATCATCTGTTCCACAGATCTTAAGTATTCTTTAACAGCCGGCAAGTTAACGCCTTGTTTTTCAATTTTCAACGTGATTTCATGAAGGAACATATTTCTGATCTTACCAATCAAGGGCTCCACAGGTCCAATCATGCGTTGATTGCCCAGGTTTTTTCGAATATCTGCAGCAAAGAAGTTGGCGGCTTGAAAAGAAACCATTTTCTCTCGATGCTTAAAGGTGATTTTTATTAAGCGTGTGAACGGAGGGTAGTGAAATCGCTCTCTTTCCATTATTTCCCATTGGAAAAATGCTTGGTAATTGTCATTTCTAACACGCTGCAGCAGCTCTTGATCGGGATCATTAGTTTGAACGATTACCTTACCTTCTTTTGATTTTCGTCCCGCGCGTCCGCTTACTTGCGTGATAAGGTGATATGCACGCTCATGAGATCTAAAGTCAGGAAAGTGAATCATGCGATCTGTATCGAAAATCCCCACAAGGTTCACCCGATCAAAATCTAATCCTTTGCTCACCATTTGGGTGCCAACCAAAATATCAACTTCTCCATCTTCAAAGGCTTCAATGATTCGCTGATATCCGTATTTACTTCTGGTAGTATCGAGATCCATCCGCTGAATAATAGCTTGAGGAAATAGCAATTTAAGTTCCTCTTCAAGTTCTTCCGTGCCGAAACCAACATTACGTAGCTCTGTACTTCCACAGTGAAGACAATCACTATACATGCTCTGATTATATCCGCAGTAGTGACACACAAGTTTATGATTATACTGATGATAAGTTAGACTCACCGCACAATTTGGGCATTTTGGGATGGTACTACAGTTGTCGCATGTGATGTACGATGCATAGCCTCTCCGATTTTGGAAAAGAATGACTTGTTCTTTTTTATCCAATGAGATCTGGATGGCTTCCACCAAAACCGATGTAAAATTACCTTTAAGCTTTCGTTGCTTGCGTTCACGACTTACATTAGCAAATTCCATAGTCGGGTGATAGGCCTCACCATATCTGGTGGTTAATTCTACCAGACCATATTTATTGTCAAGTGCATTCTGATAGCTTTCTAAAGCGGGCGTGGCGGTTCCAAGTAGCACTTTGGCGTTGTGTTTAGTTGCTAAGTAAATAGCTGAATCCCTTGCATGATACCGAGGTGCAGGTTCAAATTGCTTGTAAGAGGGTTCGTGCTCTTCATCGACTATGATCAATCCCAAATCTGCGAAAGGAAGAAAAACTGCACTTCTAACACCTACCACAAATTGGTACTCTTTGTTGAGTACTTTTTTCCATACTTCTACTCGTTCATTATCAGAATATCGGGAATGGTACACACCAAATGAATCGCCAAAAATATGATGTAACCGGGCAATGATTTGGGTTGTCAATGCGATCTCGGGTAGCAGGTAAAGGACTTGCTTTCCTTGTTCTACCTGTTCTTTTATCAACTCAACGAAAATTTCAGTTTTTCCACTGCCTGTTATTCCATGAAGTAATACAGTGGTATGCTCTTCAAAAGAAGTAGTAATCAGTCGCCGACAATGCTCTTGTTGCTGGCTTAGTTGGATGGAACCAAATTTACCGGATGTTTCAGACGGAAGACGAGAAACTACTTCTTCCCATTCAATTAGTATCTCGTTTTTGATCAAGGTCTTAATTGAAGAAGCACTGATATCTTCAGCAAGTAGTTGAGATTTTAAAATGCCACTTTTGTTTGCCTCAGAATTATCAAGCACAGGGACATCTCTTAGATAAGCGAGTAGGACATTTTGCTGCTTAGCCTTTGTCTCAAGTTCGTTCATAAGTCCTTCGAGCATGCCTTCTTCCATATAGTGCTCTGCGATGCGAATGCGTTTAACTTTTTTGGGTTGGTATTTGTCTTTTACTTTTTCAAAAAGGTCGATCAATCCAATCTCCGAGAGTTTTTTTAAAATACGTTGCGGCTGTTTCAATCCCAACACTTCACCGACATCTTGCATGGTCAAATCATTGCCTTTTAGCGCACGAAGTAGTTGCCATTCACGGTCATCCACCTCGGCATCATCAGGGTCGATCTCAGGATTTAAACTGACGAATGATTCGCTGGAGAGTTTGAGTGCAGCGGGCAATGCTGCATTTATCACTTCACCAAGTGAGCACATATAATAGCGCGACATCCATTTGAAAAACAGAAGTTGCTTTTCATTTATAATGGGCTTGTTATCCAGTACATCGAGGAGTTGCTTTGGTTGATATCCTGTCGATTCAGTATCATGCGTCTTGAGAACAATGCCTGTATAGATTTTCTTTTTTCCAAAGGAAACTACTACCCGAGAACCGGGAGATACGCTTGCTTTGAACTCTAACGGAATCGCATAGGTAAATGTCCCATGCAGAGGGAGAGGAAGGATGATTTCGCAATATTGATTTTGAACACTCAACGTGATTCGAAGCTACGATTTTCATTTAAAAACTGACGAAATCTCAATTATTTAAATCGCTAAACTATTTTTTTAAAATCTCATTGATAGAGTGGATCACTTCGTCTATTTCTGCAACAGACTCTTTGAGGATATTTATGAGTTTTTGATCTACAGTTTTGTCTTCTTGGGCATCGACTACATGTAAAACGCTCATGATTTTTGTAAGTGGCGCTCTTAAGTGGTGTGCATTCACGTATGCGTAATCTTCCAGGCGCAAATTTTTATCGTGAAGTTCCTGAGTCCGCAACATTACTTTTTCTTCCAATTTTTCATTGAGGAGCCTGATTTCTTTTGTTCGTGCTGCTACTATTTCCTTCAGTTTTTTCTGCTTTCTGATAAGCAGAATGTACCTGAAATAAAATATCGTTCTAGCGACTATTATCAATAGAATGATGCCTATAGCAATGAACCACCATTGCATGTAAAATGGCTTTTCTATGGTAAACTTAAATGAGGATATGGGCCCCCACTCACCAGTGCCAAAACGGGCTTGTATTTCAAATTGGTAGTTACCACTTTGGATATTGCTAAAAATGATATTATTGTTCGAGTTGTCAGTTACAATCCACTTGCTATTATTTGATGCTTGATCAACTCGGTACCTGAAACTTATTTTCTCTTCATCTATGTACGAAAGACATTGGAATCTGATTTCCAGACCGTTGGCATCATAGGGAATTGTGTTATTCTTGAATGTTTCAAGCGACTTGTTTTGTTTCGCAGTAACCTTTGTAATATCTACGTTTAAGTTCAGGTATCTATTTAAATCCGAATTGTCCCTATAAATGGACGCTCCCTTTTCGGTACCTATCCAAATCTTTCCATCTGAATCTTCAAACAAGGCATTTCTGTTGATTTCGCTTCCAATCAGGCCCTCGTCTAAATCAAAAAGCTCCACAGTGGATCCATTGTACATGTATACACCATGATCACTTCCTATCCATAACCTATCCTTGCTGTCGATAATTAATCCATAAACAGGAGATTTTATATCAATTTCATCCCATTCAATGATTTTACCTTCAGCTGAAAGGGTACCCAAACCATTTTTAGTTGCTAAAACCAACTCATTATTAAATACGACTGCCTTGTAAACACTGTTTAAATCAAAATTAGGAGAGGTGTGGTGCGATATCGTATCTTCATCATAGAGAAATAACCCTTTTGAGTTTGTAAGTAATGCGAGCTTGTCGCCTAGATTACTCATGTTTCGGACACCTCCAAGAGGAACCAATAGGTTTAGCTTGTTTTTCTCATAACGATAAAAGCCTTCGTTGCCTGCTACATATAGTTGATTTTTGTACCGTTCGATAGAAGTAATTTTGAATCGGTCGCTATTAATAGTCTTTACTGGTTGACTAAAATTGTTTGCATCATAAATTAATAGTCCTCCATCATTGGTAGCTACCAGAATTTGTCTCTTTTCTGGATATTCTTCAATATCAAGAATTCGATAGGTGAGATCAGGATCTATTTCTAAACCATAGTTAACGATACCACTTTCATTAATTGTATTGAGGCTGTAGGGATTCGCGAGAATCATGGTGCCGTTTTGTAATTCGTAGACAACTGTCACTTCATCACTTGTCAAACCAGAGGATCTATTATAGTTCATGAATTGGTCAACGTTGAACTTGAATAGTCCTCTTGAATCACTTACCCAGATGTTATTTTCAATATCGCAAAAAATACGACTACTACCGATATTGACATTTTCTCCGTTTATAAGAAGATTTTGCCAAGTTCCATTCTTCTGGTCAACGAGTCTTGCTGGAGTATTAGACCCAAATAAGGTCATTCCATTTTGGGTAATCACCAGACTACTTTGGGTTGAAGTAGACGAGCTATTGAGGCCCATGTCTTCAATAAGGATGTCTAGCTCATAATCTATCAATTCAGCATACCAGTCATAACCAAGAAGATGAAGTCGATCTTCATTACGTGCTAGTGTTAATATGTTTTGTGTTGGGAATTTCTCGTATGGCAATGGTAGCTTCGACATTTCACCTGATTGATATTCCCAAACACCGTTTGTAGAAGTGATAATCCAACTTCCATCTATTGAGTGAATGCTATTAATATTCATCGAACCAATATCCTTCATTTCCCAGTGATCATTTGTGAGATCATAAATGAATAATAGGTTACGTGATCCAATAGCTACATAATACTTACCTTCTGACTTGATGATATCAAAGCCAATATGATAATTGACAAGATCAGACTTAAACGGAATTTTTATGCTGTTCCATTTACCATCATAGTATTGAAGGGTAAAAGCCATTTTGTTTAGGCCGGTAACCCAAACTGTGCTATCTAATATGATTATTTTAGAATTAGATAAAGAGGGAAGTCCAAGTGAATCTGGAAAAGTATGCCAGGTCTTTGTATCATAATATGCCGGTCCTGATTTGGTTATAAACCACATCATTCCGGAGGGATGTTGTGCGATATCAAAAATACTATTTGTAGGCATCCCATCGGCGGTCATGTATTGCCGAGATGGAAAATGTTGTGCAGAAACACAAACTGTTATTCCTGATAGGAGAATTGAAATTAAAAGGTGACTAAGTATCTTCACTCTGCTAGTAAGATAATATCATTAAACACATGATTTAATCTAGTCAATGAGTAGAGACTTAATTAGAGAGTATTTTTTCTATTTCTTTAAGATTGTCCATTGAAAGTGGCTTACAAAAATAATCTGAGACCACTGATACGTTGGAAGCTTTTTCAATATCCAACGGATTAATTGAAGATGAAAGTATAATGATCTTTGTGTTGGAGGCAAGGTTGGGGAGTTTCTGAAATTGCTCAACAAACTGCCATCCATCCATGATGGGCATGTTTAAATCCAAAAGAATAAGTGATGGATTTAAATTTCCATTGGCCAATTGTTCGATGGCATCTTCAGCATGTGTAGACTCAGATATCGTGGCTGTAATGTTGGATTTTTCAATGATGATTTTATTTAGATAATTAACTGTAGGATCATCATCAATCAATAAAATATGTAGGTCACTGCTCACAGTCTTCAATTAGAATAATTAAACACAGAAAATCCATTCTTTGTTTAAAGATACCTTCCAGAAATTTGCATGAAAATTAAATCGACAAGACTTATTAAAAGTCCGCTAAACTGGATTATTGCTTAGTTTTCATGATTTGGTCTAGCGCTTCTTCTACAGTTGTCACGGGTCTCTTGCAAGATTTATTATAGCAGATATAAACGGTCGTCTGGCCATTCATAGCTGTCTTCATTTCAAAAGGAGGGAGTTCTGCTTCCTCCAGGGTTGCAGAAATGATCTTATTCGGAATGTATTCCTCGTTTATTTGATTTGCAAATTCCTTGGCTTGTGGCCCCACAATGATTACCTCAGCAAAGGTGTCTGACAACTCCATCGCAAGCATTCCCCAATTACTCATGTATTCTGGCTCCTGAATAATTAACTCTCGCACCTGAGCTAGTATGGATTGACCTTTTTGAACTAACGTATCATCATATAAATGTGTGCCGAGGTGTATGAGATTCCAGGCCATGATGGAGTTGGAGGAAGGAATTACATTGTCGAAAAGCTCTTTCTTTCTCGCAATCAGGTTATCGCTTGTCTCGCTGCTGAAGTAGTATAAGTTTTCAGTTTCATCGTAGAAAGCTTCCTCAACTCGTTCAGTTAATGATTTTGCTAATTCAAGAAAAGATCGATCGAATGTGGTCTCGTAATGCTTGATAAATGCTTGAATAACAGCGGCGTAATCTTCCATGAAACCTTCCAGGTCTTTTTCGGGAAATCGATGAAGTTTACCACCTTTCACCAGAGATTTAATGAATGCCGCATTTGCATTGGCAAGTTCCAATAGTGAAGAATCTTGCAATGCCTGATATGCTTCAGTAAGTCCAGAAAGAGCCAGGCCGTTCCAACCTGCTATCAGCTTATTGTCGAGACCTGGACGTATTCGTGTATCTCTTACTGCCAATGCATCCTGTTTGAATTGGCTAATGATTTCATTGAATTCATCTTTTGATAAGCCATGCTTCTGCTGGAGTTCATTCTCTAATGCAACAACTCTCAATGCATTTTCACCTTCCCAATTACCTCCTTTTTGGATGTCATAATATTCAGAAAGCATTTCCATGTTGTTACCTGCAATGTTCGCCAGCTCGTCATATGACCACACATAAAACTTACCTTCTTCACCTTCACTATCGGCGTCCAAAGCAGAATAAAAGCCACCCGATTCATCCAACATCTCTCTTTTCATCCATTCAATGGTTTCGTTGATAGTCGTTTTGAACTTTGGGTTTTTAGTAAGCTTGTATCCGTTTGCATATAAGCTCAGTAGCTGTCCATTATCGTAGAGCATCTTTTCAAAGTGAGGAACGTGCCACTCTTCGTCGGTACTATATCTTGCAAATCCACCTCCGATGTGATCGTAAATCCCACCATTTGCAATTTTTTCTAATGTGAATTCCAAGTGATTTAAGGCTGATTCGTTGCTTGTTTGGTTAGCGTAAGCAGCTAAGTATTGCCATACAGATGGCATGGGAAATTTTGGGGATTTCCTGATGCCGCCATCTACAGCATCAAACTTTCTGGATAGGTTTTGAAAAGTTGTATCTATCTCTTGTTCTGTTAGTTTATAGGCTGTTCCTTCCAGCTTATACTTTTCCGATTCTTTAGCTTGCAAGCTCTTTGTAAACTCTTCCGCTGATTCATCAATTTTAGTTCGATTCTTCTCAAATGCATCAGCTACGCTTGTTAAAAGATTGACCCATCCTTCCTTTGGAAAATATGTGCCACCATAAAAAGGTTTTTGATCAGGGGTGAGAAATACATTGAGCGGCCAGCCACCTTGCAAACCCATGGCTTGCACAGCATCCATATACACCTGATCTACATCTGGACGCTCTTCTCGGTCTACTTTGATGTTAATGAAGTATTCATTCATAATCCTGGCCACCGCGGTGTCTTCAAAGGATTCTTTTTCCATCACATGACACCAGTGACAACTTGAATAACCAATACTCACAAGGATCGGCTTATCTTCTTTCTTAGCTTGTTCTAGTGCTTTCGATCCCCATTCCTGCCAGTTGACTGGGTTGTGCGCATGTTGCTGAAGGTACGGACTGGTTGAGTTGACAAGTTCATTGGTGTGTTCAAACATATCGTTTTGACTTTTAGGTTGACAACAGGTCAGAAGGATTAGCACAAGGGAAAGAAATCTCATTGGATCTGTTTTTTCAATTCTTCCAACTCAACACTTACATCAATTTTTTCATTCATCTTTTGGAGCTTTTCAAATGTGTTTTTCAAGAAACTCTGATGCGAAATTGATTGAGGTTGAAAAGGTCTATGATTAATAGCTGTTTTGATCTTCTTCCATTCAGTTAGAATCTCCTGAGTTTCTCTATCGAAATAAGTTTGACTAAATCGTTCCCATATATAAATCACAGCCGCTTCAGATGGATGGATCATGTCTTTTTGGAAGAAACGGTAATCTCTTAGTTCATCAATGAGTATTTCATAGGAAGGAAAATACCCAACATTAGCATAGTTTTTCTTGATTAAATGCACAGCATCCAAGAGAATGGCTTTGCTCCGATTGTTTTCAATAAGTCCATCTCTGATGTGCCGTACAGGACTAATGGTAAAGAGAATATTTAACTCTGGATTTATGCCATCAAGATAAGAGTGGAGTTCGGCAAATTGGTTTATTATCTCACTTTGTTTGAGAAGTCTTTTCTCAAAGCTTGATGTAGAAACTTTATGACAATTGGCTACAATTCCTTCCTCCTGATACTCATAAACAAACGCAGTACCAAGTGTGATGACCAGCCAATGTGTTTTGGTGAGATAGGACTTGAGATCATTCCTTTTGTGCTCAAAAAGTGTTTGAGTGTCTTCCTCAGTTAGTCCTGAAACAATACCATGTGCATCCCAATGATAAAAGACTTCCTGGCTTTGAATAATGTTGTTCGATTCGACCTGATCTGCCAGTAGTTTGAAAATGGAATGTGGATTGTAAATCGTTCCAAAAGGGTTCGAGAGGTTGTCAATCTTGTTTTCAGTTAGAAGAGCACCAATTTCATCTGAGAAACAAGAACCCATTAAGCAGATGGAGTCTGATAATGTTATTTTTTCAGAGGATTTAGGAATGTCAAATTCTAACTTAAACAATGCGAATCTCTTTTTGGCTAAGTTAGATTTTAGTCATCGGCTTTCAAACTAACCATCACTGGTCTGTGATCAGAAACTTCTGTTAGGTAATTGGACACGCAATCATCTAATCTAACTGTGTACGTTGCTGTGAGATTATCGCATAATTCGTCAGTAATGAGAATATGATCGATATGACTTGGGCAATAGGAAGCTCCAGTGCATGGGTAGCTGTAATTCTCACCATCTCCCTGATAGATGGGAAGATCCACAAATGCAAAATTTTGCGAGTCCAAAATGAAATTGGAAAAGGATGATCCTTTATCAAAATCCTCGTTCCAGTCACCAAGGATAATCACATCTTCATCAGAGTGATTATCTTCTATGTAGTCTTTGAGTCTGTTACTGGCCGCAGTTCTTCTATTCTCAGAGCCATCGCAGCACTTAAGATGAATGTTTATAAGTTTTACTGTAAGTCCATTCGAATGAGTAATATCTAATTCCACAGGCTCGCGAGGAAAAGGCGTTGTCTCTCCGGAAAACAATAACATCGGAGAAGATATGCTTGTGATTGCTGAATTTTTGTAGATGAAAGCCAATTCAATAGAACCTCTGACATCCACAACCATGCCTTCATATCCTTCTATTGCGTTTACAAGTGAGGTGAAAGCATCTACGTCACTGATTTCCTGCAAAGCATAGATGTCTGCGTCCAAGTCGCTGATTATTGCCGCAACTTTATTGGATGTTTCATCATCTAATGGGAACCGCTCTATGTTCCAGGTTACCACCTCTAGTTCTTCATTGGATAGGGTAGGTGTGCAGAGAAGTGTGCCGATATCATAGTCTTTATCTCCACATGGTCCAACAACAATAAGTTCTTCACCATCTTCAGTTTCATCCAATATGAAATCGGGATCATCTGTGCTGCATGCTGTAAAAAGACATGAGTAGACAAGCAATATTGAAATGGGTGACTTCATAAGATAAAGTTCATAAAAAAACCCTAGACCGTTCAGATCCAGGGCTTTGTATATCTATTAATTAATCGCTTATTCAGCAACCACCTTCACTTGTATCGGATGGTGAACTTCTTTGTGCAAATCAAGCAGTGCAGTATATTCACCTAACTCTTTGATTTTTTGCTCAAAAGAAACTCTTTTTCTATCTACTTCATGACCTTGAGCAGCCAGTGCTTCGGCAACCTGTATTGGAGTGATTGCTCCAAAGATTTTACCGCTTTCACCGGCTTTTGTCTTGATTTCAAGCGTCAATTCACCAATCTTCTTAGCAATTCCTTCTGCATCTTTCTTAGCTTTTTCAGCTTTATGGGCTGCCTGACGAATGTTTTCGCTGATCATCTTTTTGTTAGAATCACTTGCGATAATTGCCATTCCTCTTGGAATCAAAAAGTTTCTGCCATATCCGGGCTTTACAACAACTGTATCGTTTTTGTAGCCAAGACCTTGTATATCTTCTCTTAGTATTACTTCCATGTCAGTACTTATTTAAGGGAATCTCCAACATATGGCATTAGTGCCAGGTGTCTCGATCTTTTGATCGCTTGCGACACTTTTCTCTGGTACTTTAAGCTCGTACCTGTAAGTCTTCGAGGAAGGATCTTACCTTGCTCGTTTACAAACTTTAACAAGAAATCAGGATCTTTGTAATCAATGTACTTGATTCCGTTCTTTTTGAATCGGCAGTACTTATCCTTCTTCTGCTCTCTGTTTATTGGTTCGTTTTGTAATGTCATTTGGCTGCCTCCTTCTTAGTTTCTTTTTTCTTATTGAATTCGCCTTTCTTTCTACGCTCGTTGTAAACAACTGCGTGCTTGTCTAGTGTAGTGGTGAGAAATCTCATCACTGCTTCGTCTCTCCTGTATTCTGTCTCTAGCTTAGCAATAAGTTCAGGCTCTGATCGGAATTCAAACAGCTGATAAAACCCGGTGGTTTTATGCTGGATAGGGTAGGCAAGTTTGCGTAATCCCCAGTTCTCTTCGTTAACTAGCTCTGCGCCGTTATCAGTTAGAACTTTCTTGAATTTTCCGACAGTATCCTTCATCTGAGCTTCAGACAAAACGGGAGTCAAAATGAATACCGTCTCGTAATTCTTCATCATGTTTTAATTAAATTAAGAACTTTTGTTTAAAAATGAGCTGCAAAAGTAAGTAATTATCGAGAATTGACAACCCTGCCTATGAGTATATTTCAATGATTTGGACGTCCGAGCGGGCTATCAGCTATATCTCCTTCGCTGAGCTGCGGAGGATGCCGCCTCTATCCCTGACGCAGATTGGTTGCTAATTTCAAGTCCTGAGTTTCGAGTTTATTTCTAATTCAAATCCTTGCAACTAGTCAACTCGCAGCTCGCAGCTCAAATTACTTCACCATAAACGACCCTTTCCCCATCAGGTAGTCATCGGTGTATACTTCCACCTTATGCTGACCCACTGCATAATCACTGCCTTTTATGTAGAGGTAGGTGACTTGCTGACTGCTCTTATCATAAAGAATCTCCTGCTTCGCGGTGTAGAACATCTCACGATTTTCGAAAGTAAACGAACCCGATCCCTTGGTTACATCAAAAAGGACATTTCCATCCGGAGCAATGATTCGTAGAAGCAGGTCTTTTCCTTCAATTGGAGCAATCTCATTTTCAACAACGGTAAACTGAATCTTAAGCTGCTCTATATGTCTATTTCGGTACTCACCTCCATCTCTTTCCTTGCCCTTATCATTGATCGCATTTACCCGCATGCCTTCTATCTGAAGCCTGGAAGCATAAGCTACCTTACTTGCTAACTCTGCTTTGTTTTCTTCTAATTGCTGTACGGTTTGATTCAATTGATTTTTTTCTACCTTAAGAGTAGTGTTCTCTTCGGAGAGTTGCTCGTTCAATACTTTCAATTGCTCAATTTCTTCATCTTTCAACAAAAGGAGTTCCTTATAGCCATCTACTCGATTATTGAGTTTAGTAATACGACCTCTTTGATACTGCGCATCTACCAATAACTGTTTTTTATCCGCTTCTAGCTGCGCCTTAATGGCTTCTAGCGTATCTACCTCACCACCAAGTTCTTTAATGGTTTGAATGCGTTGATCTAATTCATCACCTATGGAATCTAGTTTAGCCTGAGTAAGCAGAATTTCTTGAAATTGTCTTTCCTTTTCACCTTCAAGTTGTTGATTCTGATAATAGAAAAAGACAACTGCCGCTAACAGTAAGAATGTAATCACGATGAAAACAGGAGTCCTGTTTTTTTTAGGTGCTACATATGATGGTTGATTTTCTGATGTGTTATTCTCGTCCATGTGTTTGAATTATGCTCGCAAAAGTAGAAAATTGGCGAATCATTAGAAACGTAACGTGAAATGTTGTTTTGGCATATCTATTTTCGGAAAAATAAGTCCCGCCTGAAATAGGTCTATTGTTAGCCTAAACTCATCATTATCAACCATTTCTTTCCATCCTTTTAACATATCTTCTGACCAATAAATGTCGTGGATGACGATGCATTTGATTTGTGGACAATGTTTCAGTAAGTGGTCTAGGCAATATTTAACCGCTTCTGAACGATGATCAGCATCAATGAAGCAAATCTCGGGCTGCTCCCTCACTACCAATGCTTCGAATTCATCCTGTATAGTGCCAATTTTGATCTCTATTTTATGCTGTAAAAGCTTAGAAAATTGTTTCTTGGCAAGTGAAGCAATGATGGGAGAAGCTTCTATGGTATTCACTTTTTTTATCAGTTCCGGGCCTGCCATGTATAAGCTATTGATTCCTAACGAGGTGCCGGTCTCCAGCACTCTGGTAACTTTTAGGTGTTTGATTAGAAGATAAAGAAAAGCGGAAAACTTAGGCTCACTTAATGAGCTCTTGGAAATCGAGCTTACAGTCTTTCGATAGCTTTTTTTCTCCTTTAAGTCAAAGAGATCAATTATTTGGTGATCTGATTTTAGTTCGCTTCTAAGTTGCTCTACATTTTCCAGACGAAACTTGGCTGCCGGTTTGATCGCATTATTGAATAGATCGAACAGAAATGGAGAGTGCAAGCTGTGGGGGCCTACAGCCCTTAGCCGATACTTTAAATAGTGTCGTAATCTGAACAGGAAAAGCTTAATCAAGTGATTAGTTTAGTTTGAATGGTACCACCATCAAAAACTCTGGAATTTCTACATTAAAGAGTCGGCCGTCTAGAATTCGCTCCATGATGTAATAGCCCGCCATTTTTCCTATCCCAGATTTCAAATTACACCCTGAAACATATTGATGTATTTCACCAGGTTCTAATACAGGTTGTTTGCCAACCACACCATCACCATCCACTTCATGCTTGGAATGCGCAGCATCGATGATATCCCAATGTCGCGCTTTTAACTGTACGGTATTGCTTGAATTGTTTTCAATTGTGATTCTATAGGTAAAAACAAAGTGCTCATGTGCCGGTTGCGAATGCTCCGGCTGATAATTAGTTTCTACTGAAACTTTTATGCCTTTTGTTACTCCAGTAATCATATTCTTGGCGGACAATTTAATAGAAATTCAATTTAATTTACCAACATCAGGATCAAGTAATTTGTTATGGCCGTTAAAATAGAAGATAGCTGGCGAGTTCAGCTTGAAGAAGAGTTCGAAAAGGTATACTTCAAAGAGTTGATTTCTTTCGTCAAAGAGGAGTATGCAAACAAGCGCATATACCCTCCAGGCTCTTTGATTTTTAATGCCTTCGATCATTGTGGTTTCAACGAGGTAAAAGTGGTTATAGTTGGTCAGGACCCCTATCATGGGCACGGACAAGCCAATGGATTATGCTTTTCGGTGTCTGAAGGTGTTCGACATCCACCTTCACTGCAAAATATTTTTAAGGAAATTCAAAGCGATCTTCGAATACAAATCCCAAAATCAGGCAATTTGGAAAGATGGGCTGAGCAAGGAGTCCTACTATTAAATGCTACCCTAACTGTTGAAGCTTCAAAAGCCGGATCTCATCAAAACAAAGGCTGGGAAACATTTACTGATGCTGTGCTTGAAGTTGTATCCAAAGAAAAAGAGAATATAGTGTTCATTCTCTGGGGAGCATATGCTCAAAAGAAGGGATCTTTTCTAGACGATTCAAAACATTTAATCTTGAAATCTCCGCATCCATCACCTTTTTCGGCACACTCAGGATTTTTTGGATCAAAACCATTTTCAAAAACCAACCAATACCTTACATCTAAGGGTCTTACACCTATAAATTGGTAATTTCACGTTATTAAGTGAATAGATATTGATAGTTGTTCTATTAGAATGAAAAATATGAGGTTGGTAAAAAATAAGTTGGTTTTGTTAGTGCTGGTTTTCAGCAGTTTAGTTGGATGTAAGAAAGATGATGGTATATCGGTGCCACTTCAAAATGATGTGAACGAATTTATATGGCTAGGTATGAATGCCTACTATTACTGGGTAGCAGACGTTGAAGATCTTTCAACCGATAAGTACCCCACTTATAATGCATTATATGAATTCCTCAATACTTATAGTCAACCGAAAGCACTTTTCGATAACCTATTGTACGAAGATGATCGCTTTTCATGGTTTGTAGATGACTATGAAGTACTAGAAGCATCTTTTCAAGGAACATCTAAATCATTTGGATATGAGCTTGGATTGGTGAATCCGACCGGGACGAATCAGGTGTATGGTTACGTTAAATATGTGGTACCTGGCGGACCAGCCGAGAATGCGGGTATCGTAAGGGGAGATCTGTTTACAGAAGTAGACGGAACGCAATTGACTGTGGATAATTATATATCGCTCTTGTTCGATAGTGAAAGTTATACAATCACTTTATCGCAAATCCAGGATAACACGATCTCATCTACTGAAGAAGAAGTTTCCTTAGTATCAGTGGAATTGATTGAAAATCCGATTTTTCTCTCCAATATTCTTGAGGTTGATGGATTAAAAGTGGGGTATCTGGTATACAATCAATTTGTAAACAACAATGCTTATCATCAGGAAATGAATGATGTGTTTGGGGAGTTTAAAAGTGCCGGAATCAATGATCTGATTTTGGACTTAAGGTACAATAGGGGAGGGTCTGTGGATACATCTGTGATTTTAGCTTCACTTATTTATGGAGCAGGGGAGTCTAATGACGTTTTTTCTACTTTTAAATACAATCAAAGAATCGAAGAATCTTTGACAAACAACGGAGTTGACCTGAATGAATATTTTGTTTCTGCTTTACCAAATTCGAATGCCGCTTTAAACAGGTTAAGCATAGGACGGATTTTTATTTTAACTTCAGAAATTACTGCTTCTGCTTCTGAATTAATTATTTCAGGGCTAGATCCATATATGGACGTGACACTGATTGGAACGACAACCGTTGGTAAGAATTTGGGCTCTCAAACCATCTATGATTCACCGAATAATCGGAAGACCCCTGATAACAGTAATGTTAACCACACCAACCCGAATCATAAATATGCACTTCAGCCGATTATTGCCCGGTTTACAAATACTAATGACATTGATTACTCAAATGGCTTTGATCCCAACGTTGAGGTAAATGAAATTGATTACCTGGAAGACCTTAAGCCGTTGGGTGATCCTGCTGAACCACTACTGGCGGAAGCCCTGGGGATCATCACCGGAGTTGCCCGAATTGAGCGAAAGCCGGACAGTGGGATGAAGGCCATTTTGGAACACGAAAAAAATGACGTACGGAATACGATTCTGATTGACAGTAGAGTACTCGGAGATGTGATCTTCAACACTTTAAGTAGACAATAGGGATACACGTAATAGAAAATTTATTTTTTAAGAGTAGTTATTAGGAAAGAGAAATTACTTTGAAGGTTAACTTATTCCTAATAACTATGAAAACACTCAATCAATTTCTGCTATTTCTTATTATTATTGGATGTAACGAAATAAGCTTGGATCTATTAATGTAGATGCTAAAGGGATGCTGGACGATAATTTAAATTATCCGTCTTTGGATCACTTCATCACTGATTTATCTAGCAGTCAAATTAGCTTTCGAACCACAAATAAAGGAAGCTTTTTCTCTTATCATGATATGATGGACTCTCTTAGGAATTACGTATCTGAGGAGAAGCTATGTACTCACGAAGAGGCTTTAGCTTTTATAAATAACAATAAATTGTATTATCAACTTGAGTATGATAAGGATGGAGAGTTAAATGCCAGTGAAAGACTCAGATCATCAAAATTGAGCCATTACCTAAATTCAAAGGGTGAAATTGTGATTGGCAATGTCAATTATAGGCTTTCAGAAAATGATTTAATTCTTAAAGTACAAGGCAATGGTAACTAAAGCTAGGTCACACTCACCAGATATTGCTATAAATGATTGTTTAATTAGTTCTCTTGAAGATGACTGTACTCCACTCACATTAATTGAAGGAGGTGACGGGTCAAGCACTCTGAATTGCGGTTTGTACAAGGATTATCCAAATTACTTGGGATGTTCTAAAGGTAGGGGATTCACGACCTACACGGATGGCAATGAAAGGATTAAATATGAATCTTACCATGTTAGTAGTTCGTGTCGAGTACAATTTCAAGTACATGCGGTGTCTCAAAATAGATTTCTAAGAATATGGTGGGATGAATCAAGACCACTTAGAGGATATGCAGCTGAAAAAGTGAAATATTTGTTATGGGATGGCACTCCAGGAGAAACTTCCGCAGAATCAGGAATTATAGAAAGAACCACCTCACATTTGTATATACCTGTATGGGTTGTCCCACGTTCACAATGCACGACTAGCAATGGAACATATCGATGCTATGGATCTGATGATCGACATTATGAAGTTGATGCTTATTGGTTTTGGATTGATGATCAGTATGGTGCTGGAACTCGTATCCAAGAGTGTGATAAAAGTCAGGTTTGCACCGGAGATAGATGTCCTGACCCTTTTAGTGGAAGGCCAAACAATATATGTAATGATTGCCCAGTAGGGGACTACTTTTGTCTTAATGGGAATTGCATCCCAATAAATTGGTAATAGATTTCTTGTTTGAAAACGTATGAGCCACCATTTAGAACATTTTTATCGAGCCGACGGAGAAAAAAAGGCACTCCTTCCGGGGTGCCTTGCTTTGTTTTTTTTCCTTTTGTTAGGAACGGGCTTTTTTGTTGGCCTGCTTTTGCTGGTTAGATGGATTTCTTAGTTACTCAATCCCGTCAAATAGTCTGCTCCATCTGATCTTATTTATAAAGCTTGCATTGGTATCAAATGACATCCAGATAAATGAGGCTTCACCAACTATATTATCTTCTGGAACAAATCCCCAATACCTCGAATCATCAGATGCATGTCGGTTGTCACCCATCATAAAATAATAGTCTTTTGTAAAAGTGTATTCCTTAAGAAGCTCACCATTCACAGTTAATTGGTCAATATCAATCTCCACTGACTCATTACCTTCATAGTTTGTAATGGTAGATCCATACATCGCAAGATTCTCCTCGGTTACTTCAATAGTCATCCCTCTTGCAGGTACTGTCAGCGGCCCGAAGAAGTCCCTATTCCATCTAAAGTAGGTTGCATTTGGGAAAATGTTTCTTTCTGCCTCACCCTCTGGAATTAACTGCAAAGTCACACTTTCAACGAATGGTAGCTTTTCGAATCCAGTAGCCACGTCTGATGGCATCTGTACAAAGTATCCATTTGGATGACGTGAAACACTCGTGTACGGATTTACATTCAGATTTTCGAATACGCGCTCTCTAAGCGATTCATTTGTCCGAACAAAATATTGGTGCTGCATCAATGGAGGGTTTTCTTGCTCCTCACCATTCACATAGACTTGAGTGTCCTTAATTTCAATTGTTTCCCCAGCGATGGCGACACATCTTTTGATATAATGCGTTTTCAAATCCATTGGATGATAGTCCCCGTCTCTTCGCTGGTTGTAATTGTCATCTACAGGGTAGTTGAAAACAACTACATCATTTCTTTCTACTTTCCCGAGAGACGGAAGCCTTAAGCTGGGTAGTGAAACTCCAGGAATATATGATGGAATCTCTGTCCCCCAAATGGTTTGATGCGTAAGTGGTATTTGCAATGGAGTCTGTGGAGTCCTTGGACCATACTCAGCCTTACTCACAAACAAGAAATCACCTACCAACAGTGAACGTTCCATAGATCCTGTTGGAATGACATAGGCTTCCATAAAAATCCATCTGACAAATGTTGCACAGAAAACAGCAAACACAATCGCCTCAAACCACTCTTTACCAAAAGACTTTTTAGGTTTCGGAATCTCAGTTGCTTTATCGATATACTTAGTGTCAGACCAGGCTATATAGTTCATATAGATGGGTGCAAATACTACTCCTAATACTTGATCCAGATAAGTGTATTTTCCGAAAGATTTCATCAGGTCCAAATGCATGGTGAGGCCAACGAAAAAATTAATAACAGGGACAAAAAGAAGCAATACCCACCATTTTGGACGACCTACAATTTCAAGATGAATATAGTAGTTGAGTAATGGTACAAAACCTTTCCAGCCTTCTTTGCCTGCTTTCTCAAAGAATTTATAATAGGCTGTGCCCTGAAGTACGTACCAAAGGATTAGGAACGTAATGACAAAGACCGGATTAAAATCGTGAAAGTACATATAGTTAATTATCGTTAATAAAGTCTGACATTGTATAAACTCCTTTTTTTTGATAAATCCATTCACTCACCTTTACTACACCTTGAGCAAAAACGCTTCTATCATGTGCGGTGTGGGTGATGTCAATAGACTCTAAAGGAGACGAATAGCTTACGGTGTGCGTACCCGGTACGTTGGGGATACGCTCAGAAACTATTCCTAATTTTTTATGATCGGCAGATTCTGCGTTTATCCATTCAATAATGGACGGTTGAGAGGATAGTATCCCTTCAGCCAGCGTTATTGCAGTCCCACTTGGGCTATCTTTCTTTTCCGTATGGTGAATTTCCTTTATTGAAGGGGCAAAATTGAGCTGCGCCATTTTATCCGCGAGCCATTTATTTAGTTCAAAGAATAGGTTTACGCCTATACTGAAGTTAGAGGCATAAAGAAAGGTGCCATTATGCGTCTTGCATGCTTTTTCAACTTCAGGAAGTTTATCTATCCATCCTGTGGTGCCCGATATTACAGGAATATCATTTTTTATGCAGTGTACTATGTTGTTGAATGCTGACTCTGGCTGAGTAAATTCGATAGCAATATCAATCGATGTGTCGGTGAGTTCACTGAGGTCTGAACTGTCTTTTACAATCAAAGAAATTTGATGGTTGGATTCCTCGGCAATCCTTTCAATGGCTTTCCCCATTTTTCCATAACCAATCAAAGCAATTCTCATTAGCTAAAATTTCAGAACGAATGAAACTCCTACAGCCTGCGAAAATAATGGAGTTGACTGAATAGATGGCTCAATACCGAAAGCTAGTTTGTCATTGATCTTAAATTCTTCGAGGTGTGCAGAAACGTGGGCGTCCACAATTTGTAGAATATAAAAAGCTGAACCTAGGATGATTAGAAAATCTCGATTTCGTCTAAACACGTCCCTACTTCTCACAAGAGAGGATTCTGTTGATATAATGGAAGCGTATGGATTTGTCAGTCCTTTTGAGCTCAGCAATGCTGCATTTCTTAATCCATGATAAACTTTATTGTTGTAATTGATGAAGTGACCAAAAGTTAAAACCCCTGCGAGCACTATTGGTACTTTCCAATATTGGCTATTGTAGACTTGACCCATGCCGGGAAGTATTGCTGAGAGGAGGGCGGCTCTTTGTGGATTTAGCTCGGATATTTCTTCAAATAATTCGGCATCTTCTTCCGCTCGCACAAATGTAGAGTCGTCGATCAGAACTGGCTGATCTTGAGCCGAGCTTATGAAGCTGACGCAGATAAATCCAAGGACGAATACTAGCTTTTTCATCATTCGGGCGATTGGCTTACAAAGTTCGCGCCTAAAGCTGAATTATTAAGAGATTACGAGAAAAATACTTGCGGATCAATAAAATCAGTGGATTGCTATTAGAGATCCATGATGTCAAGAATACGATTTAATTCATCTGTTGAGGAAAAAGGTATCTTGATTTCACCCTTATTTTGATCATTGGATTTTATGGCGATTTTAGATCCAAAGTGAGAAGAAAGCTTAGTCTGAAGTTTTTTGATTTCAGGATCAATCGCTAGAGTTTTAGTCTCTTTTTCTTCTTTTTTATCTTTTGATCGAACAAGCTCTTCCACCTTTCTCACGGATAGATCTTGCTTAATGATTTGATTGAATATATCTAATTGAAGTGATACATCATCTACTGAAATAAGAGCTCTTGCATGCCCCATACTCAACTTTCCATCTCGTAAGGCCACCTGGATATCTGGTGGTAGTTTCAATAGGCGTAGGTAGTTGGTGACCGTGCTTCGGTTTTTACCGACCCGATCACCAAGCTGTTCTTGCTTTAAGTCACACTCTGCCAAGAGCCGCTGATAGCTCAACGCGATCTCAATTGCATTTAAATTCTCGCGTTGAATATTTTCAATAAGTGCCATCTCCAGCATCTGCTGATCATCCGCAATTCGGATATAGGCTGGAATGGTCTTTAAACCAGCTTTCTTGCTTGCTTGAAGTCTTCGTTCACCAGATATGAGTTGGAACTCTTTATCGCTAAGTGCACGAACTGTGATTGGTTGAATGATACCCTGAACTTTGATGGATTCTGCCAGATCATTCAAGGCACCTTCATCAAAATCAGTTCTTGGTTGCCAAGGATTGGTTTCAATCTTTGTGATTTCAATCTCGCTGATGGCACCTTTTGGCGTTGCGCCTGATCCACTAATTTTCTCTTTCTCTCCAGAATCTTCCAAAAGAGCTCCTAGGCCTCTTCCCAAGCCTGATCTTTTCTTGAATTTACTCTCTGCCATATTCTCTTCAGGCTGCTTTCACTTCGTTTCTTACTAAAATTTCTTTGGCTAGGTTGAGGTAGCTGATGGAACCTTTGCTATCTGCATCATGGGTAATTGCCGGCATACCAAAGCCAGGAGATTCACTCAGTTTGATATTTCTTGGAATCATCGTGTCAAACACCATGGATTCAAAATGCATTTTTACTTCCTCCACTACTTGGTTGGCAAGGTTGAGACGTACGTCATACATCGTGAGAAGTATACCTTCAATTTCTAAATCAGGGTTTAATCTGGTTTGAATGATTTTGATTGTGTTTAGCAATTTGCCTAATCCTTCCAGGGCAAAATATTCACATTGAACTGGCACAACTACTGAATCGGAGGCAGTAAGCGCATTAATAGTGATCAGGCCCAGTGATGGTGAGCAATCAATAATGATGAAGTCGTAATCATCTCTTATGTCAGCAAGTGCTTGCTTCATTTTTTCCTCACGCTCTTCAATATTGACCATCTCTACTTCCGCACCTACAAGATCGATATGAGAGGGTAGGAGATCTAAAAACTTGATCTGCGTATCTACAATGCTTTCTTTGGCGCTAGCACCGTCTACCATGCATTCGTATATGCTCACTTCTACTTCTTTAGGATCAACGCCGACACCAGATGTTGCATTGGCTTGCGGATCTGCATCCACGATAAGCGTTTTGAATTCAAGAGCAGCTAGACTTGCTGCAAGGTTGATTGCAGAAGTTGTCTTACCTACTCCTCCTTTTTGATTTGCAATAGCAATGATTTTACCCATAGTTTCGTTTTCAGATGTGATTTTAGGTAGCGTAAAGGACACAAATATATCCAACCTAATCTCAAGATAGTCATGTTGTGAATAACTTGTGTAAAAAAGAAAAACCTTGATTCAATGAACTAGAACCAAGGTTTTTAACGTAGATATCAACAATCTATTTTTTCTTTTTACTCTTTTTTTGCGCTTCTTGATTTGCCTTCATTGCTTCCTCAAGTCTGGTCTGAAATTTAGACTTCTTCTTATTGGCATTCTTCTTCTTATTATCCTGCAGCAGTTTGTGAATTTTATCTTCATCAATAATTTTTCTAAATAGTACAGTTTGACCAAATGTGGTCATATTGGATACGAAGTAATAGAAAGTTAGTCCGGAAGCGTAGCTATTCAACACAAAAAGGAACATAATTGGCATCATGTACTGGAGTGTTTTCATTGGGCCTTGAACCGTTGTGATTTGGCTGTTACTCCAGGTGTATAGAATTGTGGAAAGTGTCATCAATAGTGTGAAAAGACTTACATGATCGCCATAGAATGGAATCTCAAATGGGAGATTTAGCACACTGTCATATGTAGATAGATCATGCGCCCACAAGAACGCCTGTTGTCTTAATTCTACCGCATTTGGAAAGAAGAAAAACAGCGAGAACAAGATTGGCATCTGGAGCAACATTGGGATGCATCCGCTAACGGGATTAATTCCCACTTGCTGGTAAAGTTTCATTTGCTCCTGCTGAGCTTTCTGAGCATCTCCTTCATGCTTAGCCTTGAGCTCATCTAGTTCTGGTTTCATTGCTCGCATCTTTGCCATTGACATATGTGATTTCCAGGTCAATGGAGATAGAATCAATCGAATGACAATCACAACAATTAATATGATGATACCATAATTGGTGAAGAATCGCTCAAGAAAGTGGAAAATAGGGATGATGAGGTATTTGTTTACCACTGGAAGCGGACCCCATCCCATATCCAGATTTTCTTCAAATTCGGGAGTTACCTTTCTAAGGATATTGTATTTATTAGACCCAAAGTAGTAACGTGCATTGAAACCATTGGCAAAATCTGAATAAGGAATCAGCATTTGCATAGACATGTTTTTCACAGATGTGGTATCTGCAAAATCAACCGTTTGGCTAATGTATCCGGACTTAAATGACGTTTTTGCAATGATCGCTGCTGAAAAGAATTTCTGCTTAAATGAAACCCACTTTACTTGGGTACCAAGTGTTTCGTCTTCGAACTCGGTCGAACGCTGTGATAACTCGTCATATTCATCATCTGCTCGATAGTATCTTACGTTACTATTTAATCGTCCATCATCCAGATTTTGCTCTGCTCTATTTATGGCATGAGTCCAGTTGAAATTGACATCTGTTGGATTTAGAATACTATTCAACCCCGTAGCCTCTATGCTGTAGGCTACTTCAAATCCAGTTGGAGGGATAAGGTACTTTTGTATAATGGAGAAATTTCCGTCCGACAGAACATAGGATACTTGTGTGGTGTCTCCAAAACTCTTAATACTCGGCACATAGGATAATTCTGATAAGTTTATTTTCCTTCCATTATGGTCTACAATTAGATCTGTTTTAGACTTGGAACCATCTATAAGTACTAATGGATTGCCCAGATAATCTTTGTGATTCTTTAAAACCACATCCTTTATCCTTCCTCCCTTATTGGAAAATGAGATCGATAGCTCATTATTCTCTATGGTTTTTAATGCTTCCTCGCCTTCTGATGCGAAAGCGAAAGCTCCGTATTGTTGAACATTCAGAGATGCTTTCACTGAGTCAGGAATACTTGGAACCATTGTGGTGGAATCTGCAGGTGCCGCTTCTGCCACAATTTCTGAAACTGGTTGCTCTTCCTGTGTAGTCAGTTCTTCAGGAACTGGTGGTTCTGGGGCAAACCAGGTAAAGTAAACTGCCAATAAGGCAAACATTAGGATTAGTCCTATAAATTGATTTCGATCCATTTAAGATGAATTATGCCTCTTGACTTTTCTTGTGATCAAGTGACGCTTTGACAAATTTTACAAATAGTGGATGCGGATCCATTACGGTTGACTTCAATTCTGGATGGTATTGAGTTCCAACAAACCAAGGATGGTCCTTTATCTCCATAATTTCTACCAGGTTAGTGTCAGGATTGATTCCTGTGGCAGTCATCCCGGCATTTTCATATTCCTCTAGAAACTTATTATTAAACTCATATCTATGGCGATGGCGTTCCATGATTTTCTTCGACCCGTAAGCAGCGTAAGCCTTACTTCCTTTTTTAAGTTCGCAAACATAAGCCCCAAGTCGCATCGTTCCTCCCATATCTTTAATGTTTTTCTGGCTTTCCATTAAATCAATGACTGGATAAGAGGTTTTTGCCATTTCTTTACTATTGGCTTTTTTCATGCCTAGCACGTTTCTGGCAAACTCAATCACAGCACACTGCATGCCAAGACAGATCCCGAAAAATGGAATCTTATTTTCTCGCGCATATTGAACGGCGTATATCTTTCCTTCGATCCCGCGCTCGCCAAAACCTGGAGCAACCAGGATACCATCTAATCCGCCTAGTGCCTTATTTACATTATCTCCATCCAATTCTTCGGCGTGGATCCACTTCACATTAACCTTGCACTCATTGGCAGATCCTGCATGAATGAAAGATTCAGCAATTGACTTATATGCATCTTGCAGTTCAACATACTTGCCCACCAACCCAATATTCACAGAATCTGTTGGGTTTTTTAACCTACCAAGAAATTCCTTCCACTTATCAATCTTAGGCTCCTTTTTGTAAGGCATCTTAAACTTGGTGAGTACTCGCTCATCCAGCTTTTCCTTACGCATTAATATTGGTACATCGTAGATGGTAGGTGCGTCCAATGCTTCGATGACTGAATTGATAGGAACGTTACAAAAAAGTGCTAACTTTTTTCTGATCTCTTGAGTGATTGGATATTCTGAGCGACACACTAAAATATCCGGCTGAATACCAGCCTCTAAAAGCTCCTTAACTGAATGTTGGGTAGGCTTTGTCTTCAACTCTCCGGATGCCTTGAGGTAAGGGATCAAGGTTAGGTGAATAGAAATGCTATTCGTTGGGCCGAGCTCGAATTTAGCTTGTCTTACTGCCTCGACAAATGGCAATGACTCAATATCGCCGACGCATCCACCGATCTCAGTAATGACAACATCATATTTTCCTGTTTCACCAAGCTTGTAGATGTTGTTTTTAATTTCATCAGTAATGTGAGGAATAACTTGTACTGTTTTTCCCAGAAATTCACCTTGACGTTCTTTTTGAATAACGTTATAGTAAATTCTACCGGTAGTGACGTTATTGGCTTGGGAGGTTTCAATGCTAAGGAAGCGCTCATAATGACCAAGATCCAGATCAGTTTCTGCTCCATCATTGGTAACGTAGCATTCACCATGCTCATATGGATTAAGTGTACCCGGATCAATATTGATATAGGGATCAAATTTCTGAATGGTTACGGATAAGCCTCTGGCCTGTAGTAGTTTGCCAAGAGAAGCTGCGATGATTCCCTTTCCGAGGGAAGATGTTACACCGCCCGTAACAAAAATGTATTTCGTTTTAGACATGAAGAGCGTTTTCCTTTTTCCTTGTTACGGGATGCAAAGGTAGGTTATTATTCCTTTTCGGCAGTGATTATTTGAAAGGTATTCTGTAGGAAATTGAAGCGCCAAAATATCCGATTGGATCTATAGCTATTAACTCCTCTCCCGGAAGTTGAACAGGAATGCTATATGTGTAGCTCAAAAGAATATAGAAGCGATTGGTTGATAATGATAAAGGTAAAGTGAACGCATAGTTCAGTACACCGAAGGCATTGCTATTCACTTCCTCCGCAATAGAATATCCTTCGTTAGCTATGGTTTGCAAAGCTAGTCGATCCTGTGGCGATAGGTTTGACGAGTTTCTAAGATCAAACAAAAGCTGGTTTCGTGTTTGTTGGGAAATTGAATTGTTTTCAAATGCACGCCATATGAGTATTCCTAGCAATGCTTTCTGCTTGTCTGTGAGATTAGCAAAAGATTCAAGACGTTTAATCTTGTTGGCAGTTTGTTCACTTACTTGTTGATTGGTAATTCGCAATTGTGTGATGTCACTATTACCGATCATCATGTTTGCAGTTGGATACAGGTTTATGCTTTTAAAAATCCACCATTTGCCGAGGTTGATGTTTCCACTAAGATTAGTGATAATTCTATTGGCCGCTTCCTCGCCAAACAGAAAGGAATAATCTACTGAGCCAAATCCCCATTTAAAGTCATAGCTGATGGAAGCTCCCAAAGAGGATGTTAGTGGGTTATCTG
Source organism: Ekhidna algicida (assembly GCF_051379705.1). Lineage (GTDB taxonomy): Bacteria > Bacteroidota > Bacteroidia > Cytophagales > Cyclobacteriaceae > Ekhidna. Next base: position 569,553 of record NZ_CP179868.1, on the reverse strand, counting down.
AAGAATCTTTAGGATTGTAAAACCATTTTTCTGCATCTACCGAATAGCTCCATTTAGGATTTTTGAAATTGCCTAAATATCCGATGGACAAAACTGTTGGGTTGTAATTCGGATCTACTCCGCTGTTCCAATATCCAGCTAAGTCAGTATAAAAGCCAGATTTATGATAGTAGGAAATGCCTGGCGAAATCCCACTTTGGCTGATGTTGTAATCTCTACCTGCGCTAGTGACATTGGTCGTAAACCCTAGGCGAATATTCAGTTCGCTGGCAGGTTCAAAGTCCATAGAAAACAGACTATCAATCAAGGTGAAGATAGAGAGCGAATCCATCTCGTCTTCAATGGCTTTTAGCTGTTCGGCATAACTTAATTCATCTTGTGAATAAGATGAAATTGTCAGTGTCAGCAACACCAATATGGTGGCAGTTCGACGCATCAGGTAGGGTAGGTGATTTTAATTCCGTCGATCGTTTAAACGATCGTTATTTCGTTCTTGCTTCTGTCGTTTCATCTGCTGAGCTCGTAGCCTTCTAATTAGCATCTCTTTGAAATCAGTCTCTGCTTTTCTTAAGCTATTGAGTTGGCGAGTAGTTATCACTTTCTGTAAACGAACTGAATACTGCTGTTCTAGTTTCAACTGTCGCTCTTTCACTTGATTAGCCATTTCCAGCATCTTCTTGTTCTCTTCTTCAGAGGCTTTATTTGGGTCAAATGTTCTCCTGGCCTGATCAAAATCTCTTCTGACCTCTTTCCTTTGATTGATAAACTCCCGATAGATCGGCCAGAACTTTTCTGCTTGCTGAGGTGTAAGCTCTAGCCGCTCAGTAATTAAAGCAATCTTGGCAGCTTCTATCTTCTTCATGGCCTCTGGGCTTTGTGAGAAAGCATCAAATGATATGAATGCCGCTATTAATATTATTATTCGTTTCATTTTTATAAGTATTCGTCTGCTAAATCATATTCCAGTAGTACATCATCGATGGCCTCATCATCAAGATCAATTCCATCTAAGACATCTGTATTTTCAAATTCCAGTTCGTTTGCCTCATCACCAATTGCTGAGGCTATATCGTATTCATCTAAATCAATTTGATCAAGGTATGCTGCGATCTCATTTTGAGGAATTTCAGCTAGTAGTTCTTCAGGCGAAGGATCGTCATGAGGCAAGATGAAGACAAAGGTCACTAACAGAAGGAGAGATGCCGCAAGGGCAAGGCTCCAAGATGGGATTCGATTCAGTTGTGGTTTCGTTTCTGTGGAGATTCTTTGCTGAATCTTCATAGGCAAATCTTCAAAGTAACCATCAGGTACTTTAAGCGTTTCTTTTTTTTCGATATCGTCAAGTTTATACTTCATCTCGTGTTTCTTAGATTCTCCCAATGATCGAAGGTTTAATCGGGATTTATAAATTCTTCAATTTTTTTCACTGCATGATGATAACTGGCCTTCAATGCTCCAATACTGGTTCCGGTTATTTCAGCAATTTCAGAAAATTTCATATCCTCATAATATTTCATATTAAACACCAGTCGTTGCTTGTCAGGTAGTTTTAACAAAGCTTTTTGCAATTTCATTTGTACTTCATCTCCTGTAGGTTCAACCGCACTCGTAAGCTTTTCTGTAAGCTCACCTTCCAAATCGTGTATTGGCAAGAAGAATCGCTTTTTCTTTTTCCTTAAAAAGTTCAGACACTCATTTGTTGCGATTCGATATATCCATGTATATAGTTTCGAATCTGCTCGAAATTTGTCCAGGTTATGCCAAACTTTCACAAAAATCTCCTGAACCAGGTCGTCAGCATCATCATGATCTATGACCATCTTACGCACATGCCAATAGATGCGCTCTTGATACTCTCGTACCAGCAGATTGAACCCGTAATTACGAGTTTCTTCTTCACGAATCTTTTCTACGATCAGATCTTCCAATTTTTTTCAGGTGGGTACGAGTCTTAGATGCTAAAGATAGCAGATGGTTTAATCTCTATCTAAATATTTATCGAAGCAACCTTTTCTTTAAAATGTTGTTACATTTAATGTAACTGTATCTAAAATAAAAATGGGAATAGCAGAAGAAATAAAGCAAGAAAAATTCAAAAGTGAATTTTCGAAGGCAGTTGTTAATATTCTTTACACTAATTCTTGGATGAATCAGCAGAACTCTGAGCTCTTTAAATCCAATGGATTAACAACTCCGCAATTTAATATCCTGAGAATTCTAAGAGGGCAACATCCAAAACCTGCTACAGTCAACTTACTGATAGAGCGTATGCTTGATAAAAGCTCAAACGCCTCTCGAATTGTGGATAGATTGGAAGAGAAGGGCTTGGTTGTCCGTAAACAATGCTCGAAAGACAGAAGAGCCGTAGATGTTTTAATCTCTGATAGAGGCTTAGATCTACTAAATAAGATGGATGAAGAAATGGATCAATGGGAGTCTGAGAATAGAAAGCTTTCGGAGAAAGAGGCTGAAACACTAAACTACTTACTGGATAAGCTCAGGAGCTAACCCAAATCTTTTAGAGTTTCCAGAATTCCAGCAACAGCTCCTTTTTTACGAATGATCAGAAGTGGAATATTTTCATTTATCCGTATCATTCGTTCTGCCTTGCTTCCAATAAATAATGCAGATGTTGTTGTCCTGCCTTTGGCACCCATCACAATTAAATCCACTTTCTTTTTATTGGCTTCCTTAAGCGCTAAGTCAATGATTTTTCCATCTTTATCTTGAGAGTATACAGGAATAAGCTCTTGAGATGATTTATCAACTTTTTTAATCAGGATTTCTAAATCTTTTGAGGCATGTCCTTTCATGATCTCCGAAAACTCTTCATAGGTTTTGCCAGAGTATCGATAACTGGAAGGTACCTGATAGACATTTTGCAAATAAATCTTAGACTTAAGATCCTTTGTAAGGAGTAAGATCCTTTTTAATGAAAGCGATGAATAATCTGAAAAATCAACAGGAATAAAGATCTTGTCCAATTTTAGCTCAACACCTGCTGGAATCATTAAAAGATTGCAGGGAGCTCTTCTAGCCACTCGTGTGCTAAGAACTGAGTCACTTGTTTTTTTACGTCCAAGGATCAGCAAGTCCGACTTTAGGTCATTTGCAACTTTGAGTATTTCTTTTGTTTCTCCACCCTGACGAACCAGAATCTTTGTAGGCACATCACATTTGAAATGTTTGGCAATGAGTTTTTTGATTTCATCTTCTCTTTCCTTAAGAGCCTTATCCAAAAGATCTGGGAACTCTTTTAATACTGAATCGGGTAGGTTGAAGTCTTTTATAACATTGAGAAAGATTATCTGCGTGGCTCCAGCTGACTTGCTTAGAGAACAAGCATTCTCTATGAGGCCTTTGTCCATATCTGAATGGTCAAGGCAAACAACAATTTTTTTAAGCGGTGCGATCAATTTTTTGGGTGTTTGTTAGTGCAAAGGTATCATTGATATTTCATCAATCAATACAGTTATTCTTTTTTTCGAAATATTTTTTCTTCAAATCATCATGTTCAAGAATTAATACTCTGAAAACAAGAAATAGTTTCGTTTAAACAGAAGATTATTCTATTTTTTCCATCAAATCACAGAGCATTTCGATAGACTCCTTCGAGTGTGTAGGAAAGTTAGCGATTCTAACGTGGCTTTCTTTGTACGGGCCATAGCCTGATCCTAGCATTAATCCCTTTTTTCCAAAGAATTGAATGATTTCTTTGGATCGGGATGAACTAGCTACTATGGTTGTTTTAGACCGATGCTTTTTGGAAGAAACAAAGTGATCAAGGTGTGGATGACTTTCTACCATTTGATTAAGAATTGCCGCTTTGTATGTGGAGTCATTTCGCATTCGCTGCACTCCGGCCTGCAAGATGTCCTGAGCCACCTTTCCAAGTAGGTAGATAAAAAGCATGTTGGGTGTCTCTGGAGTCTGATGCTTATCTCCAAACTTTTTCAAGTTCGGAAGTGCTCGATAAGAACCTAAGGATGTCTTTTTTACTCGATTGCCAGCCACTTCATGACACCTGTCGTTCGCAATCCATACGCTAAGGCCACTTGGTAACCCAAAAGCTTTTTGAACAGAAAAGTAGGCTGTATCTAGATTTTTGAAGTTTATGGGTAGGGAAGGTGCAGCACTTACAATGTCCAGTGCAATAAGTTTATCTGGATAGTTATTTCTCAGAATTTCGATTTCTTCTTCTAAGAAACTGTGACCAACGCTGGTTTCATTTTTGGTGATTCCAATAAGTTCCGCTTCTGCAGGAACATTCCAGTCGTTGAAGTCATGACCGTCATCAACTTTGAGACAAGTGCTTGACTTTTTATGTGAAATTGCAAAATCGTAAAATTTCTGACTGAAAGCACCATTCACAAAGTGGTGCGAGTTTTTATCAACCAAATTTTGAATAATGCGATCCCAGGCTTCATTTGCAGAGTTGAGGAAGTAAATGCTATAGCCCTCAGGAAGGTCTAACAATTCACTCAAGGCTTCAGTCGTTTCCTGAACTACTTTGATAAATTCTTTACTTCTATGTGAAATAGAAGGGATGTCGTGAAAAAGCGCCTTTTTGAAATGCTCCTCAAATGTGTAGAAAAGCTGGGAAGGACCTGGTGTAAAATAGATTTTATTGGACATAAAAAAAGCTCTTAAACTAAGAGCATTATAATATTAAATAGACGATTTAGGTTCTAGTCAAACTCTAGTTTCCATCCATTTGAATGTTCTATTGATAATTTTAAGTGCCAATTTGATTTTCTTCACACTTATCATCTCTCTAGATTCATCATACATAGTAACGCCATCAGCGAAAAGTAGCACTTGTGGATACTCGTTCATCACACCGGCCATATCTGTAACGGCTTCCGCTACCTCTTTGTCCTTCATCACATCAATGATATATAAATCAAGATTTTCCGGTGAAATAGTCCAGTCTCTCTCGAGCGTTTCTAACGCTTGAGCGCTTTCGGGAGCTGAAGGTCTGTGTTTAAAAACGAGCGCAGGCTTTTCTTTGGAGCGTTCTACAAGTCTGTTGAACTCCTCTATAGTACTAAGCGATTTCCAATTAAGCGGATAACTCATTATTTACAATTTAGCTTATATAAACGTTTTAATAAGCTCTCAAGGTTGGGTGGTAATACTGAATTTCGGTATAAACTTAATATAAAACTCGGAATCTAAGGGTACCTCGCACCCTTTTTAAGTCTTTTATTGCCTCTTCCTTATAGTTCTTGTCTATATCCGTAATAACATAGCCAATAATATCATTGGTTTTCAAATATTGTCCCCCAATATTTATGCCATGCTTTGCCAACAAATTATTGATTTCAGCAAGCACACCAGGTTCATTTTTGTGAATGTGAATAAACCGATGAGCTTGGCTCAAACCAGGCAAAGTAATATTTGGAAAATTAACGCTGTTTGTAGTAGATCCAGTATTGATGTATTCAATTATTTTCGATGGCACGAAATCAGCAATATTTTCCTGCGCCTCCAAAGTACTTCCTCCTACATGGGGAGTAAGAATTGTATTCTTTAAGCCCATTAGTGGTGATTCGAATGGATGATCATTCGTCAATGGCTCTTCAGGAAAAACATCTACACTGGTTCCATGAACCTTGCCACTTTTGATATTGGCAACTAACGAATCGATATCTACAATGTGTCCCCGGCTGAGGTTGATAAAAACCACTCCATCTCTCATCTTCTCGAACTCTTCTCTGCCTATGATATTCAGGTTCGATTCTCTTCCATCTACGTGAATACTTATAATGTCCGAGGTAACCAAAAGCTGTTCCATGCTTTGGCATGGAGTTGCATTGCCCAAAGCTAATTTTTCTTCGATATCATAGTATTGAACATTGAGGCCTACTGATTCAGCAAGAACCGATAGCTGCGATCCTATTTTACCGTACCCAACAATTCCTAATGTCTTGCCTCTAATTTCAAAACTTCCAACGGCCGATTTGCTCCATTTCCCTTGATGCATTTGATACATCTTGTCAGGAAGGTTTCGCATCAACATGATGATTTCAGCGAGTGCTAATTCTACAACAGAACGTGTATTCGAAAATGGAGCATTGAATACTGCAATGCCTTTTTTTAGCGCTGAAGTAAGGTTAATTTGATTAGTTCCAATGCAAAATGCTCCTATAGCCAACAATCGCTTGGCATTTGCAATAACCCTGTCCGTAACTAGCGTTTTGGATCGGATGCCCAAAATACTCACATCTTTAATAGCTTCCGCTAATTCATCTTCAGTCATGCCGCCAGGATAAACCTCCACCTGGTAGCCTTCGTCTTTCAATCGTTGAACAGCTGCCTCGTGGATATTCTCAAGTACTAGCGCTTTGATTCGATTCTTGGGATAGGAGTGGGCGCGTTCGAGCTTTTGGGTGAATAGAAACTCATCCAATGACGGTGCTTCATGATCTGCTTCGTTCAAGATCTTTTCCCTTCTTACATTTTCTGTGAATGCATAGAATTTATGTGCCAATCCTGCTTTTTTGATTTCAAAATCAGTAAATCCATCGCCTAATACAAACACTTCGCCACTAAGATTTAAACTTTTTATCTGGTTTGGCTTGCCGTTATTCTCAGATAATATATTGCTTTCATCAAATCCGACAATCCTACCATCAGAGTCATAGCTAAATTCATTCGCAAATACGTTCTCTTCTCGAATGCCAAACTCCTTGACGATTGGAACAATGAAGTCTTTAAAGCCATTTGATACGATAAATATCTGATCCGTGTATTTGCTAATAAATTCTGTATTTCTCTTAAATGAATGAGAAACAAGTGAGGCCAACCGGTTAACCAGCTCTGGTAAGTGATCCCTATGTGCCTCTAAAATGTCAATCCTTTTTTTCAAAGATTCCCTGAAAGACATTCCACCTTCCATACCTTGATCAGTGATCAACTTAATTTCTTCAATGGCTTTCGCCTGATTTTCATTATTCTTGAGAGAGATTTCAGCAAGCACATCAAGAGCTTCAACTTGTGTAAAGGTGCTATCGAAATCAATTATGAAATATTTGGTCTGATCCATCAAACTATAAGGTAAGCGCCAAAAATAGAACATGCTAAAACTCCGACATACGTTATTCTCACTTTTCTTTTTTGCAATCGTTTTCGCTAATGCACAATCGTTTGAAACTATGCGGAATCAAATAGATAGTGTCGTATATGATGCCATCAAGGCAAAAGCATTTCCTGGATGTGTGGTTTATATCAGCACAGGTGATAGCATTGTGTTCATAAGGTCATATGGCCACCATACTTATGATTCTCTAAGAAGAGTAGCTGTTAATGATATTTATGATTTAGCGTCTATTACGAAGGTAGTTGGAGGCACTCTAGCTATGATGAAATTGTATGATGATGGGAAGTTCAACCTGGACGATCCAATCGGAGATTACATTGACAAAATCGGCAAAGTTGGCAAAGTTACTTTCCGGGAAGCACTCGCTCATCAAGCGGGACTTTATCCCTGGATTCCTTATTATCAGGAGGTAAAGAAGAGGAACAGAAAGTATAAGAGTAAAACAATCTCCTCCAATACTGATGAAGAATATGCCTATCCATTAAGTGATAGCTTGTATTTGCATTCGGATTTTTATGATAAAATCAAGAAAATGATCCGAAAAAGTGAGGTGTCCAAAGAGAAGAAATATCGCTATTCAGGACTATTTTTTTATCTGATTCCAGAACTTGTGAAAACCCTGACAGACACACTGTATGAGGATTATTTAGATGCTTATTTCTTTGATCCTTTAAAGGCAAAAACGTTGACATTTAACCCGTTAGAAAAATTCTCAGCACGTCAAATTGTGCCAACAGAAATAGATACATTCTTTAGAATGGAACCAATACATGGCAGAGTTCATGATGAGGGAGCAATTATGATGAAAGGTGTCTCGGGAAATGCCGGATTATTTAGTAATGCTGAAGACCTTGGTTTGATATTCCAAATGCTTTTAAATGATGGTATGATCGATAGCGTTCAAATACTTTCTCCTGAAACAATTCAGCTTTTCACCACTACTCAGTACCCAAATAATGACAACAGGAGAGGGCTAGGTTTTGATAAGCCCTTAATACAGTATGATTCCATTGCAAGCAGCGTGGCAAAGAGCTCAAGTTTTAAAAGTTATGGACACTCCGGTTATACCGGAACACTAGCTTGGTCAGACCCGGAAAATGATTTAACTTTTATTTTCCTTGCTAATCGCGTTTATCCTTCACGCACCTTTAGAGCTTTGTATCAACGCAATGTCAGACCCACAATTCACCAGTTTATTTATGACTATCTTGAAGGGATTAAAGAGGAAGAAAACGACCCTGTCGAAAACACCAAATAAACAACGCCATTTGCTTATTTAAAATTATTCTAAATAAGACCAATTTCATGAAAATATTTATTCTTAAATCACTTATAATCAATGCTTTGTGAAAAGGTATAAGGTAATGCTAATTGGTGGTAATGACCCACCTTTGAAAAACAACAACCCAATGTTACTTTTGTACGCGTTTGATCTCTAGCCCATCGGAATACATGTTTAAAACAACACCGAAACTAACCAAAATCTTTCTAGGCCTTGCCCTTGGAATATTTACATCTACGAGCTTAAGTGCTCAGGAAATCCCAACCGACGAAAGCGTTATCGCTGCAGGTGAAGCTTCATTCAAAGCGAACTGTACCACGTGTCACAGAATTTGGGAAGTACGAATAGGTCCAGCGCTTAACGGCGTTACGGAAAGAAGATCCGTAGAATGGCTAAATGCATGGATCAAAAATTCTCAAGCTTTGATTGCTTCTGGAGATGAAGACGCTATAGCTATTTACGAAGAATACAATAAAACACTAATGCAGGCTTTCCCTTTCAATGACGATCAGGTCATGGAATTACTAGCCTATATCAAATCTGAAACTGCAGCTGGACCTCCACCCGAAGAAGTCGTGGTTGCAACAGCAATCGAAGGAGGAGATTCAATCTCATCATCCTACCTTATGGCTGTGATCATCATTCTGGTTGTGGTGCTCGCACTGGCAGTGATTGCATTAATTATAGCAGCGAGAACTTTAGTAAAGCATTTGAAAGACGTTAAAGGTCTTGATGAAGCGGAGCAAGAAATTGTATCACAAGAATTTAACGTTGCAGCTTTTCTTAAGAGTAACAACTTTGTAGGTCTGGTGATATTTGTATTCACAATCATTGTTCTAAAGACATTGATTGATGGTGCGTTCACAATTGGCGTGCAGCAAGGTTATCAGCCTACTCAGCCGATTGCTTTTTCACACGAAATTCATGCCGGACAATACGAGATCGATTGTCAGTACTGCCACACGGGTGTGAACAAGTCTAAATCAGCAAACATTCCATCACCGAACATTTGCATGAATTGCCATACACAGGTGAAAACAGAATCTGAAGAAATTGCAAAAATATATGCAGCGATCGATTACGATCCTGAAACTCAGACTTACGGAACCGATACCAAGCCTATCGAATGGGTGAGAATCCATAACCTACCTGATCTGGCATATTTCAATCACTCTCAGCACGTAAAAGTGGCTGGCCTAGAGTGTGAGACCTGTCACGGTCCTATCAAGGAAATGGAAGTAGTATACCAATACTCTTCACTGACCATGGGATGGTGTATCAACTGTCACAGAGAAACCGATGTAAATACGAAAGGAAACGAGTATTATGATAAACTTGTAAAACTGCATTCAGAGCAGAGCAAGGAGCCAATGAAGGTCGAAGATATCGGCGGGTTGGAATGTGCTAAATGTCACTATTAATATTCGAAAACAGCTTGATCTAAATGAAAGAAACTAAGAAATACTGGAAAGGGATAGAGCAACTGGAAAACACAGCGGATTTTCAGGACAGAGCCTCGAAAGAATTCCCGGAATATTTACCAATCAATGGTGGTGACAATGGCGAGCCATCAAGAAGGGATTTTCTTAAATTAATGGGATTCGGTGTAGCAGCTGTTTCACTAGCAGCTTGTGAGACACCGGTGCGTAAAGCAATACCTTATGTAAATAAGCCTGTAGATGTTGATCCTGGAGTTGCTAATTATTATGCATCAACCTATGCAATGGGTAATGATGTAGCATCAGTTGTGGTTAAAACCAGAGAAGGTCGCCCAATCAAAATTGAAGGCAATGACCTCTCAATCATTAGTCAGGGTGGTACGACTACACAAGTTGAGTCTTCAGTGCTTTCATTGTATGATGGCGAAAGACTTCAGAATCCAAAGATAGCTGGAGAAGACACTGATTGGGAAACAATCGACGACAGAATCAAAACTGAGTTGGCGGCAAATAGCGGAAAGATTTCTATTCTTTCTTATTCTAATTGCAGTCCAAGCACAGCAAGAGCTATTCAGGCTTTAAAAGAGAAGTATGGTCAAGTAGAACATATTCAGTATGACCCTATCTCAATGAGTGGATTACTTGATGCATACAGTGAAGCCACTGGCTCAAGAAACTTACCATTGCATGACTTCTCTAAAGTAAGCACTATTGTTTCGATCACAGCTGATTTCCTTGGAAACTGGCCCAATCAGGCATTGAACAATAAGCAGTTTGCTTCAACAAGAAAACTCGGTCCGGACAAAAAAGAAATGTCCAGACTTTACTCATTTGAATCTAATCTTTCATTGACGGGATCTAACGCAGATTACCGTCAGCCAATCAAACCTTCACAAGAAGGATTGTACGTAGCAAACCTATACAACTTGCTTGCTCAAAAAGCTGGAGCATCGGCAATTGGTACAGCTCGATTGGATGATACTGTTATTCTAGAAAAAGCAGCCAATGATCTGTGGAGATCAAGGGGTAAGTCGCTGGTTGTAAGTGGATCAAATGATAAAAATGTACAGCTACTAGTAATCGCGATCAATGACTTACTTCAGAGCTATGGATCTACGATTGATCTTTCTAGAAGTGTAAATACTCGACAAGGTAGCGATTCAGCTGTTGCTCAACTCGTTAGTGATGTGAAAGGCGGAACTGTTGGAACAGTAATATTTTACAACTGTAACCCAGCCTACGATCATCCTATTGGAGCGCAGCTAGTGAGTTCCCTCGGCAAAGTGAAAACGACCATTTCTACTTCAGATAGAATGGATGAAACTAACAGCTCGGTTAAATACATTGCTCCTGATCATCATTACTTAGAATCTTGGAATGACTTTGAGCCAGTTACTGGACATATCACGCTTTCACAGCCAACAATCCAAAATATTTTCAATACCAGACAAGCGCAGGAATCATTCTTGAGATGGTCTGATATTACTTCTTCTTACTATGATTTCGTGAGAGAAGGATGGCAACCATTGACCTCTGGTGATTTCAACGCATTCTTCGACAAGTGTTTGCACGATGGATTTTATAATGTAGAACCAGAAGCTTCTGACGCTCCGGTATCTGTAGATGCGGTTGTAGTAGCTGGAAACCTAAAAGGATATTCAGCCAAGTCTGATGGACTTGAGCTTGCAGTGTATGCAAACTATTCTGTAGGTGATGGAATTCAGGCCAATAACCCTTGGTTGCAAGAAATGCCAGATCCAATCACTAAAGCTTGTTGGGATAACTATTTCACTGTGTCTCCAAGACAGGCAAACGAGAATGATTGGAGTATCAAAGGAGGTGATATGGATTATAAGGTTGCTACTTTGACTGTAAATGGAAAATCCGTTACAGCGCCGATAATCCCGCAACCTGGTCAAGCTTACGGTACAGTAGGCCTAGCAGTTGGGTATGGAAGAACTAAATCTGGTAAAGTTGGGAATGGAGTAGGAGTGAATGCTTATGAGTTAGTTAGCAGTTCAGCTAATGGGCTTGGCTACAGTGGAAAAGCCACACTGGAGCTCAACGGCGAGCAACGTAAAGTAGCTCAGACTCAAACAGCACAAACGTATGCAGGAAGAGAAACTGTAATTCAAGAGTCAACTCTTGGTGAGTATCAGAAAGATCCTCAGGCAGGAAGAAGCTTCCCAATGATATCTAAAGCCGACGGCACCAAGGTTAGACCTCATGCGGTTTCTCTTTGGAAAGGACATGAGTACCCAAATCATCATTGGGGAATGATTGTGGATCTTAACTCATGTACGGGTTGTGGAACTTGTACGGTAGCGTGTCAGACTGAAAATAACATTCCTGTAGTAGGTAAGGAAGAGGTGTTGAACAGAAGGGAGATGCACTGGATCCGAATCGATAGATATTATAGCTCTAGACCTGAGGATGAGCTGACTTCTGAGGATAAAAACATGATGGAAGTGAAGCAAAAAGAGCTTGCTGCCATTGAAAACCCTGAAGTTACCTTCCAGCCAATGATGTGTCAGCAGTGTAATAACGCTCCTTGTGAGACTGTTTGCCCTGTCGCCGCAACCACACATAGTAGTGAGGGTCTAAACCAAATGACATATAACAGATGTATTGGTACAAGATATTGTGCTAATAACTGTCCTTATAAAGTTCGTCGCTTCAACTGGTTCAAGTACCACGACAATGCGAAGTTCGACATGAATACGCCAATGAATAATGATCTTGGTAAGATGGTATTGAATCCAGACGTGACAGTAAGAGCTAGAGGGGTGATGGAAAAATGTACTTTCTGTGTTCAGCGAATTCAGTCTGGCAAGCTTGATGCAAAGAAAGAGGGTAGAAGACCTGTCGACGGGGAAATTCAAACTGCTTGCGCGAAATCATGTCCTACAGATGCATTGGTATTTGGTGATATGAAAGATCCTGAAAGCAGAATTTCTAAAACATTGAAGCTTAAGTATAACGATAAGAGTGTGGAGGCGACAGAAGACAGAGCCTATCACGTACTGGAGGAGTTGAGGGTGATGCCAAATGTTTGGTATCTCACCAAAATCAGAAATAAAGACAAAAACGATAAACAAGAAGCATAATGCACGCAGAATCAGAAGTACGGATACCCTTAGTAACGGGTGGAAAGACAGTCCACGATGTTTCTGAGGATATTGCTGGAAGAGTAGAGCAAAAACCTACGGTTACGTGGATGCTTGCAATGGCAGTCTCTTTAGCACTTCTCCTGGCCGGAGGGTATGCAGTAGCAATTACTCTTTGGGACGGAATCGGAATGTGGGGTCTTAATAAAACTGTAGGATGGGCCTGGGATATCACTAACTTCGTATGGTGGGTAGGTATCGGTCACGCCGGAACCTTGATTTCAGCAGTTCTATTACTTTTCCGCCAACGATGGAGAATGTCAATTAACAGAGCCTCGGAGGCTATGACAATTTTTGCTGTAATCTGTGCTGCCATGTTCCCGGTACTTCACATGGGACGTCCTTGGTTAGGATTCTACTGGGCATTGCCACTACCAAATACATTCGGATCACTTTGGGTGAACTTTAACTCACCTTTACTTTGGGATGTATTTGCTATTTCAACGTATTTCTCCGTTTCTCTTGTTTTCTGGTACATCGGTCTAATTCCTGATTTTGCTACCATTAGAGACAGAGCCAAGAATAAGGTTTCAAGAACCATTTATGGAGCACTTAGCTTCGGATGGACAGGTGGAGCTAAAACCTGGTCACACTATGAAACAGTGTCATTAATACTTGCAGGTCTCGCAACACCACTAGTACTTTCTGTACATACCATTGTATCAATGGACTTTGCCACCTCAGTAATACCAGGATGGCATACGACAATTTTCCCGCCATACTTTGTGGCTGGAGCGATTTTCTCAGGTTTCGCTATGGTATTGACTCTCTTATTGGTAACAAGAAAAGTATACAAACTAGAAGATTACATCACGATCCAACACGTTGAATTGATGAATATCATCATCATCGTAACAGGATCAATAGTTGGTATCGCATATATCACAGAGTTCTTCATAGCCTGGTATTCGGGTGTAGAAGCAGAACAATATGCTTTTATAAATAGAGCTACAGGTCCTTATTGGTGGGCATACTGGTCAATGATGACATGTAATGTGATTTCACCTCAGCTATTCTGGTTTAAGAAAATAAGAACGAATCTGGCTGCAACATTTGTCATCTCAATTATTGTGAATATTGGAATGTGGTTTGAGCGGTTCGTGATTATTGTGACTTCACTTCATAGGGATTTTTTACCATCAAGTTGGGCAATGTTTTATCCAACGATGTACGATGTAGGAGTTTATGTGTTCACCTTCGGATTGTTCTTCACAGCTTTCTTCCTATTTGCGAAGTTCTTCCCTGTGATCAACATGGCTGAGGTGAAAAGTATTATTAAAGCAACTGGAGAAAAGCCGACTAAGTCGGGTAATTAAATAGATAGATTATGTCTCAAGGAACGAAATACGTACTGGGCGTCTATGACGATGAGGATGTCTTGATGGATGCCATTAAGACAGTACGGGAATCCGGTGTAAAAATTGAAGAAGTTTATTCGCCATTTCCCGTACATGGAATTGACGATGTGCTGGGTTACAAAAGAAGTTGGCTAGCTGTAGCGGCATTCATGTTCGGAATTACTGGAACAACACTGGCCTTGACCATGATGGTAGGTATGATGGGTGTGGATTGGCCAATGATTATTGGAGGTAAAGACTACATTCCAATACCTTCGTTTATTCCGGTAACTTTTGAGATGACAGTACTTCTTGCATCTTTTGGTATGGTAGGAACATTCTTTGTGATTTCCAATTTGAAGCCATGGGGAAAGCCTAGGATCTATGATATTAGAATTACGGATGATAAGCATGTAATGGCTATTGATTTGGACGGTAATGATAAATCTGAAGATGATATTAAGAAGGTTTTGCAGGGGAGTGGAGCTTCGGAGGTTAACAATAAAATATTTGATTGATAATGAAACTAAAGGCATTTAGATACTTAGGAATTATCACAATAGGTGCATTAGTTGCTTCGTGTGCGGCTGGTGTAGATGATACAGGACTGGAGTATGCTCCTCAAATGTATCATTCAACTCCTTATGAACCATTAACGCAGATTCAAGATGAGGATGCTGGTAACTGGTTAGACTCTAACGATGAGGACAAACATGGGGAGTTCTATAATTCTAATCCGTACAACCAGTTCAAAATGAACATGAGGGAGCCTGTAGCTAATACAGTTAGAAGAGGTGAGTTGCTTCCTATTCGATTAGGGATAGATGATTTAGAAACGGCTGCTACTACGTTGGAGAATCCATTTCCGGCGGAAGATGAAAGTGTAGTAAAGCAAGGTAAGGTACTTTATGATAGTTATTGTAAGCATTGTCATGGTGATAAAGGAAACGGTGACGGACTTGTGGCTGAAGCATACGCTGGTGTAGCTAACCTTAATGGAGCTGCGTACCTGGAAATTACTGAAGGTCATATTTTCCATGTGATCACATATGGTAAAGGTTTAATGGGCGCTCATGGATCTCAGGTTAGCCCTGAGGATCGGTGGAGAATTGCTCGATATGTTAAAGAATTGCAAAAGAATTAAAGTCTACTCATGGTATCAGAAGAAAGATTTGAATTTACTGCTACTGCAAAGAAACGCCTGATCATCACACTTGTAGTTGGTTTGGTGTTATCTGTGCTAGGCTATTTTACATTAGGCTCTGGTGGCGATCATGGAGGAGGTCATGATCAAGGTGATCACTCTGAAGTGGTTTCCGATCATGGAGAGGAACCATATGCAGCAGAAGATCATGGTAGTGAAGATGAAAATGGGGAAGAGGCTCATCATGGAAGTAGTTCATCAGTGAAAAGATTACTCTCTAATCTTTGGATAAACAATGTCTTTTTTGCTGGCTTGGCAATTATTGGTGTATTCTTTTTTGCTATTCAGTATGCCGCACAAGCAGGCTGGACTGCAGGTATAAAACGAATTCCATTTGCTTTTGGAAGCTGGCTACCAATTGCATTTGTATTAATGTTAGTTGTCTTTTTGGTTGGTGGACATGATATATTTCATTGGACCCACTCAGATTTATATGCCGAGGTGGGTGGTGATGAAATAGTGAAAGGTAAAGCGCCGTATTTCTTTTGGCCGCTGGAAGGTGGCGAGTTTCCACTGTTTTGGGTAGGCAGATTAGTTATATTCTTCGGAGTATGGTACCTGCTTTTTAGAAAATTAAGGTCTCTAGCATTCTCTGAAGATATTGAGGGCGGCACCAAGCATTGGTATAAAATGCGATCAACTTCAGCCATCTTTCTAGTCTTCTTCGCGGTATCATCTTCGATGGCAGCATGGGATTGGATAATGTCAATTGATGTTCATTGGTTCAGCACCATGTTTGGTTGGTACGCTTTTGCAAGCTGGTGGGTTGCAGGTCTAGCACTTTCTTTATTTATAATAGTGCTTCTTAAAGACAAAGGATACCTCTCAGTGGTAAATACGAATCATATTCACGACTTAGGGAAATTCGTTTTTGCATTTACTATTTTCTGGACGTATATATGGTTTTCCCAGTTCTTATTAATCTACTACGCACATATTCCGGAAGAGACAGTTTACTTTCTGGAGCGATGGAAGGACGATCATTATGCTCCGGTATTTTATATTAATTTAATTCTAAACTTCTTCTTCCCTTTCCTAGTTTTAATGACAAGGGATTCAAAGAGACATACAAGGATTCTAAAAGTAGTTTGTCCTGCGGTTGTTTTCGGGCACTGGTTGGATTTCTACCTGATGGTATCCCCTGGTACTGTGGGTCACAACGGAGGCTTTGGATTCCTTGAAATAGGATTGATTCTAGTGTACTTAAGCGCATTCTTATACGTGACATTTAATGCACTTGCTAAGGCCCCGCTTTATGCTAAGAATCACCCTATGTTAGAAGAAAGTTTGCATCATCATATTTAATAAGTGAGGGATAGGTTATGCTTAATTTAATCATAGTAATAGCGGTCATATTAATTCTAGCTGTAATATTCGCAGCTTACCGCGTCACAACGTTAGTTGATGTTGTAAAAAAGGATAAGAATAAGAGTCATGTTCCTTCTGGCAATAGTTTCCAGGGAGTTTTAATGATGGTATTCCTGATTGCAGGAATTGCGGGTTTCTTCTACTTCTCGATGAAGGAGTATGATACTTATAATTTGCCCATAGCTTCTGAGCATGCAGTTGTAACAGAGAACCTTTTCTGGATTACAATGGCTGTGACGGTATTTGTATTCATTGTTACTCAGATTTTCTTGTTTGGTTTCGGTTGGAAGTATCGGTACAAAGAAACTAACAAGGCTCATTATTATCCGCATAATAACAAGTTAGAGATGATCTGGACGATTGTTCCGGCAATCGTGTTGGCATGGCTAATAATTTCCGGTTTGAAACAGTGGAATGTGGTGACTGGACCAGCACCAGAAGGCGCGGAAGTAATAGAGGTGATGGGCTATCAATATGCATGGGCATTTAGATATCCTGGTAAGGATGGTGAACTCGGTAGTTATGATTTTCGAAAAATTGATGCAATAAATGCAATGGGAATTGATTTGACTGATCAAAATGGCCATGATGATTTTATGCCTGCACAATTGGTTTTACCAAAAGGTAAGGCTGTTCATCTAAAGATTAGAGGTAGAGATGTAATACACAGTGTTTATAATCCGCACTTCAGAATGCAGATGAATGCGGTTCCAGGAATGCCTACAAGATTTTGGTTTACTCCTACTCTAAGTACAGCCGATATGCGAGAGAAAACGGGAAACCCAGATTTCAACTATGAACTTGTCTGCAATAAGATTTGTGGGAAGAGCCACTACGGCATGAAAGGAATCATTGTAGTTCTAGAGCAGGATGAATACGATTCATGGTACAAAGAAAATCAGGAAAACTCATTTCTTAAGCAAAATCCAAATTACCTAAGTCAGGTTCCGGAGGATTTAAAGGAGGCAGCGAAAATTGCTGCAGGAATTGAAAACATTGAGAATGAACAAAAAGTTACTACTGCTGCAAGCAGTACTAAATAAAATTATATGTCAGTAACAGATATACAACTTCAGGAAGATTTAGCACATGATGATCATCACGATGATCACCATGAGCAGGGGTTTGTAAGCAAGTATATTTTCTCGACTGATCACAAGACCATCGCGAAGCAATTCTTGATTACTGGAATATTCTGGGCTTTGATAGGAGGAGGACTTTCTATCATATTCAGATTGCAGTTAGGATTTCCGGAAATGCAGCTTGAGTGGTTGCGACCAATGCTTGGTCAATGGATAACACCTGAAGGTAAATTAGATGCGGAGTTCTATTTAGCGCTTGTTACAATGCATGGTACTATCATGGTATTTTTCGTATTGACGGCAGGGTTAAGTGGTACATTCTCCAACTTTTTAATACCACTTCAAATTGGAGCAAGAGATATGGCTTCTGGCTTTATGAACATGCTATCCTACTGGTTCTTCTTTGCTTCCAGTGTGGTTATGTTCGTGTCCTTCTTTATCGAAACGGGACCAGCCGGTGGTGGTTGGACAGTTTATCCACCGTTGAGTGCACTTCCACAAGCTATTCAGGGATCTGGTCTAGGAATGACTTTGTGGCTTGTTTCTATGGCGCTATTCATCGCCTCTTCATTGCTAGGTGGTATCAACTATATCACTACCATTATTAATATGAGAACTCAAGGGATGTCTTTTGCAAGGCTTCCTCTTACCATCTGGGCATTCTTCATCACAGCGATATTAGGTCTACTTTCATTCCCTGTATTGTTATCAGCAGCTCTGCTGTTGATCTTTGATAGATCGTTTGGTACTAGTTTTTATTTATCCGAAATTTATATAGCAGGTGAAGCGCTTCCAAACGTTGGGGGTAGTCCAATTTTATATCAACATTTATTCTGGTTCCTGGGACACCCAGAAGTATATATCGTAATTCTTCCGGCATTAGGTATCACTTCAGAGATTATAGCAACTAATTCACGTAAGCCAATATTTGGATATAAAGCGATGATTGGTTCAATGTTAGGTATTGGCTTCTTGTCGTTCATTGTATGGGCTCACCATATGTTCGTGACTGGAATGAATCCATTCCTTGGGTCAGTCTTTACTATTCTAACACTGGTAATTGCGGTTCCATCTGCGATTAAGGCATTTAATTATATCACCACATTGTGGAAAGGAAATATTGTTTTCACTCCAGCGATGCTATTTTCGATAGGATTGGTATCATTCTTTATATCTGGAGGGTTAACTGGTATTTTCCTTGGAAATTCAGTTTTAGATATCAATCTGCATGACACCTACTTTGTGGTGGCTCACTTTCATTTAGTAATGGGTAGCGCATCATTCTTTGGTCTCTTAGCTGGTGTTTACCATTGGTTTCCTAAGTTTTTTGGAAGAATGATGAATGATAAGCTTGGTAAGCTTCATTTCTGGTTGTCCTTTGTGGGAATCTATTTGGTTTTCTTCCCACTACACTACATAGGAATTGCGGGATTCCCTAGAAGATACTATTCTTTCACTTCGTTTGAGACTTTCAACATTTATGGTGATTTGAATGCACTAGTTAGTATAGCTGCAATTTTGACTTTTGCTGCTCAATTCATATTCCTATTCAACTTCTTCTATAGCATATTCAGAGGTAAGTTGGCTCCAGCGAATCCATGGAAATCCAACACTTTAGAGTGGACAACTCCACGATTCCCAGGTCACGGAAACTGGATTGGAGCTATTCCAAATGTTTACAGATGGCCTTACGATTATAGCAAGCCCGGTGCTGAGGATGATTTTATCCCGCAAACGGTTCCTTACTCACACACTCCTGAATCTAACCTTGAGCATGAAAACGAGCTAACAAAGGATGAAGATCTAACAGGAGTTGAGAAAGCTAATTAACCAAAGGAATTTTCTAAGAATTAATGCTATTACACTAGGATCAGTATTTGTGCTGATCCTGGTGGGAAGCATTGTGCGTGTAATGGGAGCAGGCATGGGATGTCCGGATTGGCCCAAATGCTTCGGCTCGTATATTCCTCCGACCACTTCTGAAGCTTTACCTGAAAATTACCAGGATGTATTTCGTGAACAACGAATATCTAAAAATGAACGATTGGCTCGGCTTTTTAATAATCTGGGCTATAGTGATTTAAGTGCCAGAATTACTCAAGATCCAGCAGTCCTTCTAGAACAAGAATTCGACGTTACAAAAGCTTGGATTGAATACATCAATAGACTGGTAGGTGTATTAATTGGTTTGTTTGTGTTCATGAATATGGTTTGGTCCCTCTCTTTTAGAAAGCAATCAGTTTGGATCCCAATTATGGGAATTTCAATCTTCTTTCTGACTGGATTTCAAGGATGGGTAGGGTCGCTGGTTGTTTCAACCAATTTGCTTCATGGGTTTATAACTTTCCATATGATTTTGGCATTAGTGATAGTTGCGATGCTAATATGGATGAATGTACGCGTGAAATCATTAAAGACCTTTGATCACTCGATTTTGTTTTCGATCAGCTTGATGATGACCATTTTATTCATTCCTCAATTAATACTTGGGACTGAAGTACGAGGAACAATTGATGATTTACTAATCTCTGCTATTGAAAGGAATGAATGGAGTAACAGTTTAAGTTCATCATTTTTTATTCATCGATCTTACTCATGGCTTATATTGGTAGGTTCGGTTGCGATCGCGATTTATGCTCGTAAAACACAGGTAGATTGGCTGAAAAAAGCTTCTGCTAGTTTAGTATTATTGGTTTTTCTAGTGATGATAGCAGGAATTGGAATGGCTCGTTTCTCATTTCCATTTTGGCTTCAACCACTACATTTAATTCTTGCAGTTGGTATCTTTAGCCTACTGTTTTATTTAACTTTGCGACTCAAATTACAAAAGTGAGCACGTCGATTTCACATATTGATATAAGCGTTGGAGAGAAGTTAAAGGCTTATTTCGAGCTTCTTAAACCACGACTTTCATTCCTAGTGGTATTCTCATCAGGTTTTGGATACGCATTGGCAACACAGTCAGTGTTCAGCTGGAGCAGTTTAATGATTTTCCTGATTGCAGGGTTTTTAGTTTCTGGTTCGTCGGTTACTATCAATCAGGTAATTGAACAAAAGTATGATGCGATAATGAATCGGACTCGAAACAGACCATTGCCTTCGGATCGAATTACGGAAGCTGAAGCTGTGTGGTTTAGCATACTTACAGGAATAGCTGGTTTGGTGCTAATGTTCCTTGCAACTAACCTGTTGGCCACCTCTTTATCCCTCTTATCATTACTGTTATATGCATTTGTCTATACTCCGCTTAAGCGAGTTGGATCTATAGCTGTTTTTGTAGGAGCTATACCCGGAGCTTTACCTCCATTAATTGGCTGGGCGGCTGCAAGTGGAGCATTGTCCTACGAGGCGATGATCATTTTTGGAATCCAATTTATTTGGCAGTTTCCGCATTTCTGGGCTATCGCTTGGGTTTCAGATGAAGACTATAAAAAAGCAGGATTTAAGCTTTTGCCTGGTGGTGGAGCTAAAGATTTGAATACAGCAATAAACATTATGGTATATACGCTGTTCTTATTGCCGTTGGGCTTATTGCCTACTTATTTTGGATTGACAGGTTTAACAAGTGGGGTAGTTGCCACCATTTGTGGAGTGTTATTCTTAGCTCAGACATTTAGTTTGATGAAGGATACTTCCAATCAGAAGGCTCGTCGAATTATGTTTGGCTCCTTTATATACCTTCCAATCGTCCAAATAACCTTTTTATTAGATAAGATATGACTGGAGAAATGCAAACGGGAAATAAGGTTAGATCTATGCATCCACAGAAGTTTGCGATGTGGCTGTTTTTGGTATCCGTGATAATGGTTTTTATTTCATTATCTAGTGCATATATAGTTAAGAAATCAATTGGTGATTGGGTGTATATAGATTTCCCATCGCTCTTTAAGTTTACCACAGTTGTTATTATCCTAAGCAGTGTAACTATGCACTATTCTTATATTTCGGCTAAGAAGAATAACATTAAAAACATCAGGATTGGCTTGGCGCTTACGGCCATACTAGCGATCATATTTATTGTTGGACAGCTTCAGGCTTGGGGCCAATTGGTTGATGGAGGATATCATTTTGTTGGTAATCCGGCAAGCTCCTTCATTTATATTTTTACAGGACTTCATGTTGTACACCTTGTTGGTGCGATAATATTCCTGCTTATTGTCCTTAGAAAAGCTTTTAAATATCAAGTACATTCCAAGAGTTTAGTTCGATTAGAAATGTGTGCCACTTTCTGGCATTTTCTAGGTGGACTTTGGTTGTATTTATACTTATTTTTGATTTTCAATAATTAACCTACAAAATCTAACACGAATGGCTAACTCGGCTGCAATAGTAGAAGAAGACAAAAAGAACATTTGGGGTGGAGGTGTTTCTCCAATGAAAGTAAGCTACGGCAAGCTGATGATGTGGTTTTTCCTATTATCAGATGCTTTTACGTTCTCCGCTTTATTGATCACTTATGGTCTCATTCGTTTCAGTCATCCAGCTTATGCTGGCTCTGTAGCTGACTTCAAGTTTTCTCAAGAGTACTGGCCAATTCCTGAAAAAGTATTTGAGGCGTTTCCAGGAATGCATTCGCTAGGAATAGAGAGTGCACCTTTGGTATTTGTAGGTTTAATGACGTTCATTTTGATTATCAGTAGTGTCACGATGGTGTTAGCTGTTGAGGCTGGTGAACGAATGGATAGAAAAGCAGTGGAGAAGTGGATGCTTTGGACGATTCTTGGAGGACTTACCTTCCTTGGTTGCCAGGCATGGGAGTGGGGTCATTTCATTCACGGGTCGGATATGTCTATGAACGGTGTTGGAAACTTCCTTCAAGGTGCCGGCCTATCATCTAATCAATATGGACCACCAAACTTTGCGGCGCTATTTTTCTTTATAACAGGATTTCACGGATTCCACGTATTTAGTGGGGTATTGATCAATTTCATCATATTCTATCAGGCAACTGTTGGTGTTTTCGAGAAACGAGGGCACTACGAAATGGTAGAAAAAGTCGGTCTTTATTGGCACTTTGTAGACCTTGTATGGGTCTTTGTATTTACATTCTTTTACCTTGTTTAATCTTATCTTTTTTAGAAAATGGAACAACAAACTCCACAAATCGAAGTAAAGCCGGTAGACAAGGCTAAAGTGAGGAATTTTATTAAAGTGATGCTCTATTTAGCAGCCATCACTGCGTTTGAATTTTTAATTGCTTTTACAGTTCCTTCTGAATACAAATGGACAAGAGTCATTGTATTTATCGTGCTTACGATAGTGAAAGCTTATTACATAGTTGCTGAATTCATGCACCTTGGTCATGAGAAGAAATCGCTGAAAATGTCGATTGTTCTTCCTATGCTTTTTGTTGTTTTCCTGATCTTCATTATGATCTACCAGGGAGATGCGATTCTAAAAGCTCTGTATTGATAAGACTGTCAGTTGAAGGGTCGAGGGCTTAAGCGAATCATCATATTTATTGTATTTCTGATACCAGTCGGTTGGTATCTTCTATTGCAGCTATTCGGAGATAATCGGTTCTCATTGAATCTATTATCAGTGGTTCCACAAAGTTGCAATCAATACGATTCAATCTCTATTGTTTCGATAGACGACTCTCTCTCCATCATTGAGACAAACTACATGAATCGGGTGATTTACGCAGCTGATAAGCGGAAGGCTAACATGATCTATGAATCTCCATCTTTCTTTAATTGCATTAATCAATCCGATGCTGATTTTGTTTTAGTAAATAATGAAGGAATTTGGGGGAGCTATCAGCTATCCAGAGAAGGGGTTGATCAGTTGTTAACTGAACTAGATATTTTAATGCTTCAGCAGACTTATGGAAAAGGGACTAAGAGATAATAGATTCTACCTGCGAATTATTTATGGTGTTTCGATTTTGATTCCGGTGGTGGTGGCTTTTCTCATCATTTTCCCTGCTAAGTTCGGTGCAGGAGATTGGGTAAAGGTTTTGCCAAGTGTTCACGCCATTATTAATTCACTTACTGTTTTTACATTACTAGCTGCTCTGATTGCTATAAAAAAAGGAAATATGGTAACCCATAGATCCTTTATGTTCGCATCCTTATTTCTCGGTGTTTTGTTTCTGGTCTCTTACATCCTTTATCACTCCAATGTACCATCTGTAAAGTTTGGAGATTTAAATCATGATGGGTTGGTTGATGAAATAGAATCTGCTGCAGCAGGAACCAGTAGGGTGGTTTATTTGGTTATACTAGCAAGTCATATTTTACTATCCATTTTGGTCGTTCCATTTGTTTTGTTTGCTTTCTATTATGCATTATCTAATCAAATTGTACGGCATAAGAAGATAGTAAAGTATACCTATCCTGTTTGGATGTATGTGTCTATCACAGGAGTTATTGTATATTTTATGATAAAGCCATACTACTTTTAACCTTATGAAGAAAGTACTTGTATTTGCTTCTTTTTTATTTGTTCCTCTGATCAATTGGGCTCAGTGTGCGATGTGCAGAACTCAGATAAAAAACAATGTGAGTGCAGGTGAGACATCAATGGCGGAAGGGTTAAATAATGGAATTATGTTCTTGTTTTTTACGCCATACATTGTCGTATTCGTTCTTATTTTCCTTTGGTACAGAAACAGTAAAACAACAAAGAGTGTCAGTCTTATCGAGCGTTTTAAAAGCTAAGTGCCCGAGGTGTCGTGAAGGAGAAATATTCACACATGGCACCTTCAATCTTGCGAAAATGTCCTCCACGCATGAAAAATGTCCCAATTGCCAGTTGAGGTATGAGAAGGAACCTGGTAATTTCTATGGAGCCATGTATGTGAGCTATGGCTTTTCAACTGGCATTTTCCTTGTTACGGCTTTCATTCTCTATTACTTCTTCAATGATCCTTCGTTGAACGTTTACCTTATCACGATTCTCGTGGTAGCATTGTTACTTTTCCCACTGAATTTTCGGTATTCGAGAGTGGTATTCTTGTACCTTATTTGGAAGACCTAGCTACAATTAAAGGTCCGATTATTGTAACTTCAGGTTTGTGAATCAGAAGCTATCCATCGGGTTACTTATTGGGTGTTTACTCGCATTGTTTATAAATCACTTTCTCATTGATTGGGATGACATAAATCGACGTAGAGTTGTTAGTAGCTTAGATGAGATCGTAAATCTACAACAAGATGATCTACGTGCCTGGAAGGATGGAAATAGCTTTAATGCTCTATTTCGGAAAAGAACTCTGTGCAAGGGTAGATTAGATGAATGGAGTGATAACCGGCCTTTTATTTCTGATATCTCAGCCGATTCTCTTCAAATCATTCAGAACGACTTAGGAGTCTTTATCATTCAACAGATTTCTGAAGAAGATTGCTCTTATATTTCCTGTCATCAACTTGTTGAAAAATATGCTATTTCCAATCAGTATTTGAGCGAAAGCAAGAGTGGGTTGCTTGATGAATCGGCACTAAATATTTCTGTCGATTTTGGTGATTATCACTATCGGGAAATACTGTCTTTTGATGTTAAATCAATGCCCAATAAATTCATTGATGCTCTGGTAGCATTGATTGTTTTATTGGTTTTATGTTCTGAATACTGGAAATACAGTCAAGCCAATATCAAATCTTATTGGCGAGCATTAATAGCGCTTCTGATTCTGCGCTATTTAAGTCTTGAATTTGATGCGTTCCAGTTGCTTTTTAGATATGATTTATTTGATCCACTCAAGTACACATCTTCAGTAGTTAATCCTACGCTCGGCGATCTTTTAATTAACTGCATGATACTGAATGTGGTGATCATGTCAAGCACAAAGTACCTCCCTATGGTCAAAAGGTCTAGGCCAAGAGTTGCTGTGATTAGCGCAGTAAATACCATATTGTCTGGTCTTGTTTTGCATGTTGCCTGGAGTATAATAAGTAATTCTCAGCTCTCACTTGACGTAGGTCAATCGATTCAGTTTGACTTACTTCGCGCTGTTGCCTATATATGCATCCTTTTGGCAAGCACAGGATATTTTTACTTCACCTATCTCACATTACAGCTTATCAGAAGAAGTCATTTCATTGCACATGCAATTGGAGGAGCCATGATTGCAGCAGTGGTGATGGGGTTGCTGGATGTGCTGTCTATCACTTTTAGTTTTGTGCACGTATCTGTACTTCTTATTTCACTTAGATATCAGTGGGGAAAATCGTTTAAGGAATTTACTTACTCCAATTTGTTGTTCATTTTGGTTGTAAGCATTGGTATTTCAACGGTGCTTGCATTTTGCATATATAAATATGAAGAAAGCGCTGTACTTGATTCAAAAAAGAAGTTTGCAAACTACCTACTTTTAAAACGTGACGTACTTGGTGAATTCTATTTAGATCAGACAATCAAAAAGCTATCGACTGATGACAACTTAGCGTTGATCGCAAGCGAAAGAAGCCGAAAGGTTTTGGAGGATAGAATTCGTAGCGAATTCCTCACACCTTACTTCAATAAGTATGATTTGGAGATTGTTTTTCAAGACTATCAACAATTAAAGCTTAATTCAAGATTTACACGAGAGTATAGTCTGCTGACTCCTGAAAATGAGTCTGACTATGAGAATATCTATTTTGTTGATGAAGGCACAGTTTTTAAGTACACCTGCAAGATTAACGTGGGCGACCTTGTTGGTTTGATCATTCTTCAAATCAAGAAACGTGTACCCACAAGTGTCTATCCGGCATTGCTGACAGACAATAAATACTTCTCGGTGTCCAATGATTTTGACTATGCAGTGTTTGCCGGAGATGATATTCTATTTCATCGCAGTAAGTTTGGTCAGGGCGAATGGCCGCAATATGAGGACTTTGAGCGTCCGCAGCTTTACATTGATGGTATCGAGAAAAATGAACGACATTATTATGGTGTAAAAACAGATGATGGTAGAACGATCCTGATCATATCCAATAAGTATGAGGCCAGAGATCGAATCACTAATTTTTCCTTCCTTTTTTTACTACTACTCTTTTCGTTTGGCGCATTTAGCATCTTAAGCTCGGTCATTGAGCGCGGATTTAAACTGAACTTCACAGGAAAAATTCAGCTATACCTTGGGCTTGCCTTTATCATACCACTATTAATCGCAGGTTTTGCCTTGCTTAATACACTTAATACTTCTTATCGAGAAGAGATCAACAGAAGTTATATTAAGCAGGCACTTTACATCTCTGAAATATTATCTACCGATATAGAAGAAGTAAATAATGAACGTGCAGCTTATCACCTTACAGAAATAAGCAGCTATATTCAATCAGATCTTAGCTTTTATAATGAATCAGGCTATCTGGTTGCTACAAGTCAGCCTGAAATATTCAACCTGAACTTGCAAGGAAACTTAATTAACCCCATTGTTTTTGAGGAGTTGGTGGCAAAGGAAAATCAAAGCATGATTGCTGATGAGTCTGTAAGTAAACTGGATTATAAGGTATGCTATGCGGTAGTCAATACCATAGATAATCAAGTGGCTGGATTCATAGCTATGCCATTTTTTGACTCTAAGAATCACTTAAGAAGACAACAAATTGAGGTGTTCGGAAACCTGATTACCATCTTTGGTTTCATTTTCATCATAGCGATCGTATTTGGTAACGCGGTGCTTAACAATCTTATGCATCCCTTGCGAATGGTTGCCGATAAGATTCGAAGAGTCACTTTGCAGGAAGTGAATAAGCCTATTGAATATGAGTCTTCAGATGAAATTGGCTCATTAGTGAAGGATTATAACCAAATGTTGGTCAAGCTGGAAGATAGCAAATTAGCACTTGCAAAAAGCCAGAAGGAAACGGCGTGGAAGGAAATTGCCAAGCAGGTAGCTCATGAAATAAAAAATCCATTAACGCCAATGCAATTGAAAATTCAGCAAATGTTGAGAAAGCATGAAACTGAATCCAAAGAGCACGAGACGCTAACTTCCTTACTCACACAGGTTGACACCTTAAGTCAGATAGCAGAATCTTTTTCTGCTTTCGCGGAAATGCCAGCACCAGATAATCAAGTTTTCGACTGGAGTCTGCTGATCAAAGAGATTGCTGCACTTTATCGCGCAGAAGAGGTGACTATTTCATTGGATATAGCTGAAAATGTTCAGATAGAAGCCGATAAGGATATCTTCAGAAGAATATTGAACAACATTGTATTGAACGCCATCCAGTCGGTCGTTGATAAACAGGCGGAAATAATTATTTCTCTCAAAATCAAATCAGGGAAAGGGGTTTTGGCCGTAAGTGATAATGGGAGGGGAGTGCCTGAAGAGTTGAAGGAAAAGATATTCCTGAACTATTTTAGTACAAAATCAACAGGAAGCGGAATTGGACTGGCATTAGCCAAAAAAGGTATTGAAAACGCGGGAGGCAACATATGGTTTGAATCAAGAAGAGAAGAAGGCACCACCTTTTTCATTTCCATGCCTCTGGTGGATTAGTGGTCTGCTTTTATTAATCGCTCAGACTAGCTTAGCCCAAAATCTCAAATGCAAAAGTATCCCAGCTAATGAGGAAGTTCAGCTGGATACACTGCTGATTGAACCCGGCTCAATTAGTGTTGAAGCTCCATATTCCTTTAATGATTCCACAAATGTTATTTCAGTCAGCTCACCTACTTCTGAGCTTGAAGTTTGTTATCGGGTACTATCTACAGTTCTAACTCAACCATATCAAAACCGAAGCTTAAGCACCTATGATGATTCCAGACGCCTTAAGGAGATTATTCGTAAAAATCCATCCGTAGAAAAGGAAGAGTTGTTTGAATTAGGAGGTGTGCAGAAGTACGGCGCGATCTCACGAGGCGTTTCCTTTGGAAACAGACAGAGCCTGTTTGTCAATTCAACACTGAATTTGCAAATGGAAGGCAAACTGGATGAAAATCTTAATATTTCAGCTGTCATTACTGATCAGAACATTCCGTACCAGCCGGAAGGGAATACTCAGCAAATCCGGGACTTTGACAATGTATTTATCAAACTATATAACGATAAGTTTGACCTCACTGCAGGTGATATCGTACTGCAACAGCCCGATAATGCAGGCTACTTCCTACGATACTACAAAAATGTGCAAGGTTTGCAAGTGGGCTATAAAGGCCAGTCAGGGAGTTGGGAACATGAGTCGAGAATTTCTGGAGCACTGGCAAAAGGTAAGTTTAACTCTGCGCTTGTTCAACCAATCGATGGACTATCAGGACCTTACAAGTTGAGAGGACCCAATGGCGAGCGGTTCATCATTGTATTAGCCAACTCAGAAAAGGTATTTATAGATGGAAAACAGATGGAGCGAGGCTTTGATCGGGATTATGTGATTGATTACAACTTGGGTGAAATCACTTTTAATAACCACATCGTGATTACCCAATTCACGATCATTCGAGTGGATTTTGAATACGCTGAGCAGTTTTATAGCCGCTCGAATCTTTCAGCCTATCAATCCGTGTCCAATGAAAAAGTTAAAGTGTTCACCAATTATTATCGTGAAAGAGATAACCCAAATACCAGCTTCGGATTCAATCTCAATGAGGATGACCTGACACAACTTAGAAATATTGGGGATGATATAGATCAGGCTTTCATCACTGGCTTTGATTCTGTGCAATTTTCTGAGAATAGAATTTTGTATATCAAAAAGGATACAGTAGATCAGGATGGCATGAATCAATCCATTTTTGAGTACTCTACCAATTCGTCCGAGCGCCTTTTCGGAGCCTCATTTTCGGATGTGGGTTTTGGAAATGGTGATTATGTGCTACGGCAAAATACAGCCAATGGCAGAATCTATGAGTGGGTATCTCCACAAAGCGGTCAGTCTCAAGGAAACTATGAGCCAGGCTCATTTATACCACTCCCCAATAGTCGACAAATGATTTCGATTGGAACAGAAGTTCAATTATCAGATTATGAGTCTGTAAAAACAGAAGTCGCTTTCTCAAATACCGATCGAAACCTTTATTCCAATCTTGATGATAATGACAATATAAGTAGAGGGTACTTTGCCTCAATCAAGACACAAGATCGGCCATCCTTTATTGCTGGATACAATTGGGTTGGATCTATATCAATGGAGTTTGATGAAGCGGATTTTACATTTATTGATAGGTATAGGCCTATTTTATTTGACAGGGATTGGAATTATAATCCAGATCCCGCCGAGTCGGTAGAAGATTTGATTTTATTCATAAATGGAGGTATCAGGAAAAATGAAGCCAATAGGTTTGAAGCATCGCTCAATCACAGAAAGCGTTCGTCTTTTATAGATGGATGGCAACAGCAGATTGAATTCAATCAGGAAGTTGCCAATTTGAAGTTAGTATCATCCCATTTTCTACTATCTAATGATCAGCAAACGAACCGCACCGATTGGATAAGATCTAAGTCTGATTTGAGCTATCAAAAGTGGAAAATTGCTCCCGGTTACATATTTGAATTAGATGAAAACGAAGTTTCCAGAGGAGATAGCATCATCAGCACTTTGATGAACTATAAGGCTCATGAGTTTTACCTGATGAGTACTGATTCTTCAAAGTCCACTTATCGCATAGGCTATCAACTGAGAAATGATCAGCTTCCGGTGTCAGGACGGATGGAAGATTATCTATTTTCTAAAAATCTGCGTGCATCCTATTCACTCAATGAAAAGTATACGAGCATCACTGCTGATTTCAATTACAGAAAAGTCGAGGATAAGCTAGGACTGAATGTTGGTCAGGATGAAGTGATTAATGGTAGGGTTAATTGGGTCCAATCCATGCTGAAGCAAAATCTACGGTCGAATTTCTCTTTCGCAACCGGGAATAGTAGAGAGCTCAGAAGAGAATTTATCTATTTACCGGTGACGACAGGTGAGGGAACTCACACATGGCGTGATACGAATGGAGATGGAGTGCAGGATTTAAATGAGTTTTTCGAAGCGATTAACCCTGACGAAAGAAACTTTGTGAAGATATTCACACCGACTGATGATTATGTCACATCATTTCAAACCTTCTATTTGCATACAATCGACGCCCGATTGCCTTCATCATGGAGAAATCAAGGAGGAGTGCGTCGATTCGCTTCCAAGTTTTCTGCTAACATCAATTACAATATCAACTTCAAGACGACTTCTGAAGCCTACAATAATAGATTGAACCCGTTTAGCATTGATTTGGGTGACGATGAACTTGTCAGCGCTCAAAATGCCAGACGCTACACGCTATTCTATAATCGAAATGGGAGGGGATTTGGGGGAGACTTCACTTATCAAACATCAGACAACAAGCAGCTGCTGGTGCAGGGTTTTGAAACAAGAGAGAAGAAAGAGTGGATTTCGAATGCGAAGGTGGATCTCAATGCGGCTTATACATTCAGAATTACCACAACCATTGGCAACCTACTTAATCAATCAGATTTTTTGGATTCGCGCAATTTTGAAATTGTGTCAAATGCCTATCGTCCTCAATTGATCTGGCAGCCATCAAACGTTTTGAGATTAATAGGCAGCTATGAACGAAAAACAAAGCGCAATGAGTTTATTGAGTCGAGTTCTGAGTCTACAACATCTAAGATTTATATGGCAGAGTTAACCTGGAATAAAGCTGGAAGCGGTTCATTAAGAGGAACATTCTCGGTGGTTCAAATTGATTTTCAAGGTGACCCAACCTCATACCTTGGCTATTTGATGCTGGATGCTCTGCAGCCAGGAGCTAATCAAACCTGGCAAATAACCTGGCAACAAAAATTGACCAGAGGCATGCAAATTTCCCTCCTCTACAACGGTCGCAAATCAGAGGATACCGGTGCTATTCATACAGGCAATGTGCAGGTTACTGCTTTCTTCTAATTGTTATTTATTCATACTTTAATGTTTTGGCAGGATCAAGCTGTGCTGTCTTGAAGGTATGGAAACTAACCGTAAGAAAAGCGATGATAAGAACAAGCAATGCTGCAAGACCAAACAATAGAAAATTAATCGAAATGTGATATGGATAATTTTCCAACCATCCACTCAAGAAATACCAAGCAACCGGCCATGCGATCAGATTAGCTATGCCAATCAGGATCACAAAATCTTTAAACATCAGACTTATGATTCCAGAAGTGGAAGATCCCAAAACCTTTCTGATACCAATTTCTTTGGTCTTTTGAACAGCCGTATAAGAAGAAAGCCCAAACAGCCCCAAACAACCGATCAGTATAGCTAGAATAGTGAATATTAGGAACAAATCGCTGAAGCTCTTCTCTGATTTATAGTAACTATCAAAATAGCTATCTAGAAAGAAAAACTCGAACGGATTACCTGCAAAACTTTTATCCCATTGCTCGTTGACAACAGCTACTGTTTCTTCAATATTGTTCGTGCTCATTTTCACCATCATGTACTCATGATTGTATTGCTGAAGGAAGAATGCCAGTGGCTGCATGGCTTCTTGCAGTGATTCATTATGAATGTTTTTAAGCACTCCGATGACTTGAGGTTTCCAATTAAATCTATCTACAGATATGTATTTCCCCACAATTTCTTCAGGAGTAAAACCCAATGCTCGGGCAGCATATTCATTAATTACAATCGCTGTATCAGGGTCTTTTATGAATTCTCTTGAAAAATTCCTTCCTGCCAGCATTTCCATATCCATCAAATCGAACAGCTCATAATCCATGCTACCAACTGCAAATGTTGTCGCTTCGGATGGATCTTGATTTAGGTTTCTGATTTGTGTTTTGAAACGAAGCTTCTTACCTGGAAGCATACCTGATCCAGCTACGCCGGCAATCATTGGTTGATCTGAAAGACCGTTTTTAAATGACATGTAGTCGTTCTCAGCTTGAACGTTGGATGTATCTCTTGTTGAAGGTCTCTCTACTACCATCACTTGATCTGTATTATAACCAAGGTCCTGGTTTTTCATGAAGGACATCTGCTCATAAACTATGAAGGTTCCTATAATTAATGCGATGGAAGTAGTGAATTGCATAACCACTAGCGCCTTTCTTAGGAATATACCAGACCCTTTTCCTTTGAACTGACCCTTCAAAACGTCTACAGGCTTAAAGGATGAAAGAACTATGGCTGGGTAAAATCCTGAGATTAGTGAGCCTGCAAACCAGAAAAGTCCTGCACTAATCCAAAACCAGGATTGCGTCCAAATGACATATGATGAGGGGACGCCCCCAATATTATTGAATAGGGGATTAATAGCTAATACGAGCACAAAGGCAATTAGAATAGATAGGAAAAACACAATGCTGGACTCAATTAAAAAGTGAACAATCAGTTGTGCTTTTTGAGAACCTACTACCTTACGTAAACCTACTTCCTTCGCTCTTTCCACTGATTTTGCGGTGCTAAGGTTAATGTAATTAATGCATGCAATAATGATTATAAACCAGGCGATTATAGCCAGGTATCCAACAGCTTCACCATTACCATTGATTTCTGCCTCATCGGTCAGCCTTGAGGTCAGATGAATATCTCCAACAGGTTGTAGAAGTAGTACATCTTCCCCGTTTTGTTCCGCGAGTTCTGGCTTGAATTTATTCACCAATTGCGGAAGCTTCTGCTCAAGTGCTTTTGGGTCTGAACCATTTTCTAATTTTACATATGTGTAGTAATCCTTTCGTCCCCAACCGGTCTTGTACCGTTCCAATGCACCATCATATCTTCCATAGATAGTCGGAAAGGAAATCAGGACATCAAACTTTAGGTGTGTATTTGTGGGATGATCTTTAAAGACTCCGGTCACGATACATGGTTCATCATTGAAGTCGTCATCTTCTAACCTTAAAGTTTTTCCAAGTGCGTCTTCATTGCCAAAATAGTTTTTGGCCATGGTCTCGGAGATGGCAATAGTGTATGGTTGTTCTAATGCTTTGTCTCTATCCCCCTCGACCATTTCGTAAGAAAAAAGTGACAGAATAGAAGCGTCTGCGTACAAAAACTTTTGCTGTTTAAATACAACCGGGCCATTGGGGCCATTTTCCCACGTTATGATAACATTATTTTTGGAGCCCATGTTGTACAAACGAGCGTAATCCTGAACCTCTGGAAATTCTTCCTTCATTGCGGCACCAACACCCGCATAATTTTCAGAGCTTTTATATACCAACTCTCCATTGCGGTAGACATCTAGCTGCACACGATAGATGTCCTCTTTGTTTTCCATGAAGTTCTCATAGCTTCTCTCGTAAGTAACATAATGGTTGATTAGCCAGAATGCACACAGCCCAATGGCCAATCCGACGACATTGAGAAAAGTGAAAAACCGTTGTTTCAGCAGGTGTCTGAAAGAGGTTAGGATATAGTTTTTGATCATAGTAGCAGGTTGTGTATGAACTGATTATACTGTAGCTACAGTAAGAAGTTACACATATGTGATAGATGGGAAAGCTTAAAAGTTTCAGGAATTGGCTCAGCTACTTCTAATTGTTGAGCTTATGGACAAACGTTGGACAACCAAGTTTTTTCTTGTTATTAGGCGTCTTGTAGGGATCTTTCGGCATTCTGAAGTTGTAGATGAGTGAAAACTCATGCGCTCCACCACCAGCGACAGGATCCAATCTTGATAGGTTTAGGTCGAAGCTATACCCAAACTCAATATTGGCATATTCTACACCTGCTACCAGTATAATTGCATCTTGATTGAGTAATCCGAAATCGTTTTTTAAGAAAGGCATTCCACGATAATACAACCCAATTAGCACTGGCTGAAGGTGCACAGTTGCTCCGGCATCAATTTGTTGGAATTCTCCTTGTCTTCTGTAAAGAATACTGGGAGCGATGGATGGTACAATGGTGCCAATGTTCACCAATCTTTGAAGTGGATATCGGCTTCCGATGTGAAACGAATATCGAATAGGCAACTTGTCTTCGCCTTCGAGGAGTGAGCGGTTAGGTTGTGTTAGGTGATCTACACCAACACCAAACCAATTCTTTTTAGTATAAATCAAAAAGCCGGCACCAATGTCCCAATGGTTTTTCAGTCGGATGGAGTTGATCTGTGGATCTTGTGAGGGCGTACCGTCGACTCCAAAATCTACCTGATCACCAAGTACAAGTTTGCTGCGGTCGATATCTCTAAATGTGTAGCCGAATTTCAATGCTGGTCTGAACACAACCTTATTGTTAAGATTCGCTTCATAGGCATATATGAATGAGCCTGTTGTATTCCTGAGCCCTGCGGTTCCTTCCTGGTCTGAATGAAAGACCAAACCAAATCCACTATTGATGTCACTTGCATTGTAATCGATAGAAGCAGTCGAGTTTGAAAATGCTTGTGGTAGGTTGGGCCACTGTATTCTATGGATAAAAACCGCACGTGTATCTGCACCAGTACCGGCAAAGGCTGGATTTAAGTAAAGCGGGTTTGCATAAAATTGAGAGTACTGTGCATCTTGCCCATAGATTATCAATGCGAGAACGAAAGCGGTGATATAGGTTAGGATTCTCTTCATTAGCGTATTAGCGTTACATCACCCACTTTTACAATGTCTTTTCCATCAGAAAATCGAAGCTCCAACTTGTACACGTAAGCGCCGGAAGGTGCCAACTTTCCTCGATAATATCCGTCCCAGCCCTGATCTTGCGAGTTGCTCTCAAAGATCAATTCTCCCCATTTGTTATAAATAAGCATTCTGAATCTTTCCACACCTTCGAGACGTGGCAGAAAGACATCATTGATACGTGACGGATCTCCACCATTTATACCACCAATGGTACCACCCGATGGGCCATTCAGATTAGGAGTAAAAGCATTTGGCGTGTTTACTTGTCCACCGGAGATTGCCTCGACTTCTGCTGATCGAAATAACGTGTCAACACATCCAAAATCATTCGTGGCTATTAATGTTATATCATAAAACCCCTCCTCAGCATAGGCATGCCGGGGATCGGATTCCGTTGATGTAGTACCATCTCCGAAATCCCATATAAATGAGGTTGCATTCTCACTGAGGTTTTTGAATACAGCTTCCTGGTCTGGGATGTAGACTATCCGGGTTGAAACAAGAAAATCTGCAAAAGGCCTGGCATATACAGAAATGTATTCTACTTTCTCAATTTCTGAATTTGTACCCACTTCGTTTTGACCTCTAAGACGTACGGTGAAGTCACCTCCGGCAAAGAATGTATGAGTAGGGTTATCAGACCTGGAAATACTTCCATCACCAAATTCCCAAAGGTATTCGCCGGGTACTGCGAACTGCGATAGATTGGTGAACCTCACCGTGAGCGGAGCACATCCTTCAAGAGTATCAGCTTCAAAATCAAGTATAGGTGCAGTAGGTAGAACAGTCACTGTTTGAGAGGACTCAATAGAGCAGAAATCGTCAATGACTGTTAATGTAATCTCGTAGGTACCAAACTGATTGTATTGATGCGAAACAGGGTCATATCCTGTGAAAGTATCACCATCACCAAAATCCCATTCATAGAGCAGACCGCCACCGGTTGAACTGCTGTTGGTAATCGTGACGGTATTATCCGGCAATTGAAGGGTGGTTGTGGACAATGTAAAATCAACAGTACTTGCCGGCCTTTGCTTTTCGATTGTTTCATTAATCACCTCAGGATCACTTTGACAAGATGCCAGATTAGTGGTTACTAACGTGATTTGGGCATTGAAATCATTTCCCGCATTTGCCTCTCGATTATACGTTATCATGAGTTCATCATCAGATCCAAAGGTTGCATCCGGGACAGGATTGAATGTCCATGAATATTCAGCTAAACCTTTTTGTGTGGCCTCCAATGTAAAGTTGACACGATCACAATCCTCCGTTCGGTCAGATGTGAATGTAGCCAAAGGTTGTGGACTTATCTGAATGTTGAACGTGTCATTGGTAATACAGACGCCTGCTTTCTCAGCTTCCAATACCATGGCATAATTCATAATTGTAGCTGAGGTGTTGGTTATCTCATAATCCAGTTCGTGAAAATTAGCATCACCACTATTTTTCACCACAGGGTAGCCAGCCAGAACACCATTTACATCCAGCAGAGTCCAGCGATAAAGGTCTGCAGCAAGGCTTTGGGTGGCAGCATCTACTATCATGGTGCTGTTCCAGGGCGAGCAATTGGTATTGAAAAAATTATATGCAGGATCATCAAATCCTGCTACTTCATCAGGTGATACTCTAAAAGTCTCTATAGAACTAAATGTGACACAGCCGTCTGTAGTTTCCGCTCTGATCTGTGCTTGAAATGTTCTGGTTGTATCATCAGGATTATCAAATGAAAGAGGGGTATTGATCAACGTCAATGCGGTTGATGAATTGAATCCGGAAGGTGGATGTGTAACCTCCAGACTATAAGTTGTTCCAGGCAGTCCCGGATTATTGGAGTCATTCGTGAATGTGATGATATCCCCAGGACAAATATCTCCGGGCGCATCATGAGATAGCTGAGCATCTGGATTTTCATTGATTATCACATCCTGAGTGATTAGATCTGTACAATTACCTTTTTCTGTAGTCATTCTAAGCGCAACAGTATACGTTCCATCTATAGAGGTACCAGGCTCCACGCCAGTTGCTATGTCCGTGCCATCCAGATACCAATCAAAATCACTATTGTCTGTTCGAATAAGCTCAATATTGAAAACACCGTCATAGCTAAAATCCCATTCGTACAAGTCTACCTCATCGCCATTTACCTGAGTTGTCAGACTTGCGATAGGGTCAGCTATTCCGGAAAAGGTAGTTCTATTGCCGGCACAAACTTCATTGGTAGCGAAAACCGGCTGAGGCCTCCCATAAACAAAAACTGTATCCTGATCTTCACTGCCGCACAATGTGGAGGTATTTCGGGCAACCAACCTGACAATGGTATATTCTTCAACTGAAAAATCTCGTGTGAAATCAGGAACTGGGTCTACCAGGAATGAACCATCAGTAGGTTGTGTCCCAATAAGGACATTGCTTTCATTGTAAAACTCGAACCTAAACTCCGTATTGGGCTGATCAATGGTGTTGTCTCGAAAACCGACTGTAAACACATCAGCTCCAGTTTGGCAGAAGTCTGGATTGATGGGAGCTGTGAAGGCTCCATCGTAAAAGTCAAAGTCTGCAACGGCATCAGGAGAGAGGTTCACAAAATCATCATAGACTACATCACATACTCCGTCTGCATTGGGGTCTGTTGCTGTAAGTCGCACAAGCTTTGGTCCGCCGGAATCAAAATTGAATGTCGGATTAACTGCAGTTGATGTACCAAGCACAGGATCCGTGTCAAGTGGCCCATCGAAAAACTGCCAGAAATAATTGTAGGGTCCGCCCGGTGTTTGATTATCAAAATAGATATCAGAATTAATACAAAACTCCGTAAGGATAGCTCCACCCGGACCTCCGTCTCTAGCTACATAGTCAGGTACTGGTGGAGGGATTACCTGAATAACCAGAGTCTCTAAGACTGCATCTTCATAGTTGGGATCGTTTTGATCTCCGTTAAATGGATTACATGTATTCCAGTTATATAGTGTTATTTCAAATGTAGTTCCAATCACATTGGCTGCATTAGCTGGCGCAGAAATAGGGAAGGTGGAGTGAATTGGAACATCGGCTGGAAATGGAACTTCTTCTACTGGTCCAAAGTAACCGGCAGTAACCATGACTGCTCCAGTGCCTCGGGTTTGCGGTGCTGATAGATTTCCTGCATTGTCGGTCACTACAACAGGACCACCATCGTCAACAGTCAAATCTCGCAAACGGCCAACTGCGGGCGCTGGATCTGTTCCATAGACAAACTGCACCCAACGTGAGATTTGATTTGGGTTATCAGGGTTATCATTGATGTTGCAATTGAATGTGGATGCATCATCAAATACC
The DNA here is from genome assembly GCF_051379705.1 of Ekhidna algicida. Lineage (GTDB taxonomy): Bacteria > Bacteroidota > Bacteroidia > Cytophagales > Cyclobacteriaceae > Ekhidna. The sequence goes on along the minus strand of NZ_CP179868.1, from coordinate 530,778 downwards.
ACATTGGTCAGCGTAGTGTTTTCACACATATCATATTGACCTGGGTCAAAAGCAATGATTCCACCATTTTCATCGTCAAAATTCCATGAAGGTACAATTTGAGTTTGCTCTGATGTTTCGCAAACATCTCCGGCAACGATGATGAATGCCTGAGCCTCAAAGAAGCATTCTGGACCAGTGTCTGGATAGGGGAAGGGTGTTGCAGTAGCTTGGTATGTACGATCAGCATTTGAAACGACAAGTCCTGCACCCGATATGGTTTCTGTGGTATTTGCAGGATCGTTCCAGATAAATTGTATTTCTATATCTGCAGGATTTTGTGCGGCATTAAACGTGTAAGTAACTGTGAATGTGTTGACTGTTACAGGCGCGCAAGTACCGTCAGCGCTGAAGTCAACGCTGATAGTCGTACTCAATAAACTGCATTGCCCATAGCCTAACAGTCCGATCAAGGCCAACAGAATGGTGAGAGAAAGCCTGGCGATCATAAGTTGAATAGAAATATTCAAAGATCAAATGTACTCATTTGAATATTTCTATAATGCTAAACATCGATAAATATTGTGCTGAGAGGGAATTTTTAAGTATTATTTTTTCTACCACTATCTAACCTTTAATGATCTTGCAGCTTCTTCATTAATTGATCCTTACAGTTTCTGGAAACTTTTACTTGAACAGAACCTGATAGGGTCGCCATCATTTCAGAATGCCCAATTGATTCCAAAGACACAAGGTGCTGTAGATTAATGATCGAAGACTTATGTACACGAAAAAAAAAGTCTGGCAGGCTGTCTGAAAGGTTCTTCAAACTGTCCTTGATGATGTAGGTTTTGGCGCAGTATATTTTAACGTAGTAGTCGTATCCTTCTATCCAGATTATTCTTTCGTAATCAATCAGTTCTATTCTTCCTTCAAAACGTATGATTAGTTTGTTTGATTTATAGGATGAGTGAATTTTCTCATCAAATTTTGATGATTGATCTAAGGAGTCGATCATTTTTTGAAGAGCATCTATTGATTTTTTCTGATGGTTATTTCTGATAATATCGATTGCATTGTTTAGCGACTTGTTGAAGCGTGAATTTGTAAAGGGTTTTAGGAGGTAGTCAAGAGCGTGAACCTCAAATGCTTTTAAAGCGTATTGGTCAAAAGCCGTGATAAAGATGGTTATTGGTTTGTATGAAATGCTCTTGAGAATGTCGAATCCTGAAATACCAGGCATCTGAATATCAAGTAATAATAGTTCAGGCCGCCACTTTTCAATGGATTCAATTGCTTCTACGCCATTTCTACAGGTATCAATCAATTCGATTGCAGGATGTTTGGAAATCAACTCTTTCAGACCATCCCTTGATTTCTTTTCGTCATCTACGATTAGTGTTTTAATTTTTTTCATTCCAAGGTATTTCTACGATACATGTGACACCTCCTTCGTAGTTAAAGAGGTCAAACCTGTAATTGTCAGAATAGCATTGCTGAAGTCTTGAATCTATGTTTTTAAGTCCTATTCCGGTATTCTTTTTCACATCAAAATCTTCTCTGAGCTTTGGGCCGGAGTTCCAAATGTTTATAGACAGGTATGCGGCATTTCTTTTTGCTACAATGGTTAATTGAGACTTTCCGAGATGTTTAGAAATGCCATGTTTGAAAGCATTTTCAACAATTGGTTGTAGAATCAAATTTGGCACTCGTGCATTTTCACATTCTTGACTGATTTCGAAGTTGACTTGGAGTATGTCTTCGAAACGTATCAGCTCAATTTCCAGAAATTTTTGCATTAGTTCCAGTTCTTTTTTAAACACAATGAAGTGTTGGTCTCCGGTATTCAATGTTGCTCGTAGTAGCTCGCTTAAGCTGGAGGTCATATCTATGGCCTGTTCATACTTTTTTGTTCGTATAAGCATAGAGATGGTATTATGAGCATTAAACAAAAAGTGTGGACGCAGTTGCATTTTAAGTGTATCTAACTGAGCTTGAAAAAGCTGCGTTTTTAACTCTGCTGCCTCTGTTGATTTATTTCGGTATAAAAAGTAGAGTTCACTGAGAAAAAACAGTATTAGCACAACCCAAGCAATTATGGTTGCTTCTACGAAATGAAATGAGCCTTGACTGATGATAAATTGGGTGAGATTCACATCCGCTTGATGTAGACCAAGTGAGAAATAGAAGGAAGTCCATGCTAAAATCACCTTTATACTACCTGCAATAGGGCCGAGTACTGCTAGTAAAATAAGTCTTAAAGGCCAGGTGAATTTCTGAGATCTCTGAAACAGATAAAAAAGAGGAAAAGTGATTCCGAACCAAAGGACAAAACCAAAAAAATAGAAAGCAACAAGGTAGCGGGTGTCCTCTACGGAGAAAATATTCTTTTTGAGAATATCAATACACATGAAGGTCAGCCAAAAAATAAGTACTGCTATCAGCTGTGTATTAAGAGAGACATTTTTTTCCTTTTTCACACGATGTATAACTAAAGAATACCTGAGATGAACATCAACTCAGGTATTTCAATATACGAAAACCAATTATCCTTTCTATTCTTTTGTAAGAGCCGCAACCCTTTGATCGGCATACTTCAACCACCGGAACCGCAACCAGTTTTCATTCCAATGAGCTGTCATTACAGGATGCTCGCTTATTTGTTTGAATAGGGTTTGAGCCCTGTAAAGCAAAGCACGGCCGGCCACTACATCTTCTAGCTTATCGCTAGATACTTTCGAAGTACCAATCAATACGTAGATAAGCGGATTATCTGGGTTGTAGTTTAGCGAGATTTTGCTGTGCTGCCTGGCTTTTTCCCTGAAGTTTTCTACCTCGTCTTTAAATTCCGGATACCAGGTATGAATGGTATAAACAAATGATTGAAGAGCATGAAGATCAGATAAAATCTCCGCACTATCGCCTTTATAGCTTTTCATCGCCAGTTCCATATTTTGCTGAGCTCTGCTGGGTATTACTTCTCCTGCATTTTTCGGTCTGTCCCGATACAATCCGCACTGGGTATGAATAAAAGCAGCCCAGTAGTAGGCCAGCCATTCATCTGGGAAATCTTTGGCTACTTCTTCCAGCATATTTGCCGCATATAAACTAGATGCATATGCTGAAGCTGTATCATGCACATGAAAAGCTGATTTCAATACTCGATTGTAGACTTTCTTATCTTGTGAAAAGCACATGGTACTAAAAAAACAGAATAGGATGAGGGTTAATGATTTTTTCATAACGGAAATTTTTAACCCTTTTTACGACGGAGATACTCTCCTGAATGCCTTTATTCAGCAAGGTGGACAAATAAGTGTGTGAATTGGATTTTTTAAACAGGAAAAAAGATTACTTCCCTTTGACCATCTTCATTAGCCTGCCGGCGAAAACAAAATCATTCAATTCTTGAACATCTGAATCACCAATTTCGCTGCTTGGCCCAGTCCATAGAATTCGGCCTTCATGCATGAAGTTGACAATGTCGCCGATTTCAAGTACTGAATTCATATCATGGGATACTACAACAGTAGTCATTTTATATTCATCGGTGATATCCTTGATCAGGTTATCAATTTTGATCGAAGTTTGAGGGTCCAGTCCTGAATTGGGTTCATCACAAAAAAGATAATTGGGCTTAGTAACGATGGCACGGGCAATGCCCACTCGCTTTTTCATTCCTCCAGATATTTCAGAAGGCATTTTCTTATTTGCGTTTTCCAATCCTACACGCTCCAAACAAAAATTCACGCGCTCAATTTTTTCCTCCATCGACTGTTTTGTAAGCACATTCAATGGAAACATTACATTTTGCTCTACGGTCTCGCTATCAAATAAGGCGCCTCCCTGAAAGAGCATTCCCATTTCTCTTCTTACCTCTGTCTGAGCTTCTTTAGAGGCATTGGCAAAGTCTCTTCCATCAAACTGTACGATGCCCTTATCCGGAACCAGTAGTCCGACAATGCATTTGAGGAGTACACTTTTCCCAGTTCCGCTGGCACCGATTAGCATATTCGTTTTGCCACTCTCGAGCGTAACATTGATATCAAACAAAACCTGTTTGTCCTGAAATGATTTGGATATGTCTTTTACCTCAATCATAGTTGGAGTAGAGGAGCTAGAAGATACGCAAGTAGATAATCACCACATAGGATAGCGATACAACTGCTGGTCACTGCGTTAGTGGAAGACTGCCCAACCTCTAAAGCACCACCTGAAGTGAAGAATCCTTTGTAAGAGCTAATGGCCGCAACTAGAAAACCAAACACAACCGCTTTAATCAATGCGAACGTTACTCCGAATGGCACAAAGTCCATTTGAATCCCAAGAATGTAATCGTTTCCTGAGATAACGCCCGTAAGTAGTGAGGTAAGATAGCCACCATAGATCGACACAAAGCCTGCAAGTATGACAAGCAAAGGAAACATAATAACGGACGCAATAATTTTTGGCAGCACCAAGTAAGAAGTAGAGTTTATCCCCATCACTTCCAGCGCATCTATTTGCTCAGAAATACGCATGGTGCCAAGTTCCCCTGCAATATTTGAACCTACCTTACCCGCATATACAATAGCCGTAATAGTGGGTGCTAATTCAAGCAACGTCATGTCTCTGACTACCAAAGCAATTATAGGATCAGCAATTAAAGGAGATATTAGATTGTATGCCGTCTGTACCGTTGTTACAGCTCCCATGAAAGCAGATACAATTACAACTATAAAAACGGAGTTGTAACCCACTTTAATGCTTTCGTCTACTATACGAGTGATATATGTCGCAAAGGATTCTCTCCTGACGAACAATTGGCCTATAAAAATGATGAATTTACCTAAACTCTTCATGAAGTTTTCGTTCGCTAAGATTGTTAGCTTTGTCAAACATAACACCTTAAGGAATAACCGAAAAGTATAATATGAATAATTCAGAGAGATTAGTAGTTGTTACAGGCGGAACAAAGGGAATTGGTAAAGCGATTATCCAACGATTTGCAGAAGACGGATTCCCCATAGCCACATGTTCACGCAATGAACATGACCTTACAGTTTTACGTGAAGAGATTCATAAAGAGTATGATCAACTGATCCATACCTATGCTGCGGATCTCTCCAAAAAAGAAGGGGTAAAAGATTTCATTGAGTTTATTCGGATGATTGGTCAGCCCGTAGAAATTTTGATAAACAATACAGGAGTGTTCATTCCGGGATTGGTGCATGAAGAGGAAGACGGTGTGTTGGAGAAGATGATAAATACAAATCTTTACAGCGCCTACCATGTGTCCAGGGGCGTTATACCTCAGATGAAGAAAGATAAAAGTGGTCATATTTTCAATCTCTGCTCAGTTGCCAGCTTGAAAGCTTATCCAAATGGAGGATCATATAGTATCTCTAAATTTGCGCTCTACGGATTTTCACAGGCATTAAGGGAAGAATTGAAAGAATTTGACATTCGTGTAACCTCGATTCTTGCAGGAGCGGTTTTAACTCCAAGTTGGGATGGTGTTGAGTTGCCGGAAGAGCGATTCATGAAACCGTCAGATATTGCCGAAACCATCCATGCTACTTATCGGTTGAGTGAACGAACAGTCGTAGAAGATATCGTATTAAGACCGCAACTAGGAGACATATGAATCAAACGTATTGCAATAGCCTGACCGAATACTCCCGCAGAAAGACCCGAGAGGTTTTCATTGGAGATGTTCCATTGGGAGGTGATAATCCCATAAGGGTACAATCCATGACCACTGTAGATACAATGGATACCCAAGGGTCTGTAGAGCAGACACTGCGCATGGTTGAGTCAGGCTGTGAATATGTGCGGATAACCGCTCCAAGCATCAAGGAGGCTCAAAACCTCGAAAACATCAAAAATGAATTAAGGAAGAGAGGCTGCGATGTTCCGCTGGTTGCAGATATTCACTTTACCCCAAATGCGGCAGAGCTTGCAGCAACGATCGTGGAAAAGGTCAGAGTGAATCCTGGAAACTATGCTGATAAAAAGAAATTTGAACAGATTGAATATACGGAGGAGGCTTATGCAGACGAGCTCAAAAGGATCGAGGAGAAGTTTGCTCCACTAGTAGAAATCTGTAAAGCGAACAATACCACAATGCGTATCGGCACCAATCATGGATCACTCTCGGATCGAATCATGAGTCGATATGGGGATACTCCGTTAGGGATGGTGGAGTCAGCTTTGGAATTCATTCGAATTTGCGAGTCGATGGATTTTAAGGATATTGTGATTTCTATGAAAAGCAGCAATCCGCAAGTGATGGTTCAAGCCTATCGATTGCTGGTACACAAATTGGATGAAGAAGGCCTTCAGCCATACCCATTGCACTTGGGAGTAACGGAGGCTGGTGAAGCAGAAGACGGTCGAATTAAATCGGCAGTTGGCATTGGAACGTTGCTCGAAGATGGGCTGGGAGATACCGTGAGAGTTTCATTGACAGAAGAGCCTGAGGTAGAAGCGCCCGTTGCGCAAATTATGGTTGATCGACTCAAGCAAAAGACCAATCAGCAGCCGATCAAACCTGTGGATAATTATCCAATTAATCCATTTGAATATCATCGAAGAGTAACCGACGAGGTGCTGAATTTTGGAAATGAAAACGTACCTCGTGTCATTGCGGATTTTTCCAAATTAGAGACTATTGATGTCAAAGATTTGAAAGCAATTGGCCATTCATATTTACCGGAGTTGGATAAGTGGGGGATGAATGATTTGGGTGCAGACTACATTTATACAGGATCAAATCCGATCCAATTCATGCTTCCGAATGGACTAAAAGAAGTCATGGATTATGAAAAATGGCAACAGGGCAGTGATCAAATAAATACATTCCCTCTAATCACTGATTTACAAAAAGTTAATCAACTTCATGAAAAGCTAAACTTCATATTGATTGATGCTGATAACTACGACCAAACAATCTTTGGTTTTGTAGAAAAAAGTGCCAATACAGTGCTTATACTGCATTCTGAGCAGCCACACGCGACTGCAAGCATTCGAAGGTTCGTTGTTGAGCTTATTAACCATAATATCGAAGTTCCAGTGGTCTTGCAAAAGTCATACCCGGAGCTGACTGAGGATGAATTGATGATCTATGCAGCTACAGATGCTGGGGCATTATACATCGACGGAATTGGAGATGGAATTATGCTATCTCCAGAAACTACACCTTCTGTCGATCAGCTGAAATTATACAATAATACTGCATTCGGAATCCTGCAAGCGGCGCGTACGCGAATTACAAAAACCGAGTACATCTCATGTCCATCATGTGGCCGTACACTCTTTGATTTGCAGGAAACCACAGCGATGATTCGCAAACGAACGGATCACCTGAAAGGTGTAAAAATTGGAATCATGGGCTGTATCGTAAACGGTCCCGGCGAGATGGCAGATGCTGACTTTGGGTACGTAGGCTCGGGCAAGGGAAAGATTACACTTTACAAAGGGCAGGAAGTTGTGAAGCGAGGGGTTCCATCCGAACAAGCATTGGACGAACTTATAGAGCTTATCAAAGAACACGGCAGGTGGGTAGAACCTGAGGGAGTGGAGGTGTAAGCATATGATGGTATAGCTCTAGTCTTTCATGCCGAACTCGATCCGGCATCTTCCTGTAGAGTGCTAACCTTATTAATAAGTTGCAAACTTGCGGCAGCAGAGGAATGATATGAAACATGGAAAGAGGGATTTAAGCCGGAACGAATCACAATTACAGGGACCTCCCTCACTTTTACACTTGTAGAAGCACATTGAGATTGTGAAGCTTTCATTAATTTGAGGTCACAACCCAAACATATGCAATACTACGATCCCAAAACTCTGACATTTTTACTTGCCGACGTTCATCATCTGGAAGAGCTACTCAAATCTGATCGCTACGCAGCGTATGATCGTCAGTCGATTGACCTGTTGCTAGATGCAGTAAAAGACTTTAGTGACACCTCGCTCTTTCCTTATATCAAGGAGATGGATGAGAAGCCATCGGTTTTTAAAGATGGAAAAGTGACTGTGCATGAGCAGTTTGGCCCGATCATGAAGAAAGCAGGAGAGATGGGCCTGATCGGGGCATTTATGAATGAAGAAGACAATGGACTGCAATTGCCAATGCTGGTATTCAATGCCCTGTATTTTATCATGGAGGCTGCCAACAATCATGTAACCGGATACCTCGGACTGACAGCCGGGTCTGCGAACCTGATTCTGACATTCGGTTCTGAAGAGCTGAAGAAGAAATACGTACCCAAGATGCTGGAAATGCGCTGGTCAGGTACCATGTGCCTGACAGAGCCGCAGGCAGGGAGTTCACTTTCAGATGTCACCTCGTCTGCTTCACCGAAGGGAGACGGCACCTATTCCATCAAGGGGCAGAAAATATTCATCTCAGCAAGTGATCATCAGTTTTCGGATAACTTCATTCATCTGGTGCTTGCACGGGTAGATGGTGCTCCCGCAGGAACGAAAGGCATCTCGCTATTCGTGGTGCCACAATACTTTGTCAACGATGATGGATCAATCGGAGATTACAATCATGTAGACGTAGTAGGAGAATTTGAAAAGCTTGGTCAACGAGGATATTGCACAAATCATTTGGCCTTTGGCGAAAGCGGAGAGAGTATTGGCTACCTGGTGGGCCAGGAAAACAAAGGCCTTAGCTACATGTTTCAGATGATGAATGAGGCGCGGATCGCAACCGGACGAATGGGAACCGGAATAGCCTCTGCAGCATATTATGCTTCACTTCAGTATGCCAAAGAACGACCGCAAGGACGCAAACTGCAAAGTACCGGCCAGAAAGACCCAAGTCAGGAACAGACATTGATCATCAATCACCCGGACGTAAGGCGGATGCTATTGCATCAGAAAGCCATTGTGGAGGGATGCCTGAGCTTGATCCTGCAATGTTCTTACTATGTAGATAAATCCATGACGACCGAAGGCGATGAAAAGAATAAGTATCATTTACTCTGCGAAATCCTGAATCCAATTGCGAAGACCTATCCTTCAGAAGCTGGAAAAGACGCTGTGGATACCGGATTGCAGGTGCTTGGTGGCTATGGCTATATGATGGACTTCATCCTGCAGCAATACCTTAGAGATATTCGGATTATCTCGATTTACGAAGGCACAACAGGCATACAATCGCTGGATCTTCTGGGACGGAAGGTGACCATGATGGACGGAGCTGCCTTGAAGCTGCTGTCTAAAGAAATTGAAACAACCATAACAGCTGCCCTGGCTCAGGACGACCTCAAGCAACACGCCATGAAACTAGGCGAGGGAGCCAAGATGATCGAAGCATGTCTGGGTCACTTAATGCCGCACGCCATAAAAGGAAACCACGAACGATATCTAGCCGATGCGACGATCTTCATGGATTTGTTCAGCACGGTGGTCATTGGCTGGCAGTGGCTAAAGGTTGGACTCGCTGCTTTAGGGCAGGATGATAGCTTCAAGCAAAGTAAACTATTGACATTGGAGTACTTCTATAAGTATGAGATGTCTCGCTGCAAAGGACTTCAAAAAACCATCTGTGATGATTCTGAGGTTACCGTTAAGGTTGGAGCAGAGATGTTTTAGGTTGGCGGATTGGTGATTAATAGATCAGTGATTAGTAAATAGGCAGGTCTGTTTATGGGGATTGGTGATGTCATGCCGGACTTGATCCGGCATCTTCATTTGTTTAAGCCACAAGTTGTAAACTTGCGGCACCAGTGGGATGGGTATGCAGAATACAAGTAGATGCCCGTGCTAGCTAGTATATCTAATTATGCCGTCATCGCGAGCTTTAGCGAAGCGATCTTAATCATAGCTTCATCTTCTATCTTCATCTTCATTCCTCGGTTCGCAATGACGGTAGAGGATAACAATGGATACAAAAGAGTTACAAACTACGCTTAATGGAGGGGTAAGCCACAAGTTGCAAACTTGCGGCAGCTAGGGGGTGGTGCGACCTAAGCTTAGGTTCAGAATTTTTTAGTCAATTTTCAATTCTTTAATTTCCCAACTCCCTGATTGGTTATCAAGTTCAACATCCACTCTAGCTCCATCCTTGCTTCCATAAACACTAAGTTCAAATTTCATGAAATCTGCACTATTTGAGCTGCTCACAATTATTCCTGTATCCTGAATTATCCCAATTTTATCTTCTAATTCTTTTGACTCCTGTAGTTTGTTAATTGCTATTTGTAATCGACTATTTGTTCTAAATGAACCACCAATAATAACTATCATCATGGCGACTGCCACACAGAATCCCCAAAACTCTAGCAAGTAGTTGTTAAATACATATGCCAAAAGAGCATCACCGCTAGATTTATATTTGTCTACATTTAATGGGTGCAGAATAGGTTTTTTCAGTCTGAGTGGTAACCAGACTATGATCCCAATTCCAAATAATACAATCCCAATAATTAGCAAGTGTCTTAAATACAGGACCGCATTTACTTCACAAATGAATCCAGCAATAAAGGAGATCAATCCAGTCCAAATAAGAAATTTATAAAGAGTTCTTGAGCTCATACTTGAATTGTTTTCAACATCCCAGCTAAGGTGCGTATGTCCTGAACCCAGCTGATGAAAAACTAAGCTAGCAAAGCTGTGACCCACCTACAACAGTATATGTGAAAAACTACGTTGCTAAAGATGACGGTCAGAGCAGAGGAAAGAGCTAAAGTGAATTGAACTTGGCAGAGGCGAAGCTATGCGGTTCGGATAACAGGAGAGTTGCTAGAAGCACTTTGACATATGCACTTTAGCGTGTGTTATGCACTTTTCTGGGTCTATTTCAAAATGTGTTTTTTCGGAACGAGGAGTGTTATCAAAAGAACTGCATCAATTGCAAGTATTCCCTTTATCCAATTTAATGCTTGACACAAATCCGTTCCTGACACTAAAGAGATGCAATCCCCTGGGTTTTCAGTTTCATATCTGATGCTTACCATAGTGTTAAAAATTCCAAAGACCATAATTGGAATAATTAACAAGAATAAGGTCAAAAATGTGTAGAATGCTATTCTTTTCATTGGCTCGCTTCATCTTCGGCTCGAAGGCTATTGTGCATAACAAGGAATAAACAACATTATGTCATTTATATCTCTCGATTTTTTGTTTCAAAGATAAGGTCAATTTGAGATTGACCTGATATAGAAAGACGTAGGTACAACCTACGCCTAGGTTGGGGTTTCGCCGGGTGGCAATAGTTGGATCTTTACATCTTGAGCTAGAAGTGTTAGCGGAAACAGAAGAAGTAATAGAAGATATTTGCTCATGCCAGAATTAAGCCTAACAATGAATAAACAACATTATGTCGTTTATTTCTCTTGTTTTTTCAAAGATACGATCAATTTAAGATTGACCTGATATAGAAAGACGTAGGTACAACCTACGCCTAGGTTGGGTAGAATCACAAGTGGATGCTTGCGCTAGTTTGGGTATTTTAATTTTCTAGTTCAGTTTCTTCAATTGAATTCTGAGTCATAAATGATCTAAATTTTGCGAAGGATACTGATTGGATTTGTGAATCGATCTTTTTCCATTTGATCATGACAATAAAACCGATCACAGTCAATGCAAATGCGATTATACTAATTGGAGTGTCCGTTGGGCTAATCAGAAAATATATTCCATAAATCAAAAGGGTAAAGACAAGTGCTAAGAAGCTACGGTAAGCCCACTTATTTCTAATATATTTAGCAGTGCAGGCATTGTATATTTCCTTACATTCTTCAATCAGTGCTTTTCTTTTGTCTCGCTCTTCTTGCTCGGCTTTTTCATTTAGTTTCTTTTGGAGCTGGTCATATGCATCAGCTTTTTGTTTGAGTAAAGATTGTTCCTCTTTGAAATTTTCAATATCACTTTCATCGTACAAGAATTTGACTCGCTCCTCCACGTTTTCAGGAACAAGTTCTTCAGGTTTAACCACATTGGTTCGTAAGTTTATATAATAGTCTTGAACCGCTTCTAGTGTCCTTTTTCCGGATTCAACATCTTTTTCGAGTTTATTATATCTTTCTCTAACAGATGAATTAAGATGGTTCGATAAAAGTGTTTGCGCCTTTATAACCACGTCAAGTGACGATGGCAATTGGTTGTTGAATCCTAAACCTTTATTTAATCGAAACCATAGACGCTGAGTGACATAGTAAATATGTGTTGCATATGAAAAGTCTCCATCTTCAATTTTAGCATCCAAGTCACTGCTAATTTTTAGTTTGATAGCAGATCCTGTCATTATGATATGACCAATGTTCTCAAACGAATTTCTATTGTTGCCCTTTCTAAGAATATTCACAGCTGTGAATGATTTTAAAATAGATGAAATTACGTCATCATCGCATTCTGATTCGTATTTTTTATAAATCGAAGCGTCTTCAACATTTAAGTGATGATTATCATAAAGTTCAATCGGCTTTTGCTTAGTTATTCCTAATGATTTTAAGTCTCCAAAGAATTCCGTTTCCTTTCTTATTACATCTGAAGAAGTTGAGGAACCTTTCAATATAGTATCCATTGCGACTGAGCTATGTCCTCGGCTGGTTTCGCCAGATATTATCTTTCGTGCTGCGTAAAAGAAATTTTTAACTTCTAATTCAGTCTCTTCTAAATACTTAAATTGAATTGCCTTTTCTCCAGCATTTTTCTGCTGTTGTTGATTAATTGACCGGATTAATTCAACCAAATCCGAGACAAGCTTCTTGTAAATTTCTCCGTTGTAACCGTTAATACTGAATAGGTGTTCAGTATCGAGAAAAATTGTTAACGGTTTGCGCCATGGTTGTATTTCATTAATATCGGGGCTGTACTTAACGCCTTTTAGAATAGTTATTCCTTCACGAATGAGATTAAGTTCCTTAGAAAAATCCTGATTTTGAGATTTGCGGATAATAAATGCACTTACCAAATCGGAATATTCATCCTCAAAGGATTCATCAAATAAGTATTCAGAAAAGCACTGTAAAAGCTCTGACTTCTTATGGTCATCTAATTTTCCACGCTGTAGTTCAACATACTTAATCAATTGATCAGTTATTTCTTTTTGCTCTGATTCTTTTTGCTCAACTCTTCCAAATAAAGATTCCCATTTTTTTCTTTCTTCAGAACCAATTGAATATGAACCATTGACTTGTTCAAGAATGCTATCCTTTTTCAATTTCTTTAAAATTGTCCGCACTACAGCATCTGGAATTTCAAATTCAAAATGGGTTGATAATGCACTAACAACTTCGTTGGATGTCTGCGTAAAAGTTGATTTAAGAGAGTAAGTGGCTAAGACAAATTCTGATAATACCTGTTTCAGGCTCACATTATTATTTGCCATTTCCGCAAATACTGCCGTTGAGGCTAAAAGGTCTTTATTCAAGTGCTCTATTGTCATAGATTAGGTTTAGTTGATCTTTGGCAGTAATTACTCATAACAAGGTATAAACGACATTATGTCGTTTATTTCCCTTACAGAAAGCCATTAACTGAAATAGTCAAGAACCAATGATCGATTGCTGGAAAGCGGTCTTTGGCGGTGAAGCCTTCTAATCAAATATAATAAATACAACTGAACGGTGGAAGTGTCAAGAATGCTCAAGCCGCGAGGCTTTTACTTTTTTCATGTCAAAAAAGTAAACAAAAAGACCTATCAAAACCTGATCCCGGCCTACACGCTATTCCACCTCGAGGTTTTGACTTTTTCGCTGCTGTGCAGCGGTATGTTGGCATTGAAGCCATGAGCGTAGAAAAATGAAGCTTATGGTAAACTCTAACTAGGCTTAGGATATAAAAAGAAAGTCTAAGCGTAGCATGTGCTACGCTTTTTCTATTTTGATTGTTTTCATAACAATACGATCAATTTGAGATTGACCTGATATGGAAAGACGTAGGTGCAACCTACGCCTAGGTTGGGATTGCTTCATCTTCACCTTCGTTCCTCGGTTCGCAATGACGGCAGAAGATAATTACGGATACGTAAGTGTTACAAGCTACACTGAGAGTAGGGTAAGTCGCAAGTTGCAAACTTACGGTAGCCTGGGAGCTGTGATGGCTCCTTATTAGCTTTGGAGGCTCGTTCCAGTTGACTGGCTATCCTTTTTTAGAATCTACCAAACTCAGTTTACTACTGATTTTTTTTATATTATCTAAATTCATTAACCCTTCAAAAATGGATTTGTACTTTTCTATTTCTGTGCTTGATGTGGTGAACGCTGTAGAATTAATTCGCTGTTTTGTATCAATGGTAACTTCCCAGGCCAGGTCATTTTGATCATCGACAACAAAATAGTTTTGAAGCCGCCTGGGAACTTGATCTATAGGAATTGTATAAACTTCAATCTCAAGATCTAACTGGGCATTTAGTACATCTATCACTTCCTGATTTTTCAAATCATTTTCTTCAAGGAAGAAAATTCGAATAAACCTACTTCCATTTATTTTGAAGTTTTTCATAGCCTTCAGAATAGGTGAAATATCTTCGTCATTTACCCAAAAATACCTTTTGTATGGAAGGCTTGTTGCTAGGAACGTGGTGTTATCTTTTTCTTTATACTGCAAAGTTCTGATATAGGAAGTCTTAAATCTTTCCAAATCATAAAATTCAATTCTTTCACTTTGAATGGCGTCCTTGAAAAAACTTGAAAATTCTTTTATAAAATCTCCAAATATTACTTTTAATGTAGGCTGGATATCATCGGTAAGGTGTTGCAACTTTTTTAGATTATCGTCAGAAGTCAATGAGATGATCTTGTCGATTTTATTTTCAAGATTTTTTAAATCATTCTTTCGTTCTAGCGTCGCATTTATAATAAGAAGACCTATTAATCCTAGTATTAAATTTGGCACTTGAGATTCAAATTCTCCTAAGTCTACAATTCCGAAAGAACTTATAATGGAAATAGCTATAGCACCAAAAGAAAGTATGAAAGTGATGATCTCCTTGGTTGATAATTTGTTTTTCTTCATAATTTTCATGAATTAAGCATAGCCCATAAGCTCACTAGCTATGTCCTTCTTAGAATAGCGTTGATGAGGTATATCAAATATAATCTTAAAAGCTGATTGAGGAAGGTGTGATAAAGGAGCAGGAATAGAGCTATAGCTGCCGGTAGAAATGGAAACGAGAAATTGTAAAGGCTCCTATAATCCCTTGATTGCATTCTATTGTTGCTCTACTGAGCTGTTACTATTCCGTCATTTTTGAATAATAGATAATGTGTATATTTATACACAACTGCCAATTAGAAATTTTCAAATAATGGAACTAACACCAAATTTTGAATTCGCTTTCTCACGAACCATGGGAAATGAAGGCGGATTCATCCTTCACAAAAATGAAGGAGACCGAGGGGGATGGACATTTGCCGGAATTGCAGAAAACTTCTGGCCTGATTGGGAAGGATGGGCACTCGTAAAGTCCGGACAAGAAGACGACCCGATCGTCACCAGGCTGGTAAAAGAATTTTATAAGAAGAATTTCTGGGACAAAATGCGACTCGACCAGGTCGAAAATAAAATCGTGTGCTACAACTTGTTCGATTTCGGGATGAATACGGGGCACAAGCGTGCCGTTCGTTACGCGCAGCAGGTACTTGGCCTGATTGCTGATGGTATCATCGGACCGAAGACCATCGGAGCACTCAACAGCCTGGACTCACTGGAAAAGCAGGAGGAATTTGAGCTGAAATATGCAATGGCTAAGATTTATCGGTATACAAGCATCGTAAAGCACAATCGGACGCAGGGCAAATTTCTCTACGGCTGGATAAGAAGAACTCTAAAAGTATTGGAAGAATGATCGGATTTAAAGATATCGTAAAGACAATCGGCGATGTGGCCGACGACTTGATAACTACTAAAGAAGAAAAGCTCAAAGCCGAACTGGAGTTTGAGAAGATTGAGGCCGAACTTGCTAAGGGCCAGATGGAAATCAACAAAATGGAAGCCCAGCATAGAAGCATTTTCGTGGCAGGCTGGCGACCGGCAGTAGGCTGGATTTGTGCGATTGCGGTCGCCTATCAATTCATTGTTCATCAGTTCCTCTTATGGGGGTGGTCTGTTGGCAAAAGCAGTGGTTGGATCGAAGCGGCGACAGATGCTCCTCCGGCAATCGAGGCAGTCATACTTATGCAGCTACTCTTTGGTATGCTTGGTTTGGGCGCTTACCGTACCTATGAAAAGAAACAAGGTGTAGCGTCTAACTCCATAGGGCCTCCTTCTGCAAAGAAAAGGAAAGAAGTATTTGACCCTGAAAAGGGTTAGGATCATCCTAAGTTGAGAAGTGTATAACCAACAGCGCTAACGCTTCACAATCTTCGTGCTATATGTTTGCCCATCGGCAGTTACATTGAGCAAATAGATTCCTGACTTCATGCCAGTTGTATTTATCGTAAATGCTTGTGTGCCCGGTGTTATGGATAGCTCTCGTGAAAGAATTTTTCTTCCGCTCAGGCTGGTCAGTTCGATCAATGCATTCCCTGCAAACGGAGATGCAAGCTGAATTGTCAGATAGTCCGCAACAGGATTGGGATATGAGGATACAGAGACCTTATCCTCAAATTCGAACGATACCTGCTCGATTGCACTTAGTGCCATTGTTCCATCAAAGTCTATTTGTCTCAAGCGATAGTATACAAGTTTGGCATTGAGTGGTTCAGCGTCATTGTAAGAGTAGTCGAGCACCTCATTGCTGTTTCCTGAGGTCGCTTTGGAGCTAACAATACCAATAACCTTCCATTGGTTTTCATCGATACTACGCAGCACTTCAAACCGATCATTGTTGATCTCTGAAGCTGTGGACCACTTGAGTTGTGTCACATTATTCAGATGCTCAGCAGTAAATTCGATCAACTCTACGGGTAGTAGACTCGCAGTACCTAATGTTGTCTGACTAAACGAGGTAATCCCATTGAATACTGCCTGGCCGGTTCCGGCATTAACTGAATTCGCAGCGATAATTGTTCCCCACGAACCACTGGCCTTGCTCGATCGCTTAAATAGATGAACACTTGCCGGGTTAGTTTGTGTAAAAGCACCAGCGCCATATGTGTACGTTAGATTCGCACTTGTAAATGTTCCGGCCCCATATGTTTCAATGATCCAATAGGGGGTATTTATTGTTTCGTCCAGTATGTTTTCATCTTCCGGCAGGGTACCAATTGGTGTATTATTCACTTCAAAAGCCACCACATCAAACGAACCGGAAACACCGGTAAATTCAATGGACAGGCCGCCATTCAAGACGGTCGTTCCATCTCCACTGATGGTTGCAGCATAGCTATTTCCCTTGCCTACAGGAGATGATGAAGTCTCCCAGGATGTGCCGGACAGTGTGCCTTGGTTGCTTGTTATGATGTTTTCTGTGGCAGAACCTGTATTTTCATTAAACTGCCAATAACCTACCAGATCAGTATCGAGACCATCGAGAATGAGGAAGTTGCTTTCCCTGATCTCATTTTCTGTACGCACCACGTTCCAAATTCTCAGTTCATCCACTGTGCCTCCAAAATAATCAGACGGAACTCCTACACCATCCCAGTCTTGTCCGATCACCCAGTCCAATCCATCCGGATCACCCAGTACTTCGTTAATCGTACTTTGAAATTCCTGTACGCCATCCTTATAGACGGTGATTTGAGATGTGGTGCCTGTTAGCTTATCTACGGTCACGGCAAGGTGTTGCAGGCCTGTCTCCTTGGTTCCTCCTGAAGTGGTGGTTCCCCTTAGATCTACTTCGATACCTCCGGCATTGAATCCGATTTTAAAGATGTCGTTTCCACCCGCGTCATGCTTGGCCAGAAAAGCTTGTCCGTCGGTAGTGGCAGTAGGAGAGATCCACATTTCTGCAGTGAAAGATTCATTGACACTAAGATTTGAGAGTGTGGTGTAATCGGTTGAACCATTGAGTGATAAATGTGTGCCCGGATCATTTTCTGTTACGTTCACATTGGCGTCATTAACCGGCCCGGATATTTCGAAATCATCTACCATGAAGCCATCCTCGTCATAGCCAGATGCACTATAACCTGCTGCCACATAGAGTACGAGTCTGAACGCGACGGTGCTATTTCCGGCCAGAAATGAAACATCGTATTCGGTGTTTTCATTGGTATAGTCGTTGCTGAATCCATATCTGTCAAATATGACATCCGTGTTCATACTGAAGGTGGAATTCGGGCCTCTTTCATACCAGTTGATACCTGAGATGTCGTCACCAAGTCGTGTCCAATTGGCACCATTGTCGGTAGAGTATTGTACCTGCACACCCATGGGTGCATTGGCAAATTGCACGGCCATGCTTTTTCTAAAACTGAGTGTATACGTGCCAGACTCGGTAAAATTGAAATTGGGAGTGAAGAGGGCACATGAATAATCTGACTCAATGATATCTGACGACAGATTCGTTTTCCATGCATTGGTTCCTGAATTTACGGTGGTTATATCATTGCCTGGGACGCCTCTTTCCCAGAGGTCAATTCCGCCCGCAAGATCATCTGATCCAAAGTAATCCGTATTTGATTCAAAGTCACCACCGTCTGCAGCAGCAAAAGGCACGGCCACATTTGGAAGCACATGAATAAAACCACTCTTTGTCTGGGCGTCTCCTCCGCCATTGATCGTGAGTGTGACATCATATATACCCGATCTCTTATAGGTATGCGTTGGGTTTTCCTCAGTAGAGATTCCACCATCACCGAATTCCCATTCCCATGAAGTTGCTTTATATGAGGCGTCGGTAAAGTTGATACTTGCTTCCGCGTAAATGGTATTCTTGTCAGCCGTGAAGTCTGAATGTTCACTAGCGAAAATGTCGGAGGTAAATATTCCTCTGCCATGCGTCGCTGCGACTACCAGGTTGTCAGAAGATCGAATTTGAAGCATATCCGTTCGCACATTGGCCAGCCCATTGTTTGAGGCTTCCCATATGGTAGATCCTCCATCCAGGTCATCAGTAGACCATACGCCCAGTTCAGTAGCTATTATTGCCTGATCACTGTTGTTAGGATTGAATAGGGCCCATCGTACAGGCATGTCCGGAAGGTTTCCTTCTACTGCCGTCCAGTTTGTCCCACCGTCCGTGGTTTCCCAAACGCTGGTTACTCCATAGTTAGAAAAGGTGACCAGCAAATGATCGTCATCCCCATCTTCTATCGCGACACACGAGACGGAACCTGATGGAAAACTGCCACTGCTTATATCTGTGCCGGCCGGAGATGAGGTCGCATTGTTTACCACTACAACCTGACCATTATCGAGTCCGAAAAATACGCGCTCGGAGGTGTTTTCTGAAGCTGTGATAGATGTAATGCTTCCGGAATTAAATGCCGCGATATTTCCACTTCCAAACCAGCTCATTGTACCGGCCTCTGTATCCGGACTGTAGAGATACTGCCCTGCACTAAATCCACCATAAAACATATTGTCGGCGTTGCTGATATCTGTCGGGTTGATAAATGCGCCACCTCCGTTTGCCAATACATTATCAAAAGTAAGGCCGCCATCTGTAGACCGATTGATATTTGCATTGGTAAATGCCGTAAACTGGTAGTCAGAGTTATCCTGATCGATGTGAGCAAAGCCGCCATCTCCACCGGTCACTTCTACAATGGAGGCAATACCCAAATTGGTCACCTTGGCCGAACCATTGTCTTGCGTTCCTCCAATGAAGCCCGGATCATAGGCAGTAGGTTCCATTGCGATGGAATAGAACTGAGATGTGTTATATCCAAATTCTTTTCTGTCGAAGGTAGGAGTGGTTGCGCTTCCGTCATTTGTCGAATAAATGCCACCATCATTTCCAAAATATATGACATCTGAACTACCGGGCTGATAAACAATGGTGTGTTGATCCGCATGGACTTCTGGATAGTCATCTGCACCACTCCAATTTGTCATCTGCACCCAGGTGCTGCCTCCATCGGTCGTTCTCAGCAAGTCAACACCTCCTATGTACACCACGTCTTCATCGTTTGGATCAACGGCCAGTGTCAGGTCATACCAAGCTTGACCTCTGGTGAAGTCTGAAGATAGGGCAGCACAATTTTGATCACACCATGAAGGAGTGGTGAGAGTCGACCAGGAGGTACCACCATTCGTAGATCGCATTATTTTTTTGATTGTATTATCATCTTCTTGTACCAGAGCATAGATGTATTCAGAGTTATTGGGTGCTGTTGCAAGTTCAATTCGTTCTTCATCAGCTGCCGAGGTGTAAATTTCACTAGCACCCCAGGTAGCACCATCATCTGTGGATTTCCAGATACTATTGTTTTGGAATATGCCAAAGCTGGCATAGATATCACCATCAGCACCTATTTCAATGTCGGAGGCCCACTGAAACTGACCGCTAAGACCCGTGAGGACGGTTGTCCAGGATGTACCTCCATCCGTCGATCGCATAATACCTCCTCGATTTGTATAATTGCCTCTGGTGGCTGCAAGCACTGTTCCGGAAGCTGTTACCACTATTTTATTGACATAGAGGAAATTACAATCCCCTGTGCCGGCACATGTGGTGAAGTTGCTTGTTATGGTGCTGGCAAGCTGTGTCCAACTATCTCCTCCGTCTGTACTTTTCCAAATGCCATTCCCCTGAACAGCATCTACATTGAAAAACCCTTCACCAGTACCGAAATACATCGTTGTGGTATTGGATGGGTCATAGGCAATGGTCGTGATGGCCATGTTATCAAAGAAGTCGTTGACGGACGACCAATCCGGGCTTGCTTTTGTGATGTCTGTGGTTTTCCATAGACCTCCCGAAATACTTGCAGCCCAGACAGTGCTGTTAGAAACATCATTAGGGTCTATCAGGATTGTGCGGGTACGCCCACCTAGGTTATTTGGACCTCTTTCCTTCCATGATACCCCGGGGATAGCGTCCAGCAAAACATCGCCTGACCGTTGAGATTTCATTCTTTCTTTGATTCGGTACGCTTCATAGAGCCGATTCTTAGGCACTATTCCCAAGTTTGGATCTTTGGTACGCTCGAATTCTTGCCGTGCAGCAAGATCCATTCGTGTACGCTTATCGAGTTCTTTAAATTCGAGATTATTCTTTACAGTGGTATTGATCGATTGGGTCTGATCAATGAGAATAATCAATGCGAAGACTAATAGGATTAATGATATAATCCTCTTTGGTGGTTGAATCATTTCAAAAGCTGGTCATTGGATTCAACCGTTTTGGTGAGTCAAATCCGAATAGTGGTACTTAATTAGGTTCTGTTCAAGTTTAAATATAGACAAATGAAATAGGATATTCTTATGAATATTTTTCATTTTTTGTATTTACTCGATACTTCAATACGGTTTAAGCAATGATACGGTAAGTGCTTATCTTAAATAGTTGCCATTTTACTAGATACAGCACGGCTTATAATGCGTGGACATCTCAAAACTGAACGTTGTACTTCATTTCAAACTGTTCCGGGATATCTTCTTTTTTCTCACCCAGATTTTGCCTAAGATCTATTTCAATACCTCTGGCAATGGTAGAAATAGGCACATCATTGGAAGTACCTTCAAATGGGTTGTCACCCGTCCGCCCGATGCGTTCCATGGTATGGAAAACCCATCCTACTGCAGTATATACAGGGATTGTAAACCAGATGAAAAGCGTACCTATTATTGGATAGGAATCAGCTAGACTAGCTCCGATCTCTATGAATTGCGGCACTAGCGCGACAGGTAAAAACAGCAAGAGTATCCACATAAACCAATGATTCAAAGTAGCAAACTGACGTGGATAAGGAAAGTTTTTGATGCGTTCGCTCTTGCCTTGCAGATCAAAGAGGTCTTTTAATACACCTTCCAGTTCCAGAAAAGAAAACTCCCAGATCAGACCTTCTTCTTTTAGTTTCCTTAAGTGATGTGATTGTTGGTAAAGTAGCGCCGTGTGCTTATTGTCTTTGGTTTGGATATCTTCCATGTCTTCCTTGCTGAGGTATGCCAGAAGGTCTTCTTCGAGCGTGGTGATTCGCTCCGGCGGATGGATGCCCCATTCTTTGTTTGTACGTTGATCGGAAGTGGTTTCCCATTGCTTCTTGGCTCGCATTGCATGTCGTAAAGCTGTCATCCAGGCAATGTGACGATAGGTGAGGGTCTTTATTTCCTTCGCAAGAGCTTCATCCGTTCGCTTTTCTTTTGCATGCTCATTGTTCACCATGTCCTGAACAAACATGCCAAAGGATCTTGAGGTGTTTACAATTCCACCCCAAATCTTGCGAGCTTCCCAAATTCGATCATAAGTGGCATTGTTTTGAAACCCGACAATAAATGCAACAGCTGTACCAATCAGGGCGATTGGAGTCCATGGAATTTTTAGCCAGTTCAGGTCAAGGAAAAAGTAGGCGAGTACCCAGACTGTAATGATGACGAAGATTCTCAACGTATCAAATCGGGTCCATATGGCAAGTTCAGTGGTTTTGTAGGTTCGTCTGGTGTACATGGTTTGTGAGTCTGACACCCTCGTCGGGTATCAGTACAATTGGTTTCAACTTCATACTAAAATAGTGAGGAATGAATAAATGAAGTCTTATGCCTTCTTCACAAACTCAGACTTTAATGACATAGACCCAAACCCATCGATTTTGCAATCTATGTTGTGATCGCCATCAGTCAATCGAATGTTTTTCACTTTAGTGCCTGCTTTCACGGGCTTGGGAGCACCTTTTACAGGCAAGTCTTTAATAACCACAACTGAATCACCATCCTCCAGCACATTGCCATTGGCATCTTTGATCACAGACTCATCTTCAGTCGATTCTTCAGGGTCCCACTCATGGCCACACTCCGGACACATCATCAGACTGTCTGTCGGATAAGCATAAGGAGATTTACAGTTGGGGCATGGAGGTATTTCAGACATGCTCAAAGGTATTTATTTCGTTTATCAAATTGAATTTAACTTATGTGAACACTTTTCTAGCTTTGTGAGTTGAATGAAAGATATGGAAGAGCAACAAAATCCGGACAAAGAGAAAGTCAACTATTTTGACTTCAGTGAAGTATTGACTTATTTCTTCCGAAAGAAAGACCCGAATCGTCCGAAGAGCTTTAACCTTAAAGCGATGCATACAATCAATAAGATATCAATCCTGATGTTTTTAGGCGCAGTGATTGTGATGATTGTGAGAGCCATCAGCAGAGCTTAGTTTTGCTGCATGAAAAAACTGCTCGTACTGTTTGCATTCTGTGGAGCGATCCCATTATTTGCTCAGGATACTGATCCCATCGCCACAGACCGTCCCACTCAATCTGCCGGATCTACAGTCGTTCCGAAAGGCAACGCGCTCATTGAATATGGATTTATCTATGAAAATGCCAGAGACATCACCAATGTGACGTTTGCTAATTTCTTAGCTCGTGTGGGCCTGCTAAACGGTGTTGAAATTCGAATCACTCAAAATATTCAGCAAGTGAAAAATGATCTGACCGACACCAAGGAAGACGGATTGTCCCCGATCACAATAGGAACTAAAATTCACTTGCTCTCAGAGAATGGTGCTGTTCCTCAAGCCAGTATTATTGGTCAGGTGACACTCGCCAATGGAAATGAGGCATTCAGACCCGATGAAGCTATACCCGAGGTGCGACTTAATTTTTCAAACACTCTTTCAGATTTTCTTTCGCTAGGATATAACATAGGTATGGCATTTCCGGAGGAGAGCAATACTGCTTTGTATTCGGTTGTGCTGGGTTATTCTTTCTCTCCGGGCTGGACGGTATTTGCAGAGCCATATGGATTCTTTCAGGACAGCATTTCAGATCACCGATTCAATACAGGATTGATTTATCTGGTTTCAAATAATGTACAATTTGATATCTCAGCAGGAGTAGGATTGTCAGATGTATCACCTGATTCTTTTATCGGATTCGGAGCGGCAATCGGCTTCTAATTTCTTGCCAGGCTCCAGCTAATTCCAAGATATACTTCACGGCCATGGATGGGTGAGTACGCATATGCGGTATCAAAGCTGTCACTAAATCCAATATTGGTATTTGGGTCATTGGTTCCGGTCAGCGGAGACCAGGGCTGCACATAGTCAAAGATGTTCTGCACACCGCCGTAAATGGACCACCCATTAGATAGGTCTTTAGATACTTGCAAGTTGTGAATGGCAAACGCTTCGGATTCAGTAGGTCTTGGAATTAGGAGTGGATCACCATTTTCATCCAGATCAAAAACTAACGGAAGAGCCATAGGTCCTGTGACCCTGGCTGTATATCCGATAGTCATTTTCCATAGTTTTAAATTGTAATTGGCTGTGAGTATTCCAGTCCACTTCGGTGCAAATTCAATGGACCGTGTGTCACCCTGCTCATTTTCAGTCACCTCCTGGATGTTGAAACCAAGATTAAAGGCAAGCGGGAAAGCCAGCTCTTGTTGGAGGTTAAAACCAACGCCTTTACTCACCGCATAGCCATCTGTATTTGCATATCGAATTTGGCCTTCATTCTCATAATCAGGTGTTATCTTATTAGTAAAGTGGGTGTAATACACATCTACATCAAGCATTCCCTGACTTTGACCGATTGTGTAGATATGGTTGAGGTTAAGTGAGAAATTATAAGATTCTTCTGGTTGCAATGCTTCCTCAATGATCACTTCTCTCTGACCTGTTACAAATGCATGATCTTCTGTGAAAAGGTTGACAATCCGAAATCCGGTTCCAAAGTTGGAGCGGAGAGTTGTCCAATCTGATGGTTTGTATTTTAGGTTTAGACGAGGCGCCGGAATGAATCCGTGGTTTTCGTAATGATCCAAGCGCAAACCACCCAATGCTGTGAAGCGTTTTGATACCTCAAATTCATCTTGGACAAAAACGCCTGGCGTGTATTGATTGTCCGGTCTGTTCTCGCCACTGGTTTCAGTAGCCACCGTATTGTCGTCGTAGGATTGATGTCGAGAGGTCAGACCGGTTGTCAACTGATGACGATTGATTTCCTTGTCCCAAATGAAATTAGTGAATACAATGTTTTGCGAAGCTTGATAATAGTCAGCTCCGTAGTAACTGTCCTGTTCATGGGTACTTAGTGAATAGTCCATCCTGATTCTTTCAGCAAAATTGAATGCATAAGTGCCAAAGATTTCAAATCTGTTTGTGTAGATGCTTTCCCCATAAATCTGATCATTGCCTCTAAGGGTACGGTAGTTTCGGTCTTCCAGAAATTCCTCAACGCCGTTTCGCCTGTCCTCATAGTAATACTTACCGGAAATCATAAATTTCTTTCCAGATGGTCTGCTGATGTCCCATTTGGTGAAGAGTGAAATTCGATCCAGATTGATATTATCACCGAATCCATCTCCATTTTGATCATCAAAGTCATTGATGTAGGCGTAGTTCAGCCCGAGGAATCCCGCACTCTTTCCAATCTTTGGAGCCAGCGAAAAGTTGCCAAAAGATTCAAGGTGGGAGGTGCCCATGATATCAGCTGAAAAGACTGGTTGCTGAGAGGGGTCTTTTGTAATGATATTAATGACACCCGCGACGGCCTCAGATCCGTATAGGGTTGAGCTTGGCCCTTTGATTACTTCAAAACGATCGATGATCATGCTTGGAATTCCATTGAGACCATAGACAGAGGCCAGGTTTCCATAAATAGGAGAGCCGTCCATAAGAATGGCTGTATATGGCCCGGGAAGTCCATTGATAGAGATGCTATTGGTAAAGCACACGCCACAGGCTACAACCTCTTGCACACCATTGACCAGCGAAATACCTTCCACTACGCTTGTAGCTGCTGCAGGAATGTAGGTATTCAGGTGCTTGGCCGTAACTACCTCCACCTTAACCGGAGATTGGGAAACGAATGTCGGCTGCATGGTGCCGGTTACGACCACCTCATCCATTGTCAAAGTACTTTCCTCTAGTTCGAGGGTTATGGATTCTCTCAATGGCACCTTGATCTCCCTTTTTATCACCTTAAATCCTACGGATCGGATTTCCAGCACATAATCTCCTACAGGAACGTCGGATATGGTGAATAACCCATTTGCATCAGAAATGCTTCCAAATGAAGTGCCAACTAGCTGTACAGTAGCTCCGGGGAAAGGCTCACTGCCGAAGAATACCGCACCTTTTATCGGCTCCTGAGCATTTAGCTGTAGTGAGGCGAGGAAAAAGATCAATAGACTGGCTCTTAGAAAACCCAACGCTGTTTAGTTTATACGACTATGCAAAACTATTAATTAGTTTAAACAAAACAAAAATTTAGATTAGTCTAAAAATTGTAAATGCTACGTTTTGATTCTAATTTGGAAAAATGAACATCGAAGAATTCAGAGATTACTGTATTGCCAAACCAGGCACAACAGAAGAGACACCTTTCGGACCTGATACTTTGGTTTTCAAGGTGCTGGGAAAAATGTATGCGCTAACAGGAATCGATTCCTTCGAATTTATCAATCTGAAATGCGATCCTGAGTATGCCGTTGAATTGAGAGAAAAGTATGATGGCTCCATTCGTCCAGGCTATCACATGAATAAGCAGCAATGGAACTCTGTATACACCGATGGAGTTGTTGCTGACAATCTGATTAGACAGCTTATAGATGATAGTTATGACCTTATTGTAGCCAAACTCCCTAAAAAGGATCAGGAATTTCTTAAATCACACGAATAATGGCGATTGAAATAGAAAACGAAGAACAAGAATCTAAAGGAGCATATTTCATTAAAAAAGAAGGAGAGAAAGTTGCCGAAATGACCTACTCCATTGCAGGAACAGATCGTATCATCATCGATCATACTGAAGTAGATGACTCCATGCGTGGTACAGGTGTTGGAGAAGAGATGGTTCGAAGAGCCGTTGATGACGCACGGCGAAAAGGAATAAGCATCGTTCCACTTTGTCCCTTTGCTCGTTCCGTCTTCAATAAAAATGAAGAATTACGAGACGTTCTTTAATCGGATGTGTTTGATGTTTATCAACTTCAAAGCTGGCATAGGTCATAATTAAAGCTCTTTATAGTCAATAGGTTTACTAAAGTCCTAAACCTCATTGATTATGAAAACTCCACAAAAAGCAGATACGGAAAGTCTTAATCAGGACGCAATCCAAGAGCTCTCTTTCGCTAATCAACACATTGTTGCGAACAATAAGCAGGTTGAGATTTATCAGGGAATTCTTGATGTGAAGAAAGAACGAAAAGAAGGAGACCTTGCGCTGCGACCATTGTTTCTGAATGTAGGAATGGTTTTGAGTTTGCTATTTGCCATCGTCGCAATCAATTGGAAGTCATACAATGACGGTGATATTGTTGACCTGGGCAAAGTCGAAGCAGACCTCAATGAAATCATTGAAATACCAGCCAGCACACAGGAGCCACCACCACCTCCAAAGCATGAAGTTTTCAAAATAGAGGAGGTGAAAGACACAGAGATCATTGAAGAGATCAAGATCAACCTGGATGTGGAAGTTACTGCAGAAGAAGCGGTTGCAGAAGTCGAAATATCCCTGGGAGAGCAAGAAGAAGAAAAGGTAGATGAGATTTTTGTTATAGTCGAGCAAGAACCATTACCAGTTGGTGGCCTTAAGGCATTCTATGCATATTTGGCTGATGAATTGAACTATCCTCCAAAGGCTTTGAGGTTTGGAGTCTCAGGTCCGGTTTTTGTCCAATTCATCATTGAGAAAGATGGGAAAATCACGGATGCACAAGTAGTGAAAGGCATTGGTATGGGGTGTGATGAAGAAGCTCTTCGAGTAATTCAAGCTGCACCACCATGGGTACCTGGAAAACAGCGAGGAGTCTCAGTCCGTGTAAAAAAAATTATACCTGTTCGATTTGTACTGGCAGACCAATGATTGAAGTGGATTTGAAGACGTTTACAGCCAAAAGCGTTATTTTGCGTAAAATCCCTAATCATGCGTTTTTTGATCCTTTTATGCTTTTTTATTTTCACGGCATGTGCAACCCAAAAAAAAGATTCGATGCCTGAAACTGGTTTTGTACATTTAGCGCTCGGAGATTCATACACCATAGGAGAAGCGGTGAATGTAGACAAAAGATGGCCCGTTCAATTGGCACATCGGTTACGCAAAGACTCCATACAAGTAGATCCTGTTATTGTAGCAACGACCGGTTGGACAACCGATGAGTTGCAATCAGGAATTGTTAAAGCAGACGTTGAAGGCACATATGATTTTGTCTCACTTCTCATAGGAGTAAACAATCAATACCGAGGCTATCCAATTGATCAATATGAACGTGAGTTTAAAAATCTGCTTGATCAGGCGATTCAGTTTGCGGGAGGAAATCCCTACAATGTGATGGTGGTTTCAATTCCTGATTACGGAGTGACACCATTTGCCAAAAAGAAGATGCTCGATGAAGAGAAAATTGCCAGAGAGCTGGACAACTACAATGCGATTGCAGAGAAAATCTCGAAACTTCGGGATGTAATGTTCATCAATATAACACCGGGTTCGCGTCAAGCTAAAAATGACCCATCATTGGTAGCTTCAGATGGTCTGCACCCGTCTGGAAAAATGTACAAAATGTGGGTTGATGAGATGTATGAGCACGTGTTTAACAACCTTTCGTCCAGATAAATCTACTAAAAATTCAATTTCGTCGTTGATTCTTAGGTATATGATAAAATACACCTATTTTTGATCCAAATCACTGCTTGTCACAACCATTCAATGAAGAGGCTGTTGCTCCTTTTATGTTATGCATCTCTTATGTCTTGCCAAGACAAAGTGATTTGTCCTGCCTTCCAAAGTACCTACATCCTGGACGATTCTACGCGCAATGCGTACTTCTCATACGTTTGGCAACTGGATGAAAATACCCGGTCTCAATTTCTTGCCAAACAGCGTGGAGGTGACCCTGAAGATACACTAGGAGTTGTCTCTCAGCCTAAGACGGATTATTATGCTTACGCAGGAGAAAAGAATGTTCCATGGAGAATTCAAAAGAAGTCAAAATATGGAATCATACAGCAGCCGATCAGGCAAATCAAAAACTACCAGATGCGCACAGCTCCAATGGAGAATGTTCTTGCACCTGAGCCGATCTCAAATGACTTTGTAGCCTCAGATTTCTCAGATTCACTGGGTGTAGATTCGCTATCAATAGCAATGGACTCACTTGCCTTGGATTCCGTTGCGGCAGAGCAAGTGGTGGCCGAAGAGGAAACTAAGTACCTATACGGATATGATCCAAGCGACAACTTCAATGTTGAACAGGTATATTACAACAAGTACTACAGCGAGAAATTTATAGACAATCGTCCGAAACCTGAACCAGTTCCTGTAGCTCTGGATTCATTAGGAAATCCTATTGTACCAGATTCAGTTGAAACAAAGGAGCCATTCTTTAAAGGATTATTTAAAAAGAAGAAGAAGAAAGAATCAGAAGATTCCGAAGAAGATGAAGCCCCGGGTCCAGCGTCTGAAGAAGGCACAACCGAGGAAGGTGAAGAAGAGAACAAGGAAGAAGGAGGCAATGGTTGATCACCAGCTATTGGTGTCAGTCGTCCTTCCATTTTACAATGCCCCACACCTTAAGGAGGCGATAGAAAGCATCCTCCAGCAAACCTACTCCAACTTTGAACTCATACTTATAGATAATGGAAGTACAGATAACTCTTCCAAGATTGCAAATGAATACATAAAGCACCCTAAGGTTCAAATTGTACAAGAACCAAGAAGGGGAGTCGTTTATGCTGCAAATACAGGAATTGAGCTCTGCAAAGGAGACTTCATTGCACGAATGGATGCCGATGATATCTCAAAGCCTGATAGACTTGAAAATCAAGTGAACCACCTACTTGGTGATAAATCAGTTGATATTGTATCAGGGCTTGTTGAATATTCAGGTCTCGATGCAAATGAGGGATTCATCCACTATGTAAATTGGTTGAACACTTTAGTATCGGCGGAGGATATCTATTTAAACCAGTTCGTCGAGTATCCCTTGGCGAATCCTACTTTGATGTTTAGAAGGAAAGTCTTCAATAATGGAATGTATGAAGAAGGAGATTTCCCTGAAGATTATGAGTTCTTCTTACGATTACAGTCAGCAAAAATAAAAATGGTAAAAGTCAATTCAGTAGTCTTATCCTGGCGCGACTCTGAAACCAGACTGACACGCACAGATCCTCGATACTCGCAGGATTCTTTTTTTAGAGTCAAGGCCAAGTACCTGGCTAAATGGCTAGCAATGAAAAACCCACATCATCCAAAAGTTTATTTGTGGGGAGCGGGAAGACTATCTCGTAGACGGAGCGAATATCTTTTAGCAGAAGGGATTGAACTAGTAAAGTATATTGATTTGAAAGAAACAGATCAGGTGTTGCATTATCAATCGCTACCCACTACTTCAGATGCCTTTATCATATCTTATGTGGCAAACCGAAACGCAAGCTCCCAAATCCGCACTTTTTTGAATCAAAAAGGATTCAGAGAGGGGATCAACTTCATCATGGCTTCCTGAAATTCTAAAAATTTTAGTATTTAATTTTTTTTACTAAATTTAAGATCAAATTATAATCATGCAGCTAGCAAGAGATTTGATATTAGATGACTATTACAAGCTTAGAATTTCCTCTAAGAAGTTGAATTCTGGTCGTTATCAAGTCAAATTTTTTGCCACAATACGAGATGAAAAGCAACTTTATGGCTATGTGTTGGTGGAAGCTGAAGAGACACTGAAGTCTGTGATAAGTAGAATTAAGAAACGACTTAAGGAGCTCGATTACGGATTTGAATGCAATCATTTTCATTTATACAACGTGGGACAAGAGTCTCAACCAACGAATCTTATGATTTTTGAATAATGGCAAGAATTCCAAACAACATCAAACATTTAAGAAAGAAGAAAGGCTTCACCCAGGAAACATTTGCACACGAATTAGGTATCAACAGGCCATCCGTGGGCGCTTACGAAGAAGGAAGAGCTGATCCCAGATTAACAACACTTTCTCGGATGGCCGAACTCTTTGATGTCACAGTAGATGAGTTAATCAATGAGGATTTAACCAGAGAAAATCGGGTTCCCAAGCAGAATGTAAAAGTTCTTGCAGTTACCGTTGATGAGAATGCAGATGAGGAGTATATACAACTTGTGCCAACAAAAGCTGCCGCAGGATATACCAATGGATACGCTGATCCTGAATACCTAACTGACTTGCCACGATTTCATCTACCTGTATTGCCAAAAGGAGGGACATATCGAGCCTTCGAAATTGCTGGGGACTCCATGCTACCGATCGTTTCCGGTAGTATTGTAATAGGTCGATACATTGAGCAACTTGATCACATCCGAAATGGGAATACCTATGTGTTGGTCACTCAGTCAGAAGGAGTTGTCTACAAAAGGGTGTTTAACTACATCGAAGAAAAAGGAAAACTATTCTTGGTTTCCGATAACAAGTCGTTCAGCGCGTATGAGCTGGATCCGGCAGAAGTTGTGGAGATATGGGAAGCCAAAGCTTATATTTCTGTTGAATTCCCGGACCCTAATACAACAGACGATTTATCTATGGATCAGTTGATGGGAATGATTGGCAATCTTAGAAATGATGTAGAGCGATTAAAGAAGAGCACAGACTAGTTAAATTTCCACTTCTTTCAGGCTAACTTTGATCCCTCAAAATGAGAGGATCTTGTTTCATATTTATATTAATGCTTTTGGGTTGTGGATCACCTTCACAAGACAAGATTATTGTGCCCAAATTGCATGCAGGCTTCTACGCTGACGCACTAGAGCGAATCAATAAGGAAATAAAGTCAGCACCAGGTGACGCTCGACTGATTGATCAGAAACTATTCTATTGCGAACAACTTGAATGGCCAACCACATGTATCTCAGCACTCGACGCATATCAGGAAGCGAATGGCATGACCAACCAACTGGTTGAGCAATACATTATGTATTACAAAACACACGAGCGGTATCAACTATTACTTGAAGTGATTGATAAATGGGGAGAAGAGTATGATTTAGGTAGCAAATTTATCGAAACATATATCGATGGCCTTGCAAGACTGGGAAGAAGAGCTTCTGTTACCATCGAACTAAAAGAGTATCTAAAAACCAATCAATCAAAAGAGGCATTGACGTTTGCCTCTGCCCAATACCTAAAAATCAGAGACACCACTATGGCTGCTTACAATCTTAGTAAACTGCATGTGTTGGACAATAGTCATGAATTGATGTGGGATTATGGAAAAATCCTTGTTACGCTTGGTTATTATGATCGAGGGTTTGATGTGATGGCTCAATTTGTGGATGAACATCCTGATGATTATAAAATACAGTTGGCTTACGCCAAACTACTAGAACAGGCCGGCAGGAATAAGGATGCCCGAATCGTGTTGAAACCATTTATTGAAAGAGACACAATCGCTTACTTGCTTGCCAACTGGTATCAAAAGGACTTGATGTGGGACTCAGCAAGCTACGTATTGACCAGTCTTACTACTAATGACTCGACTGAAAGAAAGCCAATATGGAAATTGGGAAGGCTTTATGAAGATCGTGGATGGTACCTTTCTTCTTTGCCATACTTTGAATATCTCATTGAGCTG
This sequence comes from Ekhidna algicida, assembly GCF_051379705.1. Lineage (GTDB taxonomy): Bacteria > Bacteroidota > Bacteroidia > Cytophagales > Cyclobacteriaceae > Ekhidna. Next base: position 498,267 of record NZ_CP179868.1, on the reverse strand, counting down.
AATCCAAATGATACATTAGCTCAGCAAAGAATGGACCTTATACAGCGAAAAATTGCATATTTGCAGCGCTTAAAATTTGAGGAAAGTAAGATTCCGACAATAGAATTACAACCTAAAAAAATTGAAAATTAATGAGTGATAAAATCACCATTACATTGCCTGACGGATCACAGAGATCCTACAATAAAGGAGCTACGGCGTTGGATGTGGCCATGAGCATTAGTGAGGGCTTAGCTAGAAACGTCCTCGCGGCAAAAGTAAATGGAGAAGTGAGGGATTCATTCCGTCCGATTCAGCAAGATGCAAACCTTCAGCTATTGACCTGGAATGATGAAGAAGGCAAGTCTACCATGTGGCATTCTTCGGCACACCTGATGGCAGAGGCACTAGAGGCTTTGTATCCGGGAATCAAGCTGGGAATTGGACCACCTATTGAGAATGGGTTTTACTACGACATAGATTTCAATGGTGTTGAGTTCGATTCAGATAATCTGGAAGCCATTGAAAATAAGATGCTTGAGCTCGCCCGAGAAAAAAACGAGTTTACAAGAAAAGAAATCTCCAAAGCGGATGCCATTGCTTATTACAAGGAAAAAGGGGATGAGTATAAGCTGGAATTAATCGATGGGCTTGAGGATGGAAGTATTACATTCTACAATCAGGGGAACTTCACCGACCTTTGCCGAGGACCACACATTCCTCATACCGGCTATATAAAAGCAGTTAAGATTTTGAATGTAGCCGGCGCCTATTGGCGAGGGGATGAAAACAGAAAGCAGCTGACACGACTTTATGCAATCTCTTTCCCGAAGCAGAAAGAGTTGAAAGAGCATTTGGAATTGCTGGAGCAAGCCAAACTACGGGATCATAGAAAAATTGGCAAGGAGTTAGAGCTGTTTACTTTCTCAGAGAAAGTAGGCAAAGGGCTACCTCTGTGGTTGCCAAAAGGAGCTGTCTTACGTGAACGCCTTGAAAACTTCCTAAAGAAAGCTCAATTAAAAGCAGGCTATGATCAGGTAGTTACACCTCACATTGGAGGGAAAGAGCTTTACGTTACGTCCGGTCACTACGCCAAATACGGAGAAGATTCATTTCAGCCTATTCATACGCCTTCAGAGGATGAGGAGTTTTTACTTAAGCCGATGAACTGCCCTCATCACTGCGAAATTTATAAATCTAAGCCACGATCATACAAAGATTTACCAGTACGATATGCAGAATTTGGTACAGTATACAGGTATGAGCAAAGCGGTGAGCTTCACGGTTTAACTCGGGTACGAGGATTTACACAAGATGATGCACATATATTCTGCAGCCAGGATCAGGTAAAAAGTGAGTTTGCTAAGGTGGTAGACCTTGTACTTTATGTGTTCTCAGCACTTGGGTTTAAAGATTTTACAGCACAGGTTTCTTTAAGAGATCCGAATAATCCTGATAAGTATATCGGGAATGATGAAGATTGGGAGAAAGCCGAAACCGCGATAAAGGAAGTAGCAGAAGAGAAGGAGCTAAACTTTGTAGTTGAATATGGTGAAGCTGCGTTTTATGGTCCTAAGTTGGATTTCATGGTAAAGGATGCTCTTGGTAGGAAATGGCAACTTGGAACCAGCCAGGTTGATTATAGCCTTCCAGATAGATTCGAGCTGGAGTACATTGGAAGTGACAACAAGAAACATCGACCAGTCATGATTCACCGCGCACCTTTTGGTTCAATGGAGCGTTTCATCGCTATTCTGATTGAAAACTGTGCAGGAGATTTTCCATTGTGGCTAGCACCGGATCAGATTGCGATTCTTCCTATTTCGGAAAAATATCACGATTATGCCAAGCAGCTTTTTATTGAAATGCAGGAGCAGGATATCCGTGGATTTGTGGATGAACGTGACGAGAAGATAGGCAAGAAAATTAGAGATGCTGAAGTGAAAAAGACGCCATACATGTTAATAGTAGGAGAGAAGGAAGCTGAAGAAGGGACTGTTTCCGTCAGGCAACACGGTCATGGAGATATTGGAATGATGAAAAAAGAGGAATTTGCTCGTTATTTCCACAATAAAGTGGACGAACTTATCAATTGAGTTTTTGTTAAGAGTAAAATATCACGATATTTGCGTTTTGTTTTAATGTTCAACTTAAATAAAGGAGTACAATCGCTAAACTAAGAAGAAGAGGCCCTTCCAGAATCAGAAAAGAAGAGCCCTACAAGGTAAATGATAAGATCACTGCGCGTAAAGTAAGAGTGGTTGGAGACAATGTGAAGGTTGATGTTTACCAGACAGATCAGGCAATTAAAATCGCACAAGAGCAAAATCTTGATTTGGTTGAAATTTCACCAAATGCTGACCCGCCTGTCTGCAAAGTGATTGACTATTCTAAGTTCAAGTACGAACAAAAGAAGAAGCAAAAAGAGATTAAGGCTAAAGCGCAAAAGACTGTAATAAAGGAAATTCGCTTTGGACCTAATACCGATGATCATGACTTCAACTTTAAATTGAATCATGCCATCAAGTTTTTGAAAGACGGAGCTAAGGTGAAAGCATACGTTCACTTCTATGGAAGGACGATTGTTTTCAAAGACAGGGGAGAGATTCTACTTCTGAAGTTTGCGCAAGCACTTGAGGAGTATGGTAAAGTAGAGCAGCTTCCTAAGATGGAGGGAAAACGAATGATATTGTTCGTGGCACCGAAAGTTGCAAAGAAATAATTAAACGTAGAATAAAGTAGAAATGCCGAAACTTAAAACAAACTCCAGTGCTAAGAAGCGATTTAAGCTTACCGGAACTGGAAAACTTAAAAGAAAGCATGCATTCAAAAATCACATTCTGACAAAGAAGGAGACTAAGCAGAAGCGAAATCTTCGATATATGTCAGTTGTGGACAAGGCGGATGAGCCAAATATCAAACGTCTTTTGAATCTGTAAATTCTTTTATACCCGCATAGTAGTGGGTGGTTAAATTTAAAACCCGGTTATTGGTTGAAAGACGTTAATAGAAAAGTTGACGCACCAATCGCCAAAACAAAACAAAAATGAGATCAGTAAATCATGTAGCTGCCAGAACTCGTCGTAAGAAGATGATGAAGCACGCCAAAGGATACTTTGGTAGAAGAAAAAATGTTTGGACAGTGTCCAAAAATGCCGTTGAAAAGGGATGGCAATATGCTTACCGTGACAGGAAAGCTAAGAAAAGAGAATTTAGAGCACTTTGGATCCAGCGTATCAATGCTGGTGCAAGAGAGCACGGAATGTCTTACTCTGTATTCATGGGTAAATTGAATGCAAAAGGAATTGAAATCAACAGAAAGGCACTTGCAGACCTTGCAATGAATGAGCCTAAAGCTTTCAAAGCTGTTGTTGATGCTGTGAAGTAAGATCAACGAAATTCAATGAAACCCTGGCAGATGTGTCAGGGTTTTTTTATGCCTTTACTTCACAAAGCACTTTACTTCACAAAGCATTGGTTGACTCGAGAAGCCATGTAAAAAAAGCCTGATGAAGAAATTCATCAGGCTTTCCCTCTTCATACTTAATTGGAAAGAAAGTCTTATCTCACCATCAATCGCTTAATGGTATTTACGTCCGGGCCTTTTACACGAATTAGATACATGCCTCCTTTCAATCCGGAGATATCGAATTCATGACTTGACACTCCCTCTTCAAATCGAATCGATTGAAGGATTGTGCCGCTCAGTGTAAGTAGCTCAATAGATGTGGCTATTCCTTCATTTACAATAAGAGTTGCATATTCATCAGCTGGATTTGGATAAACACTTATGGACACGTCCTCAAATGCACCAAGGCTAATTCGCTTGATCTCTGAATATTCGGATTGACCATCATAGTCAACCTGCTTCAGGCGATAGTAGTTAAATCCACTCTTCGGATTGTTGTGCGTAAATGAGTAGTTAGATACACTACTTATAGTTCCATTTCCTTCTACATTACCAATACTTGAGAAACTTAGTCCATCATTTGAGTATTCAATGCTGAAGTAATCATTGTTGATTTCCTGAGCAGTCACCCATGTCAACTCTGCTTTCTGATTTTTCAATACAACCTTGAAGCTTATAAGCTCAACTGGGAGAGGAGAAGCGTCATTGTATAAATAATCAGGGACACTAGCAAATTCACCGCTTTGACCTTGTGTAAAGTCATCGAAGTAGTTACCATTTGCATCGGTATCTTCAGCTATTGTTAGCGTTCCATCATCGTCATCGTCATCATCTCTGAAGTTCGGGAGACCATCACCATCTGCATTCGGCAAAGCTGCTCCAATACCACCCTGATTAGGATCAAATGCATCAATAATTCCATCTCCGTCCAAATCAATGTTTCCTTCATTTGTATCTAAAACAAGGTCTCCATCATCATCCCACGAAGGTGTTCCATCAAAGTTAGAGTCGTGTCCTTCAAAAAGATCTCCTAAACCCGGACTGCCGGCGCTATCTCCATCAGAATCAGTATCTAAATAATCAGGATTACCGTCACCATCCGTATTGATAATGGATAGGGCAGTACCGCCATTATCCGGATCTACGCTATCATTTAGTCCATCTCCATCCGTATCTACGAAGCTATCTAAAGCTCCATCTCTGTTGTTATCTGTGCCATTATTTTCGGCCGTATCGGTGATACCGTCGTTATCAGAATCTCTATCAAGAAAATCAGGCAAGCCATCGTCGTAACCAGTACCATTATCAGAATCCGGATTGGTCAATGCTGTGCCACCATTATCTGTATCCACATCGTTGGCATGACCATCAGCATCTGTATCGTTAGCCGACACATAAGAGGATAAATAGGTTCCTTCTGAAGTCATATTTGCAGGCAGTGAGCCTCCGTTTGCCTCTACTGCGTCTGGAATTCCATCATTATCCGAATCCAAGTCCTGGTGATTTGGAATACCGTCAAGATCTTGATCAAAGTTGTCATTTATTCCATCTGTATTGATATCCTCATATCCAGCAAAGTCAGAATCCAGGTAATTGGCAACTCCGTCTACATCAGCATCAGCTGATGGATCGGTTCCGTTGCCTTCCTGCAGGTCGGTAAGCCCATCATTGTCACTATCATTATCCGAATCATCTTGTACACCATCGTTATCCGAATCATCTGCACAGCTGGTGAATGTTAATCCATCCACGTATGGAGTACCAGAAACCCAAGTAAACCGGACAAACCTTGCACCACCAGCAGGAACCGTGTAGTTCTGAGTTTCTCCATTTGGACGCTGTGTTAAATCAGCATAAGTGATAGCTCCTGAGAAATCTATATTGTTGACGGAAACAGATACTTCGATATCAGAATTTGCTTCGAATGCTGAAAACACAATTGCCAGGTCAAGGCCTTCTGCAACCGTTTCAGCCAAATCCAGAGTGAAAAATTCCCCAGCTCCATTCACGAATGCCAATAAGCTATTGTCATCACCACTTCCGATATAATCGGGTGTTCCAAGAGCCGAAGTTGTTCGAGTTCCTCCGTTATTCTCAGCAACACTTTGGCCAGTGCCTGTTCCGTTATTTGTTTTCCCTGGTCCACACGTATTGCCATTCGACTCGAGGTAATCAGGCGTTCCATTTGCAGGATTTATATCTACATTTTCATCTGCTGTTGGCGTTCCATCCCCGTCATCATCATTGTCTCTCCAATCTGGCTCAGCGTCACCATCAGTGTTCTGAAGAACAACTGCCGAACCACCGTCATCCGGGTCAAATGTGTCATCAATACCATCTCCGTCATTATCATTACCGGCAAGTGCCGCATCAGTAGCTCCATCGGCATTGTTATCGTTGCCTTCGATCAGGTCTGAAATACCATCATTGTCACTATCAGAATCCTGGAAGTCCAGTGTTCCGTCGGTATCGTGATCGTTTCCAGTGATTGCAGTGCCTCCATTATCTGCATCAAAACTGTCATCAATTCCATCGTTATCTGTATCGGTTCCAGAAGGAGCTCCTACATATCCTGAAGTGGTCTGTCCCTCTCTTAAGTCTAGTATACCATCATTATCTGAGTCTCCATCACGATAATCAAGGTTTCCATCAGCGTCTGTATCGGTATAGGAGTCCGGGATTCCGTTGGCGTTGGTATCGGTACCAATTGACTCAATCGCATCTGGAATACCATCCGCATCGCTATCTGCATCCAATGCATCTATGAGACCATCTCCATCAAAGTCATTGTTGGCCAAAGGTGTACCGCCATCGTCGGCGTCCAAATCATTTACAATTCCATCTCCATCTGTATCGTTAGCTGCTGCATAGGCAGCCGGATATTGACCAGTCTCGTCCATATTGGCAGGAAGAATTCCGTCATTGGCTTCATAAGCATTAGGGATTCCATCGCCATCACTATCCCGATCCAACCTATCTGCAATGCCGTCTCCATCACTATCAGTGTCTATGCAGTCCTGAAAGGAATAAGTAACAGCATCCACCCGGTTGCCACGGGCAATTCTGGTAAACCTGATGTATTCTGCATCAGCTGTTAATGTATAGTCATAGTCGGCAAGCACATTAGATGAAAAATTATAATCGATGGCATTTACATAAGAAACATCATCATTCGACTGCTCTACACGTAAGGTAGAGTTAGCTCCGCCACCCTCGTTCCTCGCCATTCTCAAGGTTATTGTGAGTCCGTTTGGTACCACATCGTCGAGTTGTACAGTAAGAACATCACCATTTCCAACAGTGGCATAGGCATCATCTGCAACTCCCTGAGCGTTAGTAGCATTCGTAACTCCACCGGTTTCAGTTGCAGTCATACCGTTTCCATTTACGATTGAACACGTAGCTACATCAGCATCAAGTATACCGTCATTATTGTCATCAAAATCGATGGCGTTATCCAAGCCATCTCCATCAGGATCATTTGTAAAAAACAAATAATCAGGAGTAGGAGAGCCGCCTTGTGTGAAATCATCAGCGTAGTTGCCGTTGGTATTATAATCCTCGTTTATGGTTGCCACACCATCTCCATCATCGTCAATATCTCTAAAGTCTACACCTCCATCAGCATCAGTATCGGGAGTAGCAGGAGATGAGCCTCCATTATCCGTATCGAAACTATCATCAAGGCCGTCATTATCTGAATCACTTCCAGACGGAAGCTCATCAGCTACTCCATCGCTATCTGCATCCCGACTTTCAACACGGTCAAGAACTCCATCATCGTCTGAATCTGTATCGATAAAATCTTCACTAGTATCTGAGTCCGAATCGAGCAGGATTATTGCTGTTCCTCCATTATCAGAATCATAACTGTCGTCCCAACCATCACCGTCAGTATCTGTGCCTGTTGGCGCTATGAATCCGGCAATAGTTTGAGCTTCTACATCATCAGTGATGCCATCATCATCAGAATCAATATCTAAATAGTTTGCCAGACCATCTCCATCAGTATCAAGTGCAAATTTGTTTATGCTTCCGCTTAACAAAGTAGTACCAAAAACATCAGGATCATAGGTATCATTAAAGCCGTCTCCTGTAGCATCAGCAAAGCTGTCTACCATACCATCACCATTAGAATCTGTACCTCCAGCTTCTACAAGATCAGGAATACCGTCACCATCGGAATCTAAATCTCTAAAGTCACTGACTGCATCACCATCTGTATTCGGATTGGTGAGTGCAGTTCCTCCGGTAGAGGTGTCTACGTCATCGACAATTCCATCATTGTCAGAATCATTGTTAAGGCTGTAGGCTGGGGGATAAGCTCCATCCTCATCCATGTTTGCAGGTAGTAATCCACCATTGGCTTCTACCGCATCAGGAATTCCATCATTGTCAGTGTCCTTGTCTATGTGATCCGGAACACCATCTAGATCCAAATCAGCATTATCGTTGATTCCATCAGCATTAGTATCGGTAAACCCGGCAAAATCAGCATCCATGAAATCCGGAATTTTATCTCCATCTGTATCAAGTGAATGGTCTATGCCACCACCTTCTACAATGTCACTAATTCCATTATTATTATCATCAGGATCATTGATGTCAAGAATTTCATCATAATCATGATCTATACCGCACCATGTAAAATCATTGAGTCCTATATATTGAAAACTCGGAGTTGTGAAGTTTCCATAATTGATGACCAATGAGTCTACCGTTTGTCTCAGGCACAAGCGAACATTCCCCAGGTATTCATCATCACCTGACACGCCCGTTCCTACAATGAAATTATTGCTATTTAGTTGATTACTTGCACCATTAATTATGTTATCGCTATCGAGAACGATTACGTCTCCATCTCTGAAAATATTGACTGACATTGAATCGAGGTGGTCGCCTAAATCAATATCCAATAGGTCGAAGCAGAAACCTTCTAAAGGTCTATCGAATTTTACTTTTAATAAAGTGAAGTATGTATTACTGGCAATGTCCTGTGAGACAAAAATTCCATGCTCGGGATCGTGTAATTGATCATCTATTTCATACGAGACTGATTCGCCTGAGGCATCCACAAAGCTGAATGTAATATTTGAAGCATCTACAGTAAATACCGGACCCGGAGTAGAGCCTACGGCATAATCTTCAAAATCAAGAATGGATCCATCTTCGCATGCTGAAATGTAGTCGGGGATACCATCACCATTGGCATCAGGAATCTCTGCGCTTGTAAGTGTTCCGTCACCGTCATCATCGGTGTCTCTATAATCTGGGTCTGTATCATCATCAACTAGATTTGCAGCCACTGCCGCTACTGAACCGGTGACATTACCTGCCGCGCCTCTTCCATTCACATTATCTAGGTTATCATCAATACCGTCTCCATCTGCGTCTGTTCCTGCCAGAGCAATATCTGCGATACCATTGAAATCAATATCATTGCCCTCAATGAGGTCACTAACACCGTCTTCATCAGAATCAGAATCTATATAATCATCTGTTCCGTCAGAATCAGTGTCTGCAGGGTTTCCACCATCAAGTGGAAGATTTTCCGTGAAGTCCGGAATTCCATCATTATCTGAATCCAGGTCCAAGGCATCCGGAGCTTGATCAAGATCTGTATCCAGATTATCATTTACATTATCCCCATTAAGATCTACAAAAGTGGTGAAGTCTGTATCTGCAAAATTGGGTATGCCGTCTCCATCAGCATCTCCTGCTGAGTTGCCTTCAGTGGCATCTGCAATCCCGTCTCCATCAGAATCAGTCTCATTAATGTCTTTTGTTCCATCATCATCAAAGTCTTGGGAGCAGTAATCAAAATCACTAATGCCAAAATATTGATTGGTAGCTCCGTCGTTACTGTCGTAGACGATTTCTATGCGTTGAATAGGTGATGGAAAGCATATGGTAACATTTGCACTTGGGAAGGCAAACCCGGCAAATGTAAATGGCGATGTATCAGTACCCTCAAAAACATTCGCTCCATTGTATTGAACATCAGCACCCTGATTGGAAAGGTCTCCTACGGTTAAGGTGATAAGTGTATTGGATGCATCATATGCGTTTACAGTCACGAAATCTACACTTCCTTCTCCTGTATCAACGTCTAGTAAATCAAAGCAAAAATCGTAGAGCAAGTCACCGTTGAAATCGATCGTATAGGTGTTAGTCTCATTGTCATCTTGCTGAATGCCCCATAAGGTGTTAGTTTCAGCATCATCAGTTGGAATGAGGTTGCCGCTATAAGTGTCATTAAAGGTAATTCCCCCTGAGCCGGACACACTAAAGGTGAAATCAACTGTTTGGTCTCCGTAGGTACTGCCTGTGGGTGTTCCGGTGTGGTCATCCCAGTCAAAATTGGCTCTTGCGGCACAATTGTCTTGTGAAATGGCACTTTGGCCATAGAAAAACACCCCCAGCAAGGTGGCGCAGCGAATTAGGTTTCTCATAATGCGGTTTCTGATGGTAATCCAAAAGAGCAAAGACAGTTAATAATTGGTATAACTATACTTTATCTCTAATTAATTATATCTGCGAATATATCACGATAGATATTATCAATTGATAAAATTTCGATGAAATACATATCGTACAGTATTATCTACGTCAATAGGAAGCTTTTTGGATCTATAATTTGCGGTCAGAACCTGACTTCTTTTATTTTTTCAGGTTCCAGTATGGAGATGGCACTCCCATTGATTTCAATCCACTTGTCCTTTTTAAACTCTGATAGAATCCTGATAACAGATTCGGTGGCAGTCCCGACCATCCCTGCAAGGTCTGCTCTGGAAATATCCACTGTTACTGATTTATCAGCGCCGTTGTAAGTTTCATATAGCTTGTAAAGTGAATCTGCTGTACGTTTTCTCACAGTATTGTAAGCCATTTCCATAAGTTCATGCTCCCGTTGAGATAAGTTATTTGACAGCATTTTTATGAATTGACCTGATACTTCTCTGTTTTTAAAGATAAGCTCATGAAAATCATTTTTAGGGATTAGCAATAACTCTGTTTCTTCCATTGCTTCGGCAAATTCGGTGCGGGCAGACTCTTGAATAGTGGCTCTTTCACCCAGAAAATCACCTTCTTTTTTGATATCATAAATGAATTCTTTGCCATCTTCATTTATGCGATAGGTTTTTACTTTACCTTTTTTGATTTTATAGACAAATGAGCCTAAGTCACCTTCTCGATATATGATATCCTTTTTCTTGAAGGTTTGAGACTTGCGTTCTTTGTCTAGCTCATCAATATTTTTGTACCTGGTAGCGTGTGTTACCAGGTCGTCTACGTCAGATATTTGACTTAACTCACCATATTTTGTAAGACGCCTTTCAATGGCTCCCAAAAGTTCCATTTCCTCATATGGCTTTGTGATGTAGTCATCTGCGCCCATATTCATTCCTTTTCTAAAGTCTGATTTCTCTGCTTTTGCTGTCAGGAATATAAAGGGTAAAGAGGCAGTTGATGGATTTTTTGATAGAAGATATAACACCTCATAGCCATCCATTTCTGGCATCATGATATCGCATAAGATCAAATTGGGAGGGGAATCTAAGGCCATTTTCACACCTTCTTTACCATTAGGTGCGGAAGTGACCTTATAGTTGGACAGTTCTAATAGTTCAACAATGTTTTCTCTTACATCCTGTTGATCTTCAATGACAAGAATATGTTGCTGACTCATATTGGTGAATTTTTCGAATGCCAAATTAGTAAAATCATGTGATGTTAATCACTCTTCTGACTAAGTAATATCATGGAAGAAATCGACTAATCGTGTTTCTTTTGATTAAAAGATAAGATTATGGATATATGGGTATATGTAGGCGTTTTTGCAGTTGCAGTTGCAGTTTATGCCATGATTAATATTTTGATGGCTCGATTTTCTACTAATAAGAAGATGTTATGGTTTGCAATAGTGGTACTATTCCCTGTGGTTGGGCCACTAATGTATCTGATCAGTAGAAAATCACTTGAAAAAAGCTAGGGTAAAGGAAGCGAAAGACTGAAAGTACTTCCTTTTCCTTCTTCACTTTGAAATTCAATCTCTCCATTGATTAGTTGGACATACTTTTTTACTATGTTCAAACCCAATCCAGTCCCCTGGATATTTGTGGCATTTCCGGCTCTAAAGAATCGACCAAAAAGACTTTCTTGTTCTGATTCTGGTATCCCAATGCCTTGGTCCTTTACATCAATCCTGAGTTTATTTTTGACTGTGAAATGAATGTAAATAGGATCTTCTTCCTGGGAGTATTTACTGGCATTGGATATTAGGTTGATCATTATGTTTCTTAAAACATGTGCGTCCGTTAGAATTTCGGGAGCTTTTCCTTTCAGATGAATAACCTGACCTTTTTTAAGGCTTTGACTCATGCTGTCGATGACTTCATCAATGACTTCTTTGGGATCAACCTTGTAAAATTCAACATTCTGAGATCCACTCTCCAACTTTTCAAGCGACAGAAAATCGTTCAAAATATTGGTTAGGTTTTCAACACTGTTTCGAATTCGATCTACATGCTTTAATCTTGAATTTTGCTGATCGCTCTCCGCATACTTTGCAATAAGATTAGCGGATGATAAAACAGTCGTCAATGGTGTTCTGAACTCATGACTTGCCATTGAGACAAATCTTGACTTTAGTTCACCCAGCTCTTTTTCCTTTTCAAGTGATATCAGAATTTCTCGCTCAGCCTTTTTTAGATCCTCCAGGCTTTCTTTGAGTGCATCTTCAGCTAATTTCCTTTCCTGAATCTGACTTTCAAGTCCTAAATTCATATGCTCAAGCTCACTGGTTCGGGCTTTGACTTTTTTCTCTAATTCTGAGGTATACTCTTTGAGTTTAATGCGCTGCTCTTCAAGCTTTTTCTCGTTTTCTTTTCGTATGGAAATATCTGTGATAAATGCAACGACGAGTTTTTGATCATTATGCAGCATGTAGCTTAAACTAATTTCGAGAGGGAAAGTACTTCCATCTTTCCTGAGTCCTGAAAGATCCCGACCTACTCCCATTCGCCTAGGTTCCGGCTTTTTCAGATAATCTTTCCTATACTTTTCATGGTTAGGTCGAATAGAGGCAGGCACTAATTTCTCAACCTTCAATCCGAGTAATTCTCCTTCTTCATATCCAAACATTTCCCTTGCTCTGGGGTTTACCACCTCTATTTCTCCGAATTTGTTAAAAATCATTATTCCTTCTCCAGAGCTTTCAAATAGCTTTTCTAGTAGTTCTAATCCTTGTTTAGTTATAATATTCTGGCTATTGAGATTCATAACATTGAGTTGCTTCAGTAAACCTAATGAGGGAATGTGACAAAATTCAATAGTATGATTGATGAATGTCAACCTTGAGGGTTTGAAGACAGTCTAGTTTTGAGACTTAAACTAGATGTGTGTGATCTCGAGTATACTTATCCCAACAGATTTTTCGCCGGCTTCATGGAATGCAACGCAGGTTGGGCTTGAATTATCTAGGCTCAATGGCGAAGTGATTATTTCATTACTTCACATATATCCGATGGCTGCACGTTACAGCCAAAAAGGGATTCAAGCAATCAGCCAAAAGAAATTAGAGGAGGTGGAAAAAAGAATGAATCAATTATCTGTTGATTTTATTGAGGATCCTGAGAAACGCATCAAGAATATGGTATTATCTGGAAATGTTGAGGATACCATGATTCAGTTTATTCGAGAAAACCACTTTGATCTGGTTATAGTAGGAATAAATGGAAATGGACAGAACAATGAACTAGGTAGTCACACCATAAGTGTGATAAGAGAGAGTGGTGTTCCGGTGATGATTGTTCCAAACCGACTTGTCGATGGAGATATTGCAAGCTGAAAAGTTGAGCTGTCACCATTGCGGTGATGCATGTGACGATTCGATCCAATCAGAAACTTATAACTTTTGCTGCTACGGATGCAAAGCTGTTTATGAACTCCTCAGCCAGAGCAACTTAACCCAGTACTATTCCGAAACTTCGCTTGAAAATAAGTCTTTGTCTGAGATCAAAGCTGAGAGAAAGTTTGTGTTTTTGGATAATGAAGATATTCAAAGGCAGCTTCTCAAGTTTAAAAGCGAAGAAGTGTCTGTCGTTAAGCTCTTTCTTCCAGGCATTCACTGTAGCTCATGTATTTATTTATTGGAGCACTTACCCAAAATCGAACCTTCAATATTGAGAGCAGAGGTAAACTTTGTCAAAAGAGAGATTATAGTCACTTTCGATCACAATCAGAGATCCCTGAAAGACCTGGCTGTATTGCTGTCACAGCTAGGCTATCCTCCCGGCATTTCATTAGATAGTCTTGATAAGACCAAAAAGGAAGTTTCAAAGTCGAACATCGGGACAAAAATAGCTGTTGCTGGGTTTTGTTTTGGTAATGCCATGCTTATGAGCATGCCGGAATACCTAGATCGGAATTTTTTACTTACGGATGATTTTAAAACAGTTTTTAACTGGATAAATTTTGTTCTGGCTTTCCCCATTCTACTTTATTCAGCCAGCGACTATTTTCAAAAAGCATGGAAGGGAATCAGATATAATAACCTCAACATAGATGTCCCAATCGCTTTAGGCATTCTTACCTTATTTGGGCGCAGTGCATATGAGATAATTTCCGGTACGGGAATGGGCTATGTGGACTCTTTAGCCGGCTTGGTCTTCTTTCTATTGATTGGAAAATGGTATCAAGGAAAGACCTATCAAGCACTGGCCTTTGATCGGGACTTTACCTCTTACTTTCCAGTTTCTGTAACATGTAAAGTTGATGAGGAAGAAATTCAACGGCCTTTAAAAGAATTAAAAAAAGGTGATCTGGTTGTTATTCATAATGATGAGTTGATACCGGCAGATGGAATTTTAAAACAAGGAAAAGGCAATATTGACTACAGTTTTGTAACAGGTGAATCTAAGCGAGAACGGCGAGAAACCAGTCAACAAGTATATGCTGGTGGGAGACAAAAGGGTGGAGAGCTTATCATAGAACTTACTGAAACTGTAAACAATAGTGAGCTTACCCGAATTTGGAATTCTGTATCCTTCAAAAAGCAACGTGGGAATGATTTGCATACCTGGGTAGATAAGATTGGTAAATACTTTACTGTTATTATCATTCTGTTAGCTGTTGGCACCGGCATATATTGGTGGCTCAATGATCCCTCCTTGATTTGGAATTCAATGACTGCAGTGCTTATCGTGGCATGTCCGTGTGCGCTAGCTCTCGTCTTACCTTTTGCCTATGGACACGCTATGCGTAAACTCGGTAAGGAAGGATTATATCTAAAAAATGCTGAGGTAATAGAATCTATGGCAAAAGTGGACTCAGTGGTATTTGATAAAACCGGAACATTGACAGCTATGCAAGCGGGACTTGAATATAGTGGGGATGTGGTGGATGGGATCGAAATGGCTAGCCTGAAATCTGCAATGGGAAATTCGGCACATCCACTAAGCAGGCTTATTCATAATGAGTTGCCCGATTGTGAGAAGTTACCAATAACACAATTTAACGAGGAGACCGGAAAGGGATTTGAGGCCATGGTGAATGGGATGCAGGTGAAGGTTGGGTCGGCCGAATATCTTCAGGTTAATGACGAAAGGTCATCAATCAATGAATCTCAAGTGTTCCTCAAAGTCGGCAAAAAGAAAGGGACATTTACCATTAAGTCTACTTATAGAAAAGGAATTTTCGAAATGATAAAGCAATTAGGGAAAAGCTACATGCTCACACTGCTTTCAGGAGATAATAATGCTGAAAAGTCAAAGTTAGAACCCTATTTTGATGAGCTTAGATTTAAGCAGAGTCCAATGGATAAATTGGAGTATCTCCAATCTGAAAACCTGAATAGTCTGATGGTAGGAGATGGATTGAATGATGCAGGTGCTCTTAAGGAAGCAGCCGTTGGAATAGCCATTTCTGAGGACATACATCAGTTTTCACCAGCATGTGATGGCATACTTTCATCAAACAATGTGACATTGTTGCCTACCATTCTTAGTTTTTCAAAAAGCGTAATTAGAGTTGTATTTATCGCCTTCGGGATTTCCTTTCTTTACAATATCGTTGGACTATCCTTTGCCATGACGGGACACTTAACTCCACTTGTTTCTGCTGTTTTGATGCCGATAAGTTCAGTAACAGTCGTGGGATTTATCACACTATTAATAGGTTGGTTGGGACGAAAGAATTTTTCCTAATCAGTTCAAAAATCTATCTTGGCTAAATGAGGAGGGGCTACCTTTCCAATGACAATAATGAGGGAATTCTAACCACGCGAATATTGAAAAAGTGACTAAGGCAGGCAGAACTATGGTAGTTTTGTCGAGGCAGCTCTTCGGAGCTTCTTTTACGCTTTTACGGGTAAGTCAGATGGCTGTCCCCACTCGCTCCATGAGCCATCATACACAGCTAGATTTTCGTATCCGGCCAGATGTGCGGCCAATAATGTGATGCAAGCTGTTAGTCCCGAACCACAAGAGAATATCAGCTTTTTGTCTTTGATGTTAAGTTGATCAAATAGCTTATTCAATTCTTCTGATTCTTTCATTCGATACCCATCCAGAACGTTAGGAAAGGGGAGACTTATGGATTCTGGAATATGACCACCTCTCAGACCACTTCTCGGCTCAGGTTCCATTGCATTGAAGCGTCCGGAAGATCTGGCGTCTAATACAGCTACTGTGTCATCATTGATGTGGGTAAAAACATAGTTAGCGTCTACAAAACAACTGGATTCAAATTGTGGTTCTATACCTCCAGATTGGACTTCAAGGTCCATTTTCTTCTCGGTTTTATATCCTTTTTCGATCCATTCGGGTAATCCACCATTCAACACTGCTACGTTTTCCAGTCCCATAGATTTCAACATCCACCAGGCACGAGGAGAGGAGTATACACCATGATTGTCATAGACTACAACCGTACTATTATTATTGATTCCTAGTTTTCTGGCTTCCTTCTGAAACTGAGTTTCATCACACATCATATGCGGCAAGTCTATCGCAGCATTTGAGAAAGAGCCGTCAATATCGAAAAATTGTGCTCCTGGAATTTTCAACCCTTGATTTGGTACTTCTCCTGCGGATTTTGGCTTAGCAAGTGTAGCGTCCAGAACAATTAATTCCGGATCCGGATCTTCTAAATGGTCATTGAGCCATTCGGCTGTTACTAGTGTAGGTATTGACATGCCGAAATTTAGGCACTTTTAATGGCCTGTTCCAATAGGTGTTTCGGAATTGCTCCTGATTGCCTCCAAACCTGTTTCCCATTCTTAAACAAGATGAACGTAGGTACACCGCGGACATTGAATTTGTGCGCGGCAGCCTGGTTCTTGTCTATATCTACTTTGATAATGCGTGCTTCGCCTCCAATCTCAGATTTTAACTCTTCCAAGATGGGAGCCATTGTTTGGCAAGGACCACACCAAGTAGCGTGAAAGTCCACCAAAACTGGTTGATCACCATTAATTAAGTCATTGAATTTTGACATATCAAATCAAGAACAATATCGATGTGCTAATTAGTTCGGATGATCTAAAGCATAGAGCCTTACAGACTCTGATTTTCCTCTGAGTTCTATGTGGCCTAAGTTTTTCAGCTTGTGAGCCGTTAAACTTAGCTGTTCAATCAGTGCATCTGATATTAGAATGTTTACACCATGCTCGTTGCATTTGGACTGTATTCTGGCGGTGGTATTTAGCACATCGCCTGAATAGGCGATTTCACGCTTGATCACTCCAATTTCTCCTGCCATTACATGACCGTAATGCAAGCCTGCTTTGAATTCCGGCCGCACACCATAGTTGAGTGTGAAATAAGCTTCTTTTTCATTCAGGAGCTGTTGCGCATCAAAGTAGCAGGTTATGCACCGATTGTTTTTAACTCCGAGTCCCTTTTCCCAACTGATTACCATTTCATCACCAACATACTGATATATCTCGCCTTTGTGCTTAAGAATAGCTGGAGTAACCGTTTGGAATACCTCTTTAAGGAAATTGAAATATTGTTCTTCACCTAGATTTTCGGCGATGGTAGTCGAGGAGCGTAAGTCCAAAAACATAAAAATGCGCTCTTCCCGAGTTGGATTGAAATATTTTCCGAGCAAGAATTTTTTGAATACGCCAGGTCCATACTTATCATTTACTTGAAAGACTATGAGAGTAACTAGTACAACAATCAACCAGAAGAAGAAAGGCACCAGCAAACTTGGACTTGTGTAAGCTGTCTCCACATGCTGCCAAGCTTGTCGAGTAAAAAAACCATATGATTTCCCGTAGGTATTGTTGAATAGAATAATGGGAAGAGTGACCAGATTAAAAATGATCAAATAAGAAATGAAAATACTCCTCAACGTCCACCCGTAAGGTTTACTTCTCAGCCACTTTTCCCATAGAAACACGATAGCACCGCCTCCAATAATACCGGCAAATATTGAAGTGAGAACGCTTATGTAAAGACCTTGTACATGGTCAATCTTCCCCATGTCATAGTTAGCGTCCCATATATAGTTGGCATCAACAAGTGCAGCCCAACCAATCAAATAATTGAAAAGAGATATGCCTGTCCAGGCAATAGTTATCCAAAGTATCTTTTTGAGTTGTCGACTAAGTCCCATTGGTCAACGGTATACGATCATTTTTGAATATTTGGTTCACAACTTCTTATATATGGTCAAATAGTGTGAATGTATCCAGGTAGTCCGGAATGGTTACATTCCAACCTCTACCGGCGATTCGCTCCTTTAGCAATGTGGATTGCTCTTTTTCTCCATGGATCAAAAATGTCATTTTGGGAGGAGCATGAATATGACCACTCCATGCCACCAATTCATCCTGATCTGCATGGGCAGAAAGGCCATCTAATACATGTACTTTGGCTTTTACGCTGACTTCCTCACCAAATATCTTCACCATTGGACTGCCATCCACAATGTCTTTTCCACGCGTACCATCCGGTAAGAATCCGGTAAAAAGAATGGTATCCTGCGCATTGGGTAGTCTATGGTATAGATGGTGAAGTATTCGTCCTCCTGTGGCCATTCCACTCGCAGAAATTATGATCGCGCGATCTTTAATCGTATTTAATGTTTTGGATTTGCTCTGCTCGGTTACATAATGAACAAAGGGAGCGTCAAAAATGTGGTGTCCGAATGCGCTATCACTCTCCAGGCGATGGTAATTGGTAAACCGCTTATACAACCTTGTGACGCTTATGGCCATTGGGCTATCTACATAAATGGGGCGTGATCGCATATTCTGAAAGATCTTCCAGAGGTAATACAGTACAAGCTGAGTCCGACCCAAAGAGAACGCAGGGATAAGTATGCAACCTCGACTCTCATCACTTTGTATGAGCAGTCTCCTTAATTCATTTTCAAGATTTTGATCCTTATGGTCGCGACCACCATAGGTAGACTCCATGAAGAGGATATCAGCCTGAGGTGGTTTAGCTGGAGCCACATGCAATGGACTATGCTCTGGGCCTAGATCACCTGAGAATACCAATGATTTTATTCCCTGGCTTGTGTACACCTTTATTTCTATGCTGGCAGCTCCTAAAATATGCCCGGCATGAAAAAATCGCACTTCTACCAAATCATGAATACGAAATGTTTTATCAAAAGGGTGAGCTTCAAATGCATTCAGAACATCGAGTGCATCCTGTACTTTGTAAAGTGGCTTTGCGGGTTGGTGTCGGGAGTATCCTTTTTTATTGGCAAACTCAGCTTCCTCTTCCTGTAATTTGGCACTATCTGAAAGAAGAATTTCGGCCAGTTCTAATGTCGGCTCAGTACAATGTACTTTTCCACCAAATCCATTTTTATAGAGAAGCGGAAGATACCCTGAATGGTCAATGTGTGCATGTGTAAGCAGAACAGCATCTATGCTTGCCGGATCTATAGGTAGCTCATCCCAATTTCTGATTCTTAACTCTTTAAGTCCCTGAAACAATCCACAGTCTACCAATAGACTAAAATCCTCAATGGTAAGAAGAAACTTGGAACCGGTTACCGATCCAGCTCCACCCAAAAATTTTACTCGAATATTCACAACTGGAAGTTAGCCATTAATCACTTGATTTTTGCTTAGAGATATCCTGATCATAATCCATTCCAAGTCTGACTAATATCAGCATTTAGGTGAATTGAATGACTGTTTTTTGCTTTTAAAACAAGGATATCATGGAACCACATATTTATAATGTTGATATCAACTGGAACGCAGACCGGAAAGGCGTTATGTGTTCGCCCGAGTTAAACAAGGACACCAATAGCTGCATAGATGTAGCTACACCGCCGGAATTTCCAAAAGGGATTGCTGGAATCTGGTCTCCGGAACATTTATTCACTGCCTCGGTAAGCAGTTGTCTGATGACTACTTTTCTAGCTATTGCTGAAAATTCGAAACTTAAGTTTGAAAGCTTTAGCTGTAGTTCAAAAGGAAAGCTGGAACAGGTCGATGGAAAATTCCTTATGACACAAATCCTGCTGGAACCTAAGGTCACAATCGCAGATGAAAAAGACCGTGATAGAGCCGAGCGTGTTTTGCAAAAGTCTGAGCGTGCATGCCTTATTTCAAATTCGATTAAGTCTGAAGTAATCATGGAGCCTACAATAGAAGTCAAGGAAACGGAATAGCGATTTTCTCCAAAATAATTTTGGAGAAGCTTTTAGTTAATGAATCCAAAATATCAGGCAAAGAATCCATAATACCCAAAAATTAGCCCGAGTGCCATAACCATGGGTAAGAAATAGTTCTGGATTCCTTTAGGCGTAAACCATTCTTCAAATGCGCGAATAGATCGCGGAAATGCGAGTAGAAAAATCCCTTTAACAAGGATCGCCCAGCATATGATTGTGATGAGCAATCGCCAGTCATTCACCCATAAGTTGTGAAGATGCACGAGCACAACACCTAGCGAAGTAGCGATCCATCCGCCAAGCAATAGGTAAGTAGTATCATTTACTATTTTTTTTAAAGCCTCATTATAATATGAAGTGCTGAAGGCAAAACCAATTCCAACTGATAGGTAGATAATGCATATGACGCGTGCAATAATGATAGATATGTCCATAGAGCGTATTATTTGATTCTTGCCAAAGGTCTTAATCAGAATGTTAATATTGAATGATCCCGATCAGTAGACAAGCTGATATTTGGTGGTTTTATGGGCTATGTTTTCGGAGACAGGAATTGCTTAATCCCGTACATGAAAAGGGCAACCACCTTAAAGACCTCCATGACTATATAGGTAATATGTAGATAGGAAGTAGGTGGATGAATTCCTTGAATGAATAGCTCAGCCCTAGCATCAAGCGCAGGTAGGAGCCAAAAAGATTGAAGCAAAAGTATAGTCAACGAAATTGAAAGGATATGGAAACTTCTTGTCCTAAGAGACTTATCTAATATGGTAGAAATGATAAGCGATGCTGCCAGCACAATTTCAACCTTATTCAAAGCCCCAAACACCAACCTGCCAATACCCAAGCCCAAAGGAATAGTGATGCCAGGCGCCTGGAATTTAAGCCATGCTTCCATAAAGCTGATTGCACATACAAACCCTATCCAAAGGAATGTGATACTAAAACGCAATGGGCTTTTAATCACAATATCATTCATGAGAATCGCTTTTAGTCTGCAATAGTAAATGCTACCGGCGGCTCGTCTGCTGACAAAAGTCATCCCTCTCACTAACACCTCTCATTAACAAACCTGCCATGCTCCGCTAATCTTGTCATCGGATTATGAGTGTAATATTTATCCTTATAGCATGTAGCCTTTTACTGGCAGGTAGCTTCCTTGTGGCGTTCTTATGGGCGTCTCGTTCCGGGCAGTTTGAGGATGACTATACACCCTCGGTCCGAATTCTTTTTGAAGAAGAGTCAATGACTCCTCCGAGCTTAAGAGTTGAGACTTCTGCTGCAATCCATGCAGAAGGGAATAAAAAATCAAGTACTAAACCTAGTGACCAATGTCAGAAAACAACCAAAAAGTAGGTCTTGAGACCTTTCATTACGACAATACTACGGTCCGAAACTTCCTGATCGCAACCACGATTTTCGGAATTGTAGGAATGTCTGTGGGACTTCTAGTTGCATGCCAGTTTGTGTGGCCGGAAGCCAATTTCGGATTACAGTATACCACGTTTGGACGAGTAAGACCACTGCATACCAATGCGGTGATTTTTGCTTTTGTAGGAAACGGAATTTTTGCAGGAGTATACTATTCCCTTCAGCGACTATGTAAAACTCGGATGTATAGCGACCTCCTGAGCAAGATTCACTTCTGGGGATGGCAGCTGATCATCCTGGCTGCAGCTATCACACTTCCACTCGGACTTACCACTGGAAAAGAATATGCGGAGCTTGAATGGCCTATTGACATTGCGATAGCATTGATCTGGGTGGTGTTCGGTCTAAACATGTTCATGACGATTATTAAGCGACGAGAGCGTCACCTATATGTAGCCATTTGGTTTTACATAGCCACATTCGTGACGGTAGCTATGCTGCACATTGTAAACTCATTTGAGTTGCCGATCGACTTCATGAAAAGTTATTCATGGTACGCGGGAGTTCAGGATGCATTAGTACAATGGTGGTATGGTCACAACGCAGTAGCGTTCTTCCTTACTACACCATACCTCGGCTTGATGTACTACTTTATCCCAAAAGCATCCGGCCGACCGATTTATTCCTATAGACTATCAATCATTCACTTTTGGGCACTGATCTTTATCTATATCTGGGCAGGCCCGCATCACTTATTATATAATTCACTTCCCGACTGGGCACAATCTTTAGGCGTGGTATTTTCTGTCATGCTGATCGCACCATCTTGGGGCGGTATGCTCAATGGCCTTTTGACTTTAAGAGGAGCCTGGGACAAAGTACGTGAAGACGCGATTTTGAAATTCATGGTGGTAGCAATCACCTGTTATGGTATGGCCACCTTCGAAGGACCCATGCTATCACTGAAAAATGTGAATGCGATCGGTCACTTTACAGATTGGATTGTAGGACACGTTCATATAGGTGGATTAGGCTGGAACGGCTTCTTGACTTTCGCGATGCTTTACTACCTCATTCCTAAACTATATGCAACAAAACTTCATTCGCAAAAGTTGGCGAATGTTCACTTCTGGATTGGCACCATGGGGATCTTATTCTATGCGATTCCATTGTACTGGGCAGGATTCACTCAGAGTTTGATGTGGAAACAATTCAACCCTGATGGAACGCTAGTCTATAGCAACTTCCTTGAGACAGTCACCCAGATCATGCCGATGTATGCTTTGAGAGCATTCGGCGGATTGCTTTATCTGTCAGGAGTATTTGTGATGGTTTACAACCTAGTGAAAACGGCTCGTGCCGGTAAATTCCAGCCGACCACTGAAGCGCAGGCAGCACCTTTAATGAAAGACTACAAACCAGAAAAGAGTGAGCACTGGCACCGAAGAATTTTCGAATGGAAACCAATGCGAATGCTCGTTTGGAGTTTGGTTCTGGTAGCTATCGGAGGCATTATTGAGATTGTACCAACATTCCTCATTCAGAGTAATGTACCTACCATCTCGACAGTGAAGCCATACACACCTCTTGAATTAAACGGTCGCGATATCTACGTTCGAGAAGGATGCTATACCTGTCACTCGCAAATGATACGACCATTCCGTTCAGAAGTGATGAGATACGATCCTGTCGATCTGGAATATTCCAAAGCAGGTGAGTTCGTATATGATCACCCATTCCAGTGGGGATCAAAAAGAACAGGGCCGGATTTACATAGACTAGGTAAAAAGTATCCGGATAGCTGGCACTTCTACCACATGCTGGATCCGACAAGTATGTCGCCAGGGTCTATCATGCCTCCATATCCTTGGCTCTTTGAGCAGGAGTGGGACAAAGAAAGAACTCCGGCTAAGATCAGAGCGATGCAAACACTAGGCGTCCCATATCCAGAAGGATACGATCAACAGGCTGTGGTGGATGCAGAAAATCAAGCAGCATTGATTTCCAAAGGACTGGAGCTGGAAGGAATCAAGATGAGCAGCGACGCTGAAATCATTGCATTGATTGCTTATCTGCAGAGGCTTGGGACAGATATTAAGAATGTAGAAGGGGTAGCTGAGGGGAATTAAAACATACAACTATGCTGAAATTTATCAAACATCATATGGAGACCATCGCAGGAATAGAAATCTATCCTGTGATCTCCTTTGTCATCTTCTTCGTCTTCTTCATTGCACTCACGGTGTATGTATTCAAAGTAGACAAGAAGCTATTCAATGACATTTCAAATATTCCATTAGACTCAAACGATACCGACCATGACGAAGCTTAAGTACATCCTAATAACCCTTATAGTTGCTCTACCCGGACTATCATTCGGGCAGGAGGCAGCAGAACAGCAAGGCTTTTTTGAGCAATACAAAGTAGAGATTGTATTAGGTCTAACTGTATTAATTAGCATTATTGCGGTCTCGGCAATGTACGTTTTGCTCATTGCTTTAAAAGTGGTGCTCAAGCTTAAGCGTGCAGAAATGGGAATAGAAGAGGAGGAAAAAGAGTTGATCCCTGCAATCGAAGGCGAAGAAGGAGTTGGTTTTTGGAGAAGATTCTGGAACAGACTAAATGATTCTGTACCTGTATCAAAAGAGCATGAAGTAGCGACCGATCATGAGTATGATGGTATTCGAGAGCTGGATAATAGATTACCACCTTGGTGGCTCTATGGATTCTATGCATCTATTTTGTTCGGCGTTGTTTACCTAATTAATTACGAAGTGTTAGGTACCGGTCAGCATCAGGATGAAGAGTTTCAGACTGAGATGATGCAGGCAAAGGAGGATGTGAAAACATATTTAGCTTCTCTGGGTGACCTGATTGACGAAAGTAATGTAACTCTGGCTTCAGAAACTGCTGATATTAATGCTGGCAAAGCGATCTATGATGCAAACTGTGCAGTATGCCATGCGGCAGATGGTGGTGGCGGTGTTGGTCCAAATTTTACTGATCAGTACTGGCTACATGGTGGTGATATGCCATCCATTTTTAAGACCATTAAATATGGGGTTCCTTCCAAGGGTATGATTGCGTGGGAAGCACAGCTTTCTCCTAAAAAAATGCAACAAGTAGCGAGCTATATCTATAAGATGGAAGGAAATGCAGCCGCAAATCCAAAAGACCCTCAAGGTGACCTATTTGAACGCATTGAAGGAGAGGGGCAACCCAAAGAGGATGATGCTGAATCCAATCCGGATTTCGTGGACGATGAAGCAGCGTTGGAAGATGGTGAGTGCTGTTAGTAGCCTTGCTTTAAAGTAATGGCAGATATAAAAGATATATATCAGGAGCAGGAAAGCGCTGAAGAGACCTTCAGAGATCACCTGTCTACAGTTGATAAGGAAGGAAAGCGAATTTGGGTTTACCCGAAGAAACCGAAAGGTAGGTTTACCAACTATCGTACACTCGTTAGCTATCTGCTACTCCTGTTTTTATTTGGTGCTCCATTTATTAAGATAGATGGACAGCCGTTCTTGCTTTTCGACATTTTCGAACGGAAGTTTATCATATTCGGTCAGGTCTTCTGGCCACAGGACTTTTTCCTGTTTGTGGTAGGTATGCTCACCTCACTGGTGTTTATCATTCTTTTTACGGTTGTCTTTGGTCGTATTTTCTGCGGTTGGATTTGTCCACAAACCATTTTTATGGAGGGTGTTTTCAGGCAAATTGAATACTGGATCGAGGGAGATTACATGGCGCAGAAGAAGCTCGACAAACAGCCGTGGAACAAGGAGAAGATCACAAAGAAATCAATCAAGCATACCTTATTCGTTCTCGTCAGCGTCCTGATCATGCACACATTCATGGCGTACCTAGTCGGTGTAAGCGAACTATGGAATATCATCGAAGGTGGACCCGCTGAAAATACTGGCGGATTCATAGCTATGATTGTTTTTACTGGACTTTTCTATGGTGTATTCAGCCAGATGCGCGAGCAGGTATGTACCACTATTTGTCCATATGGAAGACTTCAAGGTGTTTTACTCGATAAGCAAAGTGTGGTAGTAGCTTATGACCATGTACGCGGAGAGGAGAGAAGTAAGTTTAGAAAAGATGAGGATCGAGAAGCTCAAGGCAAAGGAGATTGCATAGACTGTAAGCAATGTGTGTTTGTATGCCCGACAGGCATAGATATACGTAACGGAACTCAACTCGAATGCGTGAATTGCACCGCTTGCATCGACGCGTGTGACTCGATCATGGATCGGATTGGCAAACCAAGAGGCTTAGTACGATATGCGTCCGAGGAGAACATCGCTGAGAAAAAGCCATTCCAATTTACAAGCAGGATGAAGGCTTACTCAGGAGTGCTGATCGCGCTGATGGGAGTGCTAATTACATTGTTACTCATCCGCTCAGATTTCGAAACCACAATATTGAGAACTCCGGGAATCCTATATCAGGAGCGCGAGGACGGCATGATCACCAACCTCTATCAGGTCAAAATGGTGAACAAAACCAACAACACAATGGACGTGAGATTCGAGCTTTTGACACCCGACGGGCAAATTGAAATGGTTGGTGGCGAAATTGGTCTTGAAGAGCAAGGGATAGGTGAAGGCGCTTTCTTTGTTATCATAGATCCTTCAATGATTAAGAAAATGAGCACGATGATTTCAATTGGTGTGTATTCCGGTGAGGAATTGGTTGAGACGGTAGAAACAAAATTTTTAGGACCGGCTAATTGATAGTGATTAAAAATTAAAGACATGAACTGGGGACATAAAATTGTAATAGCATTTGTACTCTTTGGAGCATTCATCGGGTATATGGTGGTCAGGGCTTTTCAGGAAGATTTTGATCTGGTAGCGGAAGATTACTATGCGCAAGAAATAAATTATCAGCAAAAATTGAATAAACTATCAAATACAGCCGAAGCAGGTAAGAGTGTACTGGTGAAGCAAAAAGGAGGAGAAGTGATACTCACTTTTCCAGATGAAGCGGCCAGTGGGAATATTCATTTTTATCATCCTTCACGCAAGATATTTGATCGCACATTTGAAATTTCATTGATTGATCAGGTACAAAAGATTAAACGATCTGAACTTGTGGCTGGCAGCTATCGGGTGAATATCACCTGGAATACTGACAACCAGGAATTTTATCAGCAATCAAGCATTTATATTCAATGATTGGGGCACTCGTCATCGGTCTGTTTGGAAGTCTGCACTGCGTTGGTATGTGTGGTCCGGTGATGATGGCGTTTATGGGACCAAAACAGTCCAAGTCGGGATTTGTGCTTTATCACTTAGGCAGAATCCTAACCTATGTTCTCATTGGTACTTTGCTTGGCTTAATTGGAGCAACTGTTGCTCTGTTTCAGATACAAAAGGTCATGGCCTTCGTTCTTGGTTTTGGATTAATATTATTATACGGCATTCCATCCATTAGGCACAGCCTTGAGCGTTTTTATTATGAATCCAGGTTCTATCAAATCCTGAAGTCATTCATGTCTAGAAACTTATCCATGCGTAAGCGCTGGTTTCTAAGCGGCGTGGCAAATGGATTTTTCCCTTGTGGACTGACTTATGTAGCTGCTGCTGGCGCCGTAGCTTTAGCAAACCCGCTACAGGGCGCGATGTTTATGGTTCTTTTCGGGTTAGGTACCTTGCCTGCCCTGATCACTTTATCATACACTGGAAACATATTCTCGCAAAGACTAAAATCACTCATTCCGAGATCCGTTTCTATCATCGCCATTCTTTCGGGATCATTACTAATCATGAGAGGTTTACTGACGACCTTCCCGCAATTCAATCAGATGGTAGAAGCCAATGCTGCCGGTTTGATCACTGTATGTGGCCTGTGATCAAAATTTCCGATTATAATTAGATATAACTTTTTGGTTTTTGATTTATATTAGATCAAACGACCGTCTGTGGCTAAGCTTAAAGAGATACGATCACTTAAAAGGATATTCCTGCTTTTGATAGTCAGCCTTTCCATCATGGCTGGATCAGCCTTTCTGTATATTTTTAATGATACCAAGAGGGATCAAATCAACGATCTTATTAATACAGCCAAGGTTATCGAAAGCTACTACAACTTGAGTTTTCACCAGTGGGAATTGAGCCTATTGAGCGTAGGAAAACGCCTGGCAGAAATCAATGATGACAGCTTACGCCTTGTATTTGCGAATGAGGCATTGAAAGTGTACGAGAAGGAACTTCTTGCATTTGGCTTTGCAGATACCAGTGGACAAGTAGTCACGTTTACCGGGAGGCTGGTAAATGATACACTTCCAAATCTGAATAAATCTGAATTGACACGGAGATCTTTTAAGCTTACGCTTCAGCGGGAAGGTATTACGTTAGGGGAAAATTATTATTTCGAAAATGTCTCAGATTGGATTTTGCCTATCCGAGTCCCAATAAAAGACAGTGAAGGTCAAATTATTGCAATCAATACTTCTGCAATTGATTACAGTAAGATGATTTCCGAATTAGAGGAGTTCGGGTTTAATGATAAGTATGATATTCATTTGGTTAGCAATGATTTCAATACCACGCAAATCTATTTTCCACTAGATAAATCATTATATAATAAGGTCTTAGGGTCGGATTCTCTAGCCTACCATTCAATCGATACAATTAGTATAAATGATGGCATTTACTTACTCTCTGGCGTGGATCCATTAACAAGGAATGACGACTTAATAGCATGTGTTAATATCGAGACGGTAAATCACAGACTGATAATTTCAGTAGAAAAATCAACACTTATCTTTCTGGTATTGGATCGTTTCAAGTTAGTGTTTATCATATATGTTTTGCTAGCCACTGCATCGGGATTTCTTTATCGATATATAAAGAAGCAGCAGCAAAAATCTATTCTTAACTTGAGAACGGAAAGGGCCAACTTGAAGTCAATTATTGAAAGCACCTCGAGCATCATAGGTCTTTTTGATCGACAGAAGAATCTTATTGAGTTCAATCAAGCATTCAACGAAACTTCCAAATTGACCGATGACGTGGAGCTTTATCGTGGAATGGACCTACTCGGAAAAATAAAGCAAAGAGATAAGGCCAAATTATTTAGCAGTCTGATAGGCAGGGCTCTAAAAGGGGAGAAATTTCAAGAGGAAGTAGCCTACCCCGGACCAGCTGGTGATTTGTATTTTAAGTTCACCTATAATCCAGTATATGATGAAAATGAGGTCGTAGGACTTACGCTATTTGCTGAGGATATCACTGAGATTCGTAGTTACCAAGAGCAGTTGGAAGCTTACAGCAAAAACTTAGAAAAGAAGGTACATGAAAGAACGAAAGAGCTAGAAGAAAAAAATGAACAATTAAAGCAAGGCTATAAAAAACTACAAACAGCCCAGCAGCAATTAATTCGAGCAGAAAAAATGGCTTCTCTAGGAATTCTATCTGCAGGTATTGGCCATGAAATCAACAATCCACTTAACTTTATTAAGCATGGCGCACTATCACTGAAAGAGCAGTTAGAGAAGAATAACAAAGGAACAGACTACAGCGATTATTTCTATGCAATTGAAGAGGGTGTTAGGAGAGCTGCAACAATAGTATCAGGGCTGTCACACTTTAGCCGAGTAGGCGAGGAAATGGATGAGCCAAGTGATATCCACAAAATTCTAGATAATTGCCTGACGCTTCTCAATAGTCGGCTCAAGTCCAAAAACATTGAGGTTATTAAACAGTACAATGCTGAATCAAGGGTTGTGGTTGGAAATGAAGGTAAGCTCCACCAAGTGTTTACCAATATCATAAACAATGCAGAGCAAGCGATTGAAGAAAGTGGAGAAATTAGAATTGCAACGCATAACAAAAAGGCACAAATAGTTGTCGAAATTATTGATACAGGTATAGGCATGAGCAAGTCTGTGATTAAAAAAATGTCAGATCCATTTTTTACGACTAAAGAACCAGGTGAAGGCACCGGGCTTGGTATGTTCATCTGTCAGATGATCGTAGACGAACATGACGCAGAAATGAATGTGAAATCGAAGAAGGGGGAAGGAACAACGTTCATACTCAATTTCAAATCAAATTGACAAAAGTCAAGAAGAGGAGCTACATCCATCATGCCTGGCCCTAATTCAGGACAATAGCTTTGAGTCAAATTTTGATCAATGCAAGACCTGAAGAAGTACAACAAGCCCGTCCCCAGATATACCAGCTATCCAACCGTTCCTTTTTGGGAGCCAGAGAGCTTTTCTCTAGAAGCTTATAAGAAGACATTACAGTCCGCCTTCTGGGAAAGTAGCAAGGAGGTTAGCATCTATATCCACCTTCCATTCTGTGAAAGCTTGTGTACCTATTGTGCATGCAATACACGCATCACTAAAAATCATCAGGTTGAAGGGCCATACCTCGATCATGTATTGAAAGAGTGGGAGATATATCTGGAAATGCTTCCTGAGAAACCACTGATAAGAGAAATTCATTTAGGTGGAGGGACACCCACGTTCTTCGCTCCGGAAAACCTGGACAAGCTTCTATCAGGTATTATCAGTAAAGCCACTTTGGCCAAGGGATTTCAAATGAGTTTCGAAGGCCATCCGGCAAATACCACAGCCAGGCATTTGGAGACTTTGCATAGCATAGGTTTCAATCGTGTAAGCTTCGGTATTCAGGATTTTGATATCAACGTGCAAAAGCTAATCAACAGGATGCAATCCTTCGAGCAGGTAAAGGCCATTACGGAGAAGGCTAGAGAAATTGGATATACCTCCGTAAACTATGATGTAGTATATGGTTTGCCGGGACAAACAATCGAGTCTGTTCAAAAGACGTTAGACCAAATCATTCAACTTAAACCCGAACGAATCGCCTATTACAGCTATGCGCATGTTCCAGCGCTTCGGCCTGCTCAGAAATCTTATGAGCAACATTTACCATCAGGTGATGACAAATGGAATTTCATGCAATTAGGCAAAGAGGTCTTAACGTATGTAGGATATCAGGAGGTAGGAATGGATCATTACGTGCTGTCAGGTGATGAATTGCTAGAAGCAAGGAAAGAAGGGGAGCTTCATCGAAACTTCATGGGATATACTCCATTTACCAGCAAACTACTGGTTGGACTCGGTGTGAGTGCCATCAGCGATAGCTGGTCAGGATTTGCTCAAAATGTGAAAGGCATTCCTGAATACTATGAAAAACTAGACAAAGGTATTTTGCCAATCACGAAAGGACACATCCATACGCGATCCGATCTGTTTTTCAGAAAGCACATTCTCAATCTCATGTGTGAGTTTGAAACCAGCTGGCATGAATCCGAATTCATGGAGTATGGTGTACTTCTAAACTATGAGCTTCTGGATCAACTTCAAGCGGACGGTATGATTATATATAGTGAAACCGGCATGCGTGTTTTAGCAGAAGGAAAAGAAGTCATTCGTGTAATATGTTCCGCTTTGGATGCTCGAATGATCAGCAATAGAAAGGGTCAAACTTTTAGTCAAGCTGTCTAAATGAAATCTGTAAGCCTTCTAACTGATTTAAATCATATAAAATAATAAAGGATAATTTTATCCGAAATTTTTTTCGTTGTAAATTAGCAGAAACTTAATCGGAGGGAATGTTTTCAAGAGCTTGCGAATACGCTATAAAAATCATGATCTATATAGCAGCCAAAGAGATGGAGGGTAGGCGTACCGGACTTAAGGAAGTCACAGAAGCGATTGATTCACCGGAAGCTTTTACGGCTAAGATTTTACAGCAGTTGGTAAGGAGTAAACTATTGAATTCATACAAAGGACCAGCTGGAGGTTTCGAATTGGCACAGAATCAAGAGATCAGGCTGATTGATATAGTGATTGCCATTGATGGCGAAAAACTTTTAGAAGACTGTGTTTTGGGATTGCCAAGCTGCTCAAGTAGAAACCCTTGTCCGGTTCATGAAAAGTTTCTTTTGATTAGAAATCAATTAAAGGAAACCTTATTGTCAACTGACTTAAGAGACGAAAACTTATTAGGTGATATTAACAAACTGAAAGGCTAATTTTTTTAAATAATAACGGATAAAATGATCTTAATATCTTAAATATGAAAAAGCTACTATACCTCACAGTAATTACTTCTTTTCTGCTTGCATGCGGAGGAGGAGATGGAAAGAGTAAAATTGACCAAATCAAGGAGCAGTCCAAGATGGAGCCAGCCGATCCTTACGAAAGTTGGGAGAGCAATCATGGAGTGGGTCCGATCAAAGCATTCACACTTCCGACAGAAATTGACCAGGATCTTGCATTAAAAGGTCAGGAAGTCTATGACGCAAAATGCACCGCATGTCACAAAGCTGAAAAGCGGTTTATTGGGCCTGCACCCAAAGGAATTCTTGAAAGACGAACACCAGCTTGGATCATGAATATGATTCTGAACCCGGAAGAGATGGTGCAAAAGGATCCAATGGCCAAGCAACTCTTAATCGACTACAATGGCTCACCAATGGCTAATCAGAATTTGACGGAGGAAGAGGCGAGAGCTGTCCTTGAATACTTCCGAACGCTTTAACAACTAAACTTATAAGAATATGAAATATCTCAGTAACCTAATGATGATTCTATTCATGATAGTCATGATGGGATCATGCGCCGCTCCTCAGGGCGAATCCACTGAAGCAAGTGATGAACCGGCCAGCCATCCTAAAGGCCAGGCATCAGTGCAAGACGATGAATCAGCAAAAAACATTCTACAAGTGGCAATGTCCTCTGACGCACATACAACACTCGTTGCGGGTGTTCAAGCAGCCGAAATTGAGCATGTATTAGTAAATGCAGGCCCATTAACCGTGTTTGCACCTACCAATGATGCATTTGCAGCATTGCCAGAAGGTGTACTTGACAACCTCTTGAAGCCTGAGAATAAAAGTGATCTGGCGACAATAATTACTCGACATGCTGCACCCGGATCATATGATCAGGAGGCTTTAAAGAAAGAAGCTTCTAAGGGACGAAAGATTTACATGGCTACAGGCGATTACCTCGAAGTGGTAGTCAACGGCGATGAAATTACAGTTGCAGGCGCCAAAGTGATAGGCACGATACAAACCTCCAACGGAGTAATTAATGTAGTAGACAAAGTGATTTTACCTAACTAATAAATAACAATTATCAATCATGAAGATTAAGATGCATATACTATTTAAGGCCTTCGTGATCGTTACTCTTTTAATCGCCACGTCATGTGGCCAGAGTGGCAATCAATCAGGCGCGCTTGGCAGCAACATGGCTGAGCGTTCATTTGTACCACCCGGAGAGCATGATGAATTTTATGCTTTCATTTCCGGAGGTTACAGCGGTCAGCTATCGGTCTACGGACTACCTTCAGGACGACTCTTCAGAGTGGTTCCGGTATTCTCTGTGGATGCTGAAAAAGGATATGGTTTCAATGAAGAAACCAAACCAATGTTGAATACTTCTTTTGGGTCCGTACCATGGGATGATGCTCACCACCCGGACCTTTCTCAAACCAATGGCAAAGTAGATGGCCGGTGGTGTTTCATCAACGGTAACAATACACCTCGCATTGCTAGAATCAGCCTTTCCTCGTTCGAGACAGAGGAGATCATTGAGATTCCTAATAGTGCCGGTAACCACAGTTCCTCTTTCGTAACTGAAAATACTGAGTACGTAGTAGCCGGAACAAGATTCTCCGTGCCGGTGCCACAACGAGATCTCCCTATTGATGAATACAAAGGCAACTTTAAAGGAGCCTTGACTTTCCTCAGTGTAGATCAGGAGAGTGGAGAAATGGATCTTGCCTTCCAGGTAATGATGCCTGGATTCAACTTTGATTTGGCTCACCCGGGCAGAAAGAAATCCCACGGTTGGATGTTCTTCTCTACTTACAATACGGAGGAAGCGAACACACTACTGGAAGTGAATGCTTCTCAGAATGACAAAGATTATATAGCTGCCATCAACTGGAAAAAAGCTGAGGAGCTTATCGCTAGCGGTCAGTTCGAAACCATGGAAACTGAGTATGCTCACAATATCTATAGTGAGTCTACACACATGGCAACTACTACCATGAAAAAAGAAGTGAAAATTCTTGATCCATCTAAATATCCTGGATTGGTTTACTTCCTGCCTACACCTAAGTCACCTCACGGATGTGATGTGGATCCTTCGGGTGAGTACATCATCGGTAGTGGTAAGTTGGCAGCAGCATTGACTGCCCACTCATTTACCAAAATGTTGGATGCAATTGAGAATGAAAAATTCGATGGTGAAGCATACGGTATTCCGGTGCTCAACTACGAGGACGTGGTGGCTGGTGTGGTGCAAAATGCTGGCTTAGGCCCATTGCATACCGAATTTGATGCAAAAGGGAATGCCTATACCACATTCTTCATCAGCTCTGAAGTAGTGAAATGGAAGCTTGGAACCTGGGAAGTATTGGATAGACAGCCAACATACTACTCTGTTGGTCACTTGATGATTCCAGGAGGTAACTCTCAAGCGCCTTTTGGTAAATACCTGGTGGCGATGAACAAGATCACAAAGGATAGATATCTACCAACTGGACCAGAGCTTGCACACTCAGCGCAGCTATACGATATCTCTGGGGATAAAATGGAATTGATTCTTGATTTCCCAACCATTGGTGAGCCGCACTATGCTGCTGGAGCACCAGCAGATTTGATCAAACCCAATCAAACCAAGTTTTATAAGCTGGAAGAAAATATGCACCCTTATGCTGCCAAGAGTGAGAAAGAGGCAAGAGTTGAAAGGGATGGAAACGAAGTGCATATCTACATGACAACAATCAGGAGTCACTTTGCTCCAGATAATATTGAAGGAATCAAAGTGGGTGATAAGGTATACTTCCATGTCACCAACCTTGAGCAAGATTATGATGTTCCTCACGGCGTGAGTATGATTGGTGCCAACACTTCTGAGTTGCTCATCATGCCTGGTCAGACGGAAACATTTATCTGGAATCCGAAGAAAGAAGGCGTGTGGCCTTTCTACTGTACTGACTTCTGCTCTGCACTACACCAGGAAATGCAGGGATACGTCAGGGTTTCTGCAAAAGGTGCAGATGTACCATTAAAGTGGAGTCTGGACGGAGAGTAGCAAGTTAGGTTTTAATGTGGCTGCTTCACGATCGTGAGGCAGCCCACTATTTCCATCAAAAAATAAGCATCATGAAAAGATCTCAGCTTTATATGTTGGTCGGAGCAATTATGCTCGGCGGACTCTTCTTATGGCCTATGTGGAACATCACACTTGAGGCACCACAATACCCCGATCCAATTGGGATGGATATTCACATCAATAAATTTGAGGACGCAAATCCCAATGATATTAAGAATATCAATATCATGAACCACTATGTTGGCATGAAGGATATCCCAGAAACCATCCCTGAGTTTAGCATATTTCCTAAAGTAGCGATTGGTATGATTGTGCTGGGTGTACTCATCGCTTTCATTGGCAAAAGACCACTTTACATTGGTTGGTTTGCATTAATGCTTGTTTTGGGAACCATTGCCATGTACGACTTCTATCAGTGGGAATACGAATATGGACATGACCTCAAAGAAAATGCTGCAATCAAATTCACGGATGATGAGGGCCAGCCAATGGCTTATCAGCCACCGCTGATTGGTGCTAAAATGATTTTGAATTTCCGAGCCATTTCTATGCCTAGGCTTGGTGCTTACCTCATGTTTCTTGGAATGGGCCTTTCACTGCTGGCTTTTGTCAAAGCAAAAAAAGAGCTTGTGAGTGTTCAGGCAGTGGCAATCGTGCTTGTGATGGGACTGATCACAGGATGCTCCGGAGGTCCACAGTCCATTAATTATGGACAGGATGCCTGTGTCTTCTGCAAAATGACCATAGTGGATAAGCAGCATTCAGCACAATTGGTGACAAAAACAGGAAAAGCTTTTAAATACGATGCGATAGAATGTATGCTAAATGACCTGAAAGAATGGGAGCACCCCGAGGTTAAATATTACCTCGTTTCAGACTATTCAAATCCTGGAAAATTGGCTGACGCAACAAACGCGCATTACCTGATATCTGAATCAATCCCCAGCCCGATGGGAGAGTTCTTGACCGCTTTTGAAAATGAAAATGATCGTATGGAAACAATTAAGGATGTTTCCGGGCAGTCATTAAGCTGGTCTGAGCTCAAAGCTGAATTCGAAGTACAATAAAAATTACTGTCATGAAATCTATAATATCAATAATCACCTGCATGGTGATAATCGGATCTTCCTATGCCCAAAATGTGATCAACCTTGGAGAAGACGCCTGCTCACATTGCAACATGTATATTAAGGATCAGAAGTTTACAGCGGTTGCTGTAGATAATGAGGGCACTTCACAAAAGTTTGATGCCATAGAATGCCTCGTTAATTATTTAAAAGAAGAAGACGAGTCGAACTTTAACAAGTTATTGGTAGCCGACTATGAAAAAGCCGGTGCTTTGATTGACGCAAAGTCTGCTAGCTATCTGAAAAGCAAGAAAATTGCCAGCCCAATGGGAGCTTACTTGTCAGCATATTCTTCAAAAGAAGTCGCAGAGCGAGTGCAAAAAACACAAGGAGGCGAAATTTATGATTGGGAAGGACTCAAAAAGCTCTTTAAAGACTCGAGGTTTGGTCTTCTCGATCATCCCACACATCATCATCATCGACCTGATGCCTATGCACCGATTGGAATAATGGGCGATCACTTACATCATAAAGGAGGCTTAATGGTATCTGCACGATACATGACCATGTCAATGGAAGGAAACCTGCAAGGATCTGATGATGTAGCCAACATGGCCATTTTTCAAAATTACATGGTAGCGCCTCAGGCGATGCGTATGGACATGTTTATGGTAGGTGTAATGTATGCACCATCTGATCGTGTGACGCTCATGTTGATGCAAAACTTTGTTAGAAACGAAATGGACTTAATGACGATGATGGGAATGAAATTCAGCACAAAAAGTGAAGGAATTGGAGATCTGAAACTCAGCTCGCTCTATGGTTTGGTTAGTCAGGAAAACACTTCAGTACATTTAAATGCATCTATAAGCCTTCCCACAGGTAGCATTGTCAGTACAGATGACACCCCAATGGCGGAAGATATGCGACTACCTTACCCCATGCAACGTGGGAGTGGAACTGTGGATTTAACGATAGGAGGTACCTACAAAGGCTCTTTAGAGTCTATAAGCTGGGGAGTTCAACCGCTTGCAACCATCAGGACCGGAGAATCTTCGGAAGGCTACCGCTGGGGGAATGAATACACGATGAATTCCTGGGTGAGCTATAATCTGACGGATTGGCTAAGCTCTGCGGTACAGTTGAGTGGCAAAAAACAACTTGGAATGACTGGAAGGGATGAGATGCTAAACCCAATGATGGTCACAACTGCTGATCCAGTAAATACTGGCTTTACAAGAATCAATTCAAGTTTTGCATTAAATTTCTCTTTTGGAGACAGACCAGTATTTCGCGACTTTAAGGCCGGTTTTTCTTATGGAAGACCGATTTACCAGAAAGTTGAAGGAATACAAATGAAAGAAATACACTCTTTCGCACTAGGTCTGCGCTACTCGATATGATATGAGAATACTGCTTGCAGCAATTTTACTTTCAATCTTCAACATCGGAAATGCATCGAAAAGACGCGTTTGTGAAAGTTGTGATATAAAGAATTTGAAGCAAGCAGTAGCTATTTCAGAACCTGGCGATACCATAGTTATTGGATCCGGCATTTACATCTGTGAAAACCTGGAGATCACAAAACCACTAACCATAATTGGAGAAGAAGGTGCTACTCTGGATGGTAAGATGACAGGCTATGTATTAAAGCTGCTGGCTGATAGTATTCATATCTCAGGATTGAAAATCATAAACGCCGGAAGAAGCTATACAAAGGATTATGCGGCCATCTACACCTTTAAAGCCAATTATTTTATCATTGAAAACAATGTTGTAGCGGATCCATTCTTTGGACTGCTGATTGAGAAATCAAAGTATGGGACGATAAGAAATAATGTGGTTTATGGCACATCCGTAAAGGAAGACGAAACAGGAAATGGAATTCATGGCTGGCACTGTTCCAATCTAGAGGTCTACAAAAATGAGGTGTATAACATGCGTGATGGCATATACCTTGAATTCGTAGATGATAGTAAAATCACAGATAATCACACCCATAATAACATTCGATATGGATTGCATTTCATGTTTTCCAACCGCGATCAATACCTAAATAACCGATTTGAGAGAA
Organism: Ekhidna algicida; assembly: GCF_051379705.1. GTDB lineage: Bacteria > Bacteroidota > Bacteroidia > Cytophagales > Cyclobacteriaceae > Ekhidna. The sequence goes on along the minus strand of NZ_CP179868.1, from coordinate 460,600 downwards.
ACGGGGCAGGAGTAGCAGTCATGTTCTCCAAGTTCATAGTGATGAAGCAAAATCAGTTCGTCAACAATTGGGGACCGGCTAGCTACGGCTTACTACTAAAAGAAATTTACGATGCGGAAGTAGTAGACAATGAATTTACAGAAAATACGATGGCTGTGTTTATAGATGGTACTACCAGAATCAACTATACAGGCAATGTCTTCAAAAAGAATGGTTGGGCGATTAAGGTATCAGGCGGATGCTACGCCAATCGAATCTACGGAAATGACTTTGTTGGTAATTCCTTTGACGTATCCTACAATTCGAAAATGAATGACAATACATTCGACGGGAATTATTGGGGTGACTACACTGGGTATGATCTCGACAAAGATGGAGTAGGAGATGTTCCATACAGGCCAGTCAAATTGTTTTCTTATATAGTCAATAAAACACCGGAGACTATCATTTTATTGAGAAGTCTATTCGTCGATATCATGAATTTTTCTGAGCGAGTTTCACCTGTTTTTACTCCGGATAATTTGGTTGATCAGTCACCTTCAATGCGAGCATTCAAATGATAGAAGTATCCAACCTTAATAAGAGCTTTGGTAAACTCAACGTGTTGAAGGGAATTAACTTTGCTATTCAGAAACCAGGCGTGTTTGCCATCCTCGGTCACAATGGTTCAGGAAAGACCACCATGCTCAAGATTATCTTAGGTATGGTCGTTCCCAATAGCGGTGATTTAATAGTGAACGGAGAGACCATCAGGAAGAGCTGGGAATACCGCAAAGACATAGCTTATCTGCCACAAATCGCTCGTTTTCCCGACAACCTCACTGTCAATGAATTGATACACATGATTCTGGATATTCGGAATCAGAAGGGCAGAGAACAGGAACTCATTGACCGCTTCAGACTGGTGAAGTTTCTGGATAAAAAACTATCGGATCTCTCAGGGGGAACCAGGCAAAAAGTAAATATCGTACTCGCCTTCATGTTTGATGCAAATATTTGCATCCTGGATGAGCCCACAGCTGGCCTGGATCCGGTCGCTCTGATCGAACTAAAGAAATTGATTCAGGAGGAAAAGCAGAAAGGCAAAATCATATTGATAACCACGCACATCATGAGTTTGGTGGAGGAGTTATCAGAGGAGATCATTTTCTTACTTGATGGAAAGATTCATTTTCAAGGATCAATCGGTGAGCTGACAAAACAGACAAAAGAATCAGATTTGGAACATGCAATTGCAGCAATGCTGAAAGAATGATTAAGATCTTAAAATATAGCTTTTACGATTTGATGCGCAGCAGGTGGAGTTATGTCTATCTCGCATTTTATATGGCTTTAGGCTTTGTATTGCTATTTCTCAACTCCGATTTGTCCAAAGCCACCATCACTCTGATGAATATCATCGTCGTGTTGACGCCAATGATTGGAACCATATTCGGCATTATGTATTTCTACAATTCACGAGAGTTTATTGAACTGCTGCTTTCACAACCTGTTAAGCGTTCTACCATTTTTGCAGGCCAGTATCTTGGACTGTCACTTTCGTTATCTATGAGCCTGATAATTGGTTTGGGCATCCCGTTTCTTATGTATGGCATTGGTCAGTCAGATGCGATAGCTAATTTCATCACTTTGCTGATGTCGGGTACATTTCTTACGTTCATTTTTGTGGCCCTTGCACTCAATATTGGCTTGAGTAATTCCAATAAGATTAAAGGGTTTGGTTATGCCATTTTGATGTGGCTATTCTTCGCCGTGATTTACGATGGACTATTCATGATTTCTTTAATTGTCTTTGGAGACTACCCGCTTGATAGGTTCGCGTTGGGCGCATCACTCTTCAATCCCATTGACCTGAGTAGAATTATGATCCTGCTGAAACTCGAGATATCAGCTCTTTTAGGCTATACAGGAGCGCTTTTTCAGAAGTTTTTTGGAACAAACTTTGGGTTTATCTTTTCTATCGGTATTCTGCTTCTTTGGATAGCAATTCCCTTTTGGTTGCTATTGAGAAAAGCCAATCATCAAGATTTCTAATATTATGTGTTGATGAAAATCAATTGCTACTCTGGCAATCGTCAGAAGAGCACGTGTTTATAGTCCGTACTTTAGTGTCGAATTCTCACCATAAGATACGATACTGATGAAAAAGATACTTGTCCCAACAGATTTCTCTAAAGTGAGCGAAAATGCAGTACTATTCGCTTTGGATCTTGCCGAAAAAATGTGCGGTGAAGTGACACTTTTCAACAGCGTCAAACTAGATTATTCCTATGATTTCCAATATGGAGACTTAGGATCAATCTCTGCGATGGCCGATGATATTACAGCGGAGGCGGAGGATCGAATGAAAAGCTTCATAGAGAAGTTTAAATCAGATGTAGAAATCGACTATAAGATTTCTCCTGATTCAATTGTTACTGCCGTAAAACAATTGGTTAATGATGATGGATTTGATTTGGTTGTGGTAGGAACACGCGGAACATCAGGTTTTGAGGAAATATTTATAGGATCAAATGCTGAAAAAATTGTTCGTCATGCACCCTGTCCTGTAATAACCATTCCTGAACATGTCACCTTGCAGCCTATTAGAAAGGTTCTGGTACCATTAGACCTTTCCGAATTAAGACGTGGTTTTTTAACTCGTGTGGCCAACCTACAGGCTGTTTTTGAATGTGAACTTGAACTTATTTGGGTTAGACAATCAGCTATTTCATCTACTAAGGAGCAGGAGCTTGGAGAAGAATTGGCCAAGGTGTTGAAATCCCATGGTCTGAATAATTATCGGTTTTTCGTTGTTGAAAATATCAATCCTCAGGACGGAATATTCATTGAAGCACTTGAATCCAATGCAGATATGGTAGCCATGGCTACACACGCAAGAAGAGGCATTGCTCATTGGTTATCCGGAAGTACTACAGAAGACACGGTCAATCATTTGGATGTTCCAGTCTGGACATTTAAGTTGGACAAGTCTGAGGAGATTATTAGGTTGAATGCACAAGCCTAATTCCAAAGTCGCCTATATTTTGATACAATGTACCGTTAGATCAAGACTGGAGTAAGTTATAATTCTTATTTTCCCAGGTTTCCATGACTTTGCAATCAGATTTGCCCTCATCATAAACATGCCACTCAGTCACTGGCTTGCGATAAATATTGAGACTCACAGTTCTCTCCGAATATGCATTCGAATAGCGATGGATTCCGACTTGCTTCATAAAGGAAAACTCATCAGTTCCTAGCAGCACGTTACTCACTTTCTCCAATTTATCATCGTCAACATTGATTTTAAAGCATTCCTCTCTCAGCATTCCCTCCATAGGATGAACCCATGCTTCTTGTGCGTTGAAATCATGGATAGGAGAAGATTGTCCTTTTTCCCAACAAATCAGCAAGACCTCAAAGTCCTGATTTCGAGCAAGAACATTGCGAGCGTACTTATCATCGCTCCATGAATAGTATCGTTGGAATTCTTCACGAGGAATTTTAACGTGAGACATTACATCTAACACGTGATCACCTTCTTCGTTGCACTGGCTTAGCGCCTGAACCAAACCTTCAACCGTTGTTATCTTTTCCATATTCCTTACCTATTGTTTGAATTATCAATGTAGCCTTCATGCCCAATTTAAAGGATGACGATTCCTAGTTTTAAAAATGATCTTTATCACAGAGATGATGAAAGTCAATAGGTCAGGTTGTAAAAGTCATTACGATGATGCGCGTATAAGGATAGCTTTGAATAATGAAAATTGAAATGATACGATCATAACCATTCGCTTGGCGGAAATATAGAAACGGCGAACGAAGGGATTGTGGGAATTGGTCTAATAATAAAAAATACATAATATGAAAAAGATACTCGTACCGGTTGATTTCTCGCATATAAGTACAAGTGCTACCCAGTTTGCGATTGAGTTGGCAGAAAAACACGATGCGGAAATAACCCTGCTGAATAGTGTTCATTTCGATTACTATTCAGATTATCAGTTTACTTCTTTCTCCAGCGCAAAGTCTTTAATGGAAGAAGTTAGAGAAGCGATGGTAGAAAAGATGAAGGAATTCACCTCTAAGTTTAATACTAAGATTAAAATCAACACAAAAATTGATGAGGTTTATTTGGTTTCAGCCATTAAGGAAATGACCAAGGAAGAAGGTTACGATTTGGTGATCATCGGTACCAAAGGATGCTCAGGGTTGGAAGAAGTGCTAATCGGTTCTAATACCGAAAAGATCGTTCGGCATGCTGCATGTCCTGTCATATCAATCCCAGACAAAGTCTCTGTATCTGAAATCAAGAAAATCCTGATTCCTTTAGACATAAGAGAAATTAAAGCCAGCTTCCTAAATGAGGTATCTAAACTTCAAAAAAGCTTCAAATCGAAGTTGGAGTTTTTATGGGTGAAAACACCACACAATATTGAAAACGAAGAACGTGTAAGTAACGAGCTTTCCAAGCAAATTCAATCGCACGATATCACTGATTTCGAGTTCACCATTGTGAATAATGTTTTCCCGTCAGATGGAATACTAAGCTATGCTCAAGAAATAGAAGCAAACATGATTGCAATGCCAACACATGCAAGAAGAGGCCTGTCTCATTGGCTTTCAGGAAGCTTAACTGAAGATACAGTAAATCATATCAACGTTCCAGTGTGGTCGTTTAGAATGGATAAGAAAGAAAAATCTATATCTTTAGATAGCATCAAAAATGCTCACGGTAAACCAGAGTATAAAAAGATTGAGGTCTTGACTCATAATTAATACAGAAATGAAGAAAATATTAGTACCTGTAGATTTCTCAGAACTAGCATCTCATGCACTCAATTTCGCTATTGAGTTTAATGAAAAAGTAAAAGGTGAAATCCTCTTAGTTCACGTTGTGGATATGCCCGTTGGACATGTCAATTTTACCGGGGAGGTAGATAACTCCGCAGCAGAGTCATTTTATACAGGGGAATTCTTAAAAGCATCTCATAACAAACTTGAGGAGTGGGGCAAACGTGTTGAAGAGGCAGGACAAAAGGTTACAATACATCTTAAGTTTGGAAATGCCTTCACAAACATAAGCAAGATCATTGCTGAGGATAAGTCCACCTGGATCGTGATGGGTTCCAAAGGAGCTTCCGGTCTTAGAGAAGTATTTATTGGATCCAATGCCGAGCGCATGATTAGACATGCCGAATGTCCGGTTATCATTGTGAAAGGTGAGACCCACTTAAAAGACATGAAGAGTATGGCTTTTGCTTCAGACTTAAGCCAGGAGCAGGATTTAATAGCTGATCACGCCAAGGATCTACAAGAGCTACTTGGACTAAATATGCACCTAGTGAAGGTAAAGACACCTTATAACTGGCTAGATGAAGGTCAAGCCAAAAAGCAACTGGAGCATTTTGCTGAGCGCAATTACCTAAAAGATTTTACTGTCAATACGGTGGATGCTGACTTTGCAGATGAAGGAGCGGTCAAGTTTGCAGAAGAGGTCGGTGCAGGCTTAATAGTATTAGGAACACACGGGAAGAAAGGCATTGCACATCTCCTAGGCGGATCCATAGCCGAGGATATTGTGAACGAGTCAAAAATCCCAATCCTGGTGTTTAAGATTCAGGATATGTAAGGCTAGTTACCTCTGCTTTTTGCTTTGTTAGAAGTCCCTTTTTTCTTTGACAAGCGAGATTTGTTTTCCAAAATACTCAATCGAGTCTCTAATTCATCAAGCTTATTGACTTGAACTCGATTTCTTTGTTCCAATTCCTTCTTAAGTACCTCATTTTCAGATTTAAGCTTTTTTATGGCTTCTACCAAGTGAGGGATTACTCCAATGTAATTCACAGACTTGTAGCCTTCCGAATCTTCTCTTACTAGTTCAGGAAACAACTTCTCCACCTCTTGGGCAATAAAACCAGTTTGCAGACTGGTAGTGTCGTGAGGTTTCACATCATTCCAGCGGAAATTCACTCCCTTCATATCCATTAGCCTAGCGTATGAATCGATGATAGGAGAGATGTCTTTTTTCAATCGGGCATCTGAAGTTTCTGTGAGAGTTCCAGATAGTGTTGCGTTTCCGTTTTTAAGTAAGACAAACGCATCAGATCGATTAGAAACATCCGTTCCATTTCCGATTGTGAATAACCGATCATTCGAATCAAATGTAGTAGCAGAATTTGGCGTGTAGTCCGTATTGAAAATTCCAATGGCCGTCTCAGCGAATGATCTGGAAAATATTGAATATCCCATTGCCGTGGAGCTCAATCCTGAAGCGGTTGTAGAAGATCCCATGGCAGTGGAATGCGATCCTGAAGCGACTGTTTTCTCACCCATGGCAGTGGAACTCGATCCTGAAGCAGTAGTTTCTTGACCCATTGCGGTGGAATACCCTCCTGTAGCCTTAGACCTCAAACCAACAGCAAAAGACTCCTCTCCTTCGGCGACTGTTAGAGCGCCCATTGCGCTGGAATATCTTCCTGAAGCGGTTGTTCTATAACCCATGGCAGTGGAATTTTCTCCTGAAGCAGCTGTAGAAGATCCCATGGCAGTGGAATTATTACCAGAGGCGTCTGTAATATAACCCATAGCAGTGGAACGAATTCCTGAAGCGACTGTTTTTTCACCCATGGCAGTGGAAAGAGATCCTAAAGCGTTTGTTTCTTCACCCATAGCAGTGGAATTAGATCCTGAAGCGACTGTTTTATCACCCATAGCAGTGGAACTCCATCCTGAAGCATTGGTTAATTGACCCATTGCGGTTGAGTAAAAACCGGAGGCGGTTGTATTACGACCCATGGCAGTGGAACTCGATCCTGAAGCAGTAGTTTCTTGACCCATTGCGGTGGAACGAGATCCTGTAGCCTTAGACCTCAAACCCACAGCAAAAGACTCCTCTCCTTCGGCGACTGTTAGAACGCCCATGGCAGTGGAATTATTACCAGAGGCGGCTGTGCTATAACCCATAGCAGTGGAACGAGATCCTGAAGCATTGGTTAATTGACCCATTGCGGTTGAAGCGAATCCTGTTGCAGTAGTTTCTCTACCCATGGCAGTGGAATTATTACCAGAAGCAGTTGTAGAAGATCCCAAAGCAGTGGAATTAGACTCTGAAGCAGTTGTAGAAGATCCCATGGCAGTGGAATAATTACCAGAGGCGATTGTAGAATATCCCATTGCCGTGGAGCTCAATCCTGAAGCGGTTGTAGAAGATCCCATGGCAGTGGAAAGAGATCCTAAAGCGTTTGTTTCTTCACCCATAGCAGTGGAACTCGATCCTGAAGCGACTGTTTTTTCACCCATGGCAGTGGAACTCGATCCTGAAGCAGTTGTGAAATAGCCCATTGAGGTTGAGTAAAAACCGGAGGCGGTTGTATTACGACCCATGGCAGTGGAACTCGATCCTGAAGCAGTAGTTTCTTGACCCATTGCGGTGGAACGAGATCCTGTAGCCTTAGACCTCAAACCCACAGCAAAAGATTCCTCTCCTTCGGCGACTGTTAGAGCGCCCATGGCAGTGGAATTATTACCAGAGGCGGCTGTGCTATAACCCATAGCAGTGGAACGAGATCCTGAAGCATTGGTTAATTGACCCATTGCGGTTGAAACGAATCCTGTTGCAGTAGTTTGCCAACCAAATGCTGAAGATCTTGATCCAGTTGCACTCGTGTTAAAGCCCATAGCTACCGAGTAGTCGCCTATGGTATCCCATTTATCATCATCGACTTGACCAGCTCTAAACGCTCCTTTGCTTTTGTCAAAGAACATGCGTGCATCATGGTTGGGATCACCATCATCATCCAATTGTGGACTTCCGAAAACAAAGTCGTCGTTTGCATAATCGCCTGGTGCATTGGATGTGACATTGGTAGTGGTTGAGAAGACTCCTGCTCCTGCACTTCCCCAACTTAGGATACCATTTCCATCAGTTATCATTGCTTGATTTGCTGTTCCATCTTGAGCAGGTAGCGTATAGCCATCAGCACCACCTATATTGTCTCCATCAATGGTGAGTTGACCGTTGAGGGTTGTATTACCATTTTTGAGCATAGTGAGTGCATTAGATCGATTAAAAACATCCGTTCCATTTCCGATTGTGAATAACCGATCATTCGAATCAAATGCAGTAGTAGAATTTGGCGTGTAGTCCGTATTGAAAATTCCAATGGCCGTCTCAGTGAATGATCTGGAAAATATTAAATGGCCTGCAGCAAAGGATGAATAACCTGACGCAGTTGTAGAAGATCCCATTGAGGTTGAGTAAAAACCGGAGGCGGTTGTATGATCACCCATGGCAGTGGAGCCCAATCCTGAAGCTTTTGTATTAACACCCATTGCCGTCGAATAATTCGCTAAAGCCTTCGTGTCATAACCCATAGCCGTGGAATACCCTCCTGTAGCCTTAGACCTCAAACCAACAGCAAAAGATCCATCTCCTTCGGCGACTGTTTGAGAACCCATGGCAGTGGAAGCGAATCCTGTTGCAGTAGTTTCCCAACCAAATGCAGAAGATCTTGTTCCAGTTGCACTCGTGTTAAAACCCATAGCTACAGAGTAGTCGCCTATGGTATCCCATTTATCATCATCGACTTGACCAGCTCTAAACGCTCCTTTGCTTTTGTCAAAGAACATGCGTGCATCATGGTTGGGATCACCATCATCATCCAATTGTGGACTTCCGAAAACGAAATCATCAGTGGCATAGTCACCACGTTCGTTGGAGGTGACATTTGATGTGGTGGAAAATGTGCCTCGAATGGTGCTGAGGTCAATGGGTGTGGCTGATGAATTATTTGTTATTGTAAGTATGTCGTTCGTAAAGTCCAAGTTCTGGATTTCATTTGCAATGTCCGCATCAGCGTCATCAACGTTTAGTGTAAGGGTCGATCCATTGGATATGCTCAGGTTGCCAGGGGTGTCATTGGTACTGATATCCTGAATTTCATTAGCCGGGTCAGCGTCAGCATCCTTAAGCAAACTTAGATCCACACTTTTTATGCCTCCGGCATCTGTTAGTTCGAGTCGTGATCCTGTGAGACGAACATCCTCCAGAAGTTCATTCATTGGGTCATTGTCCATGAGATGAATCGTGTTTCCCTGGGTGATACTCAACTTATTTTCATTTTCGATTTTTAGCTTTTGCGGTAAAGTATTAAGAGCAAAAGGAGCTCCATGAAGTTCCTCTGAGCCTAGCACTTGAAAGCCATCACCCAGATCAATTTCTATTTCCAGAAAATAGGCCACTTGGCCCCAGAGCAACTCTTCTAGTAATATGTCTGAAGATGTTTCTCCTCGGCCAATCACCAATCGGAAGATTCCGAACACATCAGTGGAAGTCTCATGAGTTTCCTGATATCCAATGGTACCATCGGAACCACCTTCTCTAATACTGAAGCGGAGTTTGACGTCTTGATTGGCAAGGACTTTACCCTGGGTGTCTCTACCAAAACCTTGTGACTGAGATCGATCAATGGCAACTGCCTGATAGGTAAACCCAACGCGCACATCATTTTGCTGGCTGTAGCCAGTTTGTAAACATGCTATGCAAACTAAAATAATGCTTAATAATTTTATCATGTCAATGTTTTTTCGATTTTTCAATGGTGAAATAAATGGCAATGGAAATTCTCAGTCCATTTAGTTTAGCTTTTTGAGCTTGATCTTTTTCAATGTCTGAAAGCCCATGCAGATAGCCGAGTAGAATAGTTGCATTGGCATCATAAGAAATCTCATATTGAAGCCCTAGACCAGATTGAATGGATATATTGATTGTATTCAGACTTTCGTCTAAATCATATTGCTCAAACCCAAGTGTCTGAGTACCGCTGAGCATATAGTCGACCGAGCCACCCATTTCGTAAAATGGAATTAGAGTCGATCTTGATTTAAGGTGCTTTCGGATAGTCATACTACTTGTAAGCTGTCTTAGTGTCCAGCTAGACTGCTGACTGCTATTGATATCAACTATTTTTGTGGATTTATAGCCGCCTTCAATGTTGAGTACGGTAGACCCATTCAAACTTAAATTCTTGATTTTGCTAAGCGGAAATTGAAAATGAGAGGAGGCAGTAAACCCTGGAACTCCTTTGAGAGCGTCGTTCTTTTGTCCTGCTGCGTCCTGGAAGTTTATGAAGGTTTGGTTTCCACCTATGCTAAGTCCAACCCAGTTTTGCGAGTAGACAATGTTAGAGCCTGCTATGAGACTAACCCATAGTATAAATCGAATTGATTTCATTTTAATAATATGCTACAGTTACCGTAGTTGTGATTCTCTCCTGTTACCCTAATCTGATAGCTACCTTTCGGAAGAGAGGAAAGATCAATTTTAATGTATCGAGTATCTATGCGTCGCTCAAAACTTTTGACAACCATGCCTTTTAGGTCATAAATCACTAACTGAACATGTTCTGGCTTGGCGCTTTCTCTCTTAATTGAAATTGGACCAATTGTTGGATTGGGGTAAGCAAAAAGTTCATTATTAGTTGACTGTTCATTGTTTTTGAAAAACAACTGGTATTCGAAGCCTTGCAAAAGCTGTATGCTTTCAGTTTGAACTGAGTTGATTAGAGAGGTTTGTCCAATGGTGTGACTTAGAAGTATTTTATTATTCGAATAGGATGTAGTTGAATTACTTATAGTTGATTTCATCAACTGGTATTCTTGGCCAATCGCAGATAATTGAAGGCAAATTGCTGAAAGGAAAAATGTGGTTTTAATGAATGACTGATGCATAAAGGTTTTAAGCATGAAGTCTCAAAGATCAGGTTAGAAATTTGTTTATTTAACAGAAGGAATGTGTACTTAAGGTGTACTTTTTTGATTTGCTGATTAAGGCAGGCTTTGATATTTAATAATATCAGTTCATTATTTTTGATTCGTTAAATGAGAAGAGGATTACTGCCATTATTAATTTGTATTTGTAGCTGCGCCACACAAAATTCAATTGCTGACAGGTCGGGAGGCAGGCTTTCACTGGATTTCAGAGACTGTGTGCCAGATTCCGAAATGCAATTGTTAGAACTTGCTCCTGTCGAAGGCTATGATTTGACAAAAGAAATGGAGCATGGGTTTTGTGAATATCGATTCAGCTATAAGGATGGATCCATTTTTTACATAAGCACCAATACCTATTCCGGATCAAAGCTTAATTACCCCAACAGACTGAGAGACAACATTGCTACCTACTCAGTTAATCGAACCGAAAATGATACAATCAAGAATAGTGGCATTTACGAAAGACAGCATTGGCTGGAGTCGATCAATGGGAGCTATGTGGTTGGTTATGTAAATGCTCCTGATACGCTAAAATTTTTCAATGTTATCCAAAGCGTAGAATTGAGTAATCAGTAGCGTGCACAGACTGGTAGCGGATAAGTAAATGGCATCCCTTGCCATATCAATGCGCTTCCTGTATTGGCTTTATATTTCATCCTGACTTTTAATTCTTTTCGAATGATGTTTTCATGATACAGCGCACGTATTTCTCTGGCAGACATCACTTCTCCATAGGCTGGCATTAGTCGATCGTCAAGCAGACCATAATTAGCATCGTAGGCGTGAGAAAGTTCATGAGCGAGCTTAATTAGTCCCAGAGCTGGAGTCCAGCGCATCTCTGCACCACTACCTATTTTATCAAACGGAGCATAGTCTATCATCAATTGCTCCTGGTCAATTACTTGAAACGCATATGCCTCGTTGTTTAAGAAACCTAATTTCTTATCGGCAATTGGAAATAGCGTATAGCTTTCGTTGATATCAGCCAGTTTGATAACAAACTTGTTACATGAATTTTGCAATGTGCTGATTATGTTTCTTGCATAGGGAGAGCTATTTTCTAAGCTATGAAGTGTTTTCACCGTTTTCTTTAGAATTTTCTTAGACTGATCCTGATCTACCTGCTTTAGCTTTTTGGCAGCATCTGGTAGCCAAATCTTCTGATCCCTATAAAGAAATAGTTCATTCTTAAAATTTATCCAAAGGCCTCTCTCAACGACTGATACATGCTTTTCTTTAGATTTATTTGAAGTTCTATAAAGCAATTGTGCTTTTGGACCTAAAGGATTAAAAAGGTCAATGAAGTCAGCGTCTGTGTCGTTCGCAATGACTTCCAAATCACATGACGAGGTACTTAGCTGCTGGAATTTCTCAGCAACAGATTTATGCTCATGAGCGGGTGGGATTACAGCTGGCTGACAGGTAGCAAATTGACTCAGAAGTGCTGCTCCAAAGCATAATGAATAGGTAAGTATATTGTCTCGCATTGAATTGTGGAAAATGATCCACAAAGGTTCAATGGTTGCGGCCCAGTACTTATATAGGTTGTGTGTACATGACGTGCACAGGAATCAGAATAAGGTAAGCTTTTGGTGTATACCTGCTTAGTATCGAGCTGGGATTGGCAAGGGATAAGTATATGGCTGACCTTCCCAGACAAGCGCATTGCCGGACCCGGCTTTTGTTCGCAAACTCATATTTAAATCTTTTCGAATCATATTTTCATGAAAGAGCGCTCGGATTTCTCTGGCGGACATTATTTCTCCATAAGCCTGCATAAGCTGATCATCCAGCAAGCCGTAATTGGCATCATAAGCGTGTGAAAGTTCGTGAGCAAGTTTGATTCTTTTATGTTCTGGTGCCCATCTGATTTCGGCACCACTACCGATTTTATCAAATGGTGCATAGTCAACAATGAGGCTTTCTTTTTCAAGTACCTGAAACGCATAGGCGTTATTATTTAATACGCCCAATCTTCCATTAGGCAAAGGGAAGAGAACGTAGCTATCTATAGTACTGACCAGAGAAATCACAAACTTATTGTCAGAGTTTTGCAGTGTGTGGATGATGTTACGAGCATAAGGTGATTTCCTCTCTAAGCCTCTCAACATTTTTACGGTTGTTCGTAAGACCTTATTGAACTGATTAAAATCGAATTGCACCAATTTCTTATTCTCATCTAATAAAAGAGCGTCCTGATCTTTATACAAAAACTGCTTGCTCCCTAGCTTTATCCAAAGACCTTTATCAAGTTTGGAAACCGGAGCATCTATGCAAGAGTAGGACTCATTTCTCATCAATTGTGCTTTGGGTCCCAATGGATTGAAATGATCGATGTAACTTCTTACAGTACTTTTCTTTGATGGCTCTTCTGAATTGGTATTGGCTAGCGAAATCTGCGTTTCCTTATACTGACCGGTTGCAGTATGAATCGAGAATAGAAAGATTGCCCACGCGCATTTACGTTTCCAGATATTAGCCATTAATGTTTTTAGTCCTAGTTGAGTTGTTAAGGACTAGAAACGATGATGAAGAACCGGAAGCTGATAAAATGGGAGAAAATTCGGTTTTTTGTAAAAAAGAAGATAGATGTTTATCCCTAATCGAGCTTTAAGTGATGAATGTGTTCATCAATGATGTCAATACGATAAGTTATGCTGTTCAGATACTTTACAAGTTCTTTTTCAAACTTCTTGATTTCCTTTTCATACTGTTTCACTGTCTGTTTGTCAAAGGAATCGTCTATCTCCTTAAGCATGGTGCACTCATCCAAAATAAAGGTCTTGAAATTTTGCGTTGAATATTCAGTTTCAAGCTTTTCAATATCCTTGAGAGTTGCTTCAGCTTCAGCATCCTGTGTTCCTTCATATTTGGATTGTACAGTAAAGTATAGTGTCGTATCCCAATGATGAATTTGATCCAGAAGTTTAATAGTCTTTTTACGATTGGTCTCAGATGTACAAAAGTTCTGAATACCCTGGTAGTCTTTTAGTGCAATGGCAGTCTCGTCCCATTGTACTGTAAGTGCGTCTATAACTTTTACGATGTTAGGTGATTGTTGTGAAAAGGTGGAATACGATAAAATGACTAAAGTGAAGTAAATAAGTTTTTTCATTGTGGCGAAGATGTGGATTTATGAAAGTTGAAGATATAAAAACTTGAGGAACCAGTTTTAGAAGCGTAGAGATGAAGTTCCCAGCGGTATGGGATATAAAAGAATGCCAATTTGAGATTCACATGATATGGTAAGTAGTAGGTGCAACCTAATTCGACTAGCAAAGCATCCACTTATGCCTTAAACCCAATCAAGTATTGTCAATAGAATTAGTCATATAAGCGCTCCAATGACAAGCTTTTTTGCGATTAGAGGAACCAGTTATTTCTAATTATGGCAAATGCTCATTAAAATTGCAGCATTTCACCACTTTCACTATTCTACCTATGTATAAAAAATACCTACTATCAATTCTAATTCTGAAACTGCTATTTTCAGGATATTGCGTTCACAGTCAAGATAAGATAAAATTCGGAAGAGTCTCCTCGGAAGAAATTGAAATGACTACCTACGAGTCAGATCCGAGTGCATCGGCGGTTGTCCTGTATGATAAAGGACACTTTAGTAAGGAAGGAAAGTTTACACGACACAGAAGGATAAAGATTCTAAAAAAGTCAGGAACTCCTTATGCCAATCTTTCACTAAATGTTCCCAATAAAGGAAACCTCAAAGGGATGGTTTATAATCTTGAAAATGGTGAAATAGTTAAAGAAAGACTCATTAGTTCATCCATTTATCAAGAAGAAGTCTTCGACGGGTTTTACATCTATAAAATCTTCCTTCCCAATGTCCGGATTGGCAGTATAATAGATATTGAGTATTCACATATTGGAATTCCCTTTGAATGGCGCTTTCAAGAATTGATTCCGGTTGCTTATAGTGAAATAACACTAGAGCCGTCCGAGTACGCAATCTATAAAAAGCAGCAACGTGGATTTGAGCCTGTCCTTCAGGTGGAGCCTAATAAGTATGTCGCACAAAATGTTCCAGCTTTTGTGCAAGAACCACATGTGAATCACTATAGCAATTACATCACCAAATTTGAATTCCAATTGGCGAGGTACGATATACCGGGTTTTTATATGGAGATAAGTACTTCCTGGCCTATTATAAGCAAGCGGATGATGAATAACCTTTGGTTTGGCAATGTCATTAGAAACTCGAATTTTTTGAAAGAGGAAGTTGAAGAATGGGAGTTGGCGGGCCTTTCTAATGATGAAAAAATTTTAAAAGCCTACAATCATATCCAAAGTCAAATAACCTGGAATAAGCAAAATAGACTTTACGTTTCTGATCACTATGTACGAAAACTTAATAAAGACCTTGAGGGAAGTTCAGCGGATATTAATTTAATGCTTTTGTCTGTGTTGAATAACATGAATATCGAGGCGTATCCAGTTGTTCTGAGCACGAGGAGTAACGGAATACTCAACCCACATATACCTAACATGTGGCAATTAAATTATGTTGTTGCAGCCACTAAGTATAAAGGCAAGGAAATCCTGCTGGATGCGAGCCAAAAAAATCTAATTCCTGGTGTTTTACCTGAGAAATGCCTCAACGGCAAAGGCTGGCTAATAACTGGTGTTGAAAGTGGAAGATGGGTGGATTTGCTACCACGAAAATCTTCTGAAAAGAGACAAATGATATCGATTGTTTTTGAAGATGATGGATCTATTCTAGCATCTGTAAATCAGCGAAAGACCATGTATGATTATATGGAGTGGTCAGATAAGTTTAAAAATGCAGGATCTCCGGAGCGCTATAAGCTAAGTCTGGAAGATGAAAATAAGATTGATTTAAGAAGCTATGAACTGAAGAGCGATAATGATAAAAAACTCACTGTCACAGAATCAGTAGTAGCAGATATAACAGAAAATAGTACCGATCTGGGTAATGAGCTTATTTTAAATCCCTTTGTTTTAAATGAACTCACACGAAATCCATTTAGATCAGAAAATAGACTAGCGCCAGTTGATTTAAGTTACCCTAGAAAGTATATAACCTCAATTTCGGTGAGTCTACCTGATTATATGCTCGTGAAATCACTCCCAGAACCCATTGTTTTACAAACTCCAAATGGAGGAATGAAATTTCAATTGAATTGTAGTCAATTGGGCAATAAGATCAACATCCAGTCAAATTTCGAGATTTCAAGAACTGTATATTCTGAAGCAGAGTATGCTATGTTAAAGGAGGTTTATAGTCTTATCATCGAACGTCTGAATCAGCCAATCCACCTAAACAAGAAAACCTAGTATGAGGAATTTACTTTTCACATGGTGTTTGATAGGTTCTTTTATCCTGTCAGCACAGCAAGAAAATGCCAGAATCGAGTATTCAAAGCTCACGATAAACATTGAGAACCCTAATGACCTTGATGTAATAAGTGAATCATCTACGATAATTTATAATGAAAAAGGATATAGAAATGCTGTATTCGTAAATTATGAAGATCAGTTTAGAGAATTGGTCAGCATTCAAGTGACAATAAAAGATATGTCGGGGAAGAAGATCAAATCCTTAGGCATGAGTCAGGTCAATACCTTTGCACTTTCTCAATCATTTGAAACTGGAGACGGTAACTACATTGTTTTGGACCCTGAGTACAAAAATTTCCCCTTCAAGGTGGAAATAAAAACATTTTTTGATCATGATGGCTTCCTTAATCTACCAACCTGGGTTCCTCAAAGCAACTTTAATACTTCAGTTGATCTTAGTACCCTGGAAGTCATAACACAAAAGGAATATGATATCAGATACATGGGTGAAAACATTGGTGAGCCAAGAATCAACGAAGCTGAGGAACTTAATTTGAAGAGAAAAAAATCTTACACATGGAGTGTGTCAGATCTGGGCGCAGTTGATAATAATGTAGACTACAAGTCATTTTATAAGAGTCAGCCCAAGGTTTATTTAGCTCCGGATAAATTCATATTGGACGGGAATGAGGGTAGCATGGGTTCCTGGACAGAATTTGGAGACTGGTTTTTAAAACTTAATCAAGATAGAGACCAATTGCTTTCAAAGACTGAGACCTTCCTGAATAGTTTACCACCCGATTTACCAGTCAAGTCGATGGTTGATACAATCTACTCCTATATGCAGGATCGGACAAGGTATGTATCCATTCAGCTTGGAATAGGCGGATTTCAATCATTACCTGCAGATTTTGTGGATGAAAAAGGGTATGGAGAGTGCAAAGCATTGACTAACTACATGAAAGCAATGTTGAGGTATAAGGGCGTTGAGTCTAATTATATTTTGGTGAAAGCCGGAAACGATGTGCCGGACGTTAATGATAACTTCCCGAGTAATCAATTTAATCATGTGTTTTTGGGAGTGCCCACGGCATCCGATACCATATTGTTGGAGTGTACAAGCCAATCAATACCATCCGGCTATATTGGCTCATTCACTGATGATAGAAACGTACTGTGGATTGATGAAGGGAAGAGCAAAATGATAAAAACTCCGGTATACAGCGAACGAGAAAATGTGTATCAAAAACAAGCCAATATTAAGCTCGATAGCGAGGGGAATGCTTCCTTAAATGTCTCAGTAAATCATTCAGGTGTTTTTTTTGATCAACTACAGAGATATCAATACTTCACAGAAAGTCAGGTAGAGCAATACAACTACTCCCAATTTGATTATTCAGACTTTACGATAAAAGAATTTAATGTCAACGAAAATTCCAACGAGGCAACTTTTACAACAAATTATGATTTACAAATAAATAATTTGGCAAAAAAAGTAGGCGATAAAATTGTGGTTCCTAACAACATGCTTCAGGCAATTGATCATTATGTGGATCCGAATGAGATAACGAAATATATGGAAGTGAGAAGAGGATTCACAACAGATGAAACCGTGGTTGTTGATTTGCCGGAGAACTACTGGTTGACCTTTGCACCACAGGATGTAAAGATTGCTGAACAGTATGGAAGCTATGAGTATACAGCTACCCAAAAGGGGAATCAAATAGTAATAAATCGTAAGCTGATACTTAAAAAAGGAGTCTATGAGGGCGATGAATTCGAGCGTTTTCTTGAATTCAAGGATAAGATTGAAAAACTAGATCGAAAGAAAATGGTTTTGTCATCCAAAACTTAAAGAGGATTTCTGCATCAATATTTAGTTGAGCTATGATAAAAACGTAATTGTAGGCTTAATACTCTCTTCTTTATTTCCATGCATTTGTTTGGTCAAAATGATTCAACAGGCATTCATAAAAAATTGGCAAATATCAATTTTGTTCTCTTTGAGAGAAAGTAACTAGCCCCTTCCACAAATAAAAAAACCTACCTCAAAAAGAGATAGGTTTTGTGCTTTTAGCGGTCCGGACGGGTACCGGCACGCGCAGTGTCGAACCCTCGACCTCCACCAACAAAAAAACCCACCTCAAAAAGAGATGGGTTTTATGCTTTTAGCGGTCCGGACGGGTACCGGCACGCGCAGTGTCGAACCCTCGACCTCCACCAACAAAAAAACCCACCTCAAAAAGAGATGGGTTTTATGCTTTTAGCGGTCCGGACGGGTACCGGCACGCGCAGTGTCGAACCCTCGACTTCCACCAACAAAAAAACCCACCTCAAAAAGAGATGGGTTTTATGCTTTTAGCGGTCCGGACGGGTACCGGCACGCGCAGTGTCGAACCCTCGACCTCCACCAACAAAAAAACCCACCTCAAAAAGAGATGGGTTTTATGCTTTTAGCGGTCCGGACGGGTACCGGCACGCGCAGTGTCGAACCCTCGACCTCCACCAACAAAAAAACCCACCTCAAAAAGAGATGGGTTTTATGCTTTTAGCGGTCCGGACGGGTACCGGCACGCGCAGTGTCGAACCCTCGACCTCCACCAACAAAAAAACCCACCTCAAAAAGAGATGGGTTTTGTGCTTTTAGCGGTCCGGACGGGACTCGAACCCGCGACCTCCTGCGTGACAGGCAGGCATTCTAACCAGCTGAACTACCGGACCGTGCTACAAAAGCGTTGCAAAAGTAAAAGCTTCTATTTTCCTAAACAATAGCTTAAACTTATTTTTCTTCAGAATATTTTAAACCCGTTTAATCCTTTCAGAGTAAGTTTGTCACAGCAAATTCAATCCTATGTTATTAGACTTTGAAAAACCAATTGCCGAGCTAGAATCCAAACTCACTGACATGAAAGAACTGGCTAAAACCAGCGACGTTGATGTGACGGCCACAGTAGATCAATTGGAGAAGAAAATTGTGAAATTGAAAAAGGAGACGTTTAGCAACCTGACCAGGTGGCAGAGGGTACAGCTTTCTCGTCATCCCGAAAGACCTTACACGTTGGATTACATCTACGAGATCACCAACGATTTTATCGAGTTGCACGGAGATCGTACAGTCAAGGATGATAAGGCCATGGTTGGAGGCTTTGGAAATATTGGAAACCAGACGGTAATGTTCATCGGTCAGCAGAAGGGGAGATCCACGAAGCAACGTCAGATGCGAAACTTCGGAATGGCCAATCCTGAAGGATACAGAAAAGCATTGCGACTCATGAAGATGGCGGAGAAGTTCAACAAACCTATTGTAACTCTTATCGATACTCCTGGAGCCTTTCCTGGCTTGGAAGCTGAAGAAAGAGGTCAGGGAGAGGCAATCGCCAGAAATCTGAAAGAGATGACGATGCTCAAAGTTCCTGTGATATGTATAGTAATAGGAGAGGGCGCTTCAGGAGGTGCCTTGGGTATTGCAATTGGTGATCGCGTGTTAATGATGGAAAATACCTGGTACTCGGTAATCTCTCCTGAGTCCTGTTCCTCAATCCTTTGGAGAAGCTGGGACTATAAGGAGCAAGCAGCGGAAGCACTCAAGCTCACAGCTGAAGACATGCTGAAAAATAAATTGATAGATGGCATTATCAAAGAACCACTTGGAGGAGCACATACAGATTTAAACAAGAGCTCCATAGAGCTGAAAAAAGTGATTCTCAAAGAGCTAAAAGACCTTTCAGCATTGAAGCCACAAGAACGAATCAATCAGCGAATAGATAAGTTCTCGGCAATGGGGTCATACAAATAGACTGAATGAAAATCTCGCGCTGGACAGACCATATCCTAAATTTTCTAGCTGTTATACTAGGTGTGTCTCTAGCGTTCATTATTTCAAATAGGTCTGAGCAAGCGAAAGTAAATAATGCATTTAGAGAGAATTTAACTGCCATTCTTGATGAGGTAGAGGATGATATCTACACTTTCGATTCCTATCAAATCCCTGATAACAAGCGCAAGCTGGAAGAGATGCAAGAAACGCTTCAAATGATCACAGAAAAGGTGGGAGAGGACAGCCTTGGCAGCAAGTTGAATGTTTTCTTTGATGTCAATAACTATTCACCTACTAACATTACAATTAACAGCTTGATTTCATCCGGCAAACTTGATTTGATAAGCGATTTTGAGTTGAAAAAGAAGATACTAGCTTATCAGAATACTTCGAAGGAATTAGTTGCTCAAGGAGAATTTCATGTGGAGTTTCTAATGGATCAGGTCACCCCGTGGTTCATTAGAAATAGTGAATATTTCGTGGGTAATAAGAGTGGATGGTATAAGAAAGAAAACTCTGAGGCAGTCGTAATATTTTCTTTATACATAGCATTCGTATCCAATAAGATTCGAAAATACGAATCCGCTTTAGAAGAAGCTAAGGTCTTAAGAGATCTAATCAATGAGTATCAATTAGAAGAAGGATTGGAATGATCAAGTGGATATTATCAAGTTTATATAAACTCTCTGGATGGAAGGTGCAGGGAACAAAACCTGAGGTAAAAAAGTACGTCATTATAGTCGCTCCACACACGAGTAATTTTGATTTCTTTGTTGGCTGGGGAGCAAGAAACGTCATAGGTTTTTATCCCAATTTTCTAGCTAAGAAAGAATTGTTCAAAATCCCTCTTGTCGGTTGGTTCCTTTCTTCGATTGGTGGGGTGCCCGTAGATCGTAAGAATAAGATAAAAAGCACGCAATTGGTACAGCAGGTAGTAGATCTGTACAAAGAGCGTGATGAATTCATTATGACCATTACCCCGGAAGGCACAAGAAGCTATTCGCCCAAATGGAAGACGGGTTTTTATCGTATCGCAACGGATGCCGGAGTTCCCATCGTGAAGATTGGCTTTGATTACCCCACAAAGACAGTGTATGTAGATGAGCCATTTTATCCATCTGGAGATATGGAAAAAGAGATGGAAGAAATCAAGGACTATTTCAGACAGTTTACCGGTAAAAATCCTGAAGATGGTGTTCGATAGAAAATGGAAAGACAATAAAAAAGGCTACCAAATTGGTAGCCTTTTTCTTTTGAGTCTTGTATAATCTACTTCTTAGTAGTTGCTTTCTTTCTTGTTGTTCTTCTTTTTGGCTTCACTTCTTCCTCAACTACATCTTCCACATCGGCAAGAATTCTTCCACAGTGCTCACACACGATGATCTTCTTCTTCTCTCTGATTTCAGCTTGCTTTTGAGGTGGTACTACGTTGAAACACCCGCCACATGCGCCTCTTTTCACAGGAACTACTGCCAGACCATTACGCATGTTTTGTCTCACCTTTTCATAAGATTTTAAAAGCCGATCCTCCACACTCTTTGTGGCTTTGTTACGGTCTTTTTCCATCTTCTGCTCATCAGCTTCAGATTCCTTTACGATATTGGCAAGCTCTTCTTTTTTACTCTTAAGATCTTTCTCACGCTCAGAAAGAATGCCCTTGGTTTCACCCATCTCTTCCTTCTTCACATCGATTTTTTCATGAGACTCTTTGATTCGCTTTTCAAGAATTTGAATCTCCAACTGCTGCAATTCCATCTCCTTGGTGATAGCATCGTACTCACGGTTGTTTCGTACGTTCATTTGCTGCTCTTCGTATTTCTTGATCAGCTTTTCAGCGTCTTTGATGGCGGTCTTATTGGCGGATATTGCTTCTTCTAATGCTTTCTGCTCCTCGTTTTGTTTTTCAATACGAGTCTGGTATCCTGCTATTTCATCTTCCAGATCCTGAACCTCCTCAGGGAGTGCGCCCCTGATTTTTTTTATCTCATCAATTTTTGAGTCTAGTGTCTGTAGTTTTTCTAAAGCTTCCAGCTTTTTAGCTACTGTATTTTCCATTCAGTTTTCTATAGATATTTGATCGGATTCGTGTCTACCTTCGACAAACGGAACGCAAACTTAGTGAAATTTTTAGTTAATGCATCCAGTATTAATTCTTTCGTGAATACTTCACTTTCATAGTGCCCGATATCCGCAATTATAATGTCTCCATTGGCTTCAAAAAAGTCGTGATACTTAAAGTCTCCGGTGATGAAAATATCTGCTTTTTTGCGAATCGCTTTGTTTAGTAAAAAGCTTCCGGATCCACCACATAAGGCCACAGTTTTTACTTCTTTGTTGACCAATTCCGTATGGCGAATCACTTGCAAATCCATCTGATTCTTTAAATAAGCTAGAAAATCTTCTGTTTTCATTGCTACGTCTAGTTCACCGATCATTCCGGAACCCACTTCTTGATTCACGTTTGTGAGCGGATGAATGTAGTGAGCCACTTCCTCATAGGGATGTGACTGATTCATAGCTGATAAGACCGCACCAAGCTGATGATTGGCAACTAATACTTCTATTCTTGTTTCATTCACCTGCTCATCCTTTCCTTGCTCTCCAATTGTTGGGTTGCTGGATTCATTTCCGCGAAAGGTTCCTGTTCCTTCTGCTTGAAAGCTGCAATGGTCATAGTTTCCAATATTACCTGCACCCGCCGCAAACATGGCGGAGAGAACAGTTTCTTTATCTGCCGTAGGAACAAAAACTGTCACTTTTGATAAGGTTTCACTTTTCGGTCGCAATATTGAAGTTTTCTGGAGGCCTAATTTTTCGGCAATCTTGTGATTAACACCGGTATATACATTGTCAAGATTGGTGTGAATGGCATAGATACCAATGTCATGCTTAATTGCTTTTCTTATGCATCGGTCAATCCAATGTCTATTACCAATTCGCTTGACGCCTCTGAAAATGAAAGGATGATGCGCGATGATGAGATCACTTTTAGTAGCGATGGCTTCATCAATTACTTCTTCTGTGATATCAAGCGTGACCAAGGCTTGATTAATTGAATCATCATTTTCGCCAATGAGCAAGCCTGAATTGTCATATGATTCCTGAAGACTCAATGGAGCCCATGATTCCAGAAAGTGTGTGATGTCTTTAATTTGCATGAGAAAAGAAGGTCAAGTTTTCATACAATAATAGGTGATCCTAGGGCGAGATTTAAACTGTATTAATATTAATTAATTCATATTCGGAATGCTTTTTGTAAATGTCTCTTTTCCATAAAAAGCAATCATTAAATTTGCGCGTGCGAGTTACTTTATTTCTTATAACGTTTTGTCTTATAGCTGGATTGTCTGCTCAAATAGTAGATGATTCCACCAAATTGGTGTACGGTCCCAATACTACGGTATACACCACTGAAAATAACCTGCTCAACAATCTGGAAGCTTATCAAAGTTTAGATACTTCCATTTACCTTTTTGAACGCCAGTCTTTTTACGATCGATCTGGTAGACGATTTCAAGATCTTGGCAGTTTTGGAACTGCGCTTTTCCCGATATTCTATACGCCTCAGAGACTTTTTGGACGGACATCCGGGTTTAACGCTTACAGTAGATATGAATATCAGCCTTCTGATATAAAGTACTTTGACACAAAGTCACCGTTCATGGATCTATTTGTATATCTGGGTGGAGGAAATAGAAATATTGTCTCTTTAGGGTTTTCACGAAATGTAAATCCCAATTGGAATATTGGCTTTGATATAAAAAAGATCACAACCAATAAGCAATTAGCACCCGAAAGCAGGACAGATCGCCAGGTGATAGGAACCACATTCGCAGGTTATACACATTACAAACATCCTAAAGCTCCGTACCAGATCGCTGCTAACTATACAAGTATGAGCCATAAGGTGGTGGAATTGGGAGGTGCCAGACCTACTTCAGATTCATTGCAAACAGACTTCTTCCTCTTCGATAATGCACTGGTTCGACTCGAAGATGCACAAGGTATCATTAAAACCAATCGATGGCATGTATATCAAGATTATCAGATTGCCAAACAGTTTCAGCTGTACCACATTTTTGATTACCGGAAGGAAACAAATGTTTACAAAGACTTTTCCGGTAGCATATCCGGTGGATATGATTCATACACCGACTTTTATCAGGATTTTTTAATTGATCCTGATTCAACGCAAGAAAGAAATGTTTTTACTTCATTATCCAATGAAGCGGGTATAAAGGGAAATGTATCTTCTGTTTTCTACAGATTTTATGCGCGATTAAGATCTATTGATTGGCAATACTTATTATACGACCCGGGTGAAGAGACCGTTGAAAAATACCTTGGTGGATATGTCAGATTCAATTGGAAAGAAAAGTTTGCGGTCACAGGCAATGCAGAATATCTCGTAGGTGGAGAGTATCAGTTTGGTGGAACACTATCAAGTGATCTAATCAATTTGTCTTATAACTCAATGAAATTTAATGTTCCATTCGTTTATTCAGATTACTTCGGGAATCATCACGAATGGCACAATAATTTCAGCTCTGTATTTAGCAATAAGCTTGAAGGACAGTTGAATCTCAAAGTGAAATCATTTGAGATAAAGCCAAAAGTGAGTCTGACAGCATATAATAACTTCATATACTTCGATGAGGAAATTGAGCCAGCTCAGGCTGCCGATGGCGTTCTCTTATCTTCAGTTGGTGGAGACTTCAATTTTCGCTTTTTGAATAATAAAAAGGAGGGTTGGCATTTAGAAAATGAAGTGCTAGTCTCTAATGTTTCCGGTGGAGATTCTGACAAACTGCGCGTGCCTGACCTATTTTATAATGGAAGATTTTTCTGGCGAGGGAATTGGTTTAAGGATCTTGTTCCAGTCGAAATCGGAATAGATTCACATGGTCGATCATCATATTTTGGAAATGCATATGCACCGGAGATTCAACAATTTTATTTGCAAAATGAACAAGAGGTGTTCGGATATGTTGCGGCCGATATTTTTATCAATATGAAGATCGATAAGTTCTTTTTTGCCCTCAAATGGACACATGTTAATCAACCTCAGGATAATGGCTATTTCGTAACGCCAAACTATCCAGGGCAACGAAAAGTAATTGATTTGACTGTTAGATGGATGTTTTTTGACTAATGGATACTTCGAAAACCACACTTGGACTTGAATTGCCAACAGATCCTCGTTGGGTCAATATCGCTGAGAAAAACATCGAAGATATCTTGGTAGACCATGCATATTGCGAGCAAAAGGCAGCCTCATCCTGCATATCATTGATCATCATGTTTCCGGAGAGGGAAAAATTGATAGATGTACTCACACCTGTTGTTGCAGAAGAATGGGCACATTTTGAGCGGGTGATTGAGCATTTAAAGAAAAGGGGTTTCAGTCTTGGCAAAGCTAGAAAAGACGAATACGTTTCGAGACTGAACGGAATCATGAAGAAAGGAGGAACCAGAGATGAGCAGCTGGTAGAACGACTCCTTCTGAATGCTTTGATAGAAGCCCGAAGCTGTGAACGTTTTAAGCTGCTTTGGAAAAACCTAGCAGACGAGGAACTTCAACGATTCTACTATGATCTGATGGTTTCGGAAGCGGGTCACTATCATAATTTTATTGAGCTAGCGAAGGAATACTTGCCGGAGAAAAAAGTTGAAGAACGCTGGAAGTATTTTCTAAGTGAGGAGGCAAAGATTATGCTGGAGCTTACTCCACGAGCAGACCGCATGCACTGATTCCAATTACTCATTTGCTAAATCATGTTTTCTGCTTTTTCTTCTTAGCAGCCGGAAATAGGATGTTATTCAAAATCAATCGATAACCTGGAGAATTAGGATGCAAATTCAAGTCTGTAGGTGGTTCATTCACAAAATGCTGATAGTCTTCCGGATCATGACCTCCGTAGAAGGTCCAAAATCCACGCCCTAGGATTCCATGGATGTATTTGGCTTCACTAATACTTGGCGTTTGCCCCATTACAATTACATCACCTTTAACCAGCTGCTTCTTAAAACCGGTCGTCTGCCCCATAAAACCATGTACAATTTTTTGATGATTCTGAGTGAGCATGGTTGGGATTGGGTCCCACTTTGCCGAAAACTCAAAAAGCGTGAAGTAGTCGTTGTTTTCAACCAGGCCACGTTCATTGGCTTGATTATCAATGTTTGCATACTCGTACCTCATCGGATCCCGTTCGATAGTGAAATTTTCAAAGGCCATTGTTTTATCAAAATCCAGTTTGGATTGGGCACGGGGGTCTGCTGGATCACCATCATAAATACTCTCTACAATATCTAAACCTTCAGCGGCAAGGGCAATATCGTAAGTATCTGTGGCTGAGCACATAGCGAATAGAAATCCGCCACTTGCTACGTAACCTTTGATTTTTTTAACGGTTGCCAGCTTTAATTGAGAAACCTTATTGAATCCATGTTTTTTGGCTGACTCTTCGTATTCTCGCTGTTGCTGTTGATACCATGGAAAGTGATGATAAGCCCGATAAAACTTGCCATACTGTCCTGTAAAATCTTCATGGTGCAGATGAAGCCAATCATATTTGGGAAGTTCTTCCCCCATGATTTCATCATCGAAGATCACATCATATGGAATCTCAGCATACGATAAAACCAATGTGACAGCATCATCCCATGGCTGCTTGCTTTTCGGAGAGTACACAGCAATCTTGGGAAACTTCTCCAGTTTCATCACATCCATGTTTGATGAAGGACTGGCAATAACATTGAGAATATCGTTTGCCTCGGCATCTGAAATTATCTGATAAGATACTCCTCGTATAATACACTCATTTTCAAATGCCTGAAGGTGCTTTACCATGAAACTTCCTCCTTTATAATTGAGCATCCAATCCACCTCAACCTCTTTGGTTAGAACCCAATAAGCGATTCCGTAAGCCTTGAGATGATTGGATTGGGTCTCATCCATTGGGATAAGGATATATGCCGCCTGACTGGCTATACAGACATTTAAGAAAATTAGTAACAATATTCCCCTCATATGCATCACTTTTGTGTATACAACGTTAATCAAAACCTTGTGTTTTACTAAAGTCAACCAATGAACATTAAAGAAAACATCAAAGAAGGGATCAAGTCAATCAAAGCTAATAAGCTTAGAACCTTTCTGACTGCCGCTATTATTTCTATTGGTATCACTTCATTGGTTGGTATTCTCACGGCTATTGATGGTATTCAAAGTTCTATCAACAGCAGCTTTTCAAGCTTGGGAGCAAATACTTTTGATATTGAAGATAAAAGGCGTTCACGCGGCTCATCAGATGGTAAAAAGGAGAAAACATATCCCAAGGTTACTTATCATGAACTTCTCACATTTAAGGAGAAATATGAAGGACCTGGCGTAGTATCAATTTATACGGTAATCACTGGCCAGGCTGAAGTGAAATATGAATCTAAGGTTACCAATCCAAACCAAATTGTTCGAGGTGGTGATGAAAACTACTTGACCGTAGATGGATACGATGTAGATAATGGACGACCTTTCTCAGCTAATGAAAGTTTAAATGGTAGCTATGTTGCTTTGGTTGGGAGTGATGTGATTGACGAGTTGTTTGATGAGAACGAAAGCCCTGTGGGTAAGAAAATTAGTTTGATGGGATCTAAATTCCGTATAGTCGGTACAATTGCAGAACAAGGAGGAGCAAGTGGAAATTCAAACATTGATCGTACGATCATTATCCCAATGCAAACCGCACGAATAATTGCCCCAGAAAGAAATTTTGGATACGAGATAGCAGTTTCTGTACCAGATCCAACTCAAATGGACAATGCCATGGGTATTGCGAGAGGATTGATGCGTGCTATTCGTCAGGATAGGCCAGGAGAGGAAGATTCTTTCGAACTTTCTGCAAGTAAGTCTTTGGCTGAGCGAATGGGGGAAATTACCGGATATCTAAGAGCAGGTGGTTTTACAATCGGATTCGTCACGCTCATTGGAGCTTCGATTGGTCTCATGAATATTATGCTGGTATCTGTAACTGAGCGAACCAGAGAGATCGGTGTAAGGAAAGCTTTAGGCGCTACCCCGCTAAAAATACGCCAGCAATTTTTGATCGAGGCAATTGTGATTTGCCAAATGGGAGGTGTCGGCGGAATTGTTCTTGGAATGGCCATAGGAAACCTTACATCAATTTTTATATTTAATTCAGGTTTTGTTGTACCATGGCTTTGGATGTTTGTGGCTGTCACAATCGGTATCGTAGTAGGACTTATTTCAGGATACATTCCTGCCTACAAAGCTTCTAAACTTGATCCAATAGATTCATTGAGGTTCGAGTAAGTAACTCCAACCTCAATGAATCTATTGTTTAGTTAAGCCAACTTGGATTAATGTATATCATAGACGAAATATTGCTCATATATCCATTCGAATCAACATAAGTAGCTTTTACTCGCCAAATAGCATATGGACTTGAATTATAATATTTCAGCAAGGGCAAATGGAGCGAATAACCATTTGTTGTAGGTCCTGAAAGTACTTTATAGAATTTACCATTTAAATAAAGGTCATACCGAAGTTTTCCGTAAGGGTGAGTCGCGGGATGTCGTGAGTCCATGAAAAGATTGTTAGAAATAGCACTATAGGTCTTTTGAGTCAAGTAAGGAGTTTGAGGAGTATTCCACTCGGTTTTACTTTCCACAAACTCAATATTTGATATTTGATCACTTATGTTGGAATATCCATAAGGATAAATTTTAATGATATAATCAGTGTTTGAGAAAATATTGGTCAATGGAGGAAATAGAACATCATTAATGTCTCCGGCCTTTAGATCACTCAGCTTTCCTATTAAACTAATGCCTCCCCAATAATTGCGAGAGGTGAATCCATAGATTTGAAAGTCTGAACTAATATTATTTGTAACGAATCTTTTAATTTTTTCACCAGGCCTGTTAATCTCAATGATCATTAGTGTGTATGGATCCATATTTGAAGAATAGTTAACTAATCCAGGACTATTTTCGTAGAATTTCGTGCTTGAATTGACTGTAGCTAATGATAATCCATGATTTCCAATAGTAAATTGATTAGAAGTAGCTAGTAAAACACTATTCGAATTGTCATATGCTTTGATTACATAATTATTATCATAGTAGATGTTGGGTGGCTGGTTAATGATTACGGTTCCTGAGTTAACATCGTTAGTAAATTCTAATGTTTGCAGAAATACTTTCTGCGTTTCGGGAACTCCACTGAAATAATGCGAGGTTAACCCAAATGGATATTGACGAACCCTGCGTCTTTCCAAATAAAGTCTGATTCTTGAGGTTCCAGCTGCTGTGTAAACAACCGTAATACCGGTTCCAAAGGGTACATTTAGATTTTGAACTTGAAGAAATACCGTAGCTTCTGCCCCCGGAAGGCGTGGCCTTAGTAAATGTATGCTTTCATCTTCTAGCGATGATTTTTCATCAATTGGTTTAATGTTTTCTGCTGTTTCCTCGCATGAAAAACAAAAAATAAGAGCTAAGAATAATAAGGTGATCTTTTTCATGATGTTACGTTAAGTTTTATATAAATATATAAACTTATGTGTAACTGTATAATTGAAAAAGATGTTGAAACCTTACCTATTTGTTTTAAGGAAATCCAAGAAATTCTACTATTTAAACCATTACCGTTCTCTGAATTTGTAAAAGGAAGCGATCTAACTGTCCTTGAGTGACGTGATCCATGACTACAATTTTGTACCAGTTTGGATGGCTATCATGAGTATCCGGCACCAACATGAACTCTTTGGCTACATGTGGGTCAATTTGTGATGCTTTCATCGTCACAATATTCATGAACGGATTTCGATAGAATTCAACACCCATATCTGATAATTGATCACAAAGGCGGTTCGTTTTCTCGAGCAACTTCTTGATTTTCATTTTCCATCCTTCAGAACCATACGTTCGCATGATCATCCAGACGGCAATGGAGTTGGCACCCGATCGACTCCCAACCAGCGTGTAGTCCTTTCCTTTTACATAGTTTGCTTCTTCTGTGAGCGCATAGTCCATATATCCCTTCCTGGTTATGTAAATCCCTGTTCCATAAGGAGATTGCAACATCTTATGTCCATCCAAAGTGAAGGAATTAATCTGTGGATGATTGAAGGTCAGTTTAGAATTAGGATCTGAGAATGGATAGATAAAACCACCAAAAGCACCGTCAATATGAATTTTGTAATCCATGTTTAGTTCATTTGCCCATGCAGTGACAGGATCAATGTCATCAACAGACCCAAACATGGTGGTGCCCATGTTTAGGACTATAATGAAGTGTTTTTTACCGTCGGTTTGTGCCTCCTTAAAGAGTTCAAGTGCTTCATCGGATATTGCCCTAGTTTCCTTATCAACAGGTAAAACCAGGCTTTCCAAACTTAGTAGTGAGGCCGCCTTGGGCATGGAATAATGGGCATCCTCTGTGTAAACAAGAGCTATGTCTTTTGGTTGAGCATTGAATTCCTGCTCATAGTATCTTTTCAAAACCCAAATAGCCTGAATGTTGGCTTCCGTACCTCCTGAAGCTACATAGCCATCATAGCCAATATCCTGACCACCAAAGATTTCCTTAGCGCACAGATTTATAAGTTCTGCCTCAATTTTCTGCGTGCCTTCGAAGGCAGCTTCAGATTCGTTTAGCGTGTGACAGCCAATATGATTTGGATTAGCAATCATTGCTGAGAGGAAGGGGGCGTCTTTTAAGAATGGCGCATCATGGTAGAAAACCTCTGTGTCCAGAAAAGATGCTGGCAATCCTAAAACAGTCTTTTGTCTGTAATCCAGATTATGTTCCAGCGCCTTAAATATGGTCTGTTTGATTTCTTTATGACTATATGAATCCCAATACATAATTAGTGATCTTTTTGCAAAAATAGTTGTTAATGCAACTAAATTCAATAGCCATAAAAAAAGCCCCATGTGGGGCTCTCATTATTTCAAGTATACTTTTTCTTTCTTATTGTATTTATTTCGATAGGAGAGTCTGAAGCCGTTGCTTCCCCATTTCTTAATTTTATATACATAAGGTATTCTTCTGCGCTCCTCTGTGAAAGAATCATAGGTAAGAATAAGCTTGCTACCATCTAGTGACCACTCTCCACCAAGTTTAGCATAGTTGTTTCGATCGTGATAAAATTTGCGATCTATTCGGATCGTAAACGTTTCGCCAATCTCGAAATAGGGACGCTTACTTTTCACATCCATAACAGACCATTTCTGCTTGGATTGAAGGATTTGCTCCAGCTTGGAGAGTTTTTGGGCATTTGCCGAACCTAGTGCGACAAATAGGATAATGAGTGTGGTATATAGCTTTTTCATGTCTAATAGTTTGCGGTTCATGAAACTAACAAATTGGATGTTTCATGTTGTTTACGTTTTTTAGCTAAGTCTTTTTCAAATACTGTGCCTCAATTTTAAAACCTATTTTTTTCCCATCAATGAATCTTCAAGAAAGAATTACAAAATCGATACGAACGATTCCGGATTTCCCTAAACCTGGAATTATGTTTAAAGACATAACCCCGCTCTTAAAGGACGTGGCATTGAGCAAGGAGATCACTCATGCATTTGCTGAATATTGGAGTACTTATGAATTAGATGTAGTGGTAGGAATTGAATCACGTGGATTCATATGGGGAAATTCGCTGGCGCAACTTTTAGAAATTCCTTTTATTCCAATTAGAAAGAAAGGAAAATTACCTGCTGAAACTTTGGCTTATAAATATGACCTGGAATATGGTTCAGCAGAAGTAGAAATTCATAAAGACGCGATTCTGGGTGGTCAACGGGTACTCATCCATGATGATCTGCTAGCGACAGGAGGTACTGCGATTGCGGCAGCTGAGTTGATCAAAATGTCTGGAGGTGAGATTGCTGGGTTTTCGTTCTTGGTTGAGCTAGGGTTTCTCAAAGGAAAAGATGAATTAAATAAGTACAGCTCAAACATTCATTCACTGATAACTTATTGAGGTTCTCTCAGCATAATCTGAACGAGATTAGCTCGACCAATTGCATTAAATCTGACAGAAAGATATTTGATTGTTTCATACTCACCGCAGGAGTCAGGAGGAGTGAGACGATAGTGAAAGAACTTCTGGTTTCGCTCATACAATTCATGCTCCACTGCTTTGCCGAGGATACTTTCTATCTCATTTTGTGTCCCTTTTAGCAACACGTCTTGATTGTCAACAATGAGTTGTGCCTTTTCCATCCGGTAGGTGCTGCAACCTTTCTCATAATTGATCCATTGATCTTTATCAAAGTCTTCAATAGACAAAGAGTTGTAGCAAGAGGAAAGGAAAACTAGAACAAGTAGGTATAAGCTGTTTTTCATTTTTTTAATCGGACAATCATATAACAGATAGCGAAAATAACACCTGTAACCGTGACCATTGCGCCGGCAATAGATCCATCTAGAAGGTAACTAAGCCAATATCCAAAGAACGCACTGAGGATACCAAAGACCGAACTCAGTATTAACATTACTTTGAGCTGATTGGTTATGAGATATGCAGATGCAGCTGGAGCAATCAGCAAAGCCACTACTAAGATGGCTCCAACGGATTCGAAAGATGCTACGGTTGTTAGTGATACTAATCCCATCAAGGCATAGTGCCACTTATTGGTGGATATGCCCACCACTTTTGCAAATGATGTATCGAATGTGGTGATGAAGAGCTCTTTGTAGAATAGAATTACGAATAGTAGAATAATTAGCAGAACGACACTTAGAATAATTACAGCTTTTGGTCCAATGGCATTTCCGTCTGCGTCATAAATCAAATCAATAGGGACGTACGCAATCTCACCGTGAAGAATGCAATCCTGATCTATGTGGGCATTACCTGCATAATAGGTCACTAAGATTACACCTAGAGCAAATAACCAGGTAAAGGTTACCCCAATTGAAGCGTCTGTTTGAAGCCTGCCTTTTTGGTGAAAAAACTCAATGAGAAATGTGGTTAGAATGCCAAGGATTCCCGCGCCAACCAGCATCCAGATGGATTGCATACTTCCGGCAATTAAAAAGGCGATCACAATACCAGGCAATACAGAATGCGAGATGGCATCACCCACCATAGACATTTTCCTCAACACCAGAAAAGAGCCTAAAATGGCGCAACTGACTGCAACTAAGGAACCGGTCAATATGATCCAAAAAGCATCCATTATTTGGGAATTTCTGATTGATGTGGATCCGAAGTAGGGTATTCTAATAATTTCTCCAAACGTGCTTCCAGTTCAGGTGTAATCACATGCTCAATGGTATCCGCATCTTCATGTACATGGTCCGGAGCAATTCGTAAGTATTTGGTTAGGTAAAGTTCCCACAAGCGATGAAGACGTGTAATGCGTTTACCTTTTTCAAAACCCTCATTCGTGAGGAACCAGGAATTTTCACTGCGACTTACATAGCCATTGACTCTCAGTTTCCTCAATCCTTTAGTTAATTGAGCGGGAGAGAAGTTTCGAATTAGTTGTAAATCGTCGATTGCCACCGTGTTGAAATGTTCCCCGCTGTTTTCTCCGATTCTATAAAATGTTTTTAGGAGGTTTTCTTCCAACAGCTGTTTTCTAATTGTAAACCTTCTCCATTGGCGAATAAGTATTCCTTTCTCCGGAGCAAAAAAGAATGATGTCAATGCGATGATGGAAAGTATCATGACCATCCAAGGGCCGGTAGGCATGGAAGGTGCGCTGTATGAAATAAATGCTCCGCTGATTCCTGAAAATGCCCCAAAGACTGAAGCAAGTAATATCATTCTGGATAGACGATTCGTCCAGAAGCGTGCAGCAGCAGCAGGAGTGATCAGCATAGCAGCCATTAAAACCACACCAACTGCTTGTATACCCGTAACAACCGCAAGAACGGTTATTGAGGTGAGAATCATCTCCAGCCGCTTAATTGGCAATCCAATAACCTTTGCAAACTGAGGATCAAAGCTGATGAGTTTGAATTCTTTATAGAAAAAGAAAACCGTGATCAGGACAATAATAGCTATGATGCTGAAAGCCAATAAGTCTTTACCAACCAGCGCTGCAGCTTTTCCAAAAAGAAAGGTATCTAAGCCACTTTGAGAGGCATTACCAGAATGTTGTATAAATGTAAGAAGCAAGATTCCAACACCAAAAAATACGGACAATGAAAGCCCTGTCGCCGCATCTTCTTTAATCTTCGTGTTTTGGATAATAGCATCCATTACCAATATCGATAGCCATCCGGAAACAAATGCACCAATGATTAGTAAGAATGGATCTTTGCTGCCGGATGCTAAAAATGAAATACAAATGCCAGGTAAAACTGCATGAGAGATCACGTCTCCGACAAGTGATTTTTTCTTTATAAAGGTGAAGCAGCCAACGACCGCTGAGCTTATGGAAAGCAGGATGGTGCCGAAAACCACATATTTGATATTGGGATACTGAAAGGAGAAGAATTCAATCAGTGTTTCCATCATTGTTTTTCTCGTGCTTTAAACTCACCTTTTTGGACGAGCTCACCGACTTCAGTTAACAAGGTCAGCTTACCACCGTAAGTTTCTTCCAGTAGGGAAGGTGTGAAGATTTCTTTGGTAGGACCTGATGCAACAAGTCTTAGGTTCAATAAAATCACCCATTGAAAGTAGCTCTCGACTGATTGCAGGTCGTGATGAACGACGATTATGGTTTTGCCCTCTTTGGACAGATCCTGGAGAATTCTGAATATAGCTTTCTCGGTGGCCGCATCCACACCAGCGAAGGGTTCATCTAGAAAATAGATGTCGGCGTTTTGGGTGAGAGCTCTTGCGAGAAAGACCCGTTGCTGCTGCCCGCCGGATAACTGGGAAATTTGGCGTTTAGCGTATTTGTCCATGCCTACCATTTCCAAAGCTTTCATTGCGGCTTCATTGTCAGCCTTTCGTGGGTTTTTGAATAAGCCAAGATTGGCATAACGCCCCATAAGTACCACATCAAGT
Organism: Ekhidna algicida; assembly: GCF_051379705.1. Classification (GTDB taxonomy): domain Bacteria; phylum Bacteroidota; class Bacteroidia; order Cytophagales; family Cyclobacteriaceae; genus Ekhidna. The sequence continues at coordinate 425,713 of NZ_CP179868.1, read as the reverse complement.
ACCGATGCGGGAAAATCCCAATCTACCGATTCGCGCTGAGGCACATAGCTTACCTTTTTTCGCACCTCATCGAGTGTTTGATTAAATATCTTAACATAGCCGGAGTTCATGTCTACCAAGTCCATTACAGCCTTGATCAGTGTAGATTTTCCTGCACCGTTCGGGCCGATTATACCACATAGGGCACCTTTTGGGATGGAAAGGTCGATGCCCCAGAGTACTGGTTTTTTATCGTAGCTGACAGTTAGATCATGAATTTCCAATGCTGGATTTTCTACCTGTTTTACAAAACTATTGGCTGTCGAATCTGTCATAAGCTGCGATTTATTTAAGTGCGTTTACAATGGTTTCAATGTTCTTTCTAAACATACCGACATAGGTTCCTTCTTCTGTTCCAAATTCTCCCATCGCATCGGAATAGAGGTATCCACCAATTTTGACATCATGACCTTTCTCCTGACAACCGGTCACGACGGCATTAATTGATTTCTCCGAAACGCTCGTTTCTACAAAAATGGCTTTGATATTGTTTTCAATGATCAAATCAATAAGTTCAGCAATGTCCTTTAATCCAAAGTCGGCAACTGTAGAGACACCCTGAAGGCCTTCAACTCGCATTCCATAGGCATCTCCGAAGTAAGTAAAGGCGTCATGAGCGGTTATCAGGATACGCTGGTTTTCAGGGATTTCATTAATTCGGGTCTTGACATATTGATCTAGGCTATCTAAAGCTAAAAAATACTTTTGTGTATTGGCTTCATAGTATTGCTGATTTGCGGAATCAAGTTGAATGAGCGCGTGGCTGATAGATTTTACTGCATATTTCCATCTGGATATATCAAACCAAACGTGCGGATCATATGCATCTTGATAGCCAATTGCTGACATCAACATCTCCTTTGGAATTGACTCAGCAGCTGCAATGGTTAGTTTCTGGCGCCCAAGCTTCTTCAAGATTTCACTCATTTTACCTTCAAGCAGAATACCATTATAAATGATCATATCTGCTTTATTAAACTTTGCAAGATCACCTTGTGTGGCTTTGTATAAATGTGGATCCACTCCAGGCCCCATGATTGCCTCCGCTGTAACCTTATCACCGGCAATATTTATTACTGCGTCGTAAAGCATGCCTGTCGTAGCTACTACATGTGGTTTTTCATTCTTCTGTTCCGTTTTAGAACTACAGCTGAAGATTGCCAGTATTCCTAAAAGTATAAGCGATAGGTTCTTCATTTTGTTTCTACAAGTGTGATCATGAGGTTTTCGGCAACTGGTTTTGATAAGAACTGCTTGGGTCCTTCATCTATTGAAATAGAAACGGATCCATCAAAATCCATTCGATCTAGAATATCTATTCGAGAGCCAAGTTTTATTCCGAGAGAATCTAGGTGTTGGAGTAGTAATGTGTCATCATTATTGACAGCTACCACAATGCCTTTTGAGTGAATGGCTACCTCAGTAATTGAAGCTCGTCTGGTTTCTTTCATCACACCATCTTCATTGGGAATTGGATCACCATGAGGATCCATTGTGGGAAATCCCAAAAACTTATCCAATCGTTTGATCAGATCCGGAGATTTTATATGCTCGAGTTGTTCTGCAATCTCATGCACTTCATCCCATTTGAAGCCTAATTTATCAACAAGAAAAACTTCCCAAAGTCGATGTTTTCTGACAATAGTTAGTGCTGTTTTTTTGCCTTTATTGAGTAGGGTAGCTCCCTTATATTTTTGATAACCAATTAAGTTTTTTTGAGCCAATCTTTTTACCATATCGTTGGCGGATGCAGGAGTGGTATTCATGCTTTCAGCCAATGCATTTGTATTCACACTGTCATGACCGTCAGCGGAAAGGTGGTAAATGGCCTTAAGGTAATTTTCTTCGGTAAAACTCAGTTTTGAAACCATGATGCAAAGCTAAATAATATTTAGATTAATCTAAAAAAATATTTAGTATGATATATTAATGATGGTATAAATACCTATTAATCAGATAGCTTAATTCTATTTCATTAAATCATTAAGTGATTGTATTAATTTCTGTGATTCAAATTCCCAAGTCGCTTCCTCAGGATACTGATTTGGGAATAATTGATCTGGTTTTTCTAAAATCTTTAAAATGTTTTCTTTGTCGATGTTAGAAAAGTCTACGGGAATGGCACCACCCATTTGACTACCGTGCTTGCTCCACATTGTATTTTTCTGGACAAGAAATGGGAGTTGGTATCTGGAATATTCGTACAGCTTAGTTGGAATTTTATCCTTATTTACAATAGTGGGTTTATAGGCAATCACTCCTAGATTTGATTGCGTTATTGCCTCCAAGATTTCTTCGTGGGAAATAGGTTTCTGCGATATATTGAGCCTCAATTCAGGATACTCTTTTTGCCTGTCTTTTAGCCAACTCTCTAATGAGAGATCATGTATCTGACCAATGATCAATAGCGATATATATTCCGTTTTTTCGGATAGCTCAATGAATAAATCAATGGCTCTTCTCACTCCTCCATATTCAGAAATAGTGCCTGAAAATACCATATGAATTTTCGACCAATCACGCGGATTATAGCTATGTTCAAAGGCTTTATTTTCTAAAACGACGTACCTGTTGCCTATAAAGGATAGCTCTACTTTATAGCAGCTTTCGGCTAACCAATAAGTATCAATGAATAGCCTACCAACAAACTTTTCTTTAAAATAGATCAACGAGGAAATGAGACTTCTGAATGGTGAAGTACTGATGAATTCTACGTTTTTACGATAGTTTTCCTGAACATCGTAAATCACTTTACAGCCAAGTAATATTTTGCAAACGAGAGCTGTATTGATCAATTCATGAGTCGTAATGATGAGCACATTTGGTTTTATCCGAAGTACTTTAAGTAAAATGTGCTCTCTAATTAGCAAGCGTTTTAGCCAATTAGATCTTTCTACAGAGTGAGGATAGAACTTGATGTTTTTGTCCGACGACTGTTTTTTCCCCTCATTTCCTATGATATTAACTTCATATTTGTTTGTTTTCGCTATTGATTGGGAGAGCTTCCAGTAGGCACGTACATCGTCTACAGGCTTTAACACGGATGCAATCACAATCTTTTTCTTCATATAACTGTAAATATTAGGTATTAGATGGAATTAAAAAACCTCGTAGAGGAAGCATGGGAAGATAGATCTCTGCTGAACAAAAAGGATGTTTCAGTAGCAGTTAAAACAGTCATTGAAGAACTTGACAATGGAAAACGTAGGATTGCAGAACCCTCTGGAGACGATTGGATCGTAAATGAGTGGTTAAAAAAAGCAGTAATTCTCTACTTCCCCTTGATGAAAATGCAATTGATTGAGGTGGGACCTTTCCAATTTCACGATAAGATTAAGCTTAAATCAGGATATGATCAGTTGGGCGTTCGGGTGGTGCCGCATGCTATTGCTCGTTATGGCGCATTCATTCAGAAAAACACTGTGCTAATGCCAAGCTATGTCAATATTGGGGCTTACGTAGATGAAGGAACGATGGTTGATACATGGGCGACAGTGGGTAGCTGTGCTCAGATTGGCAAGAATGTTCACTTAAGTGGAGGAGTGGGGATTGGTGGCGTGTTGGAACCGGTTCAGGCGGCCCCAGTTATTATTGAGGACAATGCTTTTATTGGATCCAGATGTATTGTAGTAGAGGGTGTAAGAATAGGAAAAGAAGCTGTTTTGGGTGCAAACGTAGTTCTCACTGCGAGCTCGCGAATTATTGACGTGTCTGGTACTGAGCCAAAAGAATATAAAGGTTATGTTCCCCCTAGGTCGGTGGTTATTCCAGGTACGGTCCCTAAAAAGTTTCCGGCAGGAGAATATCAGGTTCCTTGTGCGCTAATCATCGGACAAAGAAAAGAGAGTACCGACAAAAAGACTTCATTGAACGAAGCTTTGAGGGAAAACAATGTCTCAGTATAATTAATGGCATCTTAGTTGTAGTGATGGAAGGAGTACCAACTTTTAAAGTCATGAAAACGCTTACATTGATTCTACTTGGTTTAGTATCAAATGCCCAATCGCTGGTAGTGAAAGAGAAACCAGTTAGTAAGGGTGAAGAACTTCATTTTAAACTTTCATATGGGTGGTTCACCATCGGCAGAGGCAGTTTCAAAATTGCCGATGAATACGTAATGAAAGATGGCAAGGAGTGCATAGAAATCAACGTGCATGGGAGAACTGCTGGCTTGGCTGGTGTGTTTTCGAAAGTAGATGACCGATGGGGTGCTATTGTAGATAAGAATACATTTTTGCCTTACTATTCCTACAGAGATTTATCCGAGGGAGATTACCGGTTAGACGAGAAAGTCTACTTTGACTATGACTCAATGGAAGTGCGAGTCGAAAGCTCTTCTGCTTCGGATCCAGCACCTCGCCCAACCAAGTATTTTGATCTGGATGAGGCTAACTATTTCGATATGATGGGCGGGTTAATGCATGCAAGGAGTATCGATTATAGAGGGTTAGAAAAGGGCGATACCATTCAATTAGAAGCGTTCTTTGATAAAAAATTCTACGAATTTGAAATGATATATCATGGAATAGAAATGACTAATACCAAAGTTGGTGATATCTATTGTCATAAAGTAATCCCCATTATGCAAAAGAATAACGTTTTCAAAGGAGAAAACGCTGTAAAGTTCTGGATTTCAGCTGATGCAAACCGTCTTCCGCTTAAAGTTGCCGCAGATATGAACTTTGGCACAGCCTATTGCGAACTTACTGCGTATAAAAATGTAAAAAGCGGCATTGATTTTGAATAATCAATCTACTTTTGCCGACTTTATATATATACATGAAATACGTAGCACTAGTTTTTATCTCGCTTATTGCTTTAAGTTGTAATAATGAAGATTCTCTAAATGGGGATGACCTGTTTGATGATGGAGAATATCAGGAAGCGATCGACGCTTACACTTCCTACTTAGCAACTCATCCTGATCATAAGAAAAGTATCTACAATAGAGGTAGATCATATGAAGAGGTTGGGGAGATCAACAAAGCGATAACAGATTTTGAGAGCTTATTGGAAATTGACGCAAAGTATATCAACGCATACTTGAGCTTGGCAAAAATTTCATACAACAAGCACGACTACAACAAAGTCTTAATTTACGCAGGTGATGCGATAGATTTAAATGAAAACAATGCCCAAGCGCACTTCTTGGCAGGTAGAGCAGAACATCAACTGGGCTACTTTGAGCAAGCCATAGAATCTTACAATAACGCAATCACAATTAACCGCGATTTTGGTGAAGCTTACCTTTACAGAGGAGCCGTAAAAGTAGGTCAGGAGAAAATGAGATCCGCTTGCGAAGATTTCAAGTTTGCTAAATCTCTTGATGTACCAGGAGCTGATAAAGCAATCAAGGACTACTGCGAGTAGATTATAATATAAATCCTGCGATTAAATAGAAAATAATCGACAAGCCTCCGGTAAATAGGGCATAGGGTAATTGTGTTCTAACATGATCTATGTGATCGCAACCAGATGCCACTGATGCAATCAAAGTAGTATCTGAAATTGGAGAGCAGTGATCTCCAAAAACACCTCCACCTAATACAGCAGCTATCACTAGGTAGATATTTGCATCAACTGCGAAGCTAAGTGGCACACCAATTGAAATCATAATAGCAAAGGTTCCCCATGAAGTTCCGGTTGCAAACGCAATGAAACCGCTGATGATAAATATTAGTGCAGGCGCTACTTCTGGAATTAGCCAGGATGAAGTAACTCTTGAGACGTAAATCCCCGTTCCCAGGTCATTACACAAATTGCCAATGGCAAATGCCAGCACCATCAAGACTGCCATTACCACCATATCATTCATCCCTTTGAAGGATTGATCTATAAAGCTTTTAATGGTTAATATTTTTTGCGCAAAATACATAATAGCAGCAACGATAAAGCCCGTAAAGCAAGCATTTAGCACTGCCTCTGAACCAGATCCATTACTTATGCTATTCCATATCTTGTCAGAAACACTACCCTCGAGTGTTGCATCCCAACCTCCATGAATGAGGAAGAGAGGCATGGTTAGAACCATTACTACGATTGGAATTACCATATTCATTGGAGATGAAGCTCGCTCCTCAGACACTGATTCTTTTTCATGCAAATTTTCATTCCGTTCCGTGATTTTTTTCATCTCACTGTATTCTTTACCAGAAAATGAAAGCCAAAAAACAAAGATCAATGTTAGAATGGCATAAAAATTAAATGGTATCGAATAGACCAGGGTTTGGAAAGGATCCAAACTTGGAAATGCGAGGAGCAGTCCCATTACATAAGCTCCCCACGCGTTGAGAGGGAAAAGAACACAGGAGGGTGCAGAACTTGAATCTGCAAGATAAGCGAGTTTTTCTCTTGGTATTTTATGCTTATCAAACAATGGTCTAAAAATGGTGCCCACAGTCAAGATCGAAATATTAGACTCGACAAAAATCAAAAACCCGGTAAGTGCTGATGTGGCTTGAATTTTTTCCCTGAAGTTTTTCTGTCCTGAAAGACGCTTTTGAACCCAATTAATAAACCCATTGATTCCTCCAGAATACTTGATTAACTGAATCATCGCTCCGATGATTAAGGTGAGGATGATGGTCCTTGTATTTCCTTTGCTTTGAAAAACATCAACGAATGCGGTGATTGTAGATAGAAATCCTTCAAAGACATTCCCTCCTTGAATAATTAGATAACCAACAAATATCCCCAGAGAGAGTGAAAAGACAACTTGTTTGGTTTTAATCGCTAGTCCAATAGCTAGGAGAGGTGGTATCAGTGACCAGAATCCATAATCTGTCATTATCAGTTGTCTTTCTTTTTATTTTCAATAGTTTTCAAAGCCTCATCTATTTTAGCTGATTTTGCTCGATACGGATAGCTAGTAAAAATATGTCCTACTCCCTTTTCAATTGCTTTCGAAGCTTTCTTTTCTTTTTTCTGCTGACGCAAATCATAGCTGCCTTGCCAAACCAATTTCTTTTTTGAATCATACAATTCCATTAGCAAAACGGATTCATAGATGGTACGAGTGTTAACCTGTGGTGCATAATACGGTCCTACTTGATTACTATTGGTTTCAAAGCGAGTGCTGGCCGTTACCTCGTAGCGTAAGGTTAGATCAGGTGAAACGTTAGACACTATGTAATCACGCTTATCCATTTCCATACGAATAGACTTCTTAATTAGATCAAAGATGAGTGTATTTTCGGGTGTAAAAGTTTTTGATTCTGCTTTAGTAGTAACCAAACGATAGGTTTCAAATTGACTAAAATTGGCTTTTGAGTTTACATAGGAAACCACTTTAGGGTTGCAGCTCGCAATAATTACGAAGGTGAGAAAAAACCACTTTTTCATTAGAAGCTAATTTATCAATTTACACCCATTAAATGGATTAGAATTGTCAATTTAGAACTTCTAATTTCTTAATTGAGAATTCATATTCTTGTGAAAATATGAATATTGATTCTTCATTTAATTCAATACGATAAAATTTAGCTGGTGTATTATGTATACTCATCGAAATAATTAATACTTTTCGTTGATATGCATCATGTTTGATGTGGTGTTACCAAAGAATGAAAATGAATAAGGGAGCAAGCCTGTTTGTGCTTATGGTTTTATTGGCATGTTCAATTTTTGGACAGGTCTCTCCAAAGGTAGAAACCAACATTGCCGGAGTATACCAGGGAAAGACTTTGTTTATTCAGAATCCATTTGACAAGTCTGACCTTACTTTTTGTGTTGAGGACATCTATATCAACGAAAAATTTGTAGGTCTGAATTATAAACTCAGCGCGATTAAGATTGATTTCGATGGGTATGATTTATATACACCAGTAAAAATCCGAATTGTCCATAAGGATACGCTGTGCGCCCCAACGATCATTAATCCTGAAGCCATACTTTTTCACACAATATTCCGATTTACGTCAGTTTCTCTTACAGACAGTGCACTGGCCTGGAGTACTAAAGGGGAAACCGGGGTAGGAGAATTTGAAATTGAGAGACTTCAGGGTGGAGTTTGGGTAGATCAGGAGGTTCGTCCTGGGCTGGGTAGGTACGAAGGTGCTGACTATGTTCATTACCCTAATCTTGAAGAAGGGGGCAATAAGTATCGGATCAAATACAATTTTCCACGTGGTTCCAGAGTGAAATACCTTTTTTCATGGGAAGTTGACTTTGATCATTATCCAGAGCCTATTGATTTTAAGCCAAAGTCAGCTAAAACTAAAGTCTATCTGTCTCGATCAACCCACTATGAAATTTATGATGATGGGCAAAAGCTCGTGCTTGAAGGGCAGGGGAAAGAAATCGATGTTACCGTCCTCCGGCAAGGACGATACATCATCTATTTCAATGGGAAAGATCCCGGTACGTTTATAAAGGAATAGGCTAAAAAGGATTTATTCCAAAAAACCTTCCGAGTACGGTGAAGATAAAAACCAATGTAAGGAGAATTGGGCAGAGATAGCTCACAGCAAAGTCTATGTATTTCTCTTTCCAGGTACCTTCTAGTTTTGGATTTCCAACTCTCAGTTCCTCGATAAGATTATGCTTTTTCCAAACGTAGGCTGCAAAAATTGTAATCAGAACACCACCAAGAGGAAGCAATGTGTCACTCCCAATGTGTTCGACAAAAGTCATGAAATTGGTTGGAGTTGATGCTCCTATATACGTGATGAAGTTTGTGAACAGTCCAGAATAGCCACTTGATAATAATGAAGGCACTCCCAAAAGAAAAATAAGCGTGGCGATAATCCATACAGAAGTGGTTCGCTTCATCTTAAATTCGTCAACCACGTAGGTTACTGGTACTTCTAATAGCGAAACTGTTGACGTGAGCGCTGCGAATGACAACAGCAAAAAGAACAGCGCTCCTACAGCAACACCTAAAGTGGAGCCGAGCGATTCAAATACACCGGGTAGCGTGACAAAAATAAGCCCAGGGCCGCCAGTGAAACCTTCCATTGTTCCATCAGTCAAATAGGCAACGAAAGGAAACATCATTAGTCCTGCAAGAAATGCAATACCAACATCAGTCAGCGTGATATATGCAGCGGAAGATACAATGTTGTCTTCTTTTGATATATAGCTTCCGTAAGTAATCAAGGCACCCATTCCAAGTGATAGTGAGAAAAAAGCTTGTCCTAATGCATTGTAAATTACTTCTGGAGTAACCTCGCCAAAATCTGGAATTAGGTAATACGAGATGCCTTTAAATGCATTGGGTAAAGATGATGCATAGACCGTCAGTAAAAGGATCATGATTACCAATGAGGGCATTAGGAATTTGGCAGCCTTTTCGATACCACCTGAAATACCCTTTGACACAATAAAAGCGGTAACACCCATGAAAACTAGTCCATATGACCCAACATGGAGAATGTCATTTTGGAATTCACTAAATGATTCACCGATTCCAAAGTTTCCTTTGACCATTTCTAAAAAATAGCCAAATGCCCATCCTGCCACAACATTATAAAATGAGAGTATAAGGACACCACTCAGGATACCCATGAGCCCTAAAAATTTCCAATTCTTAAATCCAAGAGAAACATATGCTCCTACTGGATTCTTTTGCGTTTTACGTCCAATAGCGATTTCAGTAACCATCACTGGAAAACAAAGAATGAAAGCAAATGCGAGATATATAACAACGAATGCTGCACCACCGCCATCGGCAACCTCAAAAGGGAATTTCCAAATATTACCCAATCCAACTGCTGATCCAGCTGCTGCCAAAATGAAACCAAGTTTGCTTGAAAACTTACCGCGTGCGCTCATGAACTAAATTTAGTTTTAGGTTAATGCGCCAAATATAGCAAAAGGAGGGTACCTGCAAAGGGCTATGTTATCAGTGGTTAAGCCAAATCTTCTCCGTCTACCTCAATTTCATATGGGTAGTTGAAAAGATGGTTTGATTTGATCGACTCAGCAACACGATTTGGAACCATAGCTTCCCATCCTTCTTCGTCACGTTCTATCATATCTAATACCTGATCTGAGATGATGTGAAGGTTGTCTGTTTTGGCATCTGGAATACTCAATATCTTATGATTCTCAATAAAGTAGTAGAATAAACTCTCCAAATGACGGTCAGGAGTGAAATCATTGCCGTTCTTAATTTCTCCCGTAGAAGAATCAATTATAGGATAAACGAACAGTTTTACATTACTGCCGAAGAGCCTTGCAAAGGATTCAAGTATGCCTCCGTCAAGGTTCTTGTAGTATTTTTCGTCAAAAATTTGAGTTAGGTTATTTAGACCTATGATGATTCCCAAAGTCTTATCTTTTATGAATTGAGAAAGATATCCCGCTAACTTGTAATGTTCCTGATAATTTGAAATCATCACATTCTGCCCAAGCGAGCACAGTAAGTCTACTCGATCAAGATAGTCTTGTTCATCAAGCTCGCCAGCAAGGGTTAAGTCCTTGAGTGTGATTTCCACCACTGAAACAATGTCCTTTGTGTGGCCGAGTTCTTTCTTAAATGCCCGCATTCCTGTAATCATCATGTCTACATTCACATGGGTAACGGGACGGAAGCGACCTCTTAGGACAATGGCGTTTTTACGATATATGATATCAGAAGGAAGAATAACATTTTTGTCTGGCCCGAACATGGCAACTTTGGTCAATCCATTCTTTACCAGCTTCAAGGTCATCAATCGATTATCTACATGATGGAAGTCAGGCCCGGAAATGCAGAACATATCTATTTCCAGTCGGTCTTTCCTGACATTGTCAACAAGTGAATCAATGATTTCTTCCGGCGTATTGTATGTATAACACGAGTGGATCAAGTTAACACCGACAATTCCCAGAACCTGTTGCTGCCACTCTGCATCTCGATCTTTTAAACTTACATGAATGATACATTCATTGGGTTGAGATCCGGAATGACGCTGAAAACGGATACCCATCCAGCCATGCCCAACATTACTTCTATTGTAGTTGATTACTTCTACCGTATTAGCAAAAGCAAAAAATGTGGTCTTTTTGGCACGCTGGGTTAAGCGTTGATCAAGAAGCGAGTATTCCCGATCCAGCATCCTTAGGAGTTTTTCCTGTGATACGTATCGATCACACTTTCCGTAGATGGCATCACTAAAAGTCATGTCATATGCTGACATGGTTTTAGCAATGGTGCCTGAGGCTGCACCTGCTTTGAAGAAATATGCTGCTACTTCCTGTCCTCCACCAATTTCAGCAACTGTGCCGTAAATTCTTGTGTCAAGATTAAGCTGTAGTGCTTTTTCTTTGGTGGTTAGTTTCTTATTGAATTCTTCCATTTTTGGATGCTATGCGTCCCTCTACAAAGCTATTTTGAATTGTGGCTAAAACAAATTGTAAACAAAAAAACCGACCTTATGGCCGGCTTTTATTCCAAACGTAAAAGAATTCTTATTAGTTGTACAATGAATAAGGGAATTTATTCTCCTCAATCATCACATCAGCAATGGCTTGCCTTAGCTCTTTGGTGTTTACAGGATCCATTTTGGTGAATCTCTTCATCCCCATTAGCATGACACGAAGCTCATCACCTTCCGCAAAGCAGGCTACTGCTTCATCTCCGGCATTTTTGATTTTTGTTACTGCTTCGTATAAGTAAAGTTTTGCCATGTTCTGATATAGCGCACTTCCCTCATCTCCGTATAGGCTCATCAATTTTTCTGTTCTAAGTAGGGTTGACTCTGCTACGTACACCTCGATCACCATGTCGGCAAGGCTCATCAAAACCTCTTGCTCGTGATCGAGTTTAGGCCCAAATTTTTCAGCGGCTTTGCCTGCCGCCATTAGAACAGCTTTTTTCAGATTCTTGATAACTTCCTTTTCCTTAGCTAATGGTGCTGACAAGTCTGGTGCATCGAATGATGGAACGCCCGTCAATTCTTTACCAACTGCCATGGCAGGACCAAGTAGATCAATCTCACCTTTCATGGCCTTTTTAAACATCATGCCTACAAGGAGCATTCTGTTGATCTCATTAGTACCTTCATATATACGTGTAATTCGCGCGTCTCTAAATGCTCTTGCCATTGGAGCCTCTTCCGAGAATCCCATGCCTCCATATACCTGGACTCCTTCATCTACACAGTAGGAAAGCACTTCTGATCCATGCACCTTGATCATTGCGCACTCGATTGCGTATTGTTCTACTCCTTTTAATTTGGCATCACTCGGACTTAATCCATCTTCCTGAAGTTTAGCAATTAAATTTTCTATATCCTGCCCTGACCTGTAAGAAGCAGATTCTGTGGCATATGTGCGAGTTGCCATATTGGCTAGTTTCTGCTTGATCGCACCGAAGCTTGAAATAGACACGCCAAACTGCTTTCTTTCATTTGCATATTGAGTTGACTTAGTGGCAACTTCTTTGCATCCATTTATACAGCCTGCACCAAGCTTGATTCTACCAACATTTAAAACATTAACAGCTATTTTAAAACCATTTTCTCTTTCAGAAAGAAGGTTTTCAACAGGCACTTTCAGGTCGTTGAAGAACACCTGACGAGTAGATGAACCTTTGATGCCGAGCTTTTTCTCTTCATCATTCATGGTGATTCCATCCCAGGTACGTTCTGCTATGAAAGCAGAAAGTTTTTTGTCGTCATCAATTTTGGCAAAAATGATAAGCAGATCTGCAAAGCCAGCATTAGATATCCACATTTTCTGACCATTGATCGAGTAGTGCTTACCATCATCAGATAGCACAGCTTTTGTTTTTCCAGAGTTGGCGTCAGATCCAGCATCGGGTTCAGTCAGACAGTAGCATGCTTTCCACTGACCACTTGCAAGTAGTGGGAGGTATTTTTTCTTTTGCTCTTCGGTTCCGTAGTAAAGAATTGGTAATGTTCCAATTCCAGTATGAGCACCATACGCTGTAGAAAATGAACCAGAGGCTGCCATAATATCTGCAATGAGCATACCAGTATTGAAGCTCATGCCTAGTCCTCCATACTCTTCAGGAATGTTTACTCCCAAAAGTCCTAACTCACCAGCCTTATCCATTAAGCCAGGCATAACACCCTCTTCCATGTTTTCGATGCTTTCTGTAATAGGGGTGATTTCCTTATCAATGAAATCTTGGGTGGCGGCTGCCATCATTTTTTGTTCCTCAGAAAATTCTTCTGGAATGAAGACACTTTCTGCCGCAGTTTCTTTCACAATGAACTCACCACCTTTTAATACTTTATTTCCTATTGCTGCTTCCATTTTATGATATATATATTCTGATTTTGATTAATTAAAAATACTCTGCATGCATAACAAATATACGTATATTTACTCTGCATGCATAACAATTTATGATTTTTTTGATTCATCAATGCACTATTATTGCTCTTTGAAAATCGAATGACAGTTCAACCCTAAAAAATGACAGTTGAGTCATTCAAAATTGATGCTTTGATCTGGTTGGTATCAACTTTGATTCAAACAAAAGCACTATGATAAAACAGACTTTATTCATTTCGATACTTATTGCTGCCTTTATTGCTGATGGGCAAAACACCTGCGAGTTGGTGGTAAGGGTTGAAAACATCAAAGAAGTAAAAGGCTCCCTTATGATCGCTATCTATGATCATGAAGATCACTTCCTTACGAAGGAAATTATGAGTGATGATAAAATCATTGAGTCCGATCAAGTAGAGTTTTCCTTTAAAGGGCTGGGAGAGGGCACCTACGCTATTTCTCTCTTTCATGATGAAAATGATAATGGTAAGCTTGACGCTAATTTCATAGGTATCCCATCAGAGCCATATGCTTTTTCAAACAATGCTAAGGGAATGTTTGGCCCGCCTAGCTTTGAACAATGCAAATTTGAAGTAAAGGGTGGCGCTCAGAAAATAGTGATTTCACTATGAGTAAACAAATGAGATATAACCTCATTAGCACTATTTTAATATTCCTGTTTGGTGGTGTATTGAATATGGTTGCTTTTTGTTCCAACTGCATGCAGGAGCCATATTTTTTATCAAAGTATTTTTTTATAAGCTACAGCTATAATGGCATGGCTTGGGTGGCTTATTGGAAAGGCAGTGAGTTTTTGGTTGATTTATGGGATAAGTATATTCCTTGGTTAAAAGCTCCTATTCTCCGTTTTTTGGTCAGCGTTGGATCAATTGTTGTCTATGTTTTTTTAGCTGTTTGGGGATTAGACTTGTTTTTTGACTTGGTTGTTTTTGGAAAAACTTTATCAGAAACTCTTGAAGAATCCGGAGCACCGTTTGGAACCACCCTATGGATTACTTTGGGTATAAACGTTTTCATGCATGGCAGAGGCTTTCTTATATCATGGAGACAAGCTTCCATAGACATGGAAAAGCTTAAAACAGAGCAAATATCATCTCAGTATAATAGCCTAAAAAATCAGGTTAACCCGCATTTTCTTTTCAATTCTTTAAACGCTCTAAGTTCACTGGTTTATGATAATCAGGAAAAGGCTGTGGAGTTCATACGAAAGCTATCTCAGGTCTACCGATATGTTTTGGATAGCATGGATGATGAAGTGGTCTCTTTTGAAAGAGAAATGGATTTTGTGAAGAACTTCATCTTTTTACAAAAAATTCGTTTTGGGAAAAATCTAAAGGTTGAAATCACCGACAAGGAACCAGATCTTTTTGTTCCTCCGTTAGCTATTCAAATTCTTGTTGAAAATGCAATTAAGCATAATGTTGTTAGCGAAAAGAATCCTTTGACTATTGAAATAGACGTACAACAAGATCAGATTTGCTCAGTTAGAAATAATCTTAAGGAAAAGAAAGTGAAAGACTCAACAGGAGTAGGTCTCGCAAACATTAAATCGCGCTACCAGTACCTTTCTGATAAAGAAGTTGAAATAATAAGGACGGGGGATTACTTTGAGGTTAGAATTCCATTGTTAAATATGAAATAAATGAGGTTTATAATTATCGAAGACGAGCAATTGGCTGCCAAACGATTAAGGTCGTTAATTGAAACACTTCGTCCAACATATGAATTTGTGGCAAAGTTTGATTCTGTAGAGTCAGCATCTATCTCATTGCCTGCATTAGCCTACGATGTGCTGTTCATGGACATTCAACTCGCAGATGGTATTTCATTTGACATTTTCGATCAGATAAAAGTTGAGAAACCGATCATATTCACCACGGCATATGATGAATTTGCTTTGAAGGCATTCAAGACAAACAGTGTCGACTATTTACTTAAACCTATTGCTGAGGAAGAGCTTGGGTCCGCGATTCAAAAGCTTGAGCTGAATTTCAGTAAAAAGGAATCATTAGCGCCTTCAATGGATTTAAGTGATTTGGTTAAATCCATGCAACCTTCCGGGAAGGAAAGATTCGTTGTGAAAGTTGGTGATCATCTAAAAACGGTCGAAACAGTTGATATTCAGCTCGTTTACAGTCAGGATAAGGGAACCTATTTGTTTACAACTTCAGGAAAGCGTTTTCTTATAGACTATACTTTAGATAAAGTGGAGGATCTAATGAGTAAAAATGATTTTTTCCGTATTTCAAGAAAATACATGATCAATCTGAACTATATCAAGGACATTATTGCTTTTACTAATTCAAGATTGGAAATTGTAATTGATCATTTTGATGAAGATCAAATAATAGTTGCTAGGGAGCGAGTAGGTGAGTTTAAAGCCTGGCTTGATAGATAAATACTTACCACTGATCAAAATCATCTGGCATATGAAACGTTTCTTAAGTAGCTTTGAGTATTGAATTTTTATTTAGTTAGTATATGTCTGTAGCCACAATGAGCCGCAAAGTTGTAAGATTTAAGAATAATCTGCACGAAGAATTTAACAAGACGCTTAACCAGCGTGTGAATCAGTATTTCAAGAATTCGAAATATGGACGATATGCGAACATTGAAATGGTTGTGAAAACCATCTTTATGTTCAGCTTATATCTTGTGCCATATTTTATGTTCCTATTTGGAGTAGTTCAAAATATTTGGGTTTTCTACCTGATGGCGTTCTTAATGGGATTAGGAAAAGCCGGAATTGGACTTTCTGTGATGCATGATGCAAATCATGGAGCATACTCTAAGAAGAAGTGGATTAATAACCTAGTAGGTTATTCTCTCAACCTTGTAGGTGCAAACGCCACGAACTGGAAGATTCAGCATAATGTAAAACATCATACCTATACCAATGTGACAGGTATGGATGAAGATATTTCACCAGCAGGTGGGGTTTTGAGATTTGATCCCAACGCACCAATTAAGCCCCATCACAAATGGCAATATATCTATGCATGGTTTCTTTATGGTCTAATGACTATGAGCTGGATCATTGTGAAAGACTGGAGTCAGTTAGCGCAGTATACAAAGGATGGTCATTTAAGAAAGCAAACTAAAAGTATAACCAGAGCATGGATTTGGTTGGCTATGACGAAGGTTTTTTATTACTCATACATACTTGCACTTCCCCTTCTATTTACTTCATTGCCATGGTATCACATTATTTTAGGATTTGTTTTGATGCATTATGTTGCTGGATTTATTCTAGCGTGTATTTTTCAGCCGGCACATGTGATGGAAGATCATTCTTTTGAAGACGTAGCGGGCAAAGATTTCGTTGAGGAGAACTGGGCTGTTCATCAGTTAAAGACAACTTGTAATTTTGCTCAGAAGAATAAGGTTTTATCTTGGTTTGCTGGTGGCTTGAACTACCAAATTGAACACCATTTATTCCCAAATATCTGCCATGTTCACCACAGGAAAATATCTAAGATTGTAAGAAAAACAGCGGAAGAATACAATATTCCATACCGATCATATCCAACCTTTAGATCGGCATTACTTTCTCATGGAAAAATGCTGTACGCTTTGGGAAGATAGATCATGAAAGATTTATTAAAAGAAATTGAGAGCTGCACTGTGTGCGGCTCTTTTTTTGTGCATAGCCCCAGGCCAATTGTGAGCATTTCCGCTACTGCTAAACTTCTGATTATAGGTCAGGCTCCCGGAAGAAAAGTGCACGAGTCTGGTATTCCATGGGATGATGCAAGTGGTAGAAACCTGAGAGATTGGTTAGATATGTCAGATGATGTTTTTTATGATCCCTCAAAAGTGGCGCTTGTTCCGATGGGCTTTTGTTATCCAGGGAAAGGAAAATCAGGTGACTTGCCACCACGACCAGAATGTGCTCCACTCTGGCATAAAAAAGTCTTGGATGAGTGTAGATCGGTACAATTAACACTTCTTGTAGGACAGTATGCTCAGAATCACTACTTGAATGTGGGTGCTCAGCAGAAGCTAACTGAGAATGTGAAATCATTTCGAAAGTACCTGCCAGAGTACCTCCCATTGCCACATCCTTCTCCAAGAAATAGAATTTGGATGAAAAAGAATGATTGGTTTGAAAAAGATCTCCTCCCTGAATTGAAACACTGCATCAAGAAGTTCGATTTTTAGACAAAATACCCAAAAATGGGTATTGATATTCATGTAATAACCATAGAGATTAGCGATATACTTATCACTAAATATGAATATTTCAATAATATCTACCTATAAAAGCGAAGTGTCTGAAAAGCGCTTTGTTGCTAAAA
The DNA here is from genome assembly GCF_051379705.1 of Ekhidna algicida. Classification (GTDB taxonomy): domain Bacteria; phylum Bacteroidota; class Bacteroidia; order Cytophagales; family Cyclobacteriaceae; genus Ekhidna. Next base: position 408,134 of record NZ_CP179868.1, on the reverse strand, counting down.
ATGTATCCAGAGTTTTGTTAGAATTAGCAGAATTACATTTAAAATCGCCTGACACCTGCCATTTAATTTCTGAAGATGGAGTTGAAAAGCTTAGGCGAAAGCTTTCAATTGATTAACAAAAAAGGGTCTGAATATCAGACCCTTTTTATTTAGCTCGGGAAGTTATCACTTTCCATTATTTCTTTTATTTGATCCGTATGCCTCTGCGTATGTCCAGACATAAACAGAACACCCTGATATACATCAAGTAGGCCGAATGGGAATTGCAAATAATGATTCCTTAAGTCTGCATCGGTAGACTTAAGGAATTTCATATTGGACTTTCGTCTTTCCTTAAAAGTCTTGAGTGTGCCATCAGATCCACCAAAACTATTGGTGGGCTCAAACTCTTTCCGAGTTTTTACTTTTTGTTCCCGACTGGTTATTAACGCCAGAATTTGTTCATCACTCATCGCTACTTCAGATCTTCTGGCAGGATCGCTTTCTCCTTGAAGCCCACCTTTGATCATTTCAATAAGGTTTTTTTCAGAAATTGCTATGTGCTCCAAGCATTCTGCGATTGACCAGACACTTTCATCAGGCTTGAAATTCATTTGAATTTCATTGAGTCCTTGGACCAATGCTGTAAGCTCGTTTTGCGTTTTCTTTAAGTGAGTGAGTGCTTTTTTCCTTTCTTCGTTGCTTATGGTTGTTTGTGCAATAGATGCTACAACAATCACCGTACAAATAACTGCTAATCCTATTTTCTTCATTATTGTAGTGTTTAGTTTAGTCACTAACGAACGATCGGATTCAATTTGGACAAAATTAGATTGCTACTTTTCTAAACTAAGTAGATAACCAACAGAAAAGTTGGACTGACTATCAAAAATATAAGAGTAGGTAGGCGCTAAGAATAGCGCATTGTAGATGACATTTGCAGCCTTTAGCTTCTCGTTATCCACTGGGTAGTCATTTGGTGCCTTTAATACAAAATACCTCTGTTCACTTTTTTGGATGTCATCTTTTACAAACTCATAAATCATTCCACCTAGCATAAAGCATAGATTTCTGTTTTTTCGAGGTATCTCTAAAATTGCATCTCTTACTTCTCTAAATACTGTGGTGTCTTGTACATCGCTTAGGAAATACTTAGATCCATGGATGTCAATACTAAGTGTATCATTACGTTCTACCCAGGATAACTTGGTATTGCCAGATCCTATATCCACCAAAAAAGACTCATCTATAAACTCTTTTGGAATGGTAGCCATCAATGCATATTGACCTTCTGCTTTTGAGTTGATATAATCTATATCTAGGTTTTGGCTTGATAACTCAGATTTTAGTTCTTCAACAATGGCTGCTTTTACAGCACTTGAGCTTGCAATTATGTGAATATTTTTTTTGTTTACACCGTACTCTAAGATTTCACTTCTGAATTCAGAAATCTTGTTTATTATCTCCGTAGTGGTATTCACTCCATAAATAATATTACTTCTTCCATATGAAGATGCCTTTAATGACCATCTGTTCTGTTTGTCAATATCTACTATGAAGTAATTAAGACCTAAAGCACCTAATTCTACGACGGCATATAATTCACCATTTTTCGGCATTGGTGATTGGTAGTCAAAATTCCTGGACAATTCAGGCTGAACGCTAGATAATTGACCGGAATCACTTGTAGAGCGGCTACTATCATTGTTTGTAGTACAGCCTATTGCACAGAGTAATATCAAACAAGCTTTGACTAGAGCTTTCATTAGGTTTTGTCTGAGTTATGCCAGTTCACGCAAATCTACAGGAACTACTTTAGATACGCCCTGTTCCTGCATAGTAACTCCATATATTACATCTGTGCTCGCCATTGTCCGCTTATTGTGAGTGACGATTATAAACTGAGACTCTTTGGAAAACTTACGAATGATCTCATTGAATTTGTCAATATTGGCATCATCTAAAGGAGCGTCGACCTCATCGAATATACAGAACGGTGCAGGCTTGAGCAGGTAAATTGAAAATAGGAGTGAGGTGGCTGTAAGTGTCTTTTCCCCACCTGATAACTGGTTTATTGTAAGTGGACGTTTACCTTTTGGCTTAGCAATGATGTCGATAGAGCTTTCTAAGGGTTGCTCCGGATTTGTGAGTATTAGATCGCAATCATCCTCTTCGGTGAAGAGCGTTCGGAACACTTTAATGAAATTCTCTTTTATATGCTGGAATGCCTCCATGAATGTCTCTTTTGCCACCTCATCTATCTCGGCGATTGTTGTTAGCAAAGATTCTTTGGCATTAATTAAGTCTTCCTTTTGTCCAATGATGAAAGTGTGCCTTTCCTGAATTTCTTCAAAGGCTTCCATGGCCATTGGATTGATGGGTCCCATGTTGTCCAATCGGTTTCTCAGCTTATCAACTTTGGTGCGAAGTTCTTCTTCATTGAACTTCTTGTAGTCAGAAATATCTTCTTCTTTGATCTGTTCAAGATTGATATTGAATTCTACAGAAAGTCGATCTTTGACAGAATTAAGTCCCATTTTGGCATCATTGAGTTTGTTTTGCCATTCCATGAGTGCATTGTCTATTCCTTCTCTAGTCCTTTGCGTTTCTCTTAGATTCTTTTCCTCTTCGTCTATAATGGAACGAGCCTCATAGTATTCCTTTTCTGCTTCGTTTACCCCATTTTCAAGTGCTTCTTTCTCCTCATACATTCCGACAAGCTCATCATCACTCGCCGTACTTTTCTTGACAAGCTCGTTGAGGTTTGATGTAGCATCCTCAAGATCTTCTTTGTTTTGTTCGATTCGCTCAAGTGATGCATGGTATGATTCTTCTTTGAATGAAATTTCCTGAAGAATACTATTCAGCTTGTTTTGACGCTGATGAAACAATACGTTTTCTTCATTATAAACTGTTGATTTTACCTCTAAGGCTTCTTGAAGTGTCCCAGCTTCTTCTTTTTTTGCTTCAAGCCTAGTCTCAAGTTCTTTAAGCTCTTCTTTTTCTTTATCAGCTTGCGGCCTTAGCTCTTCAAGTGCTTTTTCGAGCTGAACAATTTGTTGTTGTATATCTTCTCTACGATTTTTATTGGAGGTAAGAAGTTCTACGAATTGTTCTTGTTTGGTTTGAACAGAAACTTCCATTTCTTTGATCCTGGCAAGTTCTTCTTTTACTTCTTCAAGTTGAACTGATTTTGAAGCGAGGCGTAATTCTTCAAGCTGAGACCGAAGCTTGGCGATTTTTTGCTCGGATTGGGTTTGCTTCTTTTTAAGATTCTTTATTTCTACCTCAAGGTTCTCAAGGTTCTTGGCTCTACCTATTCGTTTTCCTTCAAACAGACCAATGGAACCTCCAGAAATACTATATCGGCGGAAAGTGATTTTTCCTTCCTTATCAAGCATTACGGTGTTTTCATCTGACTCGCTAGTTGGGTTGGGAGAGATGAAAACATTCGAGAGTAGATGTTTGATCAGGTTTTCATACTTAGCGTCATAATCTATTAGATCAAGTGCTGAGACACTTCCTGCTGGTATCCCTAGTTTTTCAGAGGTATGATTTTTTAGAAGATCCAAAATAAAGAAGTTGGCCTTACCTCGTGTGGATTCGCTGAGAAGATTGACAGCTTTGAGCGCATCGTCCTTTGATTCTACTATATAGTAGTTCATGAAAGGCTCCAGGAAGTTTTCGATTGTAACTCGATATTCTTCAGGGCAACTCAATATATCAGATAGTAGTGGAGCATCTTTCCATTGAGGATTCTTTTTCAAAAACTTAATTGCTTCTGGAAATCCTTCTAGATTATCAACCAGCGATTTGGTCAAGTTGAATTCATTCTGACGCGCATCGAGAGACCGATTGATTTGAGCTAATTCTTCAAGTGCTTTAGTAAGCTGATCTTCAGTATTAGCTATTTGTTCTTTTAGGCTTTCTTCTGCAGATCTTAATTGATCAAAGGTGGTCTGCTTCTCATTTCTTTCTTCTCCTATTTCTGTGAGTCTATTTTTAAATTCTTCTAGATTGGCACTCTTTTCACTTGAATCTTCACTCGTCTTGCTAAGTTCGCCCAGCATAGATTTTAGCTGGATATCTTTTATTTCAATCTCTTTGGTGAGTTGAAATTGATGGTCCTTTTTATCGGAGAAGTATTGGTTTAATGAGTTGAGCTTTTCTTGAGCTTCGGTGGTGAGATTTTTTTGAGAGTCGTAATCGTTTTTAAGAGATTCGACATTTGAGAGGATGGATGTTACATCTTTCTCAGCTTCTCTGGCCTCATTTCGTAAACCTTCCAGCGAAACTGCGGCTCGTTCACTACTTTGTTTATCATGACTTATTTGTTCCTTGAGCGAATCAATTTTGTCATTTAAGAATTTTTGACGCTCATTTTTGATCTTTTTATCACTCTCGTATTGACGAATAGTGCTTACATGTTCATTTAGCGTTTTTTGACGAGAAGAGAGTAACTTTTCTTTTGTGATAAGATCTGCCTTGGCTTTTTCAATGGCTGCTTCTTTTTCATTCAACAGTGCATTTAGTGCAAGTTTTTTATCATTCTCTCCATGAATGTGTTGCTGGATGGTATCGAAATGTTCTTGCTGATTGTTCATTGCCTTTTTTGCTAAAGCAATGCTGGAGTTTTTATAGTCGTCTTTTAGCTCGTAGTATTTTTTGGCCTGAGATGCCTGGCGTTCCAGGGACTTTAGGTTTTTTTCAATTTCAAAGAGCAAATCCTCCACTCGCTCTAAATCAGCATCTGTATCACTTAATTTTTTTAGCGTCTCTTTCTTTCTGATCTTGAATTTGGAAATTCCGGCAGCCTCTTCAAACAAGGTTCGTCGAGAGTTATCCTTATCATTAAGGATATCATCTACCATTTTCAGTTCAATAATTGCGTAGCTATTAGAAGCAATACCTGTATCTAGAAAAAGATTGGTAATATCCTTTAGACGGCAAGTCACTCCGTTGAGCAAATATTCACTTTCACCGGAGCGATAGTAACGTCTGGTTATAGTCACCTGAGCATACTCAGTTGGAATAAGATTCTTAGTATTGTTGAATGTGAGTGAAACCTCGGCTAGCTGGGTAGGTTTCCGAGCTTTCGTTCCATTGAAAATGACGTTCTCCATTTTATCAGATCGGAGTACTCTTGATTTTTGTTCTCCTAGTACCCATCTGATGGAATCTACTACGTTTGATTTGCCGCAACCATTGGGTCCTACAATGCCAGTAATGCCTTCATCGAAGTTAATTATAACTCGATCTGCAAAACTTTTGAAACCCTTTATTTCTAATTTAGTTAACTGCATGTAGAATACATTCGGTCTATCACGGTGAAGCGGACAAAAATATAAGATTAGTCTGCAAGTAGGTGTTTAGAAATTGAAATTGTTTACATGATTTATCCACCTTTTTTCCCCATAAGAGAGATTCGATCTGTAAGATCAATGATTCATGTAATTATTTAAAAGATTAATCGAATGATTGGGGTGTAATTCAAATGTTAGTTGCATTATTGTAACAAACAAATAGCAATTGCGAGAATAACTTAACTTTTTAATAAAAGTCAATTATTTTTAATAACACATAGATAGTAGGAAAATTCTTAATATGGAGAAACCGACCATTCTGTACGTGGACGATGATCAGTTCAACATTACCCTTTTCGAATTCAATTTTAAAAATGAATTCGAAATACTTAATGCAACGTCAGGTTCAGAGGCTCTGAGTCTGATAAAAGAGCATGATGAGATTGCTGCTATCGTAAGTGATGTTCGAATGCCAGAAATGGATGGAATTGAGTTTATCACTAAGGTTAAAGAAACAAAAGAGAGCTTACCTTGTTTCCTTTTGACTGGTTATGGAGGAGCTCAGGAAGTTGTTGACGCAATTGATCAGAACCTCATCGTCGGATATTTTAGTAAACCTTTTGACAAGGAAAATATCATTACAACTCTCAAATCTACTATCAACGATTAATTCTTCTTTACAGCCAACTTTCATTACTGTTTTTCTAACTTAGCAGTATGGACGATTTTAGTTTTTGGTGGTACATCATCGCTGCAGTGATTTATTTCCTCACACGAGGAAAAAAAAAGAAGGAGCAGCCGAATGAACGTCCTGGTTCTGAAAATAACCCACCAACAAATAAGCCCAAATCTTTCGAAGATCTTCTAAAGGAGATTACCGAAGGAAGACCAGAGGAAGAACCGATTATTCAGCAGGAGCCGGTTGTCATCGATACCAGAGAATCAGAAAAGGAAAGCCAAAGTCTTGAAGGAGAGCGCAGAGTGTTTGCTGATGATGAAAGTCGGAAAGTTTATGAAGAATCCATAAAAATGGCTGAAGGAGCAGATATTGAATTTGCACCTGATGAAAATTTTCAAGAACCGAGACTGTTTAAAGGCACTGATAAGGATGAAGAAGAAGAGGAATGGTCAATTGCTGATGAGATTCGTGACGGGCTAAATTCAGAAGAAGCAAAGAAAGCGGTTATCTACAGCGAAATCTTGACTCGCAAATATTAATCTTTATTCAAATCAAAAGCATGAGGGAGTAAATCATTCATTGAATGAGTATTTGATGTTTGTGAGTCACAGAAGCTGAATACCTCGGGATTTCCAAACTCATGAATGACTTGCCGACAAGCACCACATGGTGGAGTAGGAGTAGGTGTTGGAGTATACACAACGATTGTTTCAATTTCGATCTCTCCTTCAACATTAATGGCTTGTGCAATGGCATTTCGCTCTGCGCATATGGTTAGTCCGTAAGAGGCGTTTTCAACATTACAACCAGTATAAATGTTGCCGGATTTAGTAAGTAGTGCACATCCAACTTTAAATTTGCTGTAAGGAGCATAGGCATGCTTTGATGCCTCTTTAGCTTTTTCTTTCAATTGTATCTCAGACATATGATTTTTGTAAACAATATCTAAATTAAACGTTCCTTTAAATATGCTACTACGTATTTTGTGTAGTTTGCAGTTCTTAACATTTAACAATTTATGAAATATTTATTGCTAGGATTATTAGGAGTGATGCTTAATAGCTGTACGACTCCTGCTGCAAACCCTGTTGTGATTACGGAAAATGATGAAGCAACTCTAAGAGAGTTTAAGACTATTTTATGGCCTAAAGCATACGGAGAGCAAGATACGGTCTTGTTAGATCAGATGCTTCACGAAGACTTTCAAATGATTGATGATAATGGAGATATATATACCAAAGCTGATGAGCTAGCGTATATATCAAACTATGGCCCAAGCTATGACGAGTTTGATTTTGAAATTATTCGCCTGGATATTTTTGATAACGGAACTGCTGTGATTTCTGGAGAAGGCACTATGAAGGGTGTAGAGGCCGGAGAGGCATATATCACGAAGTATAAGTCCAGCAATATTTTGGTAAAAGTGGAGGGTAAATGGAAGGCAATCAGCAGCCACGTGAGTGGAGTGAAGGAAGAGAAATTTCCTATGGCTCCAACAGAATAATTTAAGTTGATATTAAAATAAAAAAGCCCTGATCATATTGATTAGGGCTTTTACTTTTTGTGGAGTTAAAGTTTTTATCTATAAGAAAGGTCTATATAATCTCTCTCGTTCATTCCAGTGTATACCTGTCTTGGCCGTCCGATAGGCTCTCCATTTTCTCTCATTTCTTTCCACTGAGCGATCCATCCAGGAAGTCTTCCAAGTGCAAACATCACAGTGAACATGTCCGTGGGAATTCCTAGTGCTCTGTAGATGATGCCAGAATAAAAGTCCACGTTAGGATACAGTTTTCTTTCTACGAAGTATTCGTCTCGGAGCGCTTCTTCCTCGAGTCCTTTAGCAATGTCAAGCACTGGATCTACTACACCAAGCTTTTCTAATACATCGTCAGCAGCTTTTTTGATGATTCTGGCTCTTGGATCAAAGTTCTTGTACACTCTGTGTCCAAAGCCCATCAATCTGAACGGATCGTCTTTGTCTTTGGCTTTTGCCATCCACTTCTTGGTGTCGCCACCATCTGCTTTGATATTTTCAAGCATCTCTATCACTGCTTGGTTGGCTCCACCGTGCAATGGTCCCCATAAAGCATTGATTCCTGCAGAAATAGATGCCCACAGGCTAGCCTGGCTTGATCCAACAATTCTTACTGTCGATGCAGAGCAGTTTTGCTCATGATCTGCGTGTAGAATCAGTAATTTGTCCAACGCATTCGCAACAACCGGATCTACTTCATACTCCTCGGCAGGTAAAGCAAACATCATGTTGAGGAAGTTGCCACAGTAGTCCATTTTATTACTCGGGTAAATAACCGGGTGACCTACTTTCTTCTTATAAGCCCAAGCAGCAAACGTTGGCATTTTAGCTAAAAGTCGAATGATTCCCAATTCAGTTTCTTCTTTAGACCTGTTTGGATCGAGACTGTTTGGATAAAATGCGGTTTGTGCAGTTATCAATGAGGAGAGGACTCCCATTGGGTGCGCAGCAGATGGAAAACCATCAAGTATTTTTTTGATATCCTCATTTACTAGGGTGTGATGAGTGATATCTCCTGCGAATTTTTCAAAAGTAGCTTTATTCGGAAGCTCGCCATAAATCAGCAGATAGGCAACTTCAAGGAATGTAGAATTGTCAGCTAGTTGCTCAATTGGATAACCCCTGTATCGCAAGATTCCTTTTTCACCATCAAGAAAAGTAATAGCACTTTCACATGAGCCGGTGTTTTTGAATCCTCTGTCGAGCGTAATTACTCCGGATTGACCTCTAAATGAACTGATATCGATTGCCGTTTCATTCTCTGTTCCTACAGTTACAGGTAACTCATACGACTTACCATCAATGGTTATTTGAGCGGTTTTAGACATGTTGTTTATTATTCTTTGCTGATTTTAAGATTTCCACGAAATTAACTATTATAATTCAGATTTTGAAGGGTTAGTTCCCATTCAAAATCAGGGGTAAACCTCCATCATTGCCTCCTATTACAATTACTTTTGAGTTGGGTGAGTTAGCAATATTCATTGTTGCCTCTATTCCCCTCATTTTTAACAACTCATCAGTTAAACTACTGTTAATGATCTTATTGGCAGCAGCTTCACCTTCTGCAGCAATTCTTTTTCTTTCGGCTTCACTTTTTTCACGGTCAAGTCGAAACTCATACGCTAATGCTTCTTGCTCTTGCTTAAGCTTATTTTCAATAGCTGTTTTTATTTGTTCAGGCAGTTTTATTGACCTGATTAATAGGCTTTTCATTTCAACTTCATTTCCTGGTGAGCCAAGAACTAACCTTGTTTCTTCTTTTATCGCAGCTTCTACCTCTGGTCTTTTTGTGGAATAGATCTCCTCAGCTGTGTAGCGCCCCATTACCTGTCGTACTGTTGATCGGGCTTCTGGAATTACTAATCGCTGTATATAGTCACCTCTGAAGTTTTCTTGTATTGTGCCAATTGCATCGTATTTAGGATGGAATCGAACGGTTACATCTACGCTTATGCTTAAGCCATTCTTATCAAGTACATCCATGGTCTCTTCAATCTTACTCTCCGACACCTCATATATATACACATCGTTCCATGGAGCTTTTACTTGCCATCCTGGGCCGATGATGTTTTCTTTCTCCAAAGTACCGCTAAGAGATCTAAAAAGAACTGCTCTTTCTGAGGCCTCAATCCGATAGAAAATGCGATTGAAGGCTGATAATAGCACGATAAATGCAATTATTCCAATGATTACAAATGGTAAGTATTTTCTATTGTCCATGTTTATATGGTTTGGGTTGATTCAATTTTTCGTAAAGGTAACATTAAGCAGCGGTCTGCGGTTCAGTCCGCCGGCTTCAGCACGAGTTTATTTTCAGATTGCTTAATGTTTGTATGATTCATTTCCATTTTTCGAAATTCCCCGTTGGCAAACATCAGCGCCTGATCGTCGTAATAGGGACTGAAATAATTCCCTGATTGACCTGTAGGAAGAATGCTCCAGCTATTGTTCCGCACATTTGCAAAATCCACAATTCTTCTAGTGGAAGGACCAAATAAGATGGTTTGCTCCGGTATATCTTCATAAGTATATCCCATGTTATTGAGCACTTCGTTAGCGCCTGAAACAGGAAACTTGCCAACACTCAAGAAGCTAATAACGTCACCCATGGCATGTTTGTGATTAAGCTGGTGTGCGTTTCCCCATTTCCACTGAGTATAGTCCTCGCCCCAATTTTCTGATAACGCAGCGATGGTTGTTTCAAAAGCATTTTGAATTATGAGTGCTCGCGTTTCATTTTCGGGTGTGTTTATATCATTCCACCAAGAGGTGTTTTCGTTTTTGATTAAATGTTCTGCTGAAACCTTATAAGTGTGTGTCTTCTTATAGATTGGCCAGAGTTCATCTCCGATTTCATCTTTCATTGCACCTTTCAAAACCTCATTGATCCATCTCTGAAAAATGAGTGGGCGAAAATCGTCTTTATTGAAGTCACAATTCCACTTTAAGAGAGATCTGAGTAAGTCTCCTCTTTCGGTGTCTTTTATGGAATGGAGCATGATTCCTTTTATGGCTTCTTGCATCATGGATTTGTCGTCCAGAAGCATAGTCTTCATCTCTTCAATATTAACCTTAGCGGCGGGTTCTAAGATTTCAGTTATCCGCTCAGCTCGGTCGTCCGGAAGGTAGTAGCCGGAATAAAGTACTCCATTAACTGTGTCCGGCTGATTGTTGGCGCTGTGAACATAACCCCACGGCGGATTGATTGCATGTGGGTTTTGACTAAACGAATACATGGAGTCTACGTCATCCTGTCCGGTAGATCCATCATAGAAAGTCTTACTTGTTTGTTCATCACGTCTTTTGATCAACTTTCCAACTGCCCACCAGGCAATGTTGCCAGATGAGTCTCCATACATAATGTTCAGCCCGGGTCCGTGAATTTGGGAGGCAGCTTGCTCCAGCTCAGCTATACTTTCTGATTTAACGAACCCATAAATGGACTCAATCATTTGGTTGGGAAAGTTGGAGGTAACCCAATACATGCTCACGATATCTGATAGCGGTTCTTCTTGTAAGATATCCGAAACAATCGGGCCATGCACAGTCGAACGAATATTGAACTTGACATCACCCTCTCCATTCACTTTGATAACTTCTTCTCTTAATGCAATCTCCTTCCAATTCCCTTTATGCATATACATCATTGAATCCTCCGGGTGCATTTCTTCTACATAAAAGTCCATATCATCATTTTCAAACATGGTTAAACCAATCGCTTGCTTTTCGGAGTGCATGAGTAGGGGAAAGGGCGCTCCGGGAATGTGGTAGCCATAGTATTCATTTGCTGGTGAAATAAGATGCGCCTCATACCAAACCGATGGTTGTGAGAAAGCGATGTGTGGGTCATTAGACAGAATGACTTTGCCACTCTCCGTTTTTTCTCCTGCCAAAACCCAACTATTGCTTCCGATAAATTCGGGAACTTTCAGGTGATTGAGTACTGCAAGGGTTTGCTTTGCCTGATCAGCATATCTGTCATCGAATGATCTTAAGGTGGATTCACCCTTGTAGTGATAAATGTTGAGGTCTTTTAAATATGCGGAATCCAGTTTGGCAGATAGTTCGGTCAATACCGGATCTGTGATATGGGCATTGGAAAAGCTGAATGCCATGTAAGTCAAGGTTTCAAAGACATTCTGGACTTCAAATGGCTCGATTTCTAAGCCAAGAATTGTGTGCTCAAGCGGCTTAGGGTTATTATCAATGTATTGATTGATTCCATCAATGTATGCCTGCACTAATACTACACTTTCATGATCTTTTTGGAGATAGGCTTTTGCGGACTCTTTGGCGTAAGAGTTTAGTCCCATGGTTCTGAGAAATTTATCTACCTGAATCAAGTCTGGACCAAAAAGCTCGGAGAGACGCCCACTTCCAACGTGTCTTAACAGGTCCATTTGCCAGAGACGTTCTTTTGCATGAACATACCCTAATGATTTGTAAGCATCAATCTCATTCTTTGCATAGATGTGTGGGATGCCGAATTCTGTAAAATATACCTCGGTGCTTTCGTTAAGAACAGGCAATTGAATTTCTCCAGAGTAGGACGGGGTAAGGGATGATTTTAAGTAGAAAAGATACGCAACTACACCTACAAAAAACAATACGAGCACCGCTCCAAGAATTTTTAGAATTTTCATTGATGTTATTTTGGTACAAAATAAAAAAGCCGTCTCAAATTGAGACGGCTTTTTGTATTACTCTTCTTTTATTTCTTCATAGTCTTTAAAAGGAGAGGTGTCTAAGTCTTCAACAGCCGACCTGAATTCCGACCACTTTTCTCCGTAGTAGCCATTGACCATTTCCATTGCTTCAGAGAGGTCATCTTCAAACTTTTTGATGAGTTTGTTCTCTGTTGATCCCGGAGCATGAAGTGCATTACCAACATATCTTGATGCTCCAAAGTAAGAATTATTCACGCTATTCGGCGTGCCGCGTGTAATGCCTTGACGATCATCTTCTTTACCTAAAAAGACGTCTAACATACTATTCAACGTGTCAATGGTTGACTTGCATAACTCCAATTGTTCTTTATAGCCTTCTTTATCTTTCTCTTTCAAATCTGCTTGCACTCCTTTAGCAATGTCAAGGCTTTCCTTCAAACGATCAACGGCTTTAACGCCCATTGCATACTTGGACTCAAGTGCTTTTAATGCGTCATATTGAGCTTTGATTGCCCCATTTGAAATTTCAATTCTCGGATCATATTTTACTTCTATTTCAGTAGAATCTTTTTGATCTCCGAAAGTAAATCTTACTTTATATGTTCCGGGCAGAACAGTTACACCTCCACGTTCGCGATTGCCTCTTCGGTCTCTTCGACTCATGAAATCGGTACCTTTTTCATCCATGTACCAGAAGGTTCGATGTATCCCATTCTCTTCTGGCGCTTTTGATTTCAATGTACGAATGATTTTATCACCGTTTATAATTTCAACTACAAGAGAGTCGTATGATACTTTTTCTTCTTTCTTCTCTTCTTCCATTGGAGCGTCATCATTTTTCTTCTTTTTCCCCTTCTTCTTATCATCCATCGCTTCTTTTTTCATCTCTTCCGGACGATTGATGGAATAACTTAGCATAGCTCCATATGGCCTGTTTTCTCCATTGTAAAGAGCATCTCCGCCAAATCTTGACCCTTTTGGTTGCTGATTTGATGCGACATATGCTACTGGAGGGTTGTAAACGCTCAATACTTTGTCAAGTATAGGCTTACCATTTTTTGCAATTCCACGAAGTGGTCGAATGTCGTCCATAACCCAGATAGCCCTTCCGAATGTTCCAATAACCAAGTCATGCTCTTCTGGGTGAATTACAAGATCGTATGCATTCGTAGTTGGGAAACCTTCTGTCCACTTGGTCCAGTTGGATCCTGCATCTATGGATACATAGAGTCCGTCATCTGTGCCGAGGAATAAAAGACGAGATTCTTCAGGGTCTTCTACGATAGCGAGCGCATAGCTAATGACATCATTGCTATCTACAATTCGTTCCCAATTTTCCCCATAATCTCTGGTTCGGTAGGCATACGGAGTATAGTTGAATCTTCTGTAGTCATTGGCTACTAATAATGCTTCTCCTTGATTTTTATTAGAAGCCTTTATTTGCGTAATCCAAGTTCCTGCCGGGAGCTCTGGAAGGTTGCCACCAACATTCGTCCACGTGTCTCCTCCATTGCGAGAGATTTGAACATTGCCATCGTCTGTTCCTGCCCAGAGTAAATCTGAGTTTAAAGGTGAGGGCTCAATAACGATTACCGTGCAGTAGTTCTCTGCTCCGGTTGCGTCCATGGTCAAACCACCGCTTTCACCTTGCTTCTGTTTTTCAGGATCATTCGTTGTCAGGTCAGGAGAGATGATTTCCCAATTCTGACCATTGTCCGTGCTTTTGTGGACGAATTGGCTCCCGAAATACACGACAGACGGATTCTGCGGATCTCTAGCCATACCTACGTTCCAATTGAATCGGAGTTCTACATTACCTTCTGGGTAGGTCGGTCTTACCGTTTCATTGTAACCGGTCTTTCTGTCATAGATGGAAGCAAACCCTTGTTGTGAAGTGGAGATTCCGTAGCGGCTATCTCTAGGATCTGGAAGTACATCAAACCCATCTCCAAATGATATTTCCTGCCAATAATGATTTCTAATTCCCTGAGCTTTCCAGACGTATGCCGGACCTGCCCATGATCCATTGTCCTGCATACCGCCATATACGTTATAAGGGGTTTCGTTATCTACTGCGATGTGATAAAACTGTCCGACGGGTAGATTGGAAACAAATCTCCAGGTTTCGCCTCGATCTCTTGTGATATTTAATCCACCATCATTTCCATCCATCATGAAGTTGGGATCTTTTGGGTGGATATACCATGCATGGTGATCAGGGTGTACGCCATTATCCACACCATAGGCTCCCATCAACTGAGTGAATGATTTACCACCGTCTACAGATACATTCACATACGTGAAGATGCTGTACACACGATTTTCATTGACCGGATCAACATAAATTTCAAAGTAGTAGAATGGTCTATTTCCAATGTCGTTATTATCATTAATCTTTCTCCACTTAAAGCCTCCATCGTCTGATCGGTACAGCGCGTTTTTCTTAGACTCAATGATCGCGTAAACTACGTTTGGTCTCGAAGGAGCAATTGCAATGCCCATTCTCCCCAGATCGCCTGAAGGCAAACCATCATCTTCTGTGCGCTGCTCCCAAGTTTCTCCTCCATCATGGGTTACATACAAACCAGAACCAGGACCACCTGATTTAAAGAACCACGGATCACGCTTGTGTTCCCACATCGCAGCGATGAGCTTATTTGGATTGCTTGGATCCATCACAAGCTCTGCTGCGCCTGTTCGGATATTAGTGAATAGAACTCGATTCCATGTCTTGCCACCATCAGTGGTTTTATACACACCTCGCTCTTCGTGTTCTCCCCATGGGGAGCCAATAGCTGCAACAAAAATTGTATTTGGGTCATCCGGGTGGACAATGATTCGATGAATATGACGAGTCTTTTCAAGACCCATTTTTTTCCATGTTTTACCTCCATCCAATGTTCGGTAGATTCCGTCTCCACCATTGAGTGAGTTTCGGGGATTACCTTCTCCTGTTCCGACCCAAACGACTGACGGGTTAGATTGCTGAATGGTCACTGCTCCAATTGAAGCTGTGGATAGATTATTGAAAATTGGTTCCCAATCAATTCCTCCGCTGGTGGACTTCCACACACCACCGGAAGCTGAGCCCACGTACATGATATCTGGCTGATCAGTAACTACATCAATGGCTGTGACTCTACCCGACATCCCGGCCGGACCAATATTGCGGGGTGCCATGTTTTTGAATGCTTCCATGTCAAGCTTCTGAGCAAAAGCTACTGAGCTGATTGAGAGAAGCAAAATGAGTAATTTGTTCTTCATATCTTTTAGGTTTCTGTTTAAAGAGTTACAGTAATTTAATTAGGATAGTGGACATAAAATATCTGATAATTGATGAATGGTTGAAAGGAAAGATGGATGTTCGAAACAAGGCGCTTCTAAGTTCGTTTATTCTAAACATGCGATTTCTCGCTTCGATATTATTATGCCTTTCGGCAGCTTTTTCAAATGCTCAAGATCAACCTCAAGCATATATTTTAAAGAGTATATACTTTGGGGGAGGAAGTTATTTAATAGATGAATACCAAATTGAAGAATTGAAGCAGCTGGTAGATTCTGTAGCGGACATTCGGGATTACACGATCACAATCCATAGCCATACGGATAATATTGGTGGTGCAGAATACAATGAATGGCTATCTGAAATGCGTGGCGATGCTGTAATAGAGAGACTTTTAGGATTGGATTTCAAATCTAATCAAATCGAAAAACGAGATTTTGGGCAGTTCAATCCTGTATATGACAATCGAACATGGGAGGGAAGACGCAGGAATAGGCGAGTAGATATAATTTTTTGGCCCGTTGTGATGTAATTAGTTTTTGGGTGGATTAATCATAATATGTGCTCGGTGTGTTCCTGGATCCATAATCCATGGTGCGCCGGGAGCTGGTGGACTTAAAGGCATTCCGGTAGTCTCCTCTGTTGCATAAGGGATGTATATCACATAGCGTGTATATAGGTTCTCAATTTCTCCAGATTCTTCACTCTGATCTCCCGTTGTAACATAAAGTGTGGCTTTGTCTGGCATTTCGAGAGTTCCTGCTGCCACTTCTTCTTCACGCTTATCAAAGACTTCTTTGGCGTTTAACCCCTGTGCTTTTAGCTCTCTTCCACGAGTCATGAATGGTTCAAGACTTTTATGATACGCAGCAACACTAAAACCTTCTTTTGTTGGATTATCAGCTATGCAAACAAAGTCATTGGTTCCCACTCTGAGTGTTACCATTTCTCCTTTGGAATTGAAACCAAGGACAGTTGCTTCAGATCGTTGATGCTCAGGTGCTGCAAGTACGCCTGTCTTAAGCTGATAGTCTTTATCCGGAATCTCTTGTCCTGTGCAGCTTAGTAACAGTACGAAAAGAAGGGAGAGAGATGTAATATTTTTCATAAAAGCAGGTTTTGAATCTGACTAAAGTTAGCCGATTCCTATTTGAATTCAATTATTTTGCGAGTATGAATTCACCTACTGAGATGGAACGCTCTCTTCGGCACATTAAGATCATAATGATGATCTTCCTGGGCATTGCTGTATTGTATTTGATGCGAGAATTATCGAATCTACTGATTCCGTTGTTTTTTGCTTTGTTTTTTGCAGTTCTCTTCCAGCCGTTGGTTCATCTCTTCCAAAGGATTTTTTCGGTTAGCGTCAGTATAGCATTAACCACTTTGGTGACGATGACTGTATTCTTTTTCATTGGATTTGGGTTATTTAACGTCATTCAGGCGCTTATTGAAAATGGAGATGCCATTCTCGATAGTATTTCCAATGAGTTACGGCCATTTATTAACGATTATACAGTCTATTTCGGGATTACTTTTCAAAGAGGTGAATTGAGAAGCTTTGTAACGGATATGCTTCAAACCAGTGAGTTCTGGACAGTGTCTGGATCGTTTATCAATACCGTAAGTGGAAAGGCAGCGGAGCTGTTGATGACGATTCTATACTTTGCCGGATTGCTGGGAGCGATTACTCAGTATGACCAAACTATCAGTTATTTGATTGGCACTTCAGGGAAGGACAGCAAGAAATCGCTTAAAGTTTTTAATCGAATTAAAGACTCAGTTGGATCCTATATCAAAGTAAAGACCTTGGTGAGTGTTATGACGGGAATAGCAATTGGACTTATCTGCTGGTTCTTCGGGATTGATTATGCTGTTCTCTGGGGATTCCTTGCGTTGGTACTTAACTATATCCCTTATATCGGTTCGTTAATAGCAATTGTCCCACCGCTCGTTCTGGGCATAATTGATTCAAGTTCGGTTTCTCAAGTGTTAGTCATTTTCCTTTGTCTTGAAGGAGTTCAACTTATTATGGGAAATGTGGTAGAGCCTAAGTTGATGGGAGATTCGTTTTCTATGAACACCGTAGCTGTACTTTTTGGATTTGTTTTCTGGGCGTTCCTCTGGGGCACAGCTGGGATGCTTCTTGCTGTGCCTTTGACTTTCCTTTTCAAGGTTATCCTAGAGAATATGTCTGATGCAGGAGTCGTTGTTCGACTAATGGAAAAGAAAGAACTGGTCAAGAAGAAAGATTAATTGACTTTAATCAAAAAGTAATTCTTCTTGCCACGCTGAGCCAACAAATACTTATCCTGCAATAGGCTGAAATTGAATTCCTGATCTGGTGCTTCTACTTTGGTTTTATTGATACTAACACCGCCACCTTGAATCATCTTTCTGGCTTCACCTTTAGACTTGAAAATGACATTTTGAGTGGTCTCGCTCAAAAAAGTAGTAACGTCAGTTCCAGAGATATCTTCCTTACTCACCTCCGTCTGAGGTACACCTTCAAAGACTTGCAGCAGTGTTTTTTCATCCAGACTTTCAAGGTCCTCAGTGGTAGATTTTCCAAAGAGAATAGCGCTTGCTTTTATAGCTGTATCTAAATCTGCTTTTGAATGTACTCTTTCTGTGATCTCTTCAGCCAATGAGTGTTGTAACAATCTCTGATGAGGTGCTTCACGATGCTTTGAGATTAGCGATTCTATTTCTTCCCGACCATTTAGGCTGAATATCTTAATGTATTTTTCAACATCTTCATCCGAAGAATTGATCCAATATTGATAAAATTTATATGGAGATGTTTTTTCAGGATCTAACCAAATGTTTCCTCCTTCAGATTTTCCAAACTTCGAGCCATCTGCTTTAGTTATCAATGGGGTAGTCATAGCAAATGCTTCGCCCTGATCCTTTCTTCTAATTAGCTCGGTACCCGTAACAATGTTGCCCCACTGATCGGAACCACCAAGCTGAAGTTTGGCATTCTTATGTTTCCACAAGTAGTAGAAATCATAACCCTGAACCAGTTGATATGAAAATTCTGTGAAGGACAACCCAGATTCTAATCTGGATTTCACCGAATCCTTCGACATCATATAATTCACAGTTATATGCTTGCCCACATCTCTGATAAACTCAAGAAAACCGAAATCCTTAAACCAATCATAATTGTTTACCACCTCTGCAGCATTCTCGCCTTCAAATGAAAGAAAGCTCTCCAGCTGCTTCTTTACGCAGGAAAGGTTATGATTTAGCGTCTTTTCATCTAGTAAGTTTCTTTCCGCTGATTTCCCTGATGGATCCCCGACCATTCCTGTCGCGCCTCCTACTAAGGCCAACGGCTTGTGACCGCATCTTTGAAAATGAACCAATGTCATTATTTGGACCATATTGCCAATATGTAGCGAATCTGCTGTTGGATCAAATCCGATGTAGGCGGTAGTTAATCCTTTATTCAGTTCCTCTTGTGTTCCGGGCATTATATCATGCACCATACCTCGCCACTTGAGCTCTTCTACAAAATCTTTCATTGTGTTCATTTAAAGCTCGCAAAAATAGAGGGGATGTTGATTCAGGTCAACTTAAATCAAACCTATTATTCAATAAAGAGTAGCTTTCTTTAAGAAAGTTGGGATTGAATTGATATTGAAGTACCACTACCTATATTTGTTTAGTATAATTATATTAAAATAAGCCAAAGCGATGCGCATAGCAGTACTATCACGAAATCCTAAATTATACTCCACACGAAGACTAATAGAAGCTGGTGAAGCCAAAGGCCATGAAATGGTGGTTATAGATCATTCAAGGTGCAATATTGAGATCGAGAAGAAGAAACCTAAAGTTTATTACAAAGGAGAGCTGATTACTAATATCAACGCTATAATTCCTCGAATTGGTGCATCTGTTACTTTTTTTGGAACGGCAGTTGTTCGCCAATTTGAAATGATGAATGTGTTTTCGACCACAGAGTCTGTGGCTTTGGTTCGATCCAGAGACAAACTAAGAAGTCTTCAGATTCTGTCTAGAGCAGGACTGGGTTTGCCAAAAACGGTATTTACTAATTACTCAAAGGATGTGGAAACCCCAATTAAGGCTGTGGGTGGTGCACCGTGTGTGATCAAGCTTTTAGAGGGAACTCAAGGTTTAGGTGTTGTATTGGCGGAGACGCAGAAGGCAGCAGAATCGGTGCTTGAAGCGTTCAATGGTCTGCAGGCACGGGTTATTGTTCAGGAATTTATCAAAGAAGCTGGTGGAGCCGATGTACGTGTCTTTGTGATAGGAGATCGGGTAGTCGGTGCAATGAAGCGACAAGGAAAAGAAGGTGAGTTTAGATCGAATCTACATCGTGGTGGAAGTGCTGAAATAATTGAATTATCTGATGCTGAGGAGCGAGCAGCCTTAAAGGCTGCTAAGGCCATGGGCCTTGGAGTTGCCGGAGTTGATTTACTTCAATCGGCAAAAGGGCCACTCATCCTTGAGGTGAACTCTTCACCTGGTTTGGAAGGAATAGAAGCTGCAACGGGTAAAAATATAGCTGGAGAGATTATTAAATATATCGAAAGAAATGCAGATTACGATGATTAATAATGAGTTGAATATCAATGAGTTATATATTTGATATGTTATATAAATTTTAAATTATTTAATCCATAAAAAATTAATAATCAATAAGTTAACTATTATTACTTTGATTAAAGATTAAAGATTTTTAATTTTCTGCCTAAATCATTAAATTCATACTAATGAGGGCAATCTGGAAAGGACATATTCGATTTTCAATGGTTACGATTCCCATCAGGATTTATAATGCCATTGATACCGCTCAAAAGGTTCAATTCAACCTGCTGTCCAAGGAAACCAACAATCCTGTTAAATATGAAAAAAGAGACAAGGTTACAGGTGATGTGCTTCGTCAAGAAGATATTGTCAAAGGTTATCAATATGAACCAGGTCAATTTGTAATTATCGAGCCGGATGATTTTGAAAAGGTCAAGCTGAAAAGCACTAAGGTCATTGAAATAGAGGGTTTTGTGGATGCGAAAGAAGTTCATGAAACACTTTATGATTCCCCGTATTTTGCCGGACCTGACGGAGATGTGGCCAGTAAGACTTACGCATTATTGAGCCAATCTTTGCGTGAATCAGGTAAAGTAGCAGTCGGCAAAGTAGTACTTCGTGATAGAGAAAGCGTGGTTTTGCTTACACCTCATGAGCGTGGAATCATGATTTACAAACTAAGGTACCCCAATGAAGTTCGAAGCATTAAAGATGTACCAAACGTGCGGATTGAAGAAGATGCAGATGCAGAACAGCTAAAGTTGGCAAATATGCTGATCAAGTCCATGACTAAGAAGTTCAAAAAAATCGAGCTTGAGGATAAGTATAATGATGCTTTGAGAGATATGATTGATAATAAGATTCAGGGCAATGAGATTGTTTCGTTTGTGGAAGAAGAGCCAGAAGTAGTTGACATTATGACCGCCCTCAAAGCCAGTATAGATCAAGCCAAAGAATCTAAGAAGCCCATGAAAAAGGCTGATAAGAAAGATAATGAAGAGGTGAAAGAAGTGAAGCGAAAAGCGAGCTAAATGACAAAGGTTGTTCAATTTCCGGTAAACCCACCCCAAAAACTTGGGCCCAAAAAGGCGAGGAGGCGTAAGAAACCAAATCTGGAAGATTTTGGACAGCTCAATATGTTCGATCAGTTACCGGATAAAACCCCAGTCGTTTCTCTACCTAAAGCAGGATCATTTTTTGAGGAAGCGCTGGAGCTGGACGAATCAGGAAAGGACGAAGCTGAGAAGTACTACTTGCTTGCAATAGAAAATGATCAATCTGTCGAAGACGCATATTGTAATCTCGGGATACTAAAATCCAGCCAGGGAAATCTTACACAAGCAATAGATTACCTCACTAAGTGTTTGATGAAAAACCCACGGCATTTCGAAGCTCATTATAACCTAGGAAATGTCTATTCAGACCTTGGTAATTTGGACCTTGCTAAGGTTCACTATGAACTATCCACACAGATAGAACCAGAATATCCGAACAGCTTTTATAACCTTGGGTTGGTACTTATTTCTATGAAAAGATATAATGATGCCATCCAAAGTATTAACAAATTCGTAGAATTAGCACCCAGTAATGAACATCAGGTTGCTAATGAACTCATCAAAACCTTAAACGCCATTGCCAAATGACCAAAGACAAACACCCGGTTCTCAGCGAACATTTCGAGCGACTCAAAGAGCTGATGCCTGACGTATACGCCAAGCATTTCAAGGAAGAGAAAGAAACGAAGAATCAAAAATTATTTCGCATGTTGAAACACTCATTGGGAGTCATTGAGGCAGTATACCTGCAAAACAGTGATGATTTTTCACTTTCCAAGGCAGAAGAGTATAGCAAGATTATTGCTGAACTTAAGGAATTAGGATATAGCTATCCAGGTCAACCTGAGTTGATAAATCTTGCGGCACAGTTTATGATCATGAAAGCCAAGAAGCCAATGGAAAAAGCAACTGGCGGTATTCAGCGTGAAAAAGACGACAGAAAAGCGGTCTAATTATGTTGGTGCAGAGCCAAACCTAAATTTTCTTCGTAAATAGCTGAAAACCAACTGTTGTGTTGATCAGTATTATTATACCCACTTTAAATGAAGAAAATCACATTGGCGATTTGTTGCAATTTTTAACACAACATCCTCAAAATGATATGTTTGAGATTATCGTCGTTGATGGCCATAGTGGCGATAAGACCGTCGAAATAGTCAAGACTTTTAATACAGCCCTATATTTCTCAAACCCGTGCTCCAGAGCTCTCCAGATGAATGATGGAGCAGCGCACGCGAAAGGGGATATTCTATATTTTGTACATGCGGATGTTCATTTGATTCCAAGTTTTGTTGATGACATTTTCCAGTCGGTGGGGCAGGGATTTGACAGTGGGTGTTTCAGATTCAAATTCGACAGACCTACAAATCCATTATTACATATTAACAGTTTTTTCACAAGGTTTCCATTTAGATGGTGCAGAGGAGGAGATCAAACATTGTTTATCACCAGAAAGGCATTTGATCGAGTCGATGGATTTAATGAAAGATATGTGATAATGGAGGATTATGAACTTCTAGACCGGCTGGGAGAAGCCAATATATCTTTTCAAGTCATTCCCAAAAGCATAAAAGTGTCGGCAAGGAAATATGAGAAAAATTCATACCTGAAGGTTCAGACGGCAAATCTCAAAGCCATGAAAATGTATAAAAAAGGTACGAATCCCGAGCATATAAAAGAATTCTACGCGCAAGCACTTAATTGAAGTATGAAACCAATCGCTTATTTTTAGGTAACTGAAAAAATATGAGCGATATCCCCGAAGATCAGATTGAAGGCTGGCTAAAGAAACTTGAACGTGAAAGCTGGCAATTGGAATTACTAGTTTCGGCCTTTACCATTTTTTTATTGATTGGGGCCAACGCTCAGTTTGGAGAATTCATAATGGACCTGAAGTATCAGTACAATCTTTCAGGTGCGATTTCTATAGCATACGTTTTTCTCATTTTGATTCAGAAATCAATCTTGGCATTAACCATTTGTCTGGTTATTCATCTGATGTTACGAGGTTTTTGGATTGGCGCTATTGGCCTTAGGTCCGTTCAGTCAACAATCGATTTTAATCAACTTAATTACAACGACTTCTTTACGGAGAAGCTTAAAAAGAAGGTGATTAGCTTGGATAAAATGGTAATCATGCTAGATGAAATTTGTAGTGTAATCTTTGCCTTCTCATTCCTAATAATCTCAATACTTCTCGCTTTCGGAATGTTTCTGATCTTTTTGGCAGTAAGTGGTTTTATCCTCAGCACAACTTTGAGTACACTTCCCTCAGGTACTCTAAGCACAATTTTTACCATGATTATTGTCTTTATGTACGTTTTGTTGATTCTGGCGGGAATGGTTTATATGATTGATTACTTCACGCTCGGGTTTTTCAAAAAAATCAAATGGTTGGCGAAAATTTACTACCCCGTTTATCGGTTTTACAACGTCATCACTTTATCCAGATTGAGTAGGAGTATCTATTATTACTTAATCAGTAAATTTTCGAAAAAGAGGATAAGAATCGTTTATGGTCTTGTTGGCTTAGCTGTTTTATTCATGATCATGTTTTCATTTGATCAGTACCAATATTTTCCGAGCGGATCAAAAGCAGATGTGATTGATGCCAATTATTATGACGACTTGAGACCAGAAGGCAATTACATCAATAGCATAAGCATAGAATCCAAGTATATTGATCAGCCTCATTTTCAGGTATTTCTAAGATATGATCCTTCAGATAATTCTTTGATAGCTAGTCAGTGTCCTGATTTTGAACCAATGAAAGAAGATGGATTGAATATGATACTTAGATTCAAAGCATCTGAAGGGAATTTACAAATTACCGGCATTGACTATTCTGGAGAAAATCAGCAAAAACTGATAGAATGCCAGAAATCAATTTACCAGGTGAGTGTGAATGATTCAATCTATTCTTCACTCAAGTATCATTTTTATGTGCATCCAGCGAAACAGCAGAAAGGTCTTTTGGTTACGATACCAACGGGTGCGTTTGAAACGGGAGAAAACCTGCTCGCTATAAGTAAGGTTTCGAGTGATTCTGTTAAACAATTTGAGACCTATGTAAACGTCCCTTTTTGGTATCATCCAAACTAAACACTATCGTTTACTTTTTATCCACTCTACGGATTCATTCACCAAATACGACATGATATCTTCATTGGTTTTTCCGATTCTTTTGGGAACGTTGAATGAGTGATCGGCTTCCTCAATCACTTTAATGTCAGCGTTGGATAGTGTTTCAACGACTTCATTTATCAATTCGAGATTGGCAAGTTTGTCCTTGGATCCCTGGAGAAATAGTTGTGGTATTTTAACACTCGTCAAATGCGCAGCACGATCTTTGGAATCTCTGCCGGGAGCATGTAGAGGGAAGCCATAATAAATAATTCCTTTGACAACCTGGATGTCAACATCGGCCACTAAATGAGAAGCCATCCGCCCACCATACGACTTGCCTGAGATGAAGATTGGAAGACCTTTATAGGACTTGTCAATATGATCAATAACGAGTTTCCATGTTTCGATATTTCCTTTCGGAGAACCAGGAGATTTCCTCCCTTGCTCCATATATGGGAAGTTAAACCGAACAGTGGTAATATTTCGCTTTGTAATACTAGAGGCGATCAAATTCATGAACGGATGATGCATTCCAGCTCCCGCTCCATGCGCAAGTATCAGTATGGACTCTGCATTTACTGATTCTCCAATTTCGATGCTGATTTTTCCAAGTTTATCATTTAAGAATAGCTCCATTTGGTAAATTTAGCCAATGGAATTAACTGTACTAGGTTGTGGAGATGCCTTTGGAAATGGTGGACGAAATAATACTTCCTTTTTGATAACCGAAGGAGATGAACATGTTTTGATTGATTGTGGAGCTTCTACCTTGATCAGATTGAAACATGAAAAAATTGCACTTGAAGATATTTCCACTATTGTTATTTCGCATTTCCATGGAGATCATTTTGGAGGAATTCCCTTTATTCTAATAAGCAGTTTATTTGAAAAACTACGCAAAAACCCATTGACTATTATTGGTCCAAAAGATGTTGAAAAAAGAGTGATGGATTTGCAGGAAGCAATGTATGCAGGTACCACTGAAGAGCTCCATAATATTGATCTGAAGTTTATGGAATATCAAACAGAAGAGTCACTTTGCGTTGGTGATAAAACTATAAAAGCCTGGAAGGCAGAGCATAGCGCTCCATCATTTCCTCATGCTATCCGGCTAGAATGGAAGGGGAAAAGTATTGCCTTTTCCGGTGATACCTCGTGGACAGACAACCTGATCCCTTTGTCCAGAGAAACAGATCTCTTTATATGTGAGTGTAATTTTCAGAAGGAGGTGAATTTTGGTCACCTGAGTTATGATGAACTTATGGAGAAGCATTTACTTTTTGAAACAAAATCTTTATGGCTAAACCATATGGCTGATGAAGTATTTGATGCCAATGATTTCAAATTAAATCGAATGTATGATGGACAAAGACTAAGCTTTTGATGAGTAAAAAGACAATATGGTTTATTCCAGCATTTCTGGTTGCCGTGGGTATTTTTCTTCTATCCACGTTTTTAGCGCTTCCAATACATGTTGAAGGAGTAGGATATTTTGATAAGATTGAGCACAGCTTTGCTTACTTAGTTCTGATTATGAGCTTTATGATTGCCTTTAAAAAAGCTGAGATGTTGAGTGCGAAATTGGTCTGGATTCTACTTTTATCAACAGCAGGGTATGGGTTTGGATTGGAATTGGTGCAATACACTTTTTTTGCCAATCGCTATTTTGGATGGATGGATGTCTTTGCTAATGTGCTTGGTGTATTGCTTGGTTTTATTGTTTTCAAACTTTTTAATCGTGGCTAGAAAAAAACACTATTACATTATTCATAAACCATTCAAAGTCTTGAGTCAGTTTTCTGATGAAGGAAGTAATATCGGACTTGGCAAAGTATTTAAAAATCTTCCTAAAGATGTTTACCCTGTCGGTAGGTTAGATTTGGATAGCGAAGGATTACTCATTTTGACCAATGATAAAGGCTTGAATCATAAGCTGCTTAATCCGAAACATGGACATAAACGAACCTATTGGGTAGAAGTTGATGGAGTGCCAGATGAAACCGCATTGAATTTGCTGCGAGAAGGAGTTACCATAAATATTAATGGTAAAGCTCATCCTACTAAACCCTCCGAAGCAGAATTGATTTCACCAAGTGTTGAAGAGAGAACCCCACCTGTAAACTATGTGAAACATCCCGAACGGAGTTGGCTGCAGATATCGTTAACAGAAGGTAAAAATCGACAAGTAAGACGCATGACCGCCAAGGTGGGACATCCAACATTAAGATTGATTCGAGTGGCGATAGAGGAATTAAACCTCGAACCTCTTTCTTCAGGAGAGATAACTCAGATAAGTGAGAAAGCTATTTATAAAAAGCTAAATCTTCTTTAATCTCCAATCGAGGGAATATTGTCCACTTCCCAATAAGTAAATTCCCACATATCCAAAGAAATAAAGGAGAGGAAATTCTTGTCGCCCCCAAGGATCGTTTGCGTGAACTACAAATGCCGCTACAAGCATGGTGAAAGCAGGTAGGATAGTTGCGACACGCGTTTTATAGCCAATAATTATTAGAATAGGAGCAATAAATTCAGCTAAGACGGCCAAGATCAGCGTAGGAGTTTCTCCAAAACCTACAGGGTCAGCAAAGGACAAATCACCCGAAATGAGCCTGTTGAATTTACCCAAGCCATGTGTAAGCATCATGCCGCCAAACCCAATTCTTAAGATCAGCGATGAGAAGTTCGAATGTGTTGTCATGAACTTGATTTTTTAATTTTTCTTGCCCGGTTGTAGATCCTTGGTGATCCAATCATGATAAGAATCGTATCCCAAATTCGAATCAAAGCACTTGGTCTACTTTCGTCTTTTTCTTTTGATTCAAAAAACTTGAGAATTTTCTTAAGGGTATTGTCAAGTAGAGCTAGATAAAGTACAATAGACATGAACCAAATAAAGGCCATATTGAAATAGAAAGTCGGTATTTCCCATCCCGCAATAATTTTAATTGGAGCGTAGAAATGCGCTCTACCAATATTGGAGTATGGTCGCATAAAAATTGGATCCTTTTTTTGAATCAACTGATCTTCTCCTCTGTATACCATATCAAAGTGAGCACGATTCATAAGCAGATCAGCCAAAAATTCATTATGATATTTTTTCTCTAGTTCGACAAATCCATCTTTTCCTAGGTCATTAACCAGCTGTTGATAAAGCTGATCACGATTTTCTTGGGCCTTTAAATACTCGCCAGCAAAATGGTTCTTTGCATATTGTAAATACTCATCAAGCTTTGCAGCGATTGAAGTGCTGTAGTATTCAATGCTGATCTGTTCTAGATATGGGAATACTCTCAACCCGTGCAATTCAGAAAGGTCTTCAACCTCATTTCTAAGAATCTCAAAGGATCGCTCTTTGTTACTCCAGTTGGCACTGTCCCTCACGATTTCTCGGTTGATAGTAAACAGTTCGGGAACCATGAAAGATCGATAAACAGAGTTTTTACTTATGTCTTTATTTACCTCAAAAAAGTGCTTTTCGTAATCATTATATCGAAATTGAGCAACCGCCAAAGCTTCGTAGGCCCATCTTGAGGCCATCAAGTCACCGACAATTGGAACATTTTTTTGGTTATTGAGTGAGTGATGAAGCTCATCAAACTTGATCATGGCTCCACCCAGTAATAGTTGAGGTACTAGAATGAAAGGGATAAGGATGTAAATATTAATGACAGAATTGAGAGCTGAAGAAATATTCAGTCCAACCATATTAGCAAAACAAGAAACCGTAAACAGAACCGCCCAATAGTATAGTGTCATCCCATGAATTTCCAGGATGAAATTTCCTATAAGCACGAAGGAAAGTGTTTGGATTGCTGATAATATAAAAAGATAAACAAGCTTAGAATTAATGTAACTCAGCCTAGATAGGTTAAGAAATGATTCCCTTTCAAGGATTTGACGGTCTTTATATATCTCTTGCGCACTGACTGTTAACCCCATAAAAAGAGAGACTACAATCGACATGAACAAGTAAACTGGAAGGTTGATATTTTCTGAAAAGGCATAGACCTTCTCCGGTGAGTACTTTGAAAAGTAGCCAAGGATAAATGCCAATAAAGGAGCTTCAAGAAAGTTGATTAGCACATATTGACGGTTGGATATCTTGGATAGCAAATTTCTTAGGCTGAATATCTTAAACTGATCCCAGCTATCAGGAATTCGGAAGTTGGTAGGAGGGAGGACTGAGTCATATTTAAGTCTTACCAGTTTTGGAAGTATGTTTTCCTTGTACTTTGAGTACCATACAGATGGATTAACCCTTCTTCTTTTGGTTGACCTTCCACGTTCGTCGATTTCCCGAGCTTCAATGATTTGAAGAATTTGTTCTGGAATAACATTTCCACACCTAGGACATTCGCTTTCTGCTGCATTGACCTGTGTATTCATTGTTTTGAAATACACCACAGCGTCAATTGGATTCCCATTATAGATTGGATAGCCTCCTTTGTCAAGAATCCATAGTCGATCAAATAGTTTAAATATTTCCGATGAAGGCTGATGTATAATAGCGACTACAAGTTTGCCTTTCCTAGTCAGATCTTTAAGAAGCATCATCATCTTCTCTGAATCCATAGAAGACAGACCTGAGGTTGGCTCATCCACGAATAGCACAGAAGGCTCTCTCATTAGCTCCAATGCAATATTTAGCCGCTTCCTTTGTCCACCCGATATTGTTTTATTCAGCGGATCCCCAACCTTTAGGTCTTTTATATCCTCCAGGTCAAGGTCATCTAAGACTTTGTGAACAGTTCTGTCAATCAAATCTTCCGAGAAATCACTAAAACAAGTCTTAGCATTGAAATAAAGATTTTGGTACACAGTAAGCTCTTCAAAAAGGAGATCATCTTGAGGAACGTATCCGATCACACCTTCAGTCGATGCTTGTTCCAAAGAAAATCCATTGATGTGAAGCCGACCACCATTGAGTCTTAGCTTTCCATTTAGAATATTCATTAAGGTGGTTTTCCCTGTACCGGAACCACCCATAATACCTATCAGTCTACCTGAATCCTCAGAAAATGAAAATGGCTTGAGACCGTTGCTGCTATTTCTGAATTTGAATTCTACATTATCACCTGCTAATACTACTCTTGTGCTCGTTTGATCTTGTATGAATTGTTTAGTTATTTCAGATTCATAGATTGAGGAGATATTGGGGCCCTTGATAATTGAGCCAGGCTTTAATATGTAAGACTTGGCTGGAATTACCTTAATGCCTTCAAGGAAGAGGTTGAGAGGCCCATCATAGCGAAAAACAAAAGTCTCTACGCTTCTCAAATAAAGTACAGTGATTTTACCGAAGAGATTTTGAACAAACAGATGTCTTTCCTGATTGGTTGTCTTTTTTTTGCGAATGATCCAGGCCATTTCCTCAGGCCATTCAGTCTGCTTATTGTCAATAAGCAGAATTCGATCTTTATTAATCTCCTTTTCGTCGGGCTTAAGTATAAAGTTTTTGAGGTTTACAACATCTTCCTGATCAAGGTTAAAATTTAATGCTACCAACGCTGCAAATTCCTCTTCCTTAGCAGTTACTTTTTCGTCAGCTCGGATCAGTTCAACCAGTTGCATGAAAACAATGAGTCGCTCTGAACGGAGCAGCTCTTTATTTAGTTGATTACAAATCTTGGCGATTTGAAGTATGCTCGTGCTATCAATACTTATACCCTCACTGTCTTTTGCTGTCGGCTGATCTTTATAAAAGTTGAGGTAGTCATAAAATAGTTTTATGTACTCAGCTGTTAGTGTTTCATTATTAAGATTTTTTTGGAGGTATGGACGAATGACTAACTCCCCAGAATCAACTACGCCAGTATCCTCTTTAGCGCTTTCAATGATAGCGAAGAGGTGAACAAGTGCATTAATTATTGATTCGGTCATGTGAGATTTTAGGTAACAAAAAAGCCTCAACTTGGTTGAGGCTCTAAAAATATCATTTCGTCAATGATTATCCAACGATGTGATCCCTCATCTCTTTCACACTATTAGCAATATCGGAGAACTGACCATCTGTCATTTCTACGCCTTCACCTAGTTGATCGTACGTAAGGTTGATAAATCTAAGGTTTGGCAACACCTTGCTTACATTTTCATCATCTTGATGGTTTTCCATCAATTCAACCAATTTCACCACTTGAGACTTTTGGTTTGCCAGTACTGTCATGAGTTCACCTTTATTTTCACTCATCCTCACAAGTTCACAAGTAATATGGAGTCCTTCGATTACACTTCCTGCGATTACAAGAATTGAAGTCTTTTCCTCTCCATTTTGATTTAGGTAGTTGTAAGTGTCGTAAAAGGATTCAGTTACAATAAAAATCAAAGAATCAATGTTATCCATGTTATTTTCAATTCGCTGAGCCATGGAGCTATTAAATGCAGAAGTGATATTTAGATCATCAATAAGTTTCTTTGAGACATCAAGATAGTCTATGGTTTCTTGTGTCTTGTCAAAAGTAGCAGCGTAACTTAAATCTGCTCCGTAAACGCCTAAGTTGGCAGCCTTCTGCCAAGTCGCCACATATTGGTCCACTTTTGAAGGGTCGTTAACTATTTCGGCTGAATAGGCGGTATTTGCGTTTCCCAACATTTGAGAAACTTCAAAAGCTGTTGGAAGTGGATAAGTAAATTCCTTTTCAACAAAACTTTCAATTTCTTCTTTTTTCTCAGCAGTATTCTCTTCTGAAGCCTTGTTTCCACCACTACATGAGATTAGAAAGAAAGCGGAAACAAAAACTGAAAGGTGTAAAATATTTTTTTTCATGAGATTGGTTTGTTTTATCAGTCAATACAAATTCAAGATTAATCTTTTAATTACTTTCATCAAACACTTATCGTGCCTAATTGCACTTAAATCCTCTATTCTAGCCCAAATTTAGAGGCATGCCATGCTCTTTCGTGCACATAATAGAACAACATCTTCAAAAAGATTTCTACAAAAGCAATCCCGGAAGCTTTTTCCATTGCATTTGGATCTTCTCTGAAAATAAAAAAAGCAATTAGAAAAGTAGTAATGGATGCTGTAAACCTCCAGGTTATCGTTTTGAATAGGTGACGAACACTACTTTTCATCTCACTTTTGAAGTTATACCAAATCCGTTCGTGATAATAATAGATAATCATTTTCAAAACAGTCTCAATTGCTGCAACCCATGTGGCTTTTGATGTCGCGTCTGGATCTTCTCTGAAGAAAATGAGTGTTAGGATGAAGGTAGTCGCTGTTGCAATTATTCTCCAGGTAACAGTCTTTGCAATGTGTCTTTTTTTGCTCTGCATAATGATTCAAAGTGCGCAAAAATATACTTCAAATTATACACCAACCTTGTTTTGTTGACAAAAGCTGAGATAATTACTCAATTAAATAAAAGAATCGCAATGGATGCGGTAACTTTGCCGCTCATATTAATAAGAGCTCTTTGAACAATTTTGAAAAACTAGGACTTTCACAGTCTATTGTTGAAGTCCTGGACAATATGGGTTTTACAGACCCAACTCCTGTACAACAACAATCAATCCCTTTACTATTAACAGAAAATCCGACCGATTTTATCGGATTAGCACAGACTGGAACGGGTAAAACCGCAGCTTTTGGACTCCCACTTGTTGATTTGCTGGACTCCGAAAGTAGCCATACGCAAGCGTTGATCATGGCACCTACACGTGAGCTTGGACAACAAACAGCTAAGCAACTTAAAGATTTTGCAAAAAGTAAGTCAAGACTTAATGTTGAGGTAGTGTATGGTGGTGCTGCTATAGTCAATCAAATAAAAGCACTTAAAAGACCAACACAAATTGTAGTAGCCACGCCGGGGCGATTACTAGATTTAATCAAACGAAAAGCAGTTAAACTTGATCAAGTCAAATATGTAATCCTGGACGAAGCAGATGAAATGTTGAATATGGGCTTTCAGGAGGCCATTGATGATATTCTGTCTCATACACCTGAAGAAAGGGTAACCTGGTTGTTCTCAGCGACCATGCCTTCTGAGATAAGAAGAATTGTAAAGAAATATATGTCTAACCCGAAAGAGGTATCTGTAAATACCTCTGAGAAGAGTAATAAGGACATTTCTCACAAATATGTGGTTACAAAGGTTAGCAACAAGATTCCAGCTATAAAAAGGTTTTTGGATAGAGAGCCGGAAATGCGCGGGATTATGTTTTGCCGCACGAAGCGGGAGACTCAAGAAATTGCTGACAATCTTAGCCAAAAAGGTTATGGAGTTGAAGCTTTGCATGGGGATCTTTCTCAAGCCCAGAGAGATGCGGTAATGAAGCGATTTAAGGCCAAATCAATGCAATTGTTGGTTGCCACTGATGTTGCGGCTCGAGGCATTGATGTAAATGATCTTACCTATGTCATCCATCATACGCTTCCTGATCAATTAGAAAGCTACACGCATCGAAGCGGAAGAACAGGTAGAGCTGGAAACAAGGGAGTATCTCTAGCATTGATAAATCCTAGAGAGTCTCGTAAAATCAGCGAACTTGAGCGTAAAATTAATGTTACGTTCGAGCGAGTAGAGGTACCAAGTATAGATGAAATGCAGACCTCACGTGTTAGCAACTGGGCTGATCAATTAGCCACGGCCGAAATAGATAGTTCAGCGAGTCAACTACTCGAGCAGGTTAAGGACAAATTCGATTCACTGGATAAAGAAGAGATTCTTAAGAAACTGATAAGTCTCCAGTTAAATCAGCTTACAGTTGAATCGGGAGAAGACACAAACTTGAATGAATTAGCTGGAGCATCTTCTCGTAATTCAGAAAACAGCAACTATCGAAAGTTCTTTATCAACCTTGGTTCTGTTGACGGTTTCATTAAAGGTGATATGGTTCATCTCTTGTCTGATCTTTCTGGAGTCGACAGGAAACATTTTGGAAACGTAAAACTCTTAAACAATCGCTCTTACTTTGAGGTTGAGAAAGCGTACGAAAAAGACTTCAGTAAAAAATTTGAAGGCGTAGAGTTTGAAGGAAGAGCCGTTCGTGTTCATCCGGATAGTGGCCCTTCCAATGAGCGAGAAAGATCTACAGGTCATCACAAGAAAAAATTCAATAATCGTCGATCAAATGACAGAAGGGATGGACGTAAATCAAATCGTAGAAAGAGAAGATAGCGAAATTTGACTAACTTTGAGTTCTCAGATAGAAGCAATTCTACTTTGTTAAATTACTAAAATCATTACATGTCCAGTTCACAGAACAAATTCATCAAGAACCAAAAGGAAAAGCGAAAGCAACAAAAGAAGAAGGAAAAAGAGGAGCGCAAAAAAGAGCGTCAGGAAAACAATGCAAAAGGAGGAGACTTAAATGACATGATTGCATATGTTGATGAATTCGGAAATATTGTAGATGAAAAGCCAGAGGAAAAACCTGATAAGAAGTCAGACAAAAAAGATTGAAATTTCATCTAAAAATAAAATTACGAATACAGCCTTCGTTATTTTGCTGAGTTAGATTTAGGTAAAATTCATTCTTATTTAGTTTCTTAGATCACTCATTTTTACAGTTACTACCGAGTGATGGCCTTAGGAAAAAACCTTCAAAAGAAAACCGCAAAAGAAAATCCTCTTCAAAAAGAGGAGGTGAGCGCGGATGTTAAAGTATCTGGCGGAAAGGAATCAGGTGCAGAAAAAGAAGATGGGCCAAATGATTCTTACCAACAATTTTGTATATTCAAGTCAAAAGGTGAAGAATATGCCATCCCTATTAACCTTGTCAAAGAAGTAGTCCCATTCCCTAAAACAGCCCCTGTATCACAAATGCCTTCATATCTCATCGGAATGGCTAATGTGAGAGGCAATATTTTTGGAGTGTTGGATCTCGGACTATTCTTCAATATTCAATCGGAAAATTCTTTAGAAAAGAAATACTTGCTCGTTTTAGAGCATGACGTTTATCAAATGGCAATAGCCATCCCTGATGTTCCAGATACCTTGATGGTTGCTGAAAAAATGATCGAAGAGCTATCGGCTTCACGAATGAAGTCTGCAATTGGTCAGAAGTACCTCAAAGGAATAATTAAAAAAGATCGCCGGATGATCATCCTATTCGATATATTAGGAATGATTTCTAGTGATAAGTTCACCGAAACAAGCTAAGTGCTTCATTTATAGAGTAGTTAACCGCAATCAAAATGCTTAAAAATTTTACAATCCGGAGAAAAATGATGCTGTTCATCCTTGGGTTGACCGTCATAATTTATGTGATCACCTTAGGATACATTAGCTATAATCTACGTAGCAATGCGATTTCTGAGGCTGAGAAACTTGCTGACTCCTATGCAGGTCAGAAAGCTAGCACTATCAAAGCCATAATTGACGAAGATCTATCTGTTTCACGGGTTATGGCCGATGCAGTGGAAGAATATACCTATTTGCCTGACGAGCAGCGCAATGAACTCAGAAAGACATTTTTGGAAAAAGTACTTAGAAGGTACCCTAAGTATGACGCCACTTGGATGAGCTGGCAGTTGGAATTTATTGATCCAGATTGGGATAAAAGCTACGGACGTGAAAGATTCAATTCCTACATGGATGGAAACGAAGTAAAGTCCTCCTTGGAACTAGCTGAACTGGATGGAAGAAAGGCAAGTTCTATATATGAGCAGTTTAAGGCTGATAGTGAAATAGAAGAACTTCTGAGTGAACCCTATTGGTATCTGGATTATGATTATTCATCCAACACGAGGGATTCACTTCTTGGTATATCTCCAACAGTTCGCTTGGAAGTCGATGGAAGATTTGCTGGAGTTGTTGGAGTCGATATGTCAGTAGATGATTTTCAAGGAGTGGCCAAAGTTGATTTTTATGAAAGTGCATATGCCTTATTGAT
Organism: Ekhidna algicida; assembly: GCF_051379705.1. Taxonomy (GTDB): domain Bacteria; phylum Bacteroidota; class Bacteroidia; order Cytophagales; family Cyclobacteriaceae; genus Ekhidna. Next base: position 373,103 of record NZ_CP179868.1, on the reverse strand, counting down.
TTCTACTGGTGGAGTTATTACAGCTCATGCAAACCCAAGTATGTTCAATAAGCCAGCGGATTCTATCAATGTAATAAAAAGCAGTCCCTACAATGTATCGGATAAAATTCAAGCAGGCGAATCATTTTCTTATCGTGCTTATGATGATGCTATAGATGGTGAGGTTTACGTGTCATTCGCCCCAATAACAATAGGGCGATCAGGCAATTATTGGTCGGCTGTAATTGTTGTTCCGGTATCAGAAATAACAGCGGCTTTTAATTCGACTTTCAGATTTACGCTTCTTTTTGGTTTGGTTGGTTTAATCTTATTGACTTACACCATTTGGAAATTGGCAAATAAAATTACCGATTCGCTTGATTTGTCCAATAGCATATTGAAAGATTTGGCAAAAGGAGAATTGGACTCATCCAAAAAAATAACAAAAATTTCGCAGGATGAACTTGGTGAAATTGCACAATCTGTGAATACGCTGATGGACGAACTCAATAGTAAATCAGAGTTTTCGAGAAAAATTGGAGAAGGCGACCTCAATGCGGATTTTGAAATTGCCGGAGAAAATGATGTTTTGGGAGCTTCCTTGATCATGATGCGAAACAATCTCCGCGCTGTTATTGATGAAACCAACGATGTGGTCACTCATGCTGAAGGAGAGGGCGATTTAAACTCAAGAATGAGTCAAGAAGGAAAAATGGGTGCCTGGAAAGAACTTAGTGACTCGATAAACAACCTATTGGAGTCTGTTGCAAAACCATTTGCTGAGTTGAATCAAATAGCAAACAAAATGGCTGAGGGCGACCTTTCAGCAAGATATACTGCAGAAGCTAAAGGTGATATTTTAAACCTTGCAGAAAATCTAAATAAAGCACTAGATAACTTGGATGAACTGCTAGATGGGATTGTCAAGAATGCGAATATCATTGGTGATTCATCAACGGAAATGCTGTCTGCTAGTGAAGAGATGAATACCAACACCGGAGAAATTGCTTCAGCAATTGCAGAGATGAGTAGCGGAGCCCAAACACAGGTTAGCAAAGTAGATGAGTCATCCAATTTGGTGGAAAGTATTCAGCGAGCAGCTAATATTATGAGTACTCAGGCCGAAGAAATAAATGCTGCAGCACATAAAGTATCTGAGAGCTCAGAAACAGGCCTTAAGATGGTTAATAAAGTTGGCTTCAGTATGAAAGACATCAAGGCTTTTGCTAATGATACAAATCAATCCATACAGGTCTTAACAGAACGATCAAATGAGATCACTAGGGTATTGGGTATCATTACAGATATAGCAGCTCAAACAAATCTACTAGCGCTTAATGCGGCAATAGAGGCTGCACAAGCTGGAGATGCAGGTCGAGGGTTTGCCGTTGTGGCCGAAGAAATCAGAAAACTTGCAGAAGATTCCAGAACTTCCGCTCGAGAGATTGAGAAGCTAATTACCGATGTGCAGAACGACACAGCAGCAGCTGCCAAGGTAATTGAGGTCATGAATGAGAGTATCCTTGGAGGAGAGAGTGCCTCTGACGATGCTTCCGATGCTTTTAGAGAAATTGCCTCGTCCTCCAATCAGAACCTGGAGATATCCAAGCAGATTCTGGAAGCTACCAAGGATCAAATGGATAGTATAAAAAATGTGGTAAGTATTACAGAAGGAATAGTTGTAATTGCAGAGGAAACAGCTGCGGGAACTGAGCAGGTAGCAAGTTCTGCTACTGAATTATCAGCCGGTATGGAAAGCTATACTCAAAAATCTGAAGAGGTAACCGAGATTGCTCGCAACTTGAAGGAGAAGGTGAGTATGTTCAAGCTCTCAGATAAATAAAAAACAATATTTAGTCTAAGGCCAATAAATAGTTAGGAATCTTAAGATCAAAATGTCAATCATCTCAATTGTAAATCAAAAAGGAGGTACAGGTAAAACAACCACTTCGTTGAATTTGGGAAGTGCACTTGCGAAACTTGGTAAAAAAGTGCTATTGATTGATATGGACTCTCAAGGAAATCTGGGGTACAGTCTGGGTTTAGATGAAGGCCAAACTATTGCAGACGTTTTTGAAGGATCAAATGAGATTGACCAAATTATTCAGGAAAGAGAAGGTATGCATATTGTGCCCTCAGATATGCGATTGGTAGATATTGAGCTTTCGCTTATGGATTTGGATGACCGACATAACATGCTCAATTCAAAAATCAGTCACTTATCCAGTAAGTATGATCATATACTTATAGACTGCCCGCCTTCGCTTTCAATATTAGCAGTTAATTCTCTTTACGCTTCAGATAAAGTGATTGTACCAATGCTCATGGAAGTTTTGAGCTTGCAGGGATTGGATCAAATTATTCAGACAATTGATAAGATAAATGTCAGCTATTCCAAAGATTTGGAAATATTAGGAATACTTCCGGTAATGGTTGATAAGCGGAGGAAACTAAGCTTGGAAGTTAAAGACTACATTTTGGAAAATTACGAAGTGAAAATTTTTGACTCAATGATTAGAAATAATGTTAAAGCATCTGAAGCGCCCTCTTTTGGACAAAGTGTAATCGAGTATTCACCTTCGTCAAATAGTGCGAAAGATTACATGAATTTTGCAAATGAAATAGTGAAGTTAAATTGAAGGATCTATGGCATTGGGCAAAAATTTAAAGAAGAGAAAACTTATATCAGAAGAGCCAAAAAAAGCTCCAAAGAAGCCTTCATCCTCAAAGAAAAAGGCTGTAAAAACAGAGAAGGCGCTTATTGCAAAACCTAAATCGAAAAAGGCAACCAGAGCTCCAAAAAAAGCTGTTCCGGTAAAGAAGAAACACATTGACAAAGTGCCTGAAGTGAAAACACAGCAGGCAGAGACAGGACTTCCAATTTTCATAGCCAAAGAGCTTTACGACCTTAAAACCTCACTTAGAAATCGATATAAGGAAGATGTTTCCGGACTAAGTGGAAGAGTTATCCAATTTGTAATCATCGTAATAGGCGGAGAGCATTATGCAATAGATATTGATTGTGTCAAGGAGGTAGTACCAGTCACCAACCTTTCCAAAACACCCAATACTCCTAAACATATTCAAGGGATTGCCAATGTAAGAGGCGCAACTTATGTTGTTTTTGACCTAACACAGAAATTCAAATTGGAAGGTGAGTTCACAGCAAATTACCTTCTTGTGTTGGAAAATGAAGGAATTGCTGCAGCATTGTCTCTCAGCTTACTACCGACCACTAGAAAAATAAATGGAGATAACATATCAAGTGAACTTCATATGATCGAAAATGCATCCCTCGATGTATCCTATATCAAAGGCCTAATTCAGGATGATGACAAACTAATCTACTACCTTGACGTCATCGAACTCTTGAAAAATGACAAAGCCATTGTTGTCCCTGATAACCTGATTGATAGCAAAAAATGAGTGCAAGCTTGAAAATATTGGTAGTAGATGATTCAGCATTTATGCGACTTCTTATTACGGATTTGCTTTCGGAAGATGCACAAATTGAAGTTGCAGGAACAGCTGTAAATGGATTAGAGGCAGTCAATCAAGTCAAAGCATTAAGACCAGATATTGTGTTGTTGGATCTAAATATGGCAGAGTACGACGGATTATATGCAGTTCGCGAAATCATGAAACATCAGCCTACACCGATTCTCATTTTGAGTTCTGTAGGCAATACCGATCTGCAACCAGTCTTTGAAGCTCTTAAAAATGGTGCTGTTGATTATATCAATAAACCGGATCGCAATAAATCCAAGATGCGTGAGCTTCAAAAGGAACTGATCCAAAAAATAAAAAGCACATCACGAGCGAAACCACGTCAGATATCCAATACCAAAACCCAAACCAAGGTCGTTCCCAAAAAACGACGATCCAGATCCAAATATGAACTTGTGGCCATAGGTGCATCCACCGGAGGTCCTACTGCAATTGAACGTATCATTTGCTCTCTCCCAAAAGATTTTGATATTCCAATTATTGTGTGTCAACATATGCCTGCGGTGTTTATTCCGCAATTCGTGCAACGACTAGGATCGTTAACCGAGCTGGAGGTAGTCTCCGCTACGAAAGGTATGCATCCAACTCCCGGTATTGTCATGTTTTGCCCGGGTCATGCAAACCTCATCCTTTCGAAAGAAAAGAGAAATCCCATAGTAGACTTCACAGATGAAGTTTACAAAGAATACAACAACCCATCCATCAACGCTATGATGCTTAGTGCTGCTGAGGTATACCAGGATAAAATGGTAGGAGTGCTTCTTACCGGAATGGGTAAGGATGGAGTCAATGGAATGAAGGCCATTCATAAAAATGGCGGAAAAACAATAGCTCAAAACAAAGAGAGTAGTGTTATTTATGGCATGCCCAAAGCAGCCTCGGAAGCTGGGGCAGTGGAAATTGAGCTCGACATAAAAGAAATTGGAAACTATTTGGTTAATGGCATTTAGATGAAATCCAAAGAAGAAGAATATCGCCAACTGTTCCTCACAGAAGCACTTGAAAATTTCGAGGAACTTAACCGTCTATTTGTAGAGCTTGAAAAAGATATATCCAGCCGGAAGGCTATTGCTAATATTTTCCGAATTGTACATACCCTAAAAGGAAATGCAATGGGAATGGGGTACGATAAGATCGCAGACCTGGCCCATGTTATGGAAGACGTTTTTGGAGCGATCAAGAATGGTGAAATTTCCCCAGATAAAGAATTAGTTGATAGCTTATTTCGTTCCAATGACAAACTAGGAGGGTTAATAAATGCCATTACTACTGAAGAGAAAGTAAGTTACCTTGGAATCAAGACCAAGCTTAGCGTTTATTTAAAAAATGCCAGAGAAGAATTCGCAGCAGGAGGTGCAAAGGCAAAAGAAGTTGAATCTGATGAAGAAACGGAGGAAGAAGAAACGCAAGACCAGGGAGCCGGAATCAAGTTTGCTGATGTTGTCCAAATTCCTGTGCGTAAGATGGATGACCTGCTAAATATGGTAGGAGAGTTGGTGATTGAGCGAGATAGACTTATTTCTTTATTTGGATCTGAGGGAAAAAGCACGCTAGAGTTTGAGCGCATTAAGCGCATCTCCTCCAATCTTCACTACGGCATCATGAATGTCCGAATGGTTCAAATGGGCTTCTTATTCAATAAGTTTCATAGAGTGTTGCGTGATGCTGCCTCTACAGAGAAAAAAGAAGTAGAACTGATACTCAAAGGAACCGAAGTTGAAATTGATAGGAATATCCTGAAAATCATTAGCGATTCGATGGTACACCTTGTTCGTAATGCGGTAGGTCACGGAATAGAGACAGCAACAGAACGAAAAGACTCAGGTAAACCTCCAACGGCCAGTGTAACACTTTCTGCAGCACTTGAGAAAGACAGTGTTGTCATTACAATTTCAGATGATGGAAAGGGTATCAATATCGAAAAGATCAAAGAAAAGATCGTACGTCAGAATATGGTTACACAAGAGGTAGCAGATAAGCTAGGAGAAAAAGAGATTGTCAGATATATCTTTGAACCAGGCTTTTCTAGTGCAGATAAAGTGACAGAGATTTCTGGTAGAGGTGTGGGTATGGACGTAGTAAAAAAAGCCGTAGAGTCCATTGGTGGGCAGGTTCTCGTGGACACCGAACTAGGATTAGGTACATCAGTGCATTTGGTCTTGCCATCTTCACTTGCTTTAAAAGGGGCACTATTATTTGAGGTAGAAGAGCAGGAGTATGCAATTCCTCTTACTTACATAGATTCAGTTACCTATTTAAGGAAAGATGATATTCATCAAGTAGCCGATAGCCTTATGATAGACTATCAAGAACAATCTATTCCATTGGTTTTCTTGGGAGGTTTGCTCAGCATAAAAAACCTTGACAATGTAGAGCAAGCAGCAATAGGTCATGAAGAGTTGAAAACATTAGATGCAGGCAAAGAGTTAAACGTAATTATCTCAACGCACTCAGGTCGATTGCTCGGTTTGGTAGTAGATAAGCTACAAAGACAGAAAGAAATTATCGAAAAGAAATTACCAAAGCCATTAGATAATAGTCGCTTATTATCAGGTACAACCATTTTGGGTTCCGGAAATGTTTGTCCTGTTCTAGATGTAGCATCAATAATGGATGTGTTATTTCAGTCAACCACTAAAAAAGTAGAGTCATAACCACACTAACAACCGATACCATCAGTGACGAAGAGCTAACTGCTCTAATGCAAGCCATAAACAATCGTTATGGACTCGATTTCACTAACTACGAACGTACCTCTCTGAAGAGAGGGATTATCCGGTTGATGCTTAAGCACAACATGGAGTCCATTATTGAACTTTGGTCATTGGTTCTTAGAGATAATGAGTTTTTTTTGAACGCAATTGATGATCTTTTAGTAAATCTTACCGAGCTTTTTAGAAACCCGGATGTGTGGATAAAGCTGAGAGATACGGTGCTGCCCGCTATTCCTAACAAATCAATGAAGATTTGGCATGCAGGATGTTCAACCGGAGAGGAAGTCTACACAATGAATATTGTACTTGAGACATTAAACCTTCTCAACAGGACCAAACTAGTTGCCACAGATCTAAGTACCAAAGCTTTAAACAAAGCAAAGAAAGGTGATTACTCTTTAATAACACTAAAGCAATATCTGGTCCCTTTCCTGAAGTTTCTTCCAAATAGGGTCATGGAAGATTATTTTGATTTCAAGGATAAGCATGCAACTATTAAGTCAAAATATCAAGCAAACGTTACCTTCAAGAAGCACAATTTGGTGATGGATTCCATGGATGATAAGTTTGATATCATCTTTTGCAGGAATGTAATGATTTACTTTGATGAGACACTTAAACATCGAGTCTTGGACCTGTTGCACAGTTGCTTAAAAGATGATGGCTATTTGATAATAGGCTATTACGATATAATGCCGGATTATGGAAAAGATAAATTCGGAATCTATGATGTAAAAACACGTATGTATAAGAAAATCTCCACCAACTAAAGAGAAACCTATGCGAGTACTTATAGTAGATGATTCAACATACATTAGATCTAGCCTCAAAGCTTTGCTTACGGAGGAAGGATATGAGGTAGTAGGGGAAGCCAAGAATGGAGAAATGGCTATTGATTTAGCTATGGAGCTAAAACCTGATGTGATCACTCTGGATAATATTCTTCCAGATATGACCGGTCTCGACATCCTGAAAATTTTGAATACAGATGACCTTACTGCCAAAGTTATTATGATAAGTGCTGTCGGTCAGCAGTCAGCGATTGTAGATGCAATGAACAATGGAGCCAAGCATTACCTGGTAAAGCCATTTGACGATTCAGAATTAATCGCCATTTTGAAGCAACTCGATGAAGAAACCTAATAGTTCGCCTAAAAGATTAATCAGATTAAGAATAATAGACTATTTTAACCACCCACGAAACCTAATAACTTATGATGGCAGATTTGAATGATAGCGAAATGAAGGTAGCCACCAAGCTCATTTTTGATGGACTGTCAATGGCCAAATCCTCAATGGAACAAATCCTCCAAAGCCCAATTAATATAGAACAAATTGATTATGTCAATGCAGATCTGGATCTAAATCGTTTTGGAGGACCCAATCAAGATGTTCACCTTATCAAAACAGAGTTGATGGGCGAACTAAAAGGCACAAGTCATTTGATTTTCTCCGAAAAAGAAGTTGCCAAACTCTATGAAGCTTGTCTTCCTGAAAAAATCGCGAAAGATGATTCGAAAGAAAGTGTGATTATGAAGCTGGGTTTTTTGACAGAGATAGACAACATGGTGTCCGCAGCAGTCATAACAGAGTTTTCTAATTTTCTTGATGTAGAAATTTATGGAAATGTACCATCTTTGAAAGTATTAAAGGCAACGGAATTAAATGATTTTATTGTCAATGAATCCAGTGAATTTGAATCAATTATTCATTTTAAAGCCGTTTTTCATGGAAAAGAGCTAGACATTTGTCCGGACTTTATTTGGGTGTTTCATAATAAATTTGTTGACAAAATTAAGAAGCTGGTGTAGTTACTCATTATCACCCTATTTATGCGTTAGCATGATTAATCGTTAATTAGTGATAAAACTGTAATAAAAAATAAAATGAGCAAAACAGTATTAATCGTTGATGATTCCATCTATATGAGATCATTAATAAAAACTGCAATGGAAGGTGCAGGTTTTGAAGTTGTTGGGGAAGCACAAAATGGTGAAAGTGCCATAGATCTTGCAGTGCAACTTCAGCCAGATTTAATAACACTAGATAATATACTTCCCGATATGATGGGATTTGAAATATTGAAGGTGTTAAAAGACGAGGAGGTTTCCTCCAAAGTGATTATGGTAAGTGCAGTAGGCCAGCAGACGGTAGTTAATAAAGGATTATCGTTAGGTGCATCAGAGTATATTGTAAAACCATTTACGGAAGAAGACCTACTCAAAGTCGTCGAAAAAGTACTCGCATAACCGCATGCAGATTTCATGATAAAAAGATTAACCAACTTACCCATACGCCAAAAATTTGCGGTAATAATCATACCGCTTATCGTTATCATTTTGGCATTTGATTACTTGCAAGTAAGGTATCATTACCTGGATTATTCTGACAGTGTCAGATTGAACAAAGCCATACGTGTAGGGATTGAAATCAATCATGTAGTTCATGAAATACAGAAAGAGCGAAGCATATCATCCGGGTTTCTAGCAAATCAGGGTGAGAGCTTTGGAATTAAGCTAAATAAACAGCGAGAAAGAACTGACAGTACACTCCAGGAGTATTATAATGAATTATCAAGTGGTGATCTAGAAGATTTGCTCTTGTTACATAGGACAGATTTGGATCAATTGAACGCATTTTTTGACAAGCTTACTACTTTGAGAAAAAGCATTGATCAGCATCGACTTTCATCAGAAGCATCTATAGATCGATTTTCAGAAATTAATAACAATGCGCTAAATACGGTTATTAAGCTTATTGATGAAACAAGGGACAAGGAAATTGCGCAGCAAATACATGCAATCATTTACTTCCTGAAGTCAAAGGAATTTGCAAGTATTGAACGTGCAATAGGCACACAAGCATTTTCGCATAATCACATAGATTTCGCACTTTATAATCGATTTACGACGCTAGTCGCAAACCAAAGTTCATACTTGGATGCATTCAAGATAATTGCTAATCAAGAATCGATAGAATATTATATTCAAATTGTTAGCGGAGAGGAAATAGAAGAGGTGGATCGGATGAGAGAAGTACTCTTTGCAAATGATACGCTATCTGAAAACCCCGATCACTGGTATGAGTCAAGTACCACTAAGATTAATCGATTGAAAGATGTTGAAGACTTTATGTCAGACAACATTCAGAAAAGGACTCAAAACATAGCAAAAACATCCGTAAGAAACTTTTGGACATTCCTAGTTCTCGATGTTACTATTGGAATTATTGCCTTTTGGTTGATGACGACTATCGTTACAAATTTGCTTAAGAATGTAAGTATTCTCGAGGCATATACGCGCAGAATATCAGCAGGAGACTTGACGAAAAAGGTTGTTATTCCCACCAAAGATGAACTTGGACAGTATGCCAACACCTTTAATCGAATGGTGCTTGAAATTCGCAAATCACAGTTTGAGCTCAGAAAGCAAAGAGATAAAGCCAAGTTTCTATATAAAAATATCTACGGTGTTTCACTTGTAGTCTTTGAAAACATCGAACAGGGAATTTTCCTATTAGATAAAGAGTTTAAAATCTCCAAGTTTCACTCCAAGGCCATGAAGGAGATCTTTAGTAATGACCGAATCGCGGGAGAGAACTTTGCCAATTTCATGCGTCCGCTAATACTTCCACGTGAGTTGGAAGCACTTGAGATGTTTATGCGTCACCTCTTCAACGAAGATATGGATGAGGAAGTGGTAAATCAGCTCAACCCCATTGATCAGGTGAAAATTCACACAGAACAAAATGGTATAGTTGCGACAAAATATATTCGTGTAGAATTCACTAGAATATTCAGAAAAGATAAGATTCAAAACATTATGGTTTCTGTTTCAGATGAAACTGAGTCAATCTTACTACAGCAGCACTTGAGTGAGGCTGAGAAGAAGAAGCAGCAAGAGACAGAAAGAGTGCTCAGCATTCTTAAAATTGATCCATCCATTTTACGTGGATTCCTTCACAATTCTCGTAAAATGCTCAAAAGTATATCCGAGCGATATGAGAAGAATGAAGATGATGAATATGGTGAACTGCTTAGTTTCACATTCGATATCATTCACAATCTCAAGGGCAATGCCGTAGTGATCGGAATGGAATTGATGGCCAATAAATTCCACGAAATAGAAGATTCTATAACGGCACTGCAGTCGAAAGAAGTCCGAGGTAAAGATTTCTTAGCTATTCTATATGAAGTGGATGAAGCAGATCGGATGATCGCAGAGATCGCAGAGATGCTTTACAAGATCATTAACATCTATAAGAAGTTCCCGGCAGAAGGTGACTCGGTATCAAATATCATGGTAATAGATACACTTGAGAGAGGTGCAGAACTTATCGCAAAAGAGGAAGGTAAAACAGTGAATCTCACGTTTGACAATATAGATAATGTAGTACTCCCGGAAATCTATATTGAGCCATTCAAAGATATGATGATTCAGCTGATCAGAAACTCGGTTGTCCATGGCATAGAAGATCCAAGTTTACGGATGAGCGAAGGCAAGGTCATCATGGGGGAATTGCTCATAGAACTTTCGAAGAGCGACAATGAAGTATTTATTCGTTATAAGGATGACGGTAAAGGTTTAGACATTGAGCGCATCAAGCAGAAAGCACTCGTAAAAGGCTTAGTTACAGATACAGATCTGAAGGGGATGGAGGATTTTGAAATACAAGGACTTATTTTTCAAGAAGGATTCTCCACGGCAGACAAGGCCGACACAAATGCGGGAAGAGGACAGGGTATGAATCTGGTAAAAAGAATTCTAGATGAAAATAATGGAGCATATGATATTACATCTGTTCCAGGTAAATCATTCGAAATGATCATTAAGCTACCACTTCTAGAAGTAGAGAAAGGAGATGAAGAATGAAGAAGTTGCTGATTGTAGATGACTCCTCGGTTATGCGCAGAACAATAGAAAAGAATCTTGCCGATTATGATCTTGAAATCATCGGACAGGCAGCGAATGGAGTAGAAGCAGTTCAGATGGTAATGGATCAGAAACCAGATGTAGTTACGCTTGATATTACCATGCCGGAGATGGATGGAATTGCATGTCTGGAAGAAATAATGAAAATAAATCCTGAAACCAAGGTAATGATTATCACGGCTTTAGCTGATAAACTTACAGGTTTGATTGCCTTGGACAAAGGAGCCAGAGGATTTATGTATAAACCAGTCAATGCGGATGATCTGGCACGATCATTCGATAAACTTTTGAAAAGGGATGGAGAGTAGGAAAGAAGAGTTTGAAGCAACCTGTAATATGTTCATCAATTCGGTGAGCAATTACTTTAAGCACCTCACTGAGATCGACTCTGATATGAAAGTGCCGTACCTTAAGGAATCTGACGGACTTGTATTGAAGGACTTCACAGGAATGATAGGCATTTCAGGAAGCAGAAAAGGATTCGTATATATATCAGCAAACCGTGAGATGTTTGCAGATCTCATCAATATGTTTATTGGAATCGAAGATCCTTCAGAAGAAGATATCCTAGATATGGCGGGTGAGATATCAAATGTTGTCGCAGGTAACGTTCGGGCTAATTTAGGAGCAAATTTTATGATTTCGGTTCCAACCGTATTTGAAGGCATGCCTGATGAACTAAATATCCCAGAAAACGTTTCAATGTATGTTATCCCAATTAAGTGGAATAATCACGAGGCTTTTGTAGTATTAGGTCTAGATTGATAGCGTACGATGAGCGACCAGCACGAGGAAAATAAAGTAAACGAGAGCAATTGGATCATCAATTTTGATAAGATTGAAGATAGCACTCGTCGAAACTATTTTTCTGTGCTTCCACAGGAAAATAGACTTCTAGAGCATTTTTCAGAAGCTTTCGTGATAAACAAACCTAAAGGTAGTGTGGGTGGAGATGGATTCTGGCTTCACAAGCATGACGATGATATATATCTCGCCTTATTTACCTGTGTGGGTGAGGGGCATCTCGCTTCAATGATGATTCGGATTTATATGAATGCACTTAAGAAAATGGTTGAAGGCTATTCGATTGATTTTCCAGGTTCAATTCTTCAATTTTTACATAGAGAGGTTCAGGCCCGCTTCAAGGATAAAAACAACATCCTGCTAAATACAAACGCCAATGTAGGTATTGTGAAGCTTAATATTACTTCAAAAGAGATGGAGTTTGCTGGTGCAAATATGGATTTGCTTCAAGTGAGTAAGGATGGTGTGAATATCGTTGAAGGAGAAAAGAATCAAGTTGGAGAAAACACAGAAACAAGAAACAGCTACAGCTCAAATTCAATTAAAGACCCAGCGAATTCTAACTTCTATTTGTGTAGTTCAGGAGTTTTTAATTTAATCGGAGGACCTGACTTTAAGAAGTTGTCCATCAACCAACTGGGAGATTATCTGCTAAAAAATATGAATGCCTCGCTGCTCGAACAGAAGCAACTAGCAGAGCAATATCTAACAACCTGGACTGGTGCAAATCGCCAAAATGATGACATTATGGTGATAGGTTTTAAGGCCTAAACTCCTTCGCTTACCAGCTTTTTCTTTTCGAGAAATTCATCATAAGAACTCAATGTATCAGTGTAGCCATCAGGTCTTAGCTCTAATATTCTGTTAGCCACTGTCTGAGTAAACGTGTGGTCATGAGAGGTGAACAACACTGTGCCCGGAAATTCCTTAAGAGAATTATTTAATGCTGTGATTGACTCCAAATCAAGGTGATTTGTTGGTTCGTCCAGAAGCAAGAGATTGGCCCCTTGAAGCATCATTCTTGAAAGCATACACCTGACTTTTTCACCCCCGGAAAGCACACTACATTTTTTAAGTGTTTCTTGTCCCGAGAAAAGCATTTTCCCCAGGAATCCACGAATGTATACCTCATCCTTATCTTCCTCACCTTCAGCATACTCTCTAAGCCAATCTATGAGCTTATCATCTGATTTGAAGTAGGCTGAATTGTCATTTGGCAGGTAAGCATGGGTTATGGTTTGTCCAAATTTGAACGAGCCACCAGTAGCCTTTTGTTCCTCCATCAAAACCTGGAAAAATGACGTGATTGCAAGACTGTCATCCGCCACAACCGCAATCTTGTCTCCCTTATTCACAAAGAGGTCAAGATCCTTGAAAAGGTATTCCCCATTAATCTCTTTGCTTAAACCTTTCGTTTCTAAGATTTGATCCCCTGCGATTCTGTTTTGAGTAAATATGATTGCAGGATATTTTCTATTTGAAGGTTGAATATCCTCAACATTTATCTTATCGAGTAACTTCTTTCTACTCGTTGCTTGCTTAGATTTTGAGGCATTCGCACTGAATCTGGCAATGAACTCCTGAAGTTCTTTTTTCTTCTCTTCAGCCTTTTTATTTGCAGAAGATCTTTGGCTTAGTGCTAGTTGACTAGACTCATACCAGAACGAATAATTTCCTGTGAAAAGTTTAATTTGACCAAAATCAATATCAGCGATATGTGTGCATACCGTATCCAAAAAGTGTCTATCGTGCGATACCACTATCAGCGTATTATTAAACTCAAGAAGGTAATCCTCTAACCATGAAATGGTTTGAATATCCAAGTCATTGGTAGGCTCATCCAGGATTAGAATGTCAGGGTTGCCGAATAATGCCTGAGCTAAAAGCACACGTACTTTTTCAGTACCGTTCAGCTCCTTGACTGTTTTGTAATGATTCGCTTCAATAATGCCCAAACCACTTAATAGGGCGGCTGCATCAGATTCAGCATTCCATCCGTCCATGTCAGCAAATTTTGCCTCCAGTTCAGAAGCTCGATTTCCATCAGCTTCTGAAAAGTCAGGCTTTGCATAAATAGCATCCTTTTCTTTCATGATATCCCAAAGCTCCTTGTGACCCATCATCACTGCATCTAGGACTTGGATTTCATCATATTCATGATGATTCTGCTTCAAGACTGCCATGCGTTTGCCAGGTTCGATCTTCACGTGACCTGAATTGGCTGCTATTTCGCCAGATAAAATCTTAAGAAAGGTAGATTTACCTGCACCATTGGCACCTATTATACCATAGCAATTTCCCCCGGTGAAGTTGATGTTTACTTCATCAAAGAGAACTCGCTTACCATATTGAAGGGATATATTTTCTGTTGAGATCATAATCGAACTAAATTGAGCCGCGAAGTTAGATATAAAGTATTCCAGAATGAAGTATATCTGTGAATTTGCAGACGTATCTTGGATTCTGCTTAAATTGAGCAATCATTAAGAATTCTGGTCTGTGGTAGAGGTTGCTACATCGTTGGTGCAATTTGATACATCGAAAGGGATGTAATTGGATAGTCTTGATGTCGTAATTTACACTCAACAAGGAAAGCAGCTACTCACACTGGAGCTACTTAATGGAAACAAGCACTAAGAATTTTTCAGAACTTAATGTTCGAAAACTTACAATTAGAATCGTTCTTGCTTTTATAGCAGGCGTTTCTGCTGTGCTTATCACAACCTTTTTTGTACACCGTCAGGTTCAGCATGTTGCTGAGATAAATACCCAGATTGACGAAATACTCAATACTTGCCGGAAGCAGAGAACCCTGAGTCAATACCTCACAAAGAACGCGTTAATTCTGGAGTCAAATTCTAAGCAGCATGATCTAACCATTCAGTTGCTTGATTCTTCTCTTGCAATGTTTCATCAGAATCATATTGAGATAGAAGCAGCAAACCTTCTCATGGCAACCTATGACATTGACATTTCCAAAGTTGATAGCTTGTATCATCAAGTTACTCCGGCAATTTCAGCACTCATCAGGAGTAGTTATGGTATTCAGGAAGCTGCCAATGTGAGCCTTTTTCGGTCGAGTATTCTAAAGCATGAAGATACTTTTCTTCCGGCCATGAATTCACTGATCGATGGATATCAATCCTTGTCTAAATCGACAAATGAACGTCTTTCAGATTCAATAGCTACTCAATACCTGATGATTGGTGGTTCTGTAATTCTTGCAGCATCATTGGTTCTTATTTTCACAATACAACTTGTTCAGGTTAGAATCCTGAGGCAGCGAAAGCATTTTAAGGAAGTTTTGCTTTCAAAAGAAAGGTATGAGCAGGTGGTTAACGGCACTCATGACATTATTTATGAATTGAATGCTGATGGTGAGTATATATATATTAATCCAGCCTTTGAAAGTTTCATTGGTTACTCGCTTTCAGAGATAAATTCTAAAAACTGGTTTGATAATGTGGTTCCAAGTCATCGAGCTAAAGTTGTGGAGTTTTACACACGAGTTAGACAAGAGGAGATTAAAGAAAGCTACTTGGAGTTTCCGATAATGACTGCAAATGATGAGGTAAAATGGATTGGACAAAGTGCGGATTTTGATTTTGGCGAAAACGGATGGGTTAAGCATATCTACTGCGTAGCTAAGGATATTACCGAATTAAAATCTTCAAATAGTAAAGAGGAAAAATACAAAAAGGGTTTAAAGCTGCTAAATGAGCTGAATACGACCCCTGAGATGAATGTTCAGCAAAGGATAGAACACGGTCTTAAACTCTGTCTAGATTATTTGGGCTTAGATCAAGGTATTGTGAGTACCATTTGGATGGATGAATACCGTATTTCTGCTTTTTATCCACTATCTGACGAACTGGAAATAAATCAGAAGTTTAAGCTTGGAGATACTTATTGCGATATCACACTTGCTCAGCAAGGGAAAGTACTGAGTATAGATCAGATGAGCGATTCAAGTCACAAGTCACACCCTTGTTTTGAGAATTTTAATTTAGAATCATACATTGGAGCCGCTTACAGAATGGATGGTAAAATCACCGGAACGGTGAATTTTACTAGTTCAAAACCACGAAAAGAGCCATTTTCCGATTATGAGATAGATTTTGTTTCTATGGTAGCCAGATGGGTAGGTGGACTTATGGAGCAAAGAGAAAATGCTAGCAAAATTCAGGAGGAACAGAACTTACTTAAAACATTTATCTCAAGTGCTCCGGCGGCTATTGCAATGCTTGATAAGCATATGAATTACATTTCTGCAAGCGAGAGATGGTACAAGGATCAAAATATTGTTGGAGATATTATTGGAAAATCACACTATAAGATATTTCCTGAAGTTGATGCCGAATGGAAAAAAAATCATCAGAGGGCATTGGATGGAGAAATAGTAAAGCCTGGTATTCAAAAGTTTGTTAGGGCAAATGGAGAGGAGCAATGGTTACAAGGAGAAATTCATCCATGGTACACAAGCAAGGATAAGGTAGGTGGTATTATCATCTTCTCAAATGATCTGACTGAGCTTAAGAGACAGGAGGTGGAGCTCAGATATGCAAAAGAGGAAGCTGAGGATGCGAGTAGGATAAAAGAGCAATTTCTCTCAACCATGAGTCATGAGATTAGAACTCCGCTCAATGCAATTATCGGGACTACCAATTTATTGGAAATGGAACATCCTGAGCTAGAGGGGAGCGCCCGATTGCAGATGCTGAAATTTGGTAGTAATAATCTATTGACTCTAATTAATGACATTCTTGATTTTCAGAAAATTGAATCTGGAAATCTGGAAATTGTGAATGAAGATGTCAACCTGCATAAACTTTTGGGGAATATTATTGAAACATGGAAACCTGTATCTCAAGATGGAAATGTTAAGTTAAAACATCACTATGCTAATGCATTAGCCGACTATTATGTATTCGACGGCACCCGACTAACCCAGGTACTTAATAACCTTCTGAGTAATGCCTTAAAGTTTACTGAAAAGGGAGAAGTTGAATTGGATGTTCAACCAGGTGGAGATGGAGTTATTCAGTTTACAATAAGGGATACCGGTATTGGAATTCCATCAGACAAGCTTGAAATTATTTTTGATAGTTTCAAACAAGTAAATAACTCATACACCACTAAAGTGGGAGGAACCGGTCTTGGACTTTCAATCTCAAAACGTTTGGTTGATTTGATGGGAGGTAAGTTGGAAGTGGTTTCAGAAGAAGGAAAAGGAACAACTTTCTATTTCTCTGTTGCATTTGGTATCTCTGAGACAAAATCAGAACGTAAGAAAAAAGCGAAGAACGTCAAATCTCAGCTTGATCTACATGTTTTACTTGTAGAGGATAATCGTGCAAATCAGGAGATCGCGAAAGGATTTCTCACCCGTTGGGGAATTTCTGTAGATCTTGCCAATAACGGCGAAGAGGCAGTAGAGAAGATCGTCAGCAAAGCATATGATTTGATGATTATTGATGTACGTATGCCTGTGATGGATGGATATGAGGCTACACGTCAAATTAGGGCGATGAACGATGAGTATTTCAAGAAACTACCAATCATTGCTCTCACAGCCAGCACGTTACTGGAGTCTAGATCCAAAATGGAGCGGAGTGGTATGAATGAAATAGTATCCAAGCCTTTCGATCCTGAAGACCTGTTTGAAAAGGTTAGCCGTTTAGGGAAAAAGTCACTTCGCAAGCTTTTGGCTAAGAAATCGACTGATGTAAGTGTGACTACCAAAAACGTTCCTTTTGGGTTTCTGCATGAACTATTAGGCGGCGATGAGGAAAAGGTGCTTATGATTGTAGATATGGCCGTCAAATCGATTAGCGAAGGTGTGACAGGAGCTCGTGAAATGATGATAAAGGAAGATCGGGAGAAAGCATATGATCACTTGCATAAAATGAAATCAAATCTCGCCAACATTGACTTGCGTGATCTTGCATCACGGATGCCTGATTATCGATCTGATGATTTTTGGAAGCGATTGCCTGATTTTCTTGATAGAGTAGAGGAAGAAATAGACAAGATCAACCAGGAGCTAGTGGCCAGCTGATATCTGCGAGCAGAATGATAAGGAGTTCTTGGAAGAAGATGCTAATAACTTCACACAATCCATTATCTTTCTACTGCTATGGATGTAAAAGTTATACACAGAAACAACGCCCGGGCATGTGAATGTTGCAGCTCTTGGCTCAAACACTGGGAACGCATTGCCAAAGAAGATGTGGGTACCTGCAGAACTAAAAATTGTACGAACCCTGCTAGTGTTGGCGCCCACGTCAAACGTAAAACAGGAGATAATAGCTGGCGCATAGTGCCGCTATGCCATGAGTGCCATAAGAAGACCGATTGGCTTACACTGAATAAGAATACTAAATCTGCAAGTGCCGAGCATGGCTCTTGTGGAAGGTGATAAAGGTCATTGTATTGTTACATTGACGTTTGACCAATATCTTCAGTCCACACTACCATCGCTAAGTTTCTCGTTAATGCTACGAAGAGCATTATCTAATTCGGTGGCAGAATCCTGCAAGCTCTCGTTGATAAATGGGAGATTGACCGGATCCTTGGGATCATAAAGGTCTACAAGACCTAAGATTCTGGCTAAGGGCGCACGTACGATGTGAGAGTTTGAGGAGAGGTATTCCTTGAGTTGTTGATTTCTGAGTTTGAGCTCCTCTGTTCGCTTATTTACAATCTTTTCAAGATTATTATTCATCACGATGATTTCATGATTAGCATGCTGAAGCTCGGCAGCCTGTCGCTCTATTTGCTTATTAAGTGCTCTCAATGCATCATTTGCTTTTCGCTTTCGTTTGAAATTGAAGAACATGAGATATGAAATCGCACTCATGGCAAGGAATCCGATAATTAGCGTGTTACGAGTTCCAATGGCATTCGCTAATTCTTTTTCTTGTTTCAATTTTTGATTTTGCTGCTCAATTTCTTGCTGGACCTGTAGTTGCTGATACTCATATTCGGCCTCTTGTAGAGCAATTCGTCGGGCAAGATCTCTGTTGAAAAGCGAGTCATTCGTGGCTTGATATATCTTATGAAATTGTAATGCTTGTTTTAAATTATTTTGCACTTCATACATACTGGAGAGGTGGCGAGCAGCATCACGAAGCTCAGACCGCATACCTGCTGCTGAGGCAACATTGTAAGCTTCTTGAAAAGCATATTCAGCCTCGTGTAACTTGTTCATTTTAAGGTATAATTGGCCAAGATCGATTTTGGTAAGACTTAGAATGTACTGGTTGCGAAGATGGTAAGCTAAGTTCATTGAGCTGTCAAGATATTTCATAGCTGAATCCAATTCATCCATTAGCATATAAGTACTTCCAATATTATATATAGGGTAGATGCTTCTCCCTGGATCATTTACCTCATGTGCCTTGATCCACGCTTTACGGAGATATTCTAAGGCTAGCGGATAATCACCCGCCAATTTATAGATGTAACCTATATTGTTAAGGATGTTACCTTCACGGGTATCTTTGAGTTCAGCAAATCCGATGGATGCTTTTTGGTAGTATTCCAGCGCCCGATCATGGTCACCAATGAAGTTATATAGTCTGCCAATGTTGTTTAGACATGAGGCTACTCGATCGGGAACATTAAGTTTATCAAAAATAGACTGAGACTCCAGGTACAATTGCAAAGCTCGATAATAGTTGCCCAAATTTGTATGAGCGATTGCTCTGCGCATTTTCGCATCAGCAATGCCCAACTGATAATTATTTGCCATTGCAATTGCCTCACTTTGCGAACCAATCAATAATGTGCTATCCGGATTTACCGATCTAAGGTCATATGCGATCTTATTAAGTGCGTCTACCTTTATGATCGCATCATTGGTTTGCTCAACAACACGCCATAAGCTATCAATACCAGTTTGAGCATTAATGGTACTTGCTAGATGACATAAAACAGTTATGGTTAATAATCTCAGGCTCAATAAGTTATAGATCGATGGTGTATTTAAGATAATAAAAAACTTATTCTGCTACAATATAAGATTGAATAGATATCTCAAAAACCTCTAACAGATTAGTAAGAGTGAGTTTTAATGAAAGAATATTTTGTGATTTGTGTAATCAGCACTATTTAATGATAATCTGATTCAGAACCTTGTTAGGTTTCTACTAAGAAAACAGGTTTGATAAAATGAAATTAAAACACTTGAAATTGGCTTTCAGGTGTCTTAGTTACTTCAGGATTAGCTTATGTATTCATCCATTTCCAGAATTTACCCAACATGGTTTTGGGTTCTGGACGTTGATTTTCACTAACCGTCTCGTTTATGGATTCTTGCTGTTTGGTTTTTTGCTTCACCTGAATCGCTTTGGCTTGCTCTAGTTTCTGTTTGTAATGTTCTTCTTTTCTGGTTTTTCTCTCTAGTTCCTCTTGTTCTTTGCGTCGCTTTTCCAGTCGTACCTCATAAGCTTCTTTCTTTTGCTTAGCCTTTAGTCTACGTTTTTCCTTTTCCTCGTCCGTAAGTTGATGCCTTTTCTTTCTCGGATTCCTATATTCCCGAAGATCTTTTTCGGTAACTATATCTGATTGTTTTTCTTCCTTCTTCTTAGGCTCGGGCAGGTCTACTTTACCTACAACCTTAAGACCTGAAAGCTCCTTCTTGGAAGCCTTGATCAACTTTATCTTGTCCAAGCCCTCGGGTAGTTCTTCGGATTCCAGTAATTCCAGTAGCTTATCCGTTTGAATAACCTCATCTTCAGCAGGAGCTGCCTTTGCTTCTTTTGGTTGAGCACTGCGCGGGTTAGCGTCTTCGTTCTTCGGCAATTCTTCAGCTTCTGCCAATTCACCATCAAGCATTGCAATTTCTTCTTCTGGAGTAGCAGGAAAAGGAGACTTCTCTATCTTAGGAATCTCAGATACCTCTTCCGTTTCGATTGCGACTTCTTCTGAAGCCAATATTTCATTGTTTGATTCTTCAACTACCTCGGCAGTAGTCTCAGGCTGCAGGCCAAAATGATCAAAGACCTTAGATTCCAGGGCGTCGTAGATCTTTGCGTTCGGATGAAATTTCTCACCTGTATGTTCTTCGAGGTAAGTCATGATCTCCTTTACTGGAATGTCGTGTTTTTTGGCGAGTTGTCCGAGTCTCATAGTTTGAAAGTTGACATGACAAAGGTAATTTGTTAGCGACTCTCATTAAACTTTTTACATCAAAATCAACAGATGTGATAATTATTTGATGGGAAATATGGAATAAGTACTTTTTGACCCAAATTAGAGGTCCTTATAAATTCATATGATTAACTTCATAATGAAGAATTAGATTTTCGTAAGCACTTTAAGATGTCATTTAAACTCAAAAAAATTGTAAAAGGAGTATTTATACTTTTTTTGTCTGTCTTGCTATTGATACTATTGGCAATTGGTGTTGTGGTTAATTTTGTTTTTTCACCTGAAAAGCTAACACCTAAAGCAACTGAAATTGCAAATGAGTATATCGATGGGAGGCTCGATCTAGAGAGTGTTGAGCTAACCTTTTTCTCTACATTCCCAGATCTGGAGGTAGAAATTGATAATGGATTGTTGATTTCTAATACTGGAGATTCACTTTTGGCTTTTGAGTCACTTGATGTTTATCTCAATCCAGTATCCATTTTTTCTGATGAAAAAATACATATAGATGAACTGATCATTGCTAAGCCGATTATTTATGCTCAAATGGATTCCACAGGCAGCTCCAATTGGAATATCTTAAAGGATCAACCTGCTAATGATACATTAAATACAGAAGCCACGGGCGAGAGTGGAGATAACACCTATATCATTGACAATATAGAAATAAGAGAGGGCTCCTTGAGGTTTAATGATTTTACCAACTATTTCTCAATAAGAATTCAAAGCATGGGTGTCCTAGGGGAGATATCTTATTTAAATGAACTGGTAGATTGTGACTTGAATCTAGCAATTAAAAATATGGCTTTGACTCTTAATGATGAGCCCATAATTAATCCGGTTTCGATCAACTTTCACTCACGGAGCAGTATAGACCTAGAGGAGAATCTTATTTCCATAGATACTGTAAATCTTAATGTTGTTGATCATGAATTGGAAATAGCTTCCAAAGGCAGCATCATGTTAGACTCTATAGGTGCCATAGTTGTAGACCTTGAAAACAGGCTGTTTACATCGAACATACGGGAGGCACTTGATTTGGTACCTATTCGCTATGTGAATTTGGAACGTCTGGAAGGTAAGGGAGAGGTAGCTTTGAAAGCGAATATAAAAGGTGAATACTTTGAAGATCGCTTTCCTGTAGTCGAACTAGATTTAAAAATATCTGGTGGCGAAGCCTCTTATAAGGGATTTTCGAAGAGAATTGAGCTGTTCGAAACCAAACTTGCGGCCAAAATTGACTACCTCAATAAGTCTTCCTCTACAATTGATCTTTCTAATTTAAAAGTGGTAAGCGATGGACTCTCAATTCAATTAAATGGGAAAATTGATAAAATTTTGACAAACCCTCACGTAATGATGTCAGGAATGGGGGGAATTGATTTTGTAGCCCTGTTAGAGACAATTCCTGTTGAGGGACTTCAAGCTATTGGTAGTGCACAATTTGATTTAAATACCGATTTATTCCTTGAAGATGTCATCAATTATAATTTAGGAAAAATAATGGCGTCCGGTTCATTTAATCTAACTGATATTGATATCAATTATGCTGATAGTATAAGGTTTGTCACATCGAGTTTAAAACTAGACTTTGGACAAGAGCAAGGAGTAACAAAGTTTGGAAAAGATGATCTCAGACTTTTGAGCGGGAGAGCAAGATTGAAAGATTATAATTTAAATATCAATGAATATGTGAATGCTACTGGTAAAGGCTTGAAAGCAAATTTCACAACTTCTCCAGCCACAGATTCGATAATGATTTCACCAGTAAGGTCAAATTTGTCTTTATCAAAAGCCAAGATATTATTTGGTGATACCTTATCTGTAGTAGGTAATAATCTTAAGGGAATGGTCTATTTAAGATCCGCGAAAAACAATCCAAGTATACCTAGATTGAAAGCTAAGTTTACCGCTGACAGAATCCGAATTGATAATGGTTTGAACTATGCAACATTAAAATCTTTTGAATCTGATCTTAACCTTGTAAAACGCAAGAAAAGGTGGCCTATGAATGGGCAGTTTGGATTTAAGTCCTTAAATTTCTTCACTACGTCATTTCCTAAAAAAGTTTGGATCAAAAACACTAAAGTTGATCTTAAGACAAACGAATTGACACTGGATGAGGCCAATGTTATGATTGGAAAGTCTGATGTCATATTAAGTGGAAAGATATTCAATTTGCAGAAAAATTTACTAGGTAAAGAATCGTTGACTGCAGAACTAACACTGAAGTCTAATTTTCTCAATATTAATCAGATTACCAGAATCTTAGATAGAGCATCAGCTTTGGAAGAGACAAGCAAAGTTGATCTTTCAGATACCATTGAATTAGCTACTGACACAACATTACTTGAGACTTTTGTAGTACCTAAAAACATTGATTTTAAGTTAAAAATTAATCTCAAAAAAGTCAGATACGGAGCCTTGTTTTTACGGGGAGTAAAGGGAAATTTATTCATTAAAAATCAAACAATCAGATTGAAAAATCTTAGAATGAAGACTAATGCAGCTGATTTATGGACGAATGCAAGATATGTAGCTAGAAATAATAATAGAGCTCGCGCAAACTTCAATCTGAAGTTGACAGATGTAGACGTTGCAAATATGTTTGAAGTCTTGCCGTTTATGGACACGCTGCTTCCTATGACCAAGGATTTCGAAGGCAACCTAAATATAGGAATGCAAGGTTCAGTTAAGATAGGAAAGCACATGGAGGTTATTCAATCTTCCATTGAAGCTGTGGCAAGAATTGAGGGTAAGAATCTTGTGCTCCTCGATGGCGAGACATTTCAATATTTGGCTAAAACATTAAAGTTTAAAAATCGAGAAAAAAATACGCTTGATACAGTAGCTGTTGAAATGGCAATTGAAAATGGAGCACTGGAAATTTTCCCATCCTTGGTGAGCATGGATCGCTATAAGGTTGCGGTCGGAGGAATTCAAAATCTGGACCTTACTTACAACTATCATATTTCTGTGCTTGAATCACCACTACCTTTCAAAACAGGCATAGACATATTTGGCAAAGCGGAGGAGTATGATTTTAAGATCACGAAAGCTAAGTACAAATACATCTTTTCCGACAAAGCCAAGCACAAAGACAAAGTGGACCCGGCTTTGATGAAGAAGAAAAATGAGATTCTTGAAAAGATTAAGTTTGATCAATGATCAAATAAATACTTAATAGGAAGTCATTTTGATTTCACGCTCATTACTATATAGCCTCTTGGGTTTAGTATATTTGGTTAGAACAAAACCTAAACCTCACTCTTATGAAGCAACGATTGCTATTAATCCCAATTTTTCTTTTTGCTTTTATTGCGCATGGTCAAGAATCCATCGACAGTGAAGCTATTGAAAAAATCAAGAAAGAAGGACTTGAAAACTCACAAGTAGAGCAGATTGCTTTTGAGCTGGTTGATAAAGCAGGGCCGCGTCTTTCAAATTCTAAAGGTTACGAACGAGCTGCCACCTATGCCATTAATCAATTAACCGAGTGGGGGTTGGAAAATGCTCAGAAAGAGGCTTGGGGTGAATTTGGTAGAGGTTGGGAAGTGAATAAGAGCTATGTAGCGATGACCAAACCATACTACATGCCTTTCATTGCAATACCTAAAGCCTGGACCGAAAGTACGGATGGTCCTGTTTCCGGAAAAGTCCAGTTTGTGGAAATCAATAATGAAGATGATTTTGAAAAATATAGAGGAAAGCTAGAAGGAGCGATTGTGGCTTTCAAGCCACGTGGAGATCAATCGCCAACCTTTAAGGCAGATGCGCTTAGATATTCTGAAGAGGAACTTACCGAAATGACAGAGCCTAGAACTGAGAGAAGACAATGGACGGCCGATGAAATAGCAGCCTTTCGAAAACGCAGAGAATTTAGCAGAACACTAAACACTTTTCTGACTGAAGAAGGAGTTGCACTTATTATAAAAGGAGTGAGGGGTCGACATGGAACCTTATTTACCAGTAGTCCACGTGGATACCTAAAAGACACACCAAAAGGAGCAAGTGAGCTGGAGATGGCACCCGAACACGTAAACCTGATGGCACGTCTGGCCAAAAATGGAGTAGAAGTTGAGTTAGAAGCAGAAGTGAAAACTACCTTCGACATGGAAGACCTTCAGGGTTACAATGTAGTTGCAGAGATACCTGGATCAGATCCTGAGTTGAAGTCTGAGGTAGTGATGCTTGGAGGACATTTGGATTCCTGGCATGGTGGCACTGGAGCTACTGACAATGGTGCGGGATGCATTGTGATGATGGAAGCGGTTAGGATTTTGCAAGCAGCAGGATTGCAACCGAAACGCACCGTTCGCATTGCGTTATGGGGTGGAGAGGAGCAGGGAATCTTTGGCTCTCGCAACTATGTGAAAAACCATTTTGGTGATGCAGAAACAATGGCATTAAAGCCCGAGCATAGCAAAATATCGGCTTATTATAACATTGACAATGGAACGGGCCGAATTCGAGGGATCTATCTGCAAGGCAATGAAGAAGTCGGCCCAATTTTCAAAGACTGGTTTACGCCTTATGATGATATCATGGAAAATGCAACCATTACCCTTAGAAATACGGGCGGTACAGATCACCTTGGATTTGATGCAATTGGCATCCCAGGGTTCCAGTTTATTCAAGACCCAGTAGAATATTGGTCACGAACGCATCATACCAATATGGATACCTACGAGCGACTGGTGATTGACGATCTGAAGCAGATAGCGACTATTGTTGCCGGTTTTGTATATAATACAGCGATGCGAGATGAAATGCTTCCCAGGGAGGAATTAGATGAAATTGAATCAGATTAATAAAAAACTGGTTTAGCATCTCTAGTAGATGAGTCGAAATTGGTATGTATGGCAATTATTTGCTTACAGGAATGGTCGTTATTGACTGTTTTGGATAAGCTATAACTTGATGGTTGATGTGAATATTTATTAATGTTTACTAGATGAATTAATCATACGAAACCGACCTAGCTTTCTAGCGTTTTCTGACTTTTATGAAAAGATCAAAAAACGTTATTTTAATTTTCTTCTTAGTTATTGCATCAATGGGTGGTTGCAACAGCATTGATTCCGTCCAGTCACATAAATCCATTAATTACCGTGAAGAAATCGAAAAGATAAAACAGGTCCGTATTGACTTTCAAGAAACCTGGATTGAGGAAGACTCAAGTGCAGTTATGAATCTTACAACAGAAGATATTGTTTTTCAGCCTCATCATGGTGATTCAATTATAATAGGGAGAAACGAACTAGCTAATTATTGGTTTAACCCTCAGTTACCCACAACTGATGTATTGGAATATTCGGAGAAATTTGTTGGGGCACATGTTTCTGGCGACATAGGATATACTTATGGGAGATTCTGGCTGGTTTACAACTACGACCATAAGAATTATACAAACTCTGGAAATTTTCTAACTGTTTGCCGAAAGGTGGATGGAGTTTGGAAAATTTCAAATCTTATATTTAACGATCCACAACCCATTATTAAGAATTTAGCGGACTAAGAAGTGTCTCACTTCCCAATACAAAACTTACTAAAGATATTCTCTAGTAAGTCATCAGTGGTCACTTCTCCGGTGATTTCTCCGAGATGGAACAGGGCGGAGCGAATGTCCTGGGCTACCAGGTCGTTGCTCATTTGGTTGTTGATGCCTTCTATCACACGATTAAGCGCGTCATCCGTTTGTTGCAGGCTTTCTAAATGCCTCGCATTGGTCACAATTACATTTGATTGTTCCGGCTTATCTACAATGGTCTTCAGCTGCTGTTTCAAGGTTTCCAGGTTGTCTTTTTCTTTAGCCGAAATAAAAACAGCGTTATGTTCCGTAAGATGTGCTTTGAGTGACGCATCCGCCTGATCTACTTTGTTACCCACGATAATGAATGGCACGTCAGAAGCTTGTAAACCTTTCAGCTGTTCTTCAATGGATTCACTTGTTTCATTGACCAAATCAAATAAGTAGATCACAAGTCCTGCCTGCTTCATCTTCTCCAGCGTACGCTGCACACCAATACTCTCAACCTTATCATCTGTTTCTCGAATCCCTGCAGTATCTATAAACCGGAAGGCAATACCATCAATGTAGATTTGATCTTCTATGAAGTCTCGTGTAGTTCCCGCTACATCTGAGACAATGGCCTTTTCTTCATTTAGAAGCGCATTGAGCAACGTCGACTTACCGGCATTTGGCTTTCCGGCAATCACCGTGGGTACACCATTCTTGAGCACATTGCCATACTCAAAGCTTGCTATCAATGACCGTATCAATGTCTGAATTTTGTTAATCAAATCAATCAATCCTTGTCTATCTGCAAACTCTACATCTTCCTCTGCAAAGTCCAATTCCAGCTCTATCATGGAAGCGAAATGCACCAATTGTTCCCGCAAATTTTTGATCTCATCAGAGAAACCTCCACGCATCTGATTCATGGCCGTTTGTTGCATACCGGCATTTTCAGAAGCAATCAAATCGGCAACAGCTTCTGCCTGAGTCAGATCAAATCGACCATTAAGAAAAGCTTTCTGAGTAAACTCACCGGGTTTAGCTAATCGGGCACCTTTACTTACCAGCAGGCTCAAGATTTTTTGTAGAATGTATTGTGAACCATGACTGGAAATCTCAATGACATCTTCTTTGGTGTATGAGTGAGGAGCTTTAAAAATTGACACTAGAACTTCGTCAATGATTTCATTTTGATCATTTCTGATCGTTCCGAGGTGTATTGTGTGTGAATCAACTTTGTTGAGATCTTTTCCTTTGAAAAGCTCATTCACTATCGGAATCGTTTTAGTTCCGGATACGCGAATTATACCCAAAGCTCCTTGTCCGGGAGGTGTTGCCAGCGCAGTAATGGTGTCGTTGATCTGAGACATGGTGCAAAGATGATAAAAGGAGAGGAGTTTGAAATGATTTTTCAAAAAGGAAACCTTTTGGTTACTTTTTTTGTATACTTGTAACCAAAAGGTTTCATATTATGCGTCGAGATGTATTTCAAGCGATATCAGATCCAACCCGAAGAGAGATCATTGGGCTGGTTTCTCATCAATCCAGAAAAGTCAACGAGCTAGCTGATAACTTCAAAATAAGTAGACCAGCGGTTTCTAAACACCTTCGGATTCTAAAAGAATGCGGACTTCTGAAAATCGAAAAGAAAGGAAGAGAGCGCTATTGTCATGCGCAGTTAGATCAGCTCGGTGAGATTGCTTTATGGGTACATCAGTATCGGAGATTCTGGAATACAAGCCTCGACAAACTTGAAACACTATTAAAAGAAGATTCAAACAAAAAATGACCCACTATGAGTAACGACGGAAAATTGCTAACACCGACAACACTTCAATTTGAGCGCCTTCTACCTGGACCAATCGACCGAGTTTGGGAGTTTATCACTGAAGCTGAAAAACGAAGTAAATGGTTTTGCGGAGGGACTTCCGAAATGAGTGCGGGTGAAGAGATTAAATTCGTATTTCACAATTCTAATTTAGGATCACCACCCCAAACAACGCCTGAGAAATACAAAGAATTCGGTGATGGTTTTGAATCCAAAGCTGTAGTCGTAAGATCAGAGAAGCCTAATATTTTCGCAATAGAATGGGAAGGTCTGGTCACGTTCGAGCTTATTGAGCAAGGAGAAATGGTTAAGCTGACCCTGACTCATGAAAAGCTCCAAGACTCAAAAGAGACACGTGTTGGAACAATGGCCGGCTGGCATACGCATCTGGATATACTTGGAGATCAATTGAATAAAAGGGAATCCAAAAGCTTTTGGACGGTACATATGGATTTAGAAAATCAATATGCCTCAAAAATTGATTAGCGCTTCCTGGAGGCTTGATACAACCAAAAGCCAAACAGGATAACAAAGCCTCCTGCGATGAAGTAAGAGTAAGTTCCTTCTATAAGAAATATGATTAAAGTCGCAGATGCTATCAGTCTGATGTATTCTGATGGTATCCAGTTGCTGCGGTTTTCCATCAGGATTCCCAGCTGGCTGATAGACCACATAATGTAGCCTGCAAGGGCTAGCTTCATATTGAATTCATAATTACCCTGCGTAAATAGAAAAAGCGCGGTAAAAGTGAGCACAAAAACAAACTGAACGAACACATAGCGTATCAAAGGCATGTGTGGGTGTACATCGTACTTGCGATACGTTTGCTTATCTACTTCAGGAGCTATTTGATAACCACCTAGTTCTACTGGCTGCCAGCCGGGTTTATAAAACAAGACTTTAAGCTTGTTCCAAAATCCCGGTGTTGCTTTCACCTGATTGGTCATATCTACAATTGGCAGGATATTGGCCCAAACAGGATTCCAGGTATTGGTAGGTTTGGTCACGCCGTAAGTTGGCTTTTCCTCCTCAGCTTGAAACGTCCCAAACATCCGATCCCATATCATCAGCGTGCCAGCGTGATTCCTATCTATATACTTAGGATTTCTCCCGTGATGAACGCGATGGTGAGAAGGTGTATTAAAAACATACTCAAACCACCGGGGAAGTTTATTGATGGCTTCTGTATGGATCCAGAACTGATAAATCAGATTTATCCCTTTCACTGCCAGGAAGGCGTATGCGTTGAATCCTATAATTGCAAGTGGGAGATAAAACACCATTGCAAATACACCTCCAAACGAAGATTGTCTAAGTGCAACCGATAAATTGTAGTCTTCACTTTGATGATGTACGACATGAGCTGTATTCCACAGAAAATTGATTTCGTGACTTGCCCTGTGAAACCAATAGTAGCATAAGTCTACAAGTAGGAATAGAGTTAAATAGCTCCACCAGGCATTTGGTATTTCTATGATAGACCAATTGGTATGCACGAATTGATACATCGCTATAGAAAGCACTCCCCAAATGGCATTGGTCACTTGGGAAGAAATCCCACAGCTGATATTAGAAATGGCGTCATTGGTTCGGTAAATCTTGGCCTTTTTAATAAGCTGATAAACCAACTCAAATCCGATCAATAAAAAGTATAGTGGAATTGAAAGTATAACCGGGTTGAAATCCATATTCAAATTTAACAATTGAGCGTGATTATGTGTTACTGATAATTACATTTGCGGCCATGATCAAAGCGATTAAAGTTTTCAATTCCATTTCGGTTTTACTCTTCTCGGTCATACTTCTTCTGGTGTATGCTTACCTGCCAATTATGGTGGACATGAATATAGAAGGGGTGAAAGATCTGCACAAGCAAACATTCTTCTTCTATGCCTTTGGTAGCTTCATTGTGATCAATATAATCATCCGGATGGGAGCTACTCTCGGATCTAGAAATTTGAAAGAGGATTTAGCTGCGTGGATTCGAGCCATACTATTCATTGTGAATTTCTATTTGGCATCTATGGTAGGCTTCATTGGAGTCATCAATAATACAGGGCACATTAACCCTTCAAGCTTCGCGTACCTCAACTTTTTAGGCCCGCTCTTTTTACTTATTTGGGTAATAGGACTGATTTTTTTCATCTCCAAAAAGAAGTAGAACTCGCTCTATTTCAGTTTATTAAATTGTCATATTTCAAGTAAAGCTATCCCTATACGTTAGGTTGTTACGTGTAAGTGTTGGATTTTTATCATTACTTTGGAATAGAGATTATTAAATCATTCATAACGACTTTACTAGATGGCTGAAGCGATATATACCGAGGATAGTATTAAATCACTGGACTGGAAGGAGCACATCCGGCTCAGACCGGGAATGTATATTGGTAAGTTGGGAGACGGCAGCTCTCCAGACGATGGAATCTATGTGTTGGTGAAAGAAATCATTGACAACAGTATCGATGAACATATGATGGGACATGGCCGAACCATCGAGGTGAAAGTGACGGATCATCGTGTGACTGTACGTGATTATGGTCGGGGAATTCCTCTGGGAAAAGTGGTGGATTGTGTTAGCAAAATCAACACAGGAGGTAAGTATGATTCTGGTGCCTTTCAAAAATCTGTTGGACTAAATGGTGTCGGTACCAAAGCAGTAAACGCACTCTCTAATTACTTCAAAGTACAGAGCTATCGAGACGGAGAAACCAAAGTTGCTGAGTTTGAAAGAGGTGAGGTAACTACAGACGCCAAAATTCAAAAAGCTGAAGGCAGAAATGGTACGCAAATCATCTTCGAACCAGACGATACGGTATTTAAGAATTACCACTTCATTCCAGAATACCTGGACAATTTGATGTGGAATTATGCCTACTTAAATGCAGGCCTTACCATTGTCCTAAATAGTAAAAAATACCATTCTGAAAATGGATTAAAAGACCTCCTTAGCAGAAAGGCAGATGTTGAAAATCTGAGGTACCCAATCATCCACTTGAAGGGGGATGACATAGAGATGGCAATTACGCACGCCAATCAATACGGGGAAGAGTATTACTCATTCGTCAACGGTCAGTACACCACTCAGGGAGGAACGCACCTTGCAGCTTTTCGTGAAGCCGTGGTAAAAACCGTTCGTGAGTTTTATGGTAAGACCTTCGATGCAGCAGATGTACGCTCGGCTATCATTGGATCTATTGCCGTTCGTGTGCAGGAGCCCGTATTCGAAAGTCAGACCAAAACGAAGCTAGGGTCACAAAATGTGGGACCGGAAGGTCCAACCATGCGGACGTTCGTCAATGACTTTGTAAAAAAAGAATTCGACAACTTCCTTCACCGAAATTCAGACACAGCTGATGCACTATTAAAGCGGATTCAGCAATCAGAGCGTGAAAGAAAGGAAATAGCTGGCATTAAGAAACTTGCCAATGAGCGTGCAAAGAAGGCAAATCTGCACAATAAGAAGCTTAGAGACTGTCGCATACACTTTAATGATAAGAAAGGAGACGATGAGATCAAGGATGAAACCATGATCTTCATTACGGAGGGGGATTCCGCGAGTGGATCAATCACCAAATCCAGAAAGGTTCAAACACAAGCAGTGTTTTCACTAAGAGGTAAGCCCTTCAATTGCTTTGGACACACCAAGAAGGTGGTTTACGAAAATGAAGAATTCAACCTACTGCAGCATGCCTTGAATATCGAAGATGGTCTTGAAGGTTTAAGGTATAGAAAGATTGTAATAGCAACCGATGCAGATGTGGATGGTATGCATATTCGCTTACTCTTACTGACCTACTTCCTGCAGTTCTTTCCGGAACTGGTAAGAAATAATCACATTTTCATTCTTGACACACCTCTTTTTAGAGTGAGGAATAAAAAAGAAACAATCTACTGTTACTCAGAAGAAGAGCGTAGAAATGCGATAGCTAAACTTGGGAGTAAGCCGGAAATTACCCGATTCAAGGGTTTAGGAGAGATTAGTCCTGGCGAGTTTGCCGCATTTATTGGTGATGATATACGATTGGATCCCGTGATTCTGCAAAAGGATACCAGTATCCAAGACCTGTTGACTTTCTACATGGGTAAGAATACACCAGACCGCCAACAATTCATTATCGACAAGCTGCGCGTGGAAAAGGATCTTGTGGAAGAGGTGGAAGCAGCTTAGATGCAGCGATCCAAGTCACTATCGATTCAATCTGTGAAACGTTACAAGATATTCACAACAGTGATGCTCTCACTAATAATGGTTACTTATATCTACATCATGGGTTTTAGTGATAATTGGACAAGTAGGTTGATTGCAGTCAGTTACATACTGTTGGGAGCTTTTGTTTACTGGCCAAGAGTGAAGAATTTTCTGCAAAAGATTAAAGAGGTTTCATATGATAAGGAAAACCTGTATGTGAGGGAAGGAGAGTATGAAATACAAATACCTTTTTATGAGGTAAAGGACATTGAAATCATGAGTTTGGATGGGTTATATAAGTTCACCTTGTATCATCACGATCAGTTTGGGAATGAAGTCATCTGCAAACCATCATTTTGGTATCCATTGAATTATAAGAGAATAGATGCAGAACTCAATAGAATTCGAGGTTGGGTAAGAAAATCTCATCATGAATATCAGGACAAAATAGGCTCTGGGCATACTTTACCCAGTAATTAATTGTAATATTTACGCAAATAATTAATTTTTGTATAAAAAATGCAATAACTTGAGTTTTGTAAAATAAATATGAACAGGTTCATTCTAATGGCGGATATCGTGAGTAGTCACGAAAAAGATGGCAAGGCCTTAATGTTAGACTTTCAAGGGCTTGTCCAATGGACCAATATGATCTACGGAGATTCTATTGAGTCTCCATTGACGATAACGCTCGGAGATGAATTTCAAGGAATAGTAGCATCTGCGTCAAAAGGAATAGACATCATGCTTGCCATGGAAGAATATATTCTGGAAGAGGAATTGGATTTCAAGTTACGCTATGTCTTGCATGAAGGAGAAGTCGAAACACCGATCAATGAAGACAAAGCATATGAAATGTTGGGGCCTGGTTTGACAAATGCGAGAGAGCTGCTAAACAATATGAAGAAGGAGAATGGTCGCTTCTTGGTTTCCATTAAAGGAAATGATCAAATCAATAAAATGATGAAGGTTACACAGCACTTCATCGATGGATGGCATCCAAAGGATCGAAGCACAGTTTCTGGCTTTCTACAAGGCCATGATTACAAAGAGATGGCCAAAATTGAATCCAAAGATGATTCTACACTTTGGAGAAGAAGAAAAAGCCTTGCGATAGATGAGTATCTATTGTGTAAAGAATTGATACATCATCTGATAGATGGATAAGTACATGTACCATAGCGCCATTTTTGTTGTAGGAGAGCTCATAGCATTGCTTTTGTTCTTTCTGGTCACCAAGATGTTCGGACGCTCATTAACGCTGAGCAGCGTCCTCAGAGGAGTGTTGGAGCGAGTGTTTCTATACATCATCCTGTTGGTGAATCTGCCTCAAGGAATGGCCTTCTTTGGAGCACTGAAAATAGCCACTCGCCTGAAAGACGATGATAAGATTTCTAATGACTATTTCCTGGCAGGGAATTTAGTCTCAGTTTTAATAGTAATTGGGTATTACCTAATGAGTCAATATAGTTTTTAAATGGGAGAAGAACACGAAAACGAGGAGCAAATACAAGACGTCATTCCTATATCAGGAATGTATGAAAACTGGTTTCTGGATTATGCATCCTATGTAATATTAGAACGTGCCGTTCCAGCAATAAATGATGGACTAAAGCCTGTTCAGCGTAGGATATTGCATGCGATGAAGGAGATGGATGATGGCCGGTACAACAAGGTTGCTAACATCATTGGTAGTGCCATGCAGTATCATCCGCACGGAGATGCTTCCATTGGGGACGCTATCGTTAATCTAGGCCAGAAAGATTTGCTGATCGATACACAAGGTAACTGGGGAGATGTGAGAACAGGAGATTCTGCCGCTGCAGCTCGATACATCGAAGCACGGCTCTCCAAGTTTGCATTGGAAGTTATTTTCAATCCGCAGACAACCGCATGGCAGCTTTCTTATGATGGAAGAAAGAAGGAACCGGTAACATTCCCTGTTAAGTTCCCATTACTTCTGGCTCAAGGTGTAGAAGGTATTGCCGTAGGGCTTTCCACCAAAATGCTTCCTCACAACTTCTGTGAGATTTTGGAAGGCTGTATGGCGACTCTCAAAGGAAAAAAGGTGAAACTCTATCCTGACTTCTTAACAGGCGGTAAAATTGACGTTACTGACTATAACGATGGAAAACGCGGGGGCAAAGTGCGCGTACGAGCAACCATCGAAGAACGAGACAAGTCAACACTGGTAATAAAAGACATCCCATATGGGACAACCACAACCTCATTAATTGAATCCATTGTCAAGGCCAACGACAAGGGTAAGATCAAGATTAAGCAGGTGGTAGACAATACAGCAAAAGACATTGAAATATTGGTCAGCCTGGCTTCAGGAATATCACCGGATATTACCATGGATGCACTTTATGCATTCACTGATTGCGAGGTGTCAATATCTCCTAATGCTTGCGTGATTGTTGAAGATAAACCTATGTTCTTGGGTGTATCTGAGATTCTTAAGCAATCAGTAGATCAAACGATAGACCTCTTGCGACAAGAATTGGAGATTGAAAAATCTGAGCTAAAAGAGAAGATTTTCTTTAGTAACCTGCTAAAGATCTTTATCAACGAGGGGATGTATAAGCACCCGGACTATGAAAATTCCGGCGATCTGCAAAAATGCTATGAGGTCTTAAATACACTGTTTACTCCATTCTTCGATACCTTCTATCGTGAGATCACCAATGAAGACTACAAGCGACTCATCGATAAGCCGCTGAGCAGTATTACCCGCTTCGATACGAGCAAAGTCGATGCGCAGATCCAAGACTTATCTGATCAAATAGAAAAGGTTGATCATCACCTTGATAATCTGACCGACTATGCAATAGCATATTATCAAAATCTGCTGGAGAAGTATGGCAAAGGACGTGAACGTAAGACAGAGATTACCAACTTCGACACTATCAATGTAACGGTAGTTGCAGCTAATAATGCGAAGCTGTATGTAAACAGACAAGATGGATTTATTGGCTATGGACTGAAGAAAGATGAATTTGTAAGTGATTGTTCGGATATCGATGACATCATTGCATTTACTAAAGATGGCAAATGTGTAGTCACAAAAATTCAGGATAAAACCTTCGTCGGCAAGGACATCTTACATGTAGGTGTATTCAAGAAGAATGACGAGCGAATGGTCTACAACATGGCTTATGTAGATGCCAAGTCAGGGAATTCCTATGTCAAGAGATTTCAGGTACTTTCAGTAACCCGGGATCGTGAGTACGATCTCACCAAAGGCGGCAAGGGAAAGATTCATTACTTCACGGCAAACCCAAATGGAGAAGCAGAGATTGTTACCGTTTCATTAACCCAGGCCAGTAAAGCCAGAAAGAAAGTATTTGATTTTGACTTCTCAGAAATCGAAATCAAGGGACGAGGAGCTGGAGGAAACATCCTGACCAAATACCCGGTACGCAAAGTAGTATTGAAGGAAGAAGGAAGGTCAACCTTAGGAGGCGTGGACATCTGGTATGACCCAACCGTCGGAAGGCTGAACCGTGAGGAGCGAGGTGATCACCTTGGCAACTTCATGTCTGAAGATCAGGTCGTGGCATTTTACAAAGATGGTAGCTATGAGACTACTTCATTTGAGCTTACAAATCATTATGATTTCAATAATGTGATGGGAATCTACAAGCTTGATCAAGATGCATCTTTCAATGCTATTCACTATGATGGAGAATCTAAGACCTATTTCGTGAAGAGATTCATCATCGAAACCAATACGCCGAATAAGAAATTTCCGTTTGTGACAGAAGCACGTAGCTCTAAGCTGGTGTTCATATCCAAAGGGATCGCCACGGACGTAGAGGTGACTTACAAAGATGGCCGCAAGCATGAAAAGAAGAAGCTGGACCTCATGAGCTTAATAGACATCAAAGGCTGGAAAGCCATTGGTAATAAACTGCCGATTCAGCAGGTAATTTCAGTGGATTTGATCAAAGATGAAAAACCTAAAGAAGAACCAAAGTCTTCTGAAGAACCAAAGATCGATCTAGAAGCAATTAAGAACACCATACAGACGGAGGTAGAAGAAGAGGAAAACCAGTTGGGTTTGTTCGGTGGCGAGAAAAAAGAATGATGGATGCTAAAGCCATAATTGATGTGCTGGAAGAGTTTGTCTCGGATAACAAGCTTGCTCATATTGAGCGAGTTTTAAACCATCGTACTCGTCATTTGACCCTGGTCTTTGAAGACATTGATAAACCACACAATGTAAGCGCAGTTTTAAGAACCGCAGAATGTATGGGGATCCAGGATTTACATTTCATCAAAAATAAAAACGAATACTCGGTCAATACCGGGATTACTCAAGGAGCTGCTAAATGGGTTACGCTCCATCAGCATGATCAATCCGCAGATAATATTTCTGAATGCTTCGATTCATTACGAAAGTGTGGCTACAAAGTATACGCTACCTCTTTGCATGAAACCTCATGCTCCATTCATGATATTGATCCGCAGCAAAAGGCGGCTATCGTTTTTGGAACGGAAGCTGATGGAATTACACCAGAAGCAGGGGAAAAAGCCGATGGGTTTGTTCATATCCCAATGGTTGGATTTACCGAAAGCTTTAACCTGTCAGTGAGTGCGTCAATTTGCCTGACAGTCTTGAAGTCAAAGCTTGGAGAATGGCCAAAGCTATCTGAAGGTGAAAAGCTAGATCTACGTGCGCAATGGTACCGCAAGATTGTACGCGAAGCAGACCTCATCTTGAAGACGAAGGGAGTGGTTTATGAATAGAATTAGAAAACTAATCCGCTTAGCACTTTGGGTGGGAATGAGTTTTTTCCTTTTCATTCTTGGTACCAATATTTGGGTCGTACAATCAACCAAAGACTACATATATACATCTTCAGATGCTCCGGGGAATCAAGTAGCGCTTGTTCTCGGCACAAGCAAGCGCACGGTAGATGGTAATCCCAATCGGTTCTTTGTAGAACGGATGAATACTGCCGCGGATCTGCATTCAAATGAGAAGGTGAAGCATATACTAGTTAGTGGTGATAACCGTACAAAGTATTACAATGAGCCAAGAGATATGTTGCTTGCACTTGGTGATCTCAATATTCCTGAAGAAGATGTATCACTTGACTTTGCCGGTCTTCGAACGCTTGACTCTGTGGTAAGATGCAATGAGGTTTTTGGTCAGAACAAGGTAACAATAGTTACGCAAGAGTTTCATTGCTATCGCTCACTGTTTATTGCCAGATATTTTGAAATGGAGGCCATTGCCGTTTCGGCAGATGATGGAGGTCCTATAGGAAACATGCTGGCATTGCGGGAAGTCCTTGCCAGAACGGTGGCAGTTTTGGATTTATACATATTACAGCGAAAGCCAAAATACCTGGGAGAGGAGATTTCTCTTCCGATCAAAGGTTAGCCCAGCCTTTCAATTGCTTCAAAGCATCTTCACATTGAGAAGTGATATTGTCAAGCTCCTCAGCATTTGCTTTTTCCGGATGATGTTGGAATTCCTCCAGAGTTTCTGCGCATGAAAGCTGTATCATTTTGGCAGAAGGTTTGAGCTGGTGAGCAGACTTTGCCAGATTGTCTAAGTCATTAGCAGCTAGCTCATCTTTCATTTTTTGAGTTAAAGACTTATACGTCGTTTCAAACGTTTCAATAAACTCAGCTTTGAAGTCGTCATCGTCTTCACTTAAGACTTCTAGATAGGTAAAATCAATTTTTTCCATAGTTCGCTTAATCCTGATGATAAAAGTAATATCATCTAGGTAAAAAACATACCAAAATTTAGGTGTGATGTCAGCATCTTCACAGAAATTATTTTGTATTTTCGAGCCGAAAATTTGAAATCCCAAAGGAATGATCCCAGAATTTGAACCACTAAGAGAAGATGAAATTCAGGTAATGCTTCAAGCACCTGTCTATGTAGCTATTTTAATTGCCGGAGCAGATGGCAAAATTGATAAATCGGAGCGTAGAGAAGCCATTGATGTGGCACGGAGCAAGCAAAGCAGATCGCGTGAGCAGTTGCACGAGTTTTATAAGTTAGTAGGGGAAGGGTTTGAAGAAAACTTCAATAGGCTGATCGATGAGCTTCCTTCAGGAACAGATGCCAGAATCTCTGCTATCACTACTGAGCTAAGAAAATTGAACTTCATTCTTCCTAAGGTTGATAAAAACTTTGCAGTAAAATATCACGCCAGTTTGAAAGATTTGGCTAAGAAAATTGCCGAAGCTTCAGGAGGTGTACTTGGTTATTTATCAGTAAGCTACGAAGAGTCCAAGCTGATGGAGCTGAAGATGATCAAAGAATTAGCTTAAGAATATTTAAAAAATAAAGCTAACCCTGACTTCAATATTGAGGTCAGGGTTTTTTATTTTACTCCAATGCATAAGTCAGGAATTGTACCACCACTCAGGCTCTGCTTCTTTATGTGGCTTGTGTTTGCCATCGAATTCTATCTCGAGGTTGATTTTGGATATTTAGGTATCTACCCGAGATCATTGACAGGATTGATTGGGGTAGTGATGGCACCACTTATTCATGGCAATTTTAATCACTTGATGTCTAACAGCATTCCGCTTATAGTTTTGGGTGGAAGCTTATTCTTTTTCTTTCCGGCTATTGCGTTACGAGTTTTTTTGCAAGCCTATTTTTTCACTAATATGTTGGTATGGGTTTTTGGAAGACCTTTTTATCACATCGGTGCAAGCGGTCTTATTTATGCGCTGGCTTCCTTTCTTGTATTTTATGGTCTCTTTAAAAGAAACTTTAAGTCGGTCATAATTAGTGCTATTGTGATTTTCTCTTATGGTGGAATGGCTTACGGATTACTGTCCTTAGATGATCGAGTTAGCTGGGAATCTCACCTTATGGGCGCCATAGTTGGGTTGGTGACTGCATATACCTTTTCTAGGACAAATAAATTCTAATTACTAATATTTTTAGTAATTTTAATGGATGGATTATTTGAGAGGAAAAGGGGCACAAATAAATGTGGCCAACAAGTTTGCAGCACAGCATATTGAAACAGAAGATTTTGATGGATTGGATGAGGAATTGATTGATGGAAAGCCATCCATAGAAATTTTTCAAGAAACACCGAAAAAGATTATCTCAACTAATAACAGTCCCGATATTGGTATGAATGCCTCCATAAATCCGTATCAGGGTTGTGAGCATGGTTGTGTGTATTGCTATGCACGCAACTCACACGAGTATTGGGGATTTAGCGCGGGACTGGACTTTGAAACAAAACTGGTAGTGAAGCCCGATGCTCCGAGGCTCTTAGAAAGCGAATTTTTGAAACCAACCTATAAGCCGAGAACCATTATGCTAAGTGGTAATACAGATTGTTATCAACCCATAGAGCGTAAATATGAACTTACCAGAAAGCTTTTAGAAGTATTTAATAAGTATCAAAATCCTGTAGGCATCATCACCAAAAATGCACTTGTGACAAGAGATATTGATATTCTCAAAGAGCTTGCCCAATCCAACTTGGTTCAGGTGATCTTCTCGGTTACCTCACTTAATGAAAAGCTTAGGCAAAAACTGGAGCCTAGAACAGCTAGCGCTTTAAAGAAATTGAACGCCATGGAGCTGCTGACAAAAGAAGGTATTCCGGTTGGAGTGATGGAGGCGCCTATAATACCTGGCCTGAACCATCATGAAATACCTGAGATTTTAAAGCAAGCGTCAAATGCCGGAGCATCATTTGCCAGCTATACAGTTGTCAGGTTGAATGGTCAGATTAGCAAAATATTTCATGACTGGCTTATCAAGAATTTTCCGGACAGAGCAGATAAAGTATGGAATCAGATACAAGACCTGCATGGTGGAAACGTGAATGATACGACCTTCGGCAGGAGAATAAAAGGAGAGGGCAAAATATCTGAGGTGATTCGCAAGTTGTTTGAGGTAAGCAAACGCAAATACTTCGGAAATAAATCATTTGAGCCTTTGACTACATCTCACTTTAGAAGAGGCGGGAGTTACAGCCTGTTCTAATAAAAAAACCCTAACAAAAATTGCTAGGGCCTCTCTTCATACTTATCTAGAATCTAGAATAAGGTATTCTCTTTTTAGTCGGACAAATGAGCGCTCATAAACCATGCACCACCAGCCAATGCTATGTCCTTTAAAAACATAGACGAACTTACTGGATCTTGACTTAAAAATCCAGATAAATGAATTAAAACAGCAAACAAGGCAAGCATAAGTCCTAAAAGTTGAGTTGCCAACTTGGCTTTCTTGCCGATGATAATTGCTACAGCTGCTAAAATTAGAGCTATACCGGTGAGGTAAACAAAGAAAATCGGTGCAGGCAAAAAATCCGGAACCATACCGGTCATATCGTTGGCTCCCATGAGATGGAAAATGCCAAACATGGCCATTGGTCCTGCGTACATCAGTTTTCCAATAAATCCTAAGCTTTTCATAAGGTTGAGTTAAGGTTAAATACAAGTATTAATCTTCCTGAATTTACGTTTTTAGCTCGTCAATAACAAGATAAAACCATTGCAAAGCCTAGCTAATCAGGTTACTGATCAATTGCTTTAGCTGCTGAGCCAGTGTCTTATCAGCCACGCTATACCATGCTCCATTTCCAATATTTATCGAAACGTTTTGTGATTTTTTACCGGGGTTTAATGAATCATAGTCAATGCTGTATATGGCTTTAAGGAGTCTTCTGCCATTTCCCCAGTCTTCACTTATTTGATTATTTACTTTGATTGTTCTTTCAGAAAAAACCCATTCTAGTTTATATATCTGATCTGAAAGTCTCACATCCAAACTGAGCGGAGACTCTATTTTGGCCATCTCCAGAATCGCTTGCATGAGTTCTTGAAAAAGCATTTCTGCCTGTTTGATATCCTTAGGAAAGTTCAGCTCCTTTCCATCAATCTCAACGTGCAAGTATGTCTCATCATCAGGCTCGACATTATATGAACTATGCTTCAAATTTTCGACTTCAATAACCCATTTTTTGCTCAATTTTCCAGCCCAGATAATGTTATCATCGTGAGTAAAACCTTCGGACTTGAGCTCCTCATCAGACATCTCGTCTCTTCCTAAATATTCCAAATTGAAATTAACATCTAATGCATTTTTCTCCGTATTGATAGATAGAACAGCAGCATAAGCGTAGGGAGGAGGTATAGATTGTGTTTGATATGAAAGTGTAATTCTCATAAGTTTCTTTCAAAGTTCAATTGGGTTTTTCTACGGTCGATTTTACCACTTTCAGTCCTGAAGATGATCTGCCCGAAATAGTTTGCTTTTGGTCTGTGGTATTTTTCTAAATGACTGTAATCAATTGTTTTTTCTTCACCACTTGAAATCAATACAATCTTACTTCCAAGTTGCTTATCCGGAAGTGAACCAATGATGAATTCATCCTCAAGAACAAGATTAAGCTGACGTTCAATATCTTCAGGGTTCACCTTAATCCCTCCCGTATTGATCATAAAATCTTGTCTGCCAAGCCATTTGAATAGTTTATTCGATTGGATTTCAACTACGTCATTGGTAGTGAGCCAATTATTATCCGTAATAGCACCTTTAATTTTCAATAAGTTATTTCTTGAATAAGCAACCTCGGTATCACCAGTTGTGCTAAAAAACTCTTCATTGATTTTTCGAAGTGCAATATGAGATACTGTTTCGGTCATACCGTATGTAGAGTAGATATTCGATTTACTTTCAGTGTCTATTACACCAATTGGAGCTCCTCCGATCAAGATAGTGCCAAATTGATCGAGTTGTGATTTGGTGAGCGCATTAAACTGAATTGGAACTAGAGAAACCAAGTCAAAATGATTTTTTTTCAACACCTCACTTATATCAGAAGAAGGCTCTACAATAGTTAAATCATGGTTGCAAATCAGACTTCTGTAAATGACCATAGCGCCTCCGATGTGGAAGGGGTTGAGACACAGTAAGGATGACTTAATGCTTTTTTCGGGATCAATATATGCCATGGTAGCCCGTGTACTAATTTCAATCTTTTCCCTACTAATATTAACTTTCTTGGGTCTTCCAGTAGAGCCCGAAGTTTGATGTGTTAAGAATTGTGCATTTGAATACCACTTTCGAATAATATTCAACACAAAATTTTCATGCTCGTTATATCTTTCGGCTGGAATTCTATCTTTTAGAATTTCCTCTAACTTTAGGACGAAATTTTTTGATCTTATAATCACTGCGCTTGGAAAACGAAGAGGTAATTGTACATCGGTTAATAAACAAAGATAAGCGGGCTTTCGAACTCGTATTTAACCAGTATTACAACATCATGGTTTTGTATGCGGCTCGTTTCATGGATACGCGTGAAGAGGCCGAGGAAATAGCCCAGGATGTCTTTGTCAAATTCTGGGAAAAGTGTGACTCACTTTCAGAGGACTCATCCATCAAGAGTTATCTATATAGATCTGTGCATAATTCTTGCTTGAATAGCTTGAAACATGAAAAAGTTAAAGATGGGTACCGTCAGCATATGATTCATTTTATGGAGTCTACCTACCAAAATGAGTTCACAGAAGGGGATCCGGAGCATCTTAAAAAAAGGATAGCCGCTGAAATTGATAAGCTGCCACCGCGATGTTCCGAAATATTTAAGCTAAGCCGTTTCGAAGGACTTAAATATCAGGAAATAGCAGATCACCTGGAAATATCCGTAAAGACTGTCGAAGTGCAAATGGGTAAAGCCTTAAAAGTCCTTCGTGAAAGTCTCCAGGATTTAAAAAATCTGAGAGATGCGAGCTAGTTTGATTATAGCTTTTTGTTTAATTCTTTGCGCAGGTTTTGGCCAAAATCGAAAAAAGGAACAGGTTGACGGTCATTTTGAAGACCTACCTCTAGAAGCGATTTTTGACAGCCTCAGTGCTCAGACTAATTATTTCTTCAGCTATAATTCAGAACTTTTACCTAAAGGAAGCAGGTATACAATCACAGCAGACAACACTCCGATTGATGTATTCTTATCTAAGCTTCTTATTGGAACGGGCTTAAAATATTCTTTTTTCAAGGATCAAATTATTTTAAACTACTTGCCTCCTGAAGAACAAGTGATTAAGAAAAAGAACTTTTTTTCTGTCTCAGGGACCGTTTATGATGAGAATGGGGAACCCTTGAACAATGCAAATATCTTCCTAGATGGAACAACCATTGGCATATCCAGTGATATTGATGGGAATTACAAACTTGAGTCAATTCCTCCAGGGCTATATGACATTGTGTTTTCTCATGTAGGATATGAAAATGCGGTATATCAAATTTCGGAAATGAATGGAGGTTCTCGTATTCAGGCTCATCAAATGGAACTAGACCTTGGGCAGCTGGAGGAAGTGGAAGTAATTTCTAATCGTATTAATCGCACAGAAACTAGTTGGCAACAACATTATGGTGTATTTCGCACAGAGATTCTAGGCCAATCATTGAATGCTCAAAAATCAGTCATTGAGAATCCTGAAGCGTTGGATTTTACTTACAATGAGGAGAGAAATTCTCTCAGTGCTTTTTCCCGATTTCCTTTACAAATTCGTAATGATGCTTTGGGTTATCGTGTGAGCTATTTTTTGGAATCTTTCAGGAAGGAAGAAAACGATTTGAGATTTAGAGGTAAAATTCGCTTTAGGAACTTGGAACCCTTGAATGGTTCAGAAAGGAAAGAATGGCGTAAAAATCGTAAAATCAGCTACTATGGCTCCTTTAATCATTTTAAAAAAGCTTTATTAAACAGTGAATTAAAGAAAGAAGGATTTAGAATCTACAGAGTACATAGTCTGGGAGATTTTGAGATCAAAAGAGGAAATGAACTATCAGCTTCAGATATATTGGTTTTCAAAGG
This sequence comes from Ekhidna algicida, assembly GCF_051379705.1. Lineage (GTDB taxonomy): Bacteria > Bacteroidota > Bacteroidia > Cytophagales > Cyclobacteriaceae > Ekhidna. The sequence goes on along the minus strand of NZ_CP179868.1, from coordinate 328,652 downwards.
AGATCATTATGAAATCGACTTTAAAAACTACCTGGCCATAGAATATCGAAAAGAAAAGGAGAGCCCGGATTTCCTAAGGAGTAGCAGTTTTGTAGAAACATTATATGGGGATTTTATTACAGCGGAAGGCGTGCTGATTAAAGATCCAGGGAACCAAATATCAGTTTTGAGGCTGTTACGTAACTCTGTTAGGTTAGATTTGTCAGGTGAAATCATGGATAGATTTGGATTAACAACCTATGGATATTGGGCTTGGGAAAGAACGGCTGATTTGGTGCCAATAAATTATGACCCAAAATATGATAATTTGTAAAAAAGCTTTAAGGGGTGTCGATGTTCTAAGTTGTTAATAACCAGACGATAACAAGATAATGGAAGAAGTACTAGCGAAATATTTTTCTGGCAATGCAACTAAAGACGAAATATCCTTGGTTGAAAACTGGAGATCGGAATCAGAAAGTAATGTGGAAGCTTTTTTTGAAGCTAAATCTGCTTGGTTGATTTCGGACATTGAGACACCACCACCGTCTCATATTCTGGACAAAATTTTGAAAGAACCTCAAGCAAAACAAGTTCCTTTCATCATGCAAGGTTGGGTGAAGTATGCCAGCGCGGCAGTTTTAGTGCTCGCGATTTCCTTACTTTTCATTCTAAACCAAAATGGAGCATCCGGCACTTTAAATGAATCTTTGGCGGATGGAAGTAAAATTGCGCTTCATGAAAACTCAAGTCTTGAAATCATCAACTTCAACGAAAATATCAGAGAAGTACGGGTCACAGGAAAAGCGTATTTTGATATAGAGCGAGATGAAACTCGTCCATTCATTATTCACACTGATAATGCGAAGGTTCAAGTGTTAGGAACCTCATTCCTGGTAGATACATATGGATCAAAGACCGAAGTGAGTGTTGAATCTGGAGTTGTGGAATTATCTAAAAACTTAAATGGTTCTTCTGAGGTATCTGTTAAATTGGTAAAAGGGGAAACTGGTCTTGTGACCAACATGAACGCAGGAATAATTAAGAAAAACAATAATAACCTCAATTACCTGGCCTGGAAGACAAAGGTTATCGCATTCAATGAGTCGAGCATGCAAGAGGTTAAACAAGTTATTGAAGATGTCTATGGCATAGATATAACCTTTGAAAACCCAGCATTCCTGGAATGTAAACTAACCGCCAAGTTCAATAAGAAAAAGCCAAAAGATGCAATAGAGATTATTGCACGAACATTCGGAATAGAGTATGAGTATTCGAATGGCAAAGCTGTATTAAAAGGAAAGGGGTGCTAAGCACCTTTTCGTCTTTTAAGGAATCCATTTGATGTCGTTAAAGTTTGGTTTCCTTTTCTCAAGGAACGCATTTCTTCCCTCTTTAGCTTCATCTGTCATATATGCAAGTCTGGTAGCTTCTCCTGCAAACACTTGCTGCCCGACCATTCCATCATCAGTGAGATTAAATGCGAACTTCAGCATTTTGATCGATGTTGGTGATTTAGCCAAAATCTCTTGAGCCCACTGGTAGGCTTCATTTTCAAGATCCTCATGCGGGATAACAGCATTTACCATCCCCATTTCAAATGCTTCTTGAGCTGAATAATTACGACCCAAAAAGAAGATCTCCCGAGCGCGTTTCTGCCCAACCATTTTAGCCAGATATGCTGAACCATAGCCACCATCAAAGCTGGTAACATCCGCATCTGTCTGTTTGAATATTGCATGCTCTTTGCTAGCAAGTGTAAGATCACATACCGTATGCAAACTATGGCCACCACCAACAGACCATCCTGGAACGACAGCTATGACTACCTTCGGCATAAAACGAATGAGTCGCTGTACTTCAAGAATATTCAACCTCGGCATGCCATCTTCATCCACATAACCCTGATGCCCTCGTGCATTCTGATCACCGCCGCTGCAAAACGCCCAACCGCCATCTTTTTTGGATGGACCTTCACCACTTAAAAGGACAACTCCAATGTTCACGTCTTCTCTGGCATCCAGAAAAGCTCGGTACAATTCGGCTACAGTTTTAGGTCGAAAAGCATTTCTTACTTCTGGTCTATTAAAAGCAATACGCGCTACTTTACCACACTTCTTATATGTAATGTCTTCAAAGCCCTCGGCACTAATCCATTCAATTTTTGATTCGCTCATTGATGCTATTTTTTAATTCATTAAAAACGCGCTGGTTCGTTTCTGGGTCAGTAAAGACTTCAAGAACCTTCGCCTTTTCTGACGGTTGATAAAAATGATCCAGCTGATCTTTTAAACTATCGATATCTTTTGCAGTGAGATATTCAAGTCCATTTTCAGCGCAAATATATTCTGCTGTGCGATTATGTCTGGTCTCGAAGTAATCTTCAAGCTCCGGCAGCTTAGAAGGGCCATCGATCAACCTGAAAATTCCACCTCCTTGATTATTGAGAATGATAACCCGAAGGTTATTCGGATGGTAATTGTGAAAGAAAGCATTTCTATCATATAAAAATGCCAGATCACCGGTAATTAGCGTATTCAGCTGATCTGAAACGAGGGCTGTTCCTAGAGCCGTAGATGTACATCCGTCTATTCCACTGGTTCCTCTGTTGCTAAAGCAAGTTGTATTCATCGGTACTCCAAACATGTCAGCATAGCGAACAGGCATGGAATTGCTCAAATGCAAATAGGATTGATGTGGAATCGATCCAAGAATAGTGTGAGCGGCAACTGTTTCAGAAAATGAAGCTCGTGCCATGAAATCAGTAAACGCATCTTTCGATTTTGCTTCCAGTTCCTGCCACAATTTCAAAAAATCAGGATTAACGTCATCAATTGGGTTCTGCTTAAGAAACTGAGTCAGAGATGATTTAATGATTTGTGGGTTCGATTGAAAGGTATCTACTTGAATTCCAGCCGGATCAATATGAATATGTTTTGCTGGTTTATTCCCTCTCAGAAATAGCTTTAGTTTCTTAGATAATACGGACAATCCACTGGTAATGAGTAAGTCAGGTTTTAGCTCTATTTGATATTGTATAAATAAGTCTGCATGTTCAATTCCTTCAGATAGGTTGTTTAACGGGAATTTGAAAATAGGAACATGTTCAGCGACCTTTCTGATTTCATTTTCTAATTCTAAGTCTGGTGAATGCTGACCTAGAACGATAAGTATTTTGGAATGGGGTGATACATCGAAATTCAAATCTAAAGGAAGATTGCTATCATCCTTCTGCTGATCAATTTCTACTTCCCGGTAAACAAGTGAATCTTCTTTTTCAGGATAAAATGGCTCTTCAAATGGAATGTTGATATGAACTGGACCTAGAGGCAATGTCTGACTCTCCTGTAGTATTTTGATTAGTGTCTTTTCATAGAGTGTAGCCGTCTGCTCAGAATCAACCAAAGGAAGCTGCACTGTTTGTTTTACATGATTTTTTAGCGCTTCGAATTGGCGGATGGTTTGTCCGTCACGCTGATCGATGAGCTCAGGCGGTCTGTCCGCTGATAATACAATTAGAGGTATTTCTCTATAATAAGCCTCAGCAATAGCAGGTGCATAGTTTAATAGTGCAGTCCCACTGGTACAGCATAGAAGAACTGGTGTTCGTGTTTCCTGAGCTATGCCAAGTGCAATGAACCCAGCGGCCCGTTCATCAGGAATAATCCATTTTTTGACCTCAGTATGCCTTGCAAAGGAAATAGTTAAGGGAGCATTTCTCGATCCCGGTGACATCACAGCATGCCTTACACCAAGCTGATGGCAAATTTGAGCGGTATTAAATATGATTGGATCTAACACTGAATGAACATTGACATCAGAACATTCATTTTCATTTCTGTTTCCAGAAACTCTTTACTAGCAATGGAATCTTCTGTAATACCAGCTCCAGCAAAAAACCTTGCTTTGTTACCCGCTATTTTCATACATCTAAGATTGACAAACAGGTTAGACGAATTTTCAAAGTTGACTGGTCCCAAAAAGCCTGAATAAAATTCTCTGTCATAGTTCTCTACCTTTTCAATCCAGGGCTTGGAACTCTCTATTGGCATACCACAGACAGCCGAAGTAGGATGGAGGAGCTCCAACATCTGATCCGAAAGGTTGTCGAAAGACAATTCTTCATAGTCAACGATGAATTCGGTTTTCAAGTGCGCCAAATTGCCAGCCTGAATGGTTTTAGGTCCATGTTCATGAAATTCTCTCAAACGTATTTTCTTGAAGCAGTTTATGATATATCTGCTTACGAAGGCTTGTTCTTCAATTTCTTTTTGCGTCCATGCGATTTCGCTGAGGTTTTGGTCGGACTCTAGTGTCTTAGTCCCCGCCAATGATACCGTCTTAAATTGCTTATTGCTATCGGAAAGCAGAAGCTCCGGGGTTGCTCCAATCCATAGGCCATTCTCAGGAATGAAAGTCATACTCACAAATGCATTTGAGTATATAGAGCAAATCTGTTGGAAAAAGGTCCATGATGAAAAGTGTGCGGTTAACGCCACATCCTTAAACCTGGATAAAACAGCTTTTTCAAATTTGCCTGCTTTAATCTCATGAATAGCAGCTTCCACTGATGCTTCAAAATCATTACCTGCATCAGTGTGAGAAGATGACTCCTTGGCGTTGATAGCATCATTTTCTTTCTCCAGATCTTCCATGAACTTATCTATCTGCGAAGATTTGATAGTCGGGTTAATTAGCACATCATTCGCTCTAAGAATGATATCACCTGAAATGAAATATGGTGAAATGGGATGGTTATCAGCAAACTTATTTACGAGAAATCCTGTGTTCAGCTTACTAAGCTGAAAGTCTTTAAGTTTCTCAACCTCGCCAAGCGAAATAACTAGTTGAGTTTCGGTTTCATTCGGCATTCGCCATACAGCAAAGGCGTACTCCGATAACTCCAGCTTTTTAATTAGCTGCTCTTTTTCTATGAGTTTTAAGGTATTTTGAAGCTGTTCAATCACTACTTTCTGTCTAAAATCGCTAACGTAATTCGACTCACTGCCACTAGCTGATCGTCATCATTCCTTATATCTATACCCCAAACTTGCGTACTTCGTCCCAAATGAACAGGTTTTGCCACACCGGTGACTTTCCCACTTTTAGCAGACTTAATATGATTTGTGTTGATTTCTAAACCAACCGCATATTGTTTATTCAAATCAATTGTTACCGTAGAACCAACACTTCCCATAGTTTCTGCCAGAGCTACTGAAGCTCCACCATGCAACAATCCCATTGGCTGCTTTGTTCGGTGGTCCACAGGCATGGTAGCGACGAGGTAATCATCGCCTATTTCAGTGAAAACAATACCAAGGTGTTCTACTAAACATCCCTTGGACATGCTGTTTATTGCTTCCAGTTCCAGGTATTCAGGGAAAATTCGTTCTTTTGCCATTATATAAGCAAACCAACGTAAAGCAGATTTGAAAAGCAAGACCATCTACATACTTCGCCACGGTGAAACTGATTTTAATAAGAAGGGAATGGTTCAGGGAAGAGGTGTTAATGCTTCTTTGAATTATCAGGGAATGAAACAAGCAAAAATGGCAGGTGAATCATTAATAGATGTTTCATTTGATGTTGTTTACACATCTGCTCTTGTACGCACGCATGAGACTGTGGGACAATTTCCTTTAAATGGAACTCCAATAGTTGCTCATGAAGGGTTTGATGAAATCAGCTGGGGAAATCAGGAAGGTCAGGTCGCTTCATATGAAGCGAAGACGCTTTATGCTGACACAGTAAATGGGTGGAGAAGGGGAGAACTCGAATTGAATGTAGGAGGAGGCGAAAATCCCATTCAAGTCATGGAAAGACAGAAAGAAGCTATGCAGCATGTGTTAGCCAATGACGGTAAGAATGTGCTCGTTTGTATGCATGGCCGAGCTTTAAGGGTGTTGCTTTGCTGGACGCTCAACTATCCTTTGAATTTTATGGATGGATTTCCCCATCAAAATTGCGGATACTATGTGCTCGGTTACAGAAATGATTCATTTTATCTAAAGGACTTCAATCAGGTTGATCACTTGAAGTAGCGTGAGCAATTCCCATCTTTATTTCACCCCAGGTATAGCTATCAGGCAAAGCAGACTTAATTTCACCGGACTTTGTAAGTCCTTGCTCGTAGCATTTCATAATCGCTTTTAGCTTGGTTGGTTTGAGAAAGTCTGTCACATCCAACATGCCTTTCTCAACATATTGTGCCAGGTGGCTTTCAATCGTACCTTCCACCAGTCCGCGTTCTTCAGCAATTACCTTCATTGACTTTCCTTCTTTATACATCTGGTAGCTGATCTCAGCGGTAGGAGTTTTATCTTTTGCTGTAGACTTTGATAGTTCTTTGAGTGTAGAGCTTTGCTTTAGCTTATCCTTTGTTAATGGAATGCCCTCATTGATGTGTTGCACCAATAAATTTAACTTCACAATTTGCCTCAATTGCTTTGCTATAAGTTCTTTAAGCTCAACGAGTTCTGATCGATAGGTCTTGGCTTGTGTTTGGGTTTTCAAAGTGCGGTGTTGTGCAGCAACACGGTCTACCAGAATGGTGAGATGTTCTCCAAAGTATTCGGCTGCCTTAGACATTCGCTCGGCTAAAAGATGTAAATCTTGAGACTGGAGAATTTTGCGAATTTGCCTGAGAAAATTTTCACCTACTTCTTTTAATGGAAAGGCATCATTGATCAGTTCATCAGTCCATGGTAAGTGCTTCTGTTTCAGCGAACGATTCTCATCTTTATTAAAGGTCTTCTTGTGGTTGACCAGTTGCTGAAGTAAAGGATCTAACAAGAATGCCCACTCAGCGAATTCAGCAATGAATTGGATTCGATCTCGTTCGAATTGTTCTACTAGCTTGTCTTTGCCTTCAAATCCTTGGATATAGTATTGCAGCTGCTCGTCAATTGATGGTGCCCTTTCAGGTAATGGACTTGATAAGATCAATCCATCCAGCGAAGTGAGCCTTGAAAGAGCGACGTATAGTTGCCCGGCGGCAAACGTACCTTCCAAATCCAGAATTGCTTTTTCAAAAGTGAGTCCCTGACTTTTGTGAATGGTTACTGCCCAGGCCAGTTTCAATGGATATTGAGAAAATGTCCCAAGTATCTTTTTGTCAACTTCCTTGCTTTCCTTATCCAATACGTATCGAATATTTTCCCAGGTATATTCCTCTACATCTACTTCCACATTGTCTTCAAAGACCACCTTAATCCCATCATCCAGACCTGAAACTGTACCAATCTTACCATTAAAAAATTGGCCTTTCCCGGATGGATCGTTCTTAATAAACATCACTTGAGCACCTTCTTTAAGGGTTAAGTCATACTCGTTTGGATACGCATTTTCTGAAAAATCCCCACCAATTGAAGCTGTAAAAACGACTTTATCGGATGATAGATTTTCCAATTGATTGGCATTTATCTTGTCGGCTTTACGATTGTGTGTTGTCAGGTGAATATATCCATCATGACTGGCGTCCTCAGATTCATAATGTGCATTGAGTAATTGAATATCCTCAGGCTCCAACTCATTATGTCTCAATCGATTCAGAAGGTCTATGAATTGCTGATCACTTTGTCTATAGACTTTATTTAGTTCTACTCTAATCGGCGGATTTTCCTGTAAGGCTCGTGCTTCAAAGAAGTATGGAGATGGATAGAATTGGCGCAAGAGAGTCGCTTCATTATTTCTTACCACTGGTGGCAACTGCATTAGATCGCCTATAAAAAGGATTTGCAGCCCTCCGAACGCATCAAACCTTCGCTTGCGCAGCTTTCGTAAGGTATGATCAATGCAGTCAAGCAAATCAGCTCTGAGCATACTTACCTCATCAATGATGAGCAGCTCCAGTTCATTGATGAGTTTTCTCTTTTGGGCACCAAATTTTGCATCCTTAAATAAGTTTGAAGGTGTATTTACCTGAACATCCTGTTCAGAGTAAGGAATATCTTCAGGAATAAACACCCCAAAAGGAAGCTGAAGGAGTGAATGAAGTGTGACGCCTTCCGCATTAATTGCAGCTATGCCAGTTGGAGCCGCCACAGCTGTATTTTTATAAGTATTTGAGACAATGTCTCTGAGGAAAGTGGTCTTACCTGTTCCAGCTTTACCAGTGAGGAAAATGTGTCGATTCGTATTATTTACGTAGTTGGCTGCTAATTCTGCTGGTTCCATTAAATAGAATTAAAAATGCGTTTGAAGCTCAAATTATGCTATTTATAACAATGCGAATGTTTAAATAATCGATATCACCTTTTACGCATAACTAAATTACATTGTCTTGCGAATTGTAAAACTCGAAAGTATTCTTCTAATTACTTGTCTCTTTTAGTCAGGATTCTATTCTGACCACCAAAAATCCACCTTTTATGTGACATCAATTCCTACACACCAATCACACAAGACATAAATCCAACCTGATACTTCAAGTGAAGTGGTGAATGCGCTGACCGGAGTTCAATATGAAATCCTCGAGGTAAAGAAATTATTTTGAAGTTGAAAAACCCTAAATGGATTTAGCTTTCTGGTCAAACTGTAGCAGATATACTATTCTTCAAATTATCTTCGATGGAAGATGGCTAAGCAGAAAATTCATGCCGAAGTAGGAAGGCGAGTCATAGAGCTTTCAAATCTGGATAAGGTGCTTTATCCTGAGGATGAGATTGTGAAAGCTGAGATTATCGAGTATTACCTTAAGCTCGCGCCAACAATACTCAATCACATTCGAGGTAGGGCACTTTCGCTGGTTCGCTACCCTGATGGGATTTACGGGGAGCAATTCTTCCAGAAACATCGCCCGGACTGGACACCAGATTGGATTGATTATAAACGATTAGGAAAGGAAAGAAAGAAGGAATACGTGGTAGCTAAGGAAGAAGCTACGCTGGTTTGGTTGGCAAATCTGGCTTGCCTGGAAATACATCAAATTCACAGCTTTTCAGAGCTCAGCGATAAGCCTGACTATATAGTTTATGATTTGGATCCACCTGAGGATGGTTCATATCCTTTAGAAGATTTGAAAGACATAGCCTTCGCCTTAAAAGAACACCTCGAACGGTATAATTATCATGTATTTGTAAAAACGACTGGTGGCAAGGGATTGCATTTACTTACTCCGATTGAGGCCAGGTATACTTTTGAAGAATGTTTCCAGACCGCCAAGAAAATTGCGTCTGACTTCATAAACAAGGATGCTCGAACCACACTGCATATCAAGAAGGAGTCCCGGAAAGGAAGAGTACTGGTTGATATTTACAGAAATCGACCTTCTCAGACTATTGTATGTCCTTATAGCCTGAGAGGAAGGAAGGGAGCAACAACTTCCACGCCCATTTCTTGGGAAGAACTTGAATCACTGAAGGATCTTTCCCACTGGAATATTAAAACAACAATAGATCGGGTGCTAACCGAAGGTGATGCCTGGGAACAAATTCGTGGTTGGGCTGTCCCATTGCATACGGACAAGCGAGCTATCTTGGCAAAAGAACTACCACCTAATAAACGACACAAGACGCCTGAGCAGCTAGCCGATTACGAAAAGAAGCGAGACTTTAACAAAACCCCAGAACCATTGACTTCAGAAAATGAAGCTCCTGGAAGTCGATTTTGTATTCAAAGGCACCATGCATCACATTTGCATTATGATCTAAGACTGGAACAAGACGGTACTCTGAAGTCTTGGGCGATTCCAAGAGGGATGCCTCCAATTCCGGGTGTCAAAAGATTAGCAGTTCAAACCGAGGATCATCCTCTAAAGTATCTCTCCTTTGAAGGTGAAATCCCGAAGGGTGAATATGGAGGTGGAATGATGTGGATATATGCAACTGGCAGATATGAAATCACGAAGGAGAAAAAGAATGGCTTCTATTTTAGACTTTCCGGGAAGCAACTGAGTGCGGAATATCGGATGCACTTGATGAAAGATAAAGAGTGGCTGCTTGAGCGTGTGGATGCTCCTCAACAGAACTTACTTGAACAGGTGCTAAAACCCATGCTGGCTGACTCAGCAAAACGTGTTCCAGTGGGAGATTACTACTATGAACTTAAATGGGATGGTATTCGAGCGCTTATATATGTTAATGAAGGTCAGCTTAAGATCTACAGTAGAAATGGAAATGATATCACAGAACAGTTTCCAGACTTGAATGTACCTGAACAAGCGTTTCGTATTAACAATGCCATCTTTGACGGGGAGATTGTCTGCTTAGATACAGAAGGACGAGCCAACTTCAAGAAGGTAATCAAGCGCCTAATGAGCAAGAAAAATTTTGACTCTGAATCGAAGCGATCACCAGCATATTGTTACCTTTTTGACTGTCTTTATTTAGACGGAAGATCCTTAATGAATGATCCACAGGAAAGAAGAAGGTGGTGGATGATTGATTCGGTAAGAGTGGGAGAAACCAATTATCGAATTAGTCAGACAGAGGAAGATGGCAAGGCCTTATTTGCTGCTACCAAAGCTCACGGCATTGAAGGAATAGTAGCCAAAAAAGCCGATGCAAGATACATCCCCGGTAAGCGAAGCGATGCCTGGACAAAAGTAAAGGTCAAGGAAACTATGGATTGCTTCATCATAGGATATACAAAGGGCGAAGGAGAAAGGGAACGATACTTTGGATCACTTCAATTGGCAGAGGAGCAAGATGGTAAGTTCATTTATAGAGGTAGAGTTGGGACGGGCTTTGATGATAATCTATTAAAATCACTAACCAGTCAGTTTCAAGAAATCATTTCAGATGAAAAGCAGATTGAAGCAGAAGCACATGAGGAGAAAAAAACAATCTGGCTAAAATCTAAGCTTATTTGTGAGGTAGAATATTCTATGATCACTGATAATGGAACGTTTAGGGACCCAGTATTTAAAAGGTTGATTGATCAGTCATAGGTACGATGATTTTTACAAATGATGGTTTGTTGTAAATAATTAGTCAATTTTACTACTGATAATTCAGGTGATTTCTCCTTTGATTAATCATGAAAATGTTCAATATTGTAGCCCGTTTATTTATTGCCGATGGAAACAATGAAGAGAATTGTGCTGATTGATGATGACTCTACCACCAATTACCTTAACAAATTGATAATTGAAAGATCCGAATTGGTAGACGAAGTTTTAACCTTTGATTCTGCTGAGGAAGCACTTAATTTTTTCCATCAAAACAACGACCCTGATGATGAGGCACTAGTCCTGCTTGATATTAATATGCCGATCATGAACGGGTGGCAATTTTTGGATCATTACCGGGCAATGGATATCCCTCGATCAAATAAGATTGTCATGTTGACTTCTTCAATAAATCCAGCAGATAAGCTCCTGGCGGATGAAAAGAATGATGTCGTGGATTATAAATCAAAGCCACTATCTGTAGATATGCTTAAAGATCTTGTCTCTAATTATTTCAATTAAGAGATTGCGTATACTTTGTGAATTCAATAGTAAAAGCACTTCCAATTCCTTCCTCACTTTCCACTTTGATTAAACCATTTAGTACGTTTATTCTGTTTTTGACAATAAACAAACCAAGACCTCTGCCTTCCACATCCATGTGAAATCGTTGATACATTTTGAAAATTTTATCGCCAACGCGACTTAGGTCCATACCTCGACCATTATCAGAAATAACAATGTATTGCTTAAGCTCATCTTCATAGCTTCTGATTTTAATATGAAGACGCTTGTCTGGGTCCAAAAATTTGATACTGTTAGAAATCAAATGATACAAGGCATCTGTAAGGTAGGGTCTGTAAGACTTGACTTTATCCAGTTCTAAGTTTTGCTCAATGGTTACATCATGTGATTTAATTTCAGTTTTCAATGAATCAACAACATCCTTTACCAGACGGCCCAATGATAATATTCTGAAGTCGGAGGGTTTAGGATCATTTTCATTAAGAATTATGCTTAGCTCTTTTATTACTTTGTCAACCTTATTGGAAGAATCAACAATACGCGAAATCATTTCTTTTGACTCACCATTTGACTCCTTTTCATCGTCATTTAGAAGGTCAGACAAGCCAATGATCTGCGTAAGCGGCTCCCGTAAATTATGACTGATAACACTGTTAAATTCTTGTAAACTCTTATTTCTACTTTGAAGTTTTTTGATCAATTCCTCCTTCTCAACTTCCAGGATGTTTCCACGTTGTTTAGCTATTGCAACAACGATAAGATCTGAAAGTGAGGCAACATAACGTTGCTCATTAGTGCTCCATTCTCTCACCTTTCCATCAATCATGGTGTAAGAGATAAAACCCATGAATTTTCCATCTATGAGTACTGGAGCATTCAGGATAGATTCAATTCCCATGGGTTTAAAATATCGCTGATATATTTTTTTCAGTCTTTCATCTTGACTAATTCTGGAAATAGCCAGAGTGCGGTTTCTCATGAATTCGTTGAAGAACTCATTAAACTCTTCCCGTTTAAATACAGCTGTTTGGCCTTGTGGAGCATCTTTGACTTGATCAACTGCATTAAGAAAAAGCGAACTGTCGTCAGGTTTATAAACCCAATAGGTAACGCGATCAGATTCAATAGTTTTTCGTGAAAGTTGAAGTAGACTTTTTACAAATTCTTTAAGACTGAAATCATTTTCATTCAGTGCTTGAGAAAGTTGCAGTAGTGTTTCATTAAACCTTGATTCATTTTCAGCTTCTTTGGACGCCTTCTGCCGCATGCGATATTGATAGGTAGCTAAAGCCAGTCCTAAAACAATCAGAAATGCAAGGGAAATCACAATCAAGCGTGCATCGTCTTGTGCTTTGTGCTGCAAGCTCTCTTGCTTCAAGAGCTCATTTTCTGCATTTATGAGTTCAGATTGTAGTGCGGATCTAATTTTACTCACATTCGATATGAATTCGGCATTTCGAATGCTATCACTCAGGTTCTTATGTAGTTCTAAGTAGATGGCTGCATTTTCGATATCTGAGCGATTTAGATAGAAACTGTACAAATCATCGTATGCCTCGTTCAACAGATCATTGGCCTCATTTTCCTTCGCCAACTCTTTCGTTTTGTTCCAATAGTAGAGTACACTGTCTGGAATTGCCGGCTTATCAGAATTAAAGTAATGACCCATTTTCAAATAAGATTGGATGGCTCCTCGTTTATGGTCAGCTATCAATCGTATTCGGATCGAATTTCTCATTAAATTGATCGCCTTTTGGCTATCTCCACGAAGAAAAGCACACTCAGCTAATCCATAATAGCCATAGCCCTGACCCCTCATGTGATTTGACTCGATGGCGTTGCTCAAGCATTTATTGAAATACTCTTCAGCGCGCACCATGTCTCCTTGCATGAGGCTCACCTCACCAAGATTTGAATAAATAATGACGGGCTGGTAATCTTTTATCTTTTCAATGGCAAGTGATAGTGCACGGTTAAAGTATTTTAAGCTTGAATCATATACTTGCTTGCGCCGATAAACCTCGCCGATGTTATTATTAATCCGTATGTACTCTAAAGGAAATCTTTGAGGATCGTACTGTAGCGCTTCCAGATAATGTGAAAGGGCTTGATCAGGCATCCCAATGATTAGAAAACTATTCCCTTTTATTGTGGTGGCTCTAATAATCCCACGATCGTAATTAAGATCTTTGGAGACAGATATTGCCAGGTTGATGTAGTAGATGGATTGCTGCTGGTCTGACATGCTCAGCCGAAATGCAATATCATTTGCAACTTCTACATATGCTGTGTCGCTCACTTCCAGTTCTGACAGTACAGTCTGAAGACTGTCTATTTTATTCTGCTGCGCGATGTTTTGGTGGCTACTCAGGCCAATAATTAAAAGAAATAGAAATTTCCGCATTATTATTTTCTAAGGTAGCCTTTACCTTTGAAAAATATGGCATCAGATTATACTGAAATACTCAGGGATATTAAGAGCGGTACTTTTGCTCCAGTCTATTTTCTTCAGGGAGAAGAGACCTTCTTCATTGATAATATTATCGAAAACATTGAAAGCTCTGCTCTGGAAGAGAGTCAAAGAAGTTTCAATCAGATTATTCTGTATGGAAAAGATACCTCACTTACAGATGTGATCGGTGCTGCTCGAAGATACCCTATGATGGGTGAGAGGCAGGTGGTTATTGTGAAAGAGGCTCAGGAAATGCGTGATTGGACGAAAGATGATAAACAGACACTAGTCATCAACTACCTTGAAAGCCCGCTTGAAAGTACGATTCTCGTCTTCGGATATAAATATAAGTCAGTAGACAAGCGAACCAAGTTTGGTAAAGTCATTGAGAAAAATTCCGTCTTTCTTAATTCAAAAAAGCTGTATGACAATCAGGTGCCAGATTGGATTAGATCCTATAGCAAGGCCAAAGGTGTAAAAATCGATGATGGCGCTGTGATGATGCTTTCGGAAAATATTGGTAATAACTTGCAACGCCTTGCCAATGAGATTGAAAAGCTGTTGCTCAATGTCAAAGATGGTCAAGTAATTGATGCGGCGATGATCCAACGATACGTTGGCATTAGCAAGGACTATAACATATTTGAATTGCAAAAGGCACTGAGCTCCATGAACAAATTGAAGGCACACAAGATAGCAGACTACTTTGCGTCAAATCCAAGTAACAACCCGCTGGTGCTTACGATTTACAGCTTGTTTTCCTATTTCAGCAAACTCTTGCTCATTCATCATTCAGAAAATAAAAACGATAAAGCTATCGCTTCGTTAATTGGAGTTAATCCATTTTTCGTTAAAGAATATTTACAAGCCGCGAGAAATTATCCGGTACAAAAGGTGGCTCAAAATATAAAATACCTTCATGAGGCTGACATGCAATCCAAAGGCATTGGATATGCTACAAAAAAAGAAGGTCCTGTTTTAACAGAATTGGTATATAAATTGATGAACTAACACAATTTCGTTTCAAATATTCGTTGCATTTGATGGTCAAAAACAATTCAGCATTGAGAAAATACATTGGACTATTCTTTTGGTTGTCTCTTCACATTTGCTATGCTCAAAACTCGATTTCAGGTGACTCTTTTGCGGGACTCTCTGCTTTTGAAAATTTTCAAGCAAGGAAATACGAAAACGTAATAGGTAATCTGCAGTCCAAGCAAGTTCGAACTCAAGATGAAGATATCCTATTATATCTAAGCGAACTTAAAACAGGGAAGGAGGGTGAAAAGCGAATTGAAGCCTGGCTAAATGCAAACCCTAAACATCCCATCGGACCGCTAGTAAAGTATCATTTAGGAGAATATTACTACTACACCGGTGATACACTGAGATGTAAGAAGAATCTTTCTAATATATCAGCAAATGAGCTTAGCAAAAGAGACAGGTCTTCATATGGATATGTGTATGGCTTGCTTATGCTGGATGAAAGCAAATATGAAAACGCCAAAAACCTATTTCAATTCTCAAGGAAAAACGAGTTTCATGACCTTGATAAATTGAGCTATTATGAAGGTTATGCTGAATATCATCTGGGTAACAATGAAGAGGCCTTTGAGAAATTAGAGAAAGTTAAAGACTCCGACGAATTTGAAAGCTCTGCTAAATTTTTCCTAGCTAAAATGAGGCTCGAAAACGGAGAGTCCGATCAGGTAATTGCACTGGCCCAAAATGAACTTTCAGATGAAAAGTCAATAACCAATTCAGGCTTTTATCAACTTGTCGGTGAGGCTTACGCTTTAAATAATCAGGTGGAGAAAGCTGACGCGTTTTTTGGACGAGCTATCGAACTACATCCTTCCCGGCCTTCTGCGGCACTATACTATCAAGCAGGAGTATCGAAGTTCAAAATTGGTAATGAAGATTTAGCGATACAATTTTTGATGGAAGCTGGGATTCAGGGTGGAGAATATGCTCAATTAAGTGCTTTTCAACTTGGGAGGTTATACCTTAATAAGAAAGACTATGAAAATGCACTTAGTGCCTACATAGAGGCATCAGCATCTGATCAAGAGTCTATCAAGGAGGAATCCTATTTTCAAGTGGCAAGTATCAATGCACAGCTTTCCCAATTTACCCAAGCCATTACCTATGCCATTGACTACCTCAATCTTTATAAGAATACCCAAAGGAGGGAAACGATGCAGAACCTGATAGCTCAGTCATACCTTCGCACATCCAATTATGATCTCGCTATTCAGCATCTAAACACAGTTGGAATAGCGAATGAAACACAAAAATCAGTCTACCAGAAAGTAACTTATCAAAAAGCCGTTCTTTCTTTCAATGACGGCAATTTCTCTGAAGCTGATAATTGGTTTAGAGAAAGTTTGAGATTCCCTCAGGACCGATCGCTAAAAGATGATGCTCATTATCACTTAGCTGAAATTGCAATGAGAGCCAATGATTTCGATAATGCTATTATTCAATACAAAAATCAATCATCTCTTAATTCAATCTCCAACTACGGAATCGGTTATGCATACTTCAATAAAAAGCAGTATCAAAAAGCAATTCCATACTTCCGAAAGGCTGAGACATCAGAAAGTAATGTTAGAAACGATGCTAAAGTGCGCCTTGCGGACTGTTTGTACGCAACCAAGTCTTACAAAGAAGCTTTCACCACATATAATCAGCTTTCCCAAACAGTTGAATCTTCCTATGTGACTTTCCAGAAGGGAATGACTTTGAGAAACATGGATCGAAAATCTGAGGCGATTGAGCTTTTCAAGAACTTATTCAACGAACCAAGGTATGCTTCACAAGCGAAGTTTCAAGCCGGTATGATTCAATTTGAAGCTGCCAATTTCCCCTCGGCAGAAGGATATTTCAGTCAAGTAATCAAAGACCATCCAAACTCCACATTTAATGTAGAATCATTGCTAAACAGAGGTGTGGCCAGGAAGAACCTTGGAAAGCTAGATGAAGCTAAAAATGACTATGAAGCAATCCTCGAAAATCACATCGACTCAGAGATAGCAATAAATGCAATTCTAGGTCTGCAGGAATTACAGCAAGCAGGACTTAAAATTACCAATTTGGACAATTATATCGAACAGTATAAAACTGCCAATCCTGAAAGTGGAAGCCTTGAATTGATTGAATTTGAAGCCGCAAAGCGCCTATATTTCGATTTTACATATGAAAAAGCCGCTGAGTCATTTAATAAATACCTGAATGACTATCCTTCAACTGGTAATAAGTATGAAGCGATGTATTATCAAGCTGATTCATATTATAGAATTGAAGAATTTGAATCCGCCAAACCAATCTTTGATGAATTAAAATTTGTTCGTAATCCATTCACTGGTAGGATTCTTAATAGACTAGGAGAGATCAATAAACGATTGGAGTATTTCACTGAATCAGAAGAGGCCTACAAACTGTTGATTGATCTGGATTTGACCCCAAAAGACACTTACAACGCCAACCAAGGACTTATGCATCTCTATTTTGGAATAGAAGACTATAGAAAAGCCATTTTAGCTGCAGATGAAATTATCAAGGCAGAATGGAA
Organism: Ekhidna algicida; assembly: GCF_051379705.1. Taxonomy (GTDB): domain Bacteria; phylum Bacteroidota; class Bacteroidia; order Cytophagales; family Cyclobacteriaceae; genus Ekhidna. The sequence continues at coordinate 311,234 of NZ_CP179868.1, read as the reverse complement.
ACCTCTTAACGCATCTCAAGAAGCCACTATGGTCAAAGCCAAAAGTTGGATGCAATTAAATGATGTGGAGAAAGCAAAAAGTAATTTTGAAAGTCTATCTGGTGAAAAAAATCAATTTGGAGCGGAAGCAAACTACCACCTCGGATTTATTGCATATCAATCGGCAGATTATGATCAATCACTCGACCTGCTTTTCGAGCTTAATACCAATTACGGAAGCTATACCCAATGGGTCGATCGTTCATATTTGTTAATAGCCACAAATTACATCGCAAAAGAGGACTTGTTTCAAGCAAAGGCAACTTTAAGATCAATAATTCAACATTCTAAAAATGAGGAAGTTAAAAAAGAATCGCAACTCATTCTAATCCAAATCGAACAAGATTTCATCCAATCAGATTCAACTCAAACGAAGGACTAAATATGAGACTCATTGTTATAATCACATGCTTTATAGGATTTCAGAGTTTACTTGCTCAAAATGATAGCACAAAATCTCAGGGTGAGATTATTTCCGGTGAAGTGGTAATCGAGAAGGATAATGAAATTATTCTACCACAAGCAGATAAAATCTACCTACGAACAACTCCAAAAAGCTTTGGTAGTCAACCTGTTGATATAACGTTCCTGAAAAATGAACCTGCATTCGAATGGCCTAAGTATAAATCGGATGTACCATTCCAAGTGCTTAACGAGAAGTATCCCAATGAGGAATACCAAAACTATGTTTTAGCCGGCTTTGGTAATTATAGCTCACCTTTAATCGAGGCAGGATTATTCAAAACCTTTGGCGCATTTGAAAGCAGTGCCAAGATTTACTATGAAAGCTTCAAAGCTGGCCCTATAAATGATGAAAATAGTGGTAGTGCCGTGGGAGGCATTGACCTGTCTGGCACTTACAAAAAGGAAGGTTTATCACTAACACCTACTATTAAATATAAAAACAGTCGATATAGCTACTATGGTAATGCGAATCGAGTCAATTCTGGATTTGATGCCAACGCTACCGATGATGTAACGCTGAGTGAGATTTTGCTAAATGTTGATTTAGCAGGGGGTAAAGAAGATATCAAATATATAATCAGACCTACGATATCTAACGTAAACCAAAGTCAAGAAGGTGTTTCCGGAATCAGTCAGGAAACAGGTTTTGAGCTACATGGAACCCTTAATTATAAAATTGATGATGCATTCACCACCGGATTTGATATGCAGGGAAACAGCGCCACATATAAAAGTGGAATCCAGGTCAACAGATCATTGATAAATATCAACCCCTGGTTGACTCATACTCGAGATAACCTAAGTATTACCGCAGGATTCATGATATCTTCAGGATCTGTTGAGTCTTCTTCAAAGACAGGATTCTACCCAAAAGCCAGAGTCGATTATAATTTGACAGAAAAATGGACCATTTACGGACTAGTATCGGGAGGACAAGAGTGGAACAGTTTAAGTGCGCTGATTAACGAGAATCAATTCTTAGATGATTCGCTAACGATAGTTAATTCAGAATACACGGCACAGTTTGGTGGTGGTTTTAAAGGAACGCCAGTCAAAAACTTACTTCTGGATGCCAGTTTAACATACAGTTCAGTTAAAGGAATGCCATTCTATGTTCCATCTTCTTCTGACTCCTCAAGATACATTTTGACTTACGATACCGAATCCGTTGGAGTAGTGACCCTGAATTCAAGTATTTCATATATGCCATCGGCGACCAGTACATATGGTGTGAGCTTGGAGATAAATGGTTATTCTATGGAATCACTAGATAGACCTTGGCACAAGCCAGCATATATTTTTGAAGCCTATACCAGTCATAATATCCAAGAGAAATTGATTGTTTCAGCCTTTCTAACCAGTATGGGAGGTATCCGAGGGCCAGCAAATGTAGATTTTGGGTACGTCAAGCTGTCTGCATTCACTGATTTAGGGGTAGGTGCCAAATATTTGGTTACCCAAAGAGCCTCAGCATTCATTCGCGTGAATAATTTGCTGAATAGTGAATACGAACGATATTTGGGGTACCCAACCAGGGGAATTACGTTCAAAATAGGTGGGCAGTATCGTTTCTGATATTTTATTTCCTAGTATTGAATTTTATTTTATCTTGGTTCGGTCAAAAAACATACTATGGCTAAAGACGACAACACCAACGACAAAGACCAGGACGATTTCTTCGGGGATGATGAGGATTTCGGTTTACCGGAATTAGATTATGAGGCATTGGACGATGATGATTCCGATAGTTCGGAAGAAGAGAAAGTCGAGGAGCCTGCAGCTGAAGAACCGCCTGTTGAAGAACCATCTGTAGAAGAACCAAAAGAAAAAGAATTAGTAGCGGAAGATGATTCCATGATGGACGAAGATGACTCCATGATGGACATGGACTCGTTCGACGATGAAGAAATTCCAGATCAAATCTCAGATGAGGAATTGGAAGCTTCCATGACTGATGATGATTCCCTAGATGATATTTCTATGGATGATGCTTTTGAAGATGATGACTCAATGGATGATTCATTTGATGATAGCTCAATGGATGATGCCTTTGATGAAGCTGGAGCAGAAGAAGAAGCTTCAGCGGATGCTGATGACACTTCATCAAAAGAGGAAGTTGACGATTTTTATGAAGAAGAATCTTTCGATGATTTTGAAGAATCAAGTGAAGGTTCAGATGAAGAAATCCCTGACTCAGTATTTGATAGTGATGTTTTAGATGAGGATGAGTTTGCTCAGTTCGAAAAAGAGTTGATGGACACTGAGGAGGAAAATGTAGCTGATGTAGATGATTTTCAATCTGATTACTCAGAACCAGCTCCAGCTGAAAGCAAAAGCAAATTTGCTAGAGTTGTTGTTATTGGAATATTGATTTTTGCTGCTTTGGGAACGATATTCATGCTAGCTGCTGATCCTTTTGGAGATGAAGGAGAAACGGAGGCAGTAGCTGAAAAACCAACTCCAAAACCGGTAGCGAAAACACCAGAAAAGAAACAAGAAGAGAAACCTGCATCCAGTACTGCTGAGCCTGAAACTAGCAGTGCAACTAATACTGGTAATCAGTCAAACACGGGTTCTCAAACAAATAGACCTGCTGCTCAGCCGCAAACAGTTGCTTCAAATCCGGGCACCATAAACTCATTGAGTGCGCGAACTGGTAATTTCTTCATAGTGATAGGTAGCTTCCTGGATGGTGATATGGCAATGGATTATGCAAGTAAGCTTTCAGGTCAAGGAAAGAGTCCATCCATCATACCTCCATTTGGTAATGCGGTGACGCATAGAGTGGCGATAGCTGGTTATAGTTCTCTAGCAGACTCACAACGTGCGGTAGATGGCTTTAAAGCTGAGTATGGTGATGATATTTGGATTCTAAAATACTAAAGCACTAATTCGGCAAATATTGCGTTCAGTTTGTTTGAATGGACAGCCATTCAATTAACTCAATTAAAAAGAACATATGCTTATTAGTGTTATGCAAGATCCTGTTGTTGAGGGTCTCGAATCAGAGGAAACAATATCCTTATTAGAACTCCTGACCAATGGAGGTTACATGATGATTCCCATCCTGCTGCTGTGGATGGTAGCAATCTACATTTTCGTTGAACGTACTCGAACGTTGAGTGCAGCCGCGAAAACACCGGAATCATTTAAAGACCAAATCCGATCTCTGGTTATTTCAGGTGATATAAACGGTGCCTTGATGCTATGTAGCAAAATGGAAACACCGGTGGCACGGATGATTGAGAAGGGGATCAACAGAATAGGAAACCCACTTAAGAATATTGAGGTGAGCATCGAAAATGTAGGAAAGCTCGAAATCTACCGTTTGGAGAAAAATTTGAACTTATTGGCTACTATCTCAGGCGCAGCTCCTATGATAGGATTCCTGGGAACTGTTACGGGTATGATACAGGCGTTTATAGCCATTGCACAAGAAGAAGGGGCTGTGAGTCCTAAATTACTCTCCTCCGGAATTTATGAGGCGATGATTACCACGGCGGCAGGCCTATTTGTTGGAATCTTAGCATATCTCGGTTACAACTATCTTGTCTCGAAAGTTGGAAAGGTGATTCATACCATGGAATCAAACGTTATTGACTTTATAGATCTTCTACAAGAACCCAAGAAGTAATGGACTTGAAATCTAAACATAAGGTGAATGCAAGTTTTAGCATGTCATCGATGACGGATATCATATTCTTGTTGTTGATCTTTTTCATGCTCACCGCTTCCTTTATTACACCTTCCGGACTTCCGGTGAACTTGCCTTCATCCAAGTCTTCTGAAATTGTCATGCAAAAAGTCAGCGTAACGATTACTAAAAACCTGACTTATTTTGTTAATAATCAACGAGTGAATCGCTCTTCACTGGAATCCGTTTTAAGAAGTAACCTGTCCGGCAAAGAAGGTATAGTTGTGCTTCATTGTGACTCAGCAGTGCCTGTAGAAAGACTGGTTGAAGTAGCAGGCATAGCTACATCTTTAAAGGCTAAAGTTTCAATTGCAACGAAACCTGAGTGATGGACGAGCGAGAAAAGAAGGAAGAACGGAACAAGCGCATTGGTTGGCTGACCTCAGTTGGTGTACAGCTATTGCTATTGATTTTGTTCTATTTCATTGTAGCCTGGCGTGAGCCATTTCCACCGATTCCCGAATATGGCATAGAGCTTGGGTTTACAACCTCAGCAGGGGCTCCTGCGGCATCATCGCCGGCACCACAAGCACCAGAAACGAACGATGAGCCAGAAGAGGTTCAGGAAGAGCAAGCCACCAGCCAATCCGTTCAAGAAGTAGTAGCAGCAGAAGAGAGCAATCAGGAAGCAATTGTAAATGAGGTTGAATCTCCGGTAAAAGTTGAAGAATCTAAACCTGCAGAACCTACTCCTGCTGAGGAAAAGAAAGAAGTGGATTCCAGAGCCGTTATGACGCCTTCGGAGACGGATGCTGATGAGTCCAAAGAAAATCCATCTGAAGGGAAAGAAGAGGAGAAAGAAGTAGACCAAAGAGCAATTTATGGTAGCCAGGGAACCAATACCGGCGAAGCGGAAGGAGCCAACCTTGCTTTATCCGGTTGGGTATGGGATTTTAAGCCAAAGCCTGACGATCAATCTGATCAGTCTGGCAAGATTGTTTATAAGATTGTGGTGGACGGTGATGGATATTTGGTTAAAATCGAGACCGAGACCTCTACAGTTTCTCCCGCAGTAGAACGTAAATACCGACAGGCCGTGGAGAAGCTTACATTTAGCAAGACAGCTGATTACAAGGCCGCTTCAGTATCTACAGGCACCATTACATTCATTATCAAATCCAAATGACCTATTCCGAGACACTCGAGTATCTATTCACTCGATTGCCGATGTACCAGCGCGATGGGAAAGCAGCCTATAAAAAGGACTTAACTAATACAATTTACTTGATGGATTACCTGGGTAATCCACATACAAAATTCAAGAGTGTACATATTGCAGGTACCAATGGAAAAGGTACTTCTGCACATGGGATAGCGGCTGTTTTGCAAAGTGCAGGTTATAAAACCGGACTCCATACATCCCCGCATCTCAAGCGCTTTACTGAGCGAATTCGGATTGACGGTGTTGAAATATCTGAAGAGGCAGTTATTGATTTTGTGGATCGAATTAAGCCGGCAATTGACGACATAACTCCATCCTTCTTTGAAATATCTGTAGCTATGGCTTTTGATTTCTTTGCCAGAGAAGAGGTGGATATTGCCATAATTGAGACCGGTCTGGGAGGAAGGTTGGATAGCACCAATGTGATAACACCTGAGGTATGTTTAATAACCAATATTGGGTTTGACCATGTGGACATGCTAGGAGATACTCTTCCCAAAATTGCAGGGGAGAAGGCCGGAATTATAAAAAGGGGAGTTCCTGTGGTCATTGGGGAAACGCTTCCCGAAACATTGCCTGTGTTTGAGCAAATCGCAGAAAGCAATGAATCCATACTGATAAAGGCTGGTACAGGAATCTGGAAACCAGGCTCATTGGTAGCAAATTACATGATAAAAAATGTGGGAGGAATAGAAACAGTGATCGAAGAGCTGATAAGACTTGGTTGGAAAGTTTCAAAAGATCATATTTCAGACGGCTTAGCCAACATAAACCAGCTGACAGGACTGAAGGGAAGATTGCAAGTACTCGAAAAAGAACCGTATGTAATTGCAGATGTTAGTCATAATGCAGATGGTTTAAGAGTACTATTTGAGCAAATCAATGAGTTATGCAAAGGCACTTTACACCTCATTTTTGGTACAGTGAAGGACAAGGAATTATCACCAATATTCAAAGTTTTCCCTGATCAAAAGAAAATATATTGGACTGAGTCAAACGTACCTCGAGCGATGAAAGTAGAAGAATTGGCTATTCAGGGCGTTATGAATGGACTGGAAGGAGAATGTTTCAAAAATGTAAATGAGGCGATAAATCAGGCAAAACAAAAGGTGCTGCCTGAAGATCTGATATTAATCACAGGTAGCACCTTTGTGGTAGCTGAAGTTGATGGACTTTAATCTTCTCCTAAATGCAAATGATGAACGTGCTCATCAATCAGGTCAATTTGCTTAGTAATCTCTACAACATATTTCTTTAACTCTGTCTCAAGCGCCTTTACTTCTTCCTTATATTCTGCTCCCTTTTCCCGGCCCAAATTCTTTTCAATATCATTATAGGTATTGCATTCCATGTGAATGAATCTTCTGAATGATTTTGTTGTGTACTCGCTTTCAAGCGTCTCTATGTCGTCCAGCGTAGCTCTGGCTTCTTTGTCTCCATTCTCATTGAATTTTCTTGTCACAATACCATAAAGCAACGTGTCATAATGGTGAATCTCGTCAAGCATGGAAATGATTTTTTTTCTGTATTGCGATTGACCACAAAAACTGCCTAAGCCTTCATAAGTTTGCAGTGTCTCTGCTTCATTGTCCCAATTGATTGTGAGATCATCAATGGCTTTTACTACATCTGTTTCTTTTTCCTGAGAGAATGAAACAATAGCGATGGTAAGGAAGGCAAGCAATAGGAGTTTAGATTTCATGATTGATAAGAGTTTACTAGATCTGATTAAAATTGGCTAAAAAGAATAAGTTAACGAAGTTTTCCGAAAACAAGGCAAGCAAGAATGTCATTGAACCCGGAAAAGAAATTTTCGAATCGATCCATGGTAAATGGAATGAATTCTTTGGTAATGATAATGAAATAGTCATTGAATTGGCTTGTGGCTGGGGAGAATACACCATCTCTTTAGCAGAAAAATTTCCGAATAAAAACTTTATTGGTATTGACCTGAAAGGAGATCGTGTATGGAGAGGAAGTCAATACGCCAAAGAAAATAACCTATCAAATGTAGCGTTCCTTCGGACTCATATCATTGAGATACTCAATTCATTTGATGATAATGAATTGGATGAAATCTGGCTTACATTCCCTGACCCAAGGCCAAAAGAGCGTGATGAGAAGCATAGATTATGTAATAGAAACTATCTCGAAAAGTATCAGAAAATATTAAAGCCAGAAGGGTGGTTTAGATTCAAAACTGACAATACTGAGCTATTCGAGTATGGACTCCAGGTACTTACTGAGTTTAATATTAAAGATCATGAGTTCACTTTTGATCTATATAATTCTCCACTACTTGAGGAGCATCATGGAATCAAGACGAAGTACGAACGAATTTGGACTGAGAAAGGAGAAAAAATCAAATACATGAAATTTAGGTTTGACCACTAACGATACTCAGGATTTTCAAAATTCCAGCGTGTTCCATCATCCCAATCTTGTCGAGAATTTCCATAGGCAGGATACCCACCATTTTCATTCAACATCTTTGCAAGATGTAATAAATTATAGGTCATAAAAGTGGTGTTCCTATTGGTAAATGCATTGTCAAAAGCATTGGCCTCTTTATCCATGTAGCTAGGACCAGGACCAGCCTCACCAATCCACCCGCAATCTGCTTGAGGTGGAATTGAGTATCCGAGATGCTGTAAGGCGTATAGCATTCCCATTGCACAGTGTTTAATTCCATCCTCATTTCCGGTAATTGCACAGCCGCCAACCTTACCGTAGTAAATGTATTGGCCTTTCTCATTTTGATGTCCGCTCATGGCATACAACCTTTCAATTAGTTTGGTTGCTACAGATGATTTTTCACCAAGCCAGATTGGAGTTCCAATCACCAGGATATTGGCTTTTTGAACCTTTTCGAAGATTTCAGGCCAATCATCTGTTGAATACCCATGTTCCGTCATATCGGGATAAATACCAAAAGCAACATCATGATCAACAAACCGAATGGATTCAGCAGAAACACCTTCTTTTCTCATGATATCCATAGAGACGTCCATTAGTCCTTGGGTATGACTTTGTCTGGGTGATTTCTTGAGAGTACAATTAATGAAAAGCGCGGATAGGTTAGAAAAATCTTGTTGGCTCATGTGTTGAATATACTAAACAAATTATTGCTGTAAAATGTATATGTTATATTTATAGATTTTATAAATTAATATGATTTGCTTATGAATTTACAGCAGTTGGAATATGCATTGACTCTGGAAAAGCTTGGATCATTTACACGCGCAGCACAATCATTGAATATGACACAACCTGCATTAAGTCTCCAGATTAAAAACCTGGAAAATGAGATAGGGATATCATTGTTTGATCGGTCAAGAGCGCGGATAGAGCCAACAGAGCAAGGATTGAAATTTTTGCTCAAAGCTGGTGAAATTGTAAGAGCGAGCAAGCAGCTAAAAGAATACGCAATAACGCTAGGCAGTCAATTTGGAGGCGAACTGAAATTGGGAATCATCCCCACGCTATCTCCCTATCTGGTGCCATTGTTTTTGGACTCACTTCTGGATCAATATCCGGAATTGTCTCTTGAAATTCATGAGCTATTAACCGAAGATATTCTACACAAAATAAGACTGGGCGATTTGGATGGTGGCATCATATCTACGCCCATTTCCAGACAGGGTATTACAGTTAAACCCTTGTTTTATGAATCGTTTTACATGTACAACAACCTTGAGCAAATAGACCAAGCAAAGTCGCTGAAAGTCTCCAATCTGGATCTTAAAAACTTATGGTTATTGGAAGAGGGAAATTGCTTTCGGGATCAAGTGAGTGACATTTGTTCACTAAAAAATGTAAAGTCTAATTCACATATCTCCTACCACTGTAGCTCAATAGATTCACTACTTAGAATGGTGGACAACCAAGGAGGTTCTACAATATTACCTGAGTTGACCACACTGAGTCTTGATTCTGACCAGGAACAAAATCTAATTTTACTCGAAGACAAAGTGCGGGAGGTGGGTTTTGTCACACGAAAGCTTACCGGCAAGGAGCATCTTTTCGAAATCTTGACTAAAAAAATAAAGGCAAGTGTCCCGGCTCCAATGAGAGAAAAAAGTGGGAGGGAAGTAGTAGATCCTGGTATTCTGGAAGATTGGAAATAACTTAGAAAAGTGAGCCCGTTTTCGGTAAAGCTTGCCTCCTGAGATGTTTCAAATAAAGTTGAGCGCATGCATTAGCATCACTTAGCGCATCATGATGTGAAAGCGGAATTTTGTATTTCTTACTCAAATAAGCAAGCCCTCTACGAAAAATTAGTCTTGTACATCGAACCTCAAAATGAGGTTGAGCAATGTCATAGTAGGCGAGCGTATTTTGCAAACAATTAACATCAAAAGCAGCATTATGTGCCACCACGACCTGATCTTCGATTAAATGACGAAAATCAAACCAAACCTTCTCGAACAGCGGTTCGTCTATCGTGTCTTCAGGTTTGATTCCATGTACCTCAATGTTTTTGTAGAAATATTCATTTTTAGGAGGCTGCACCAGCCTATCTACTTTTTCAACTATTTCTCCATCTACCACTCTTACTAAACCGACCTGGCAGATGCTGGTCGGATTCCAGGTGGCTGTTTCAAAATCAAGTGCTGAAAACGATTCCAAGGGCATTACTTAAAATTAACTCAATAGTAACTTCTGTTGCTTATTTAACCCATTTTTCAATAAAAACTTGATTCATGGTATGGGTAGTTGATCCAAATCAGGACCTACTTCGTAGTTTATAAACGAATCATTGCATTTGAAATTGGCATTTTGAACCAATAAGCGTTTATATTTAGATAGCCACTATTATTCATGTTTCAGAGAATCATCATATTATTCCTTACAGTGTTTAGTATTGGGATAGAAGCCCTGGCTAATGGAGACAGTTGGGCAAAAATCCGTCGTGAAAAAAGAGGTGTGGTTGAGTTCTATTGGTATCCTAACAATATAGTCATTGACAATTCATTAGATATTATCGATGGAGTAGAGCATGATCTTGCCAGTGCATTTATTGACTATCTCAATAAGAAGCATGGGCTGAGCATCGAGATGCGTTGGATCGAAACCAACAGCTTCAGCAATGTGCTTCAGACTATAACAGACGGAAACGACGGCACATTTGGTTCTTCCTCAATTTCAATCACAGATGAAAGAAAGAAGTTCTTCAACTTCACTCCACCATATTTGGCTGATGTGGCAATCATGATTACCAATTCTAATCTTCCTATAGCTCTAACGGAAGAAGAGCTTAAAAAAATCTTGGATGGGAATACGGCAATTTCAATTACAAATACGACACTAGCGGAATCCTTAAGAAGATTGAAGTCTGATCTCAATATAGATTTTGAAATAGAATTTGTGAGAAATAGCGGAAATATTATTGACCGCATAGGCGAGCAATCTAATAGCTTTGGATATATAGATATTGCTAATTTTTTGGTGGCTATCGAAAGCAACACATTGGTGAGACGCCAGTTCTATTTCCCGGTGAAACTTGAAGGATTGGCCATGATCTATCCTCTTAAGAGTGACTGGTTAGAACCGGTTGAAGAGTATTTTAATAGCGATCAGTTTCAATCAGATAAGCGTAGTATCATTGAAAAATACCTAGGTGCTAATGCCACCGATATCATTGAGCGAATTTCTAAGTCTGCAGAAATAGGGCCGCTTGAAGAGATAGTAATTTCTAATCGTGAGAAAGAATCTCAATACGAGCAATTGCTAGAAGCAGCAGAACGCGATCAGAAATCCGAACGACTGACTATCATCCTGATCTCGATAATTATAGTGGCGTTGGTCATCTTATTTTTAATTATAGCCCTTTATCGGATTAAATCACAAAACACCGATAGACTGCTTGAGCAGCAACGACTTGTAGAAGAAACAAATAACCAGTTAAGAGCACTTAATGAAGAAAAAAATAACCTGATTCAAGTGCTTGCTCATGACCTTAGGTCACCTTTATCGAATATTTTGAACGGAGCTCAGATCATTGAGACGAATGAAAAACTGAGTGATCAGGGCAATACTTTACTTGGTTTTATACTACAATCATCAGACAAGATGCGCTCGCTGATTGACAAAATATTGGATGTTGATGCGATTGAGACCGGAAAACATAACATCAAACTGGAAAAGCTTGAGCTTGAAGGAGTGGTCGATCAAGTAGTGAAAGATAATAAGTCCAAGGCACTGGACAAGTCCATAACTGTTGCCAAAAATCTTGAGAATGGCCTGTATGTAAACGCAGATAAAATCTATATAGCGCAAATCCTGGATAATCTGATTTCGAATGCAATCAAGTATAGCAAGGAAAATTCTACAATAAAGATTTCAACCAACACGAAAGGTAGCCTGACACGAATTTCTGTTTCAGATCAAGGGCCTGGATTGACGGAGGAAGACAAAAAGAAAGTATTTCAAAAGTATCAGCGGTTAAGTGCTAAACCAACGCAAGGTGAAGAATCAATTGGACTTGGACTTTCAATTGTCAAACTATTTACTGAGCGGATGGGAGGAAAAGTATCTTACGATTCGCAATTAGGAGCAGGCACAACTTTCCACATAGACCTTCAGACCTAAAACTACTCGGTTATTTCGACCTGATCGCAGGTTCCAACAAAAGGGATGCCTGTGGTATAGAAGGCATATGTAATCAAACCTACATATACCTCGCTATCATATACAGGAGCTGTTCCTGGCAGGTTTCCAGTATCGTTATAGAGAGTCCAGTTGTCATTTTGATTACCAGAATTGGGCGTTTGCCAAAAAACGGAAATGGTTCGATCCTCATTGCCCACAATTCGAATATCAGCACGACCGTCTGGAACTGTATTCGCGCCTATATCATTAACAGAAGAAGACCCATTTAAGGTGTTTTTTCCTTCAATTGTAAATCCCGTGGATCCACGATGACCAACTACAACATGTGAAGAATTGGGAGAACTTAAATCAAGAACATGAACCTGAACTCCACAAAAATTGTAAGCATCATTTTGATGAGCCGGAGCTTCTTGGGAATTATTTATCGTCCCGATCCCGATATTTCTGGCAATAAATTCAAATGGAAAAGCAACACGTTTTGCATCTAAGCGTCCTTGTTGTTCATTAAAATGAAGCGTGACATTGTCAGTATTATCTACCAATTCAGCTCTATATCTGCCTGATACTTGCTCGACAGTAGGAAGTGAACTTGCATTATTGGTTGTGTAGTTTTCCAAATCACCTGAACCATCAAAAGAATCAATAGAAACTCCAGTTTCATCACCTCCATTATCCGGTAAGGGTTCTGTGTCTCCTGAGCATGAAAATATGAATAACAGGATTATCAAATAGCTGATTTTTTTCATTAGTTGTAGTTTAAATCAGGCGGATGTTTTGACAGGATTTTCAAACTGGATAAGGAAATCAATCAAATTGTCTTCTGTTTTCAATCCCAATTTTTTTCGCAATCTATATCTGGCTGTTTTTACGCTATCGGCAGCAATGCCAAGTATTTTTGAAGACTCCTTGAGGTTCATATTGAGTCGCAATAATGCACAAAGTTTAAGTTCCGCATTACTGATATCAGGAAATGTTTTTTTAAGATCCTTGAAGAAACCATCGTGCATTTGATCAAATGTGATTTGGAATGTTTTCCATTCCTCATCAGATCTGAAAGTATTATCCACAATTCTGTTGATTCTTGTGAGTTCCTTGTTTGTGGTTATATCAGAGTTCTTCTTTAGCTCATTTATTTGATCTTTCAATTCCTCCATCAACTGATTTTTTTGAAGAAAACTCATCGTGTAGGAAGCAATTTCCTTGTTTTTTGAAATTAGCTCCTCAGACATCTTATCAAGCTGCAGTTGAGCAATTAATTTATCTTTTTTCCTCTTTTGATAACTGTAGAAGATAAGGACCAAGGCTATGAGTATCACAGCGATGACTCCTGCTAAAAGCAAATTCCGAATGCCTCTATCAACAGCTTCTTGTCTTTCGAGCTCGGCTATCTGTTTTTCTTTTTTTACGGTTTCGTATTTAATGTTTAGTTCTTCTATTTGCTCGTTAATTTCAGCATTTCGTAATTCCTTGTCCAGAGCTACTTCTTTAGCAAAATACTCGAATGCTTGCTGATAGTCTTTCCTACGCACAAACAACTCTGCATAATACATATAGACCCACTGCTCAATGACTTTGAAGTCATATTCTTTTGCAATTTCTAGCGCTTTATCGAAGTATCTTTCATTGCCACTCAGTTGGCCTGACAGTGTCATGGCTCTTCCTAAGTTTGCACAAATAGTTGCATAGAGTCGGTTATCATCCCCCTCTTTCAAATATTCAAATCCGGAAATCAAATTGTTATATGCAATTGTTGCATCTTCTTGATTGACACCAGATTCCTTTTCTAGAAAGAGCAATGAAATGTTGTTGAAAGTTCTCGCCACACCAATCGAGTCTTGGAGCGATCTTTTGATCGCCATTACTCTTTGATAGCTAGAATATGCTGAGTCGGAATGGCCTGTCCTTCTGTGTGCGATGGCAAGATTATTTAATACCCTGGCCAAGTTAACAGAGTCACCTAACTCCCTAAGTATTTTTATGCTTGACCTATGATAGCTTTTGCTTCGCTCCGTTTGATTGAGGTCATCATATACGTTACCCACATTAATACGTATGAGAGCCATGCCATGAAGGTTTCCAAGTTTTTCGTAGTACGCTAAAGCTTCCAGGTAGTAATCAATTGATTCAGTATAATTGTCTCTTGCCCAATGAGTAATTCCAACAACATGATTTGCTTTGGCAGCTCCTAAATCTGAGCCAATTTGTTTAGCTAATTCCAATGCGAGTAAAGCCACTTGTTCAGCAAGTGCTGGGTCATTACTGTGGATTGCATAAGCCGAATCACAAAGCCAAAAAACAGTCCCCTCAGACCTGTCTTTAGACTTGAGTTTTTCTTTAATTTCTTCCAGTTGAGCAAAGGTGGCTATGGTGGAAAAATAAAAAACAATAAAAAGGATTTTCTTCATTATTATCTTTTGATAACAATATAATCAATAGGACTAAAACATTAATTACAACATCAATCTTCTTCGATAAGCTCAAGAATATCCATTATCTGCCCATAGTCTTTAAACCCTGGTCGTTCTTCCTTGGTGGCCTCAAGCTCTAAGCCTGGAAATTTGGTCAAATCTTTGGAGGTGGTAATATTGAATCCCTTCAGCAGCTTTAGATGGCCGTTGTAATAGCCAATCTTAGAATCAATTGCCTCAAACAACGCCGGATTATCAGTTTTTAAAAGTACGATCTTGACAAGCTCATCCAGATAACTTAAGGTAGACTTTAGCTGATTCAGTTCTTCTTCGGTATTAATACTCAAACGCACAATCAAAGGTTTTCCTAGAAGTCCGACTTTCTCAACTAAATCAAGGTTGTCAATCTCGATGTAATTGACAGGGTATTTCTTTACTGCTTCACGAATCTGCTCTTCTGTAGCATCATGAAATTCACCGACAAATTCCACTCCCGCTACCCAATTGGTAATCTCATTGAAATCAGATTCACTTACAAATGTGTCTGTGGTAGGGTCAATATTGAACCCGATTACATCTACCATCATACCTGCACAATATCGAGCATCTGATAAATTGGAAACATTACTAATTTTCACAAAAGTTGCGAGTCCCATGGAATTATGAATTTTGGTCGCAAAGAAAACCTTCTAAGCGAAACATTTTGAATTATTTTGCTGTTTTGCTCAAAAAACATTCAAATGGCAGTAGAACTTAAGACAGACGAAGATTTTAACCTTGCATTAAATCAAAATAGCAAAGTGATAGTAAAGTATTATGCGGACTGGTGCGGCAGTTGCCGCTTGTTTTCACCAAAGTTTAGACGACTGTCTGAAGATCAGCAGTTTTCAGATGTTTCTTTTTTAGATGTAAATGCAGAGAAAAGTCCGGAGGCCAGGAAATTAGCAGGTGTTACCAACCTACCATTCTTCGCTACCTTCAAGGATGGTGAACTTGTATCTGGCCAGCCTACAAGTAAAGAAGAAGCAGTAGTGGAAATGATAAAGTCCTTATAACTATGAAGATTCCCGTTATTAAACAGCTCATTGAGACATACTCAAAAGAAGAACTTATTAAAGCAGAAGCGGCAATAGCTGAGGAGCAAAAGCCTGAAATAACTATTCCTGGTGATGATGAAGGAGAACAACTAACACATGCATTTGCAGCTCTTCAAGTCATCCAAACGATGGAGGAAAATGGATCTGATTTTAAAACCGCGCTGAGAGAATACACTAGTCGAGTAAGAAATTCCATATCATAGACAACTAGACGACCATTGGTTTAAGAAATCCAATAGCTATAAGTTTTACGTAAATCAAGTATTTAGCTTTGATTTTTGATAAAGGGAGAACAACCTTTTCTTGTTTATGATCAACTTTAAATGATCTCATATTGTTATACAGCCTATGAAAAACGAAACATATTATAAATCTGAGGATTTAAAGAAGTTTGGTGATATCACCGAGTGGCAAAAAGAACTTGGTGATAAATTTTTTGACTACTACGGTAATGTGTTCAAGGACAGTGCATTAACTGCTCGTGAAAAATCACTCATTGCTCTTGCAGTATCACATGCAGTACACTGCCCATATTGTATTGACGCCTACACATCAGATTGTTTGAAGAAAGGTGTAGATGAGGAGCAGATGATGGAAGCTGTTCATGTAGCTGCGGCAATTAAAAGTGGGGCAGTCTTGGTTCATGGTGTTCAAATGATGAATCAAGTGAACGATAAATTGATGTAATGTTAAAATCACTACAGAGGCAAAAACATAGACTAGGTACTCCGGAGGGGCAGATTGAGGTACTTGATGATTATCAATCGATCAATATTCCATCATTCGAAAGCAAGCTAAATGAACTAAGTCAATTGCCGCTCAAGCCTACCAATATTGATATTTTTCAAATCAATGTAGGCAAGATGTGTAATCAGGTTTGTGCACATTGCCACGTAGATGCGGGTCCGGACCGGAAAGAGATTATGACACGGGAGACCATGCAGCAATGTCTCGATGCATTAGAGGGAACCGATATATCTACAGTTGACCTTACAGGAGGCGCACCTGAAATGAATCCTGATTTCAGGTGGTTTGTGGAAGAGTTGAGTAAGCTTGGAAAGCAAATTATCGTACGATGCAATCTTACCATCATTCTGGCAAACCCGAAATACAATGATTTGCCAGAGTTTTTCAAAAAGCACAAAATCAACGTTGTTTCCAGCCTTCCTTATTTCACAGCTAAAAGAACAGATGCACAAAGAGGTGATGGCGTATTTGAAAAGTCCATAAAAGCGCTGCAGATGCTCAATGAAGTAGGGTATGGACAAAAAGATTCCAACTTGAAGCTTGATTTAGTATATAATCCTGCAGGAGCCTTCCTTCCCGGTGATCAAGGAGCATTGGAAAGCCAATTCAAAAGCAAGCTTCTTGAGTATAACATTGTCTTCAATGATCTCTATGCAATCACTAACCTTCCAATAAGTCGGTTTTTAGAATATTTAGTGAAGACAGAGAAGTATGAAGACTATATGGAAGAGCTTGCCAATGCGTTTAATCCGGCAGCAGCGCTTGGAGTGATGTGTCGAAACACCATCAGTATTAGTTGGGATGGGAACCTGTATGATTGTGATTTCAATCAGATGCTGGAATTAAAGGTAAATGGACCTCAGCACATTAAAGACTTTGATGTTCAGGAGCTAGAAAAAAGGGAGATCATTTTGAGTCAACATTGCTACGGTTGTACTGCAGGAGCAGGATCAAGCTGCGGCGGAACAACTACCTAATAAGACAAAAAAGAAAGAATTATAGCTAAAATGGAAGCATACTTAGATACCACTAAAGACATTTACAGAAGAGCAGCAGAAACCCCAGATGTAGGATTATGCTGCACAACCACACCAATTTGGGCATTTCCGGGGTTAGATATTCCCAAGATCATGCAACAAATGAACTATGGCTGTGGCAGTACTGTACACCCGAGGGATTTGATCAACAACCCTAAGATCCTATATGTAGGAGTAGGTGGTGGCATGGAGTTGCTTCAGTTTTCCTACTTCAGCAGACAAAAGGAAGGTGTTATTGGTGTCGATGTGGTCGATGAAATGCTCGAAGCATGCGAAAACAACTTCAAAGAAGCTGAGTCAGCTAATGATTGGTTTAAATCTGATTTTGTAAGCTTACGCAAAGGAGACGCACTAAACTTGCCTGTAGAAGATGAGTCAATTGATGTTGCTGCACAAAACTGTTTGTTTAACATCTTTCATGAAGAAGACCTAAAAACAGCACTCAAGGAGACGTATCGAGTGTTGAAGCCTAACGGACGTTTAGTCCTTTCTGACCCCATTAGTGAGGATATGATGCCGGAAAACCTTAAGAATGATCCCGAACTGAGAGGCCTTTGCCTGAGTGGGGCATTGCCTTTGAAAGACTATATCAAAATGATCACCGATGTAGGGTTTGGGACTGTGGAAATCAGGGCAAAACGTCCATATAGAATTCTAGATACCAAGCACTACGACACAAATCAACCGATTCATATTGAAAGTGTGGAGGTTTGCGCTATTAAGGACCCAATGCCAGCAGACGGACCATGTGTGTTTACGGGCAAGACTGCAATCTATACAGGAGATCAGGAGTACTATGACGATCATGCAGGCCATGTTTTGATGTACAATCAACCACTTTCTGTATGTGATAAGACCGCAGGAAACCTACAAACTATTGAAAATGAAGATGTATATGTTAGTGAGAGTACATTCTTCTACGACGGAGGTGGCTGCTGCTAAATTGTCGAAAAGTCGATTAATAAATTAGGATTATGATCATGTTGTCAATCCATCATTTTACTAATTAACTAATCACTAATTAACTAAATCACTACCTTTGCATCTTGATGTATAAACCGTGGCTGTGAACCCGGCGAAATACGAAATAAATGAGTAAAAAAGGAAGAATTTTAGTCGCCATGAGCGGCGGCATTGATAGCTCACTCGCTGCAGTGATGCTACACGAAGAAGGATATGAGGTAATAGGAATGACCATGAAAACATGGGACTATCAAACCTCGGGAGGAAGTTCAAAAGAAACCGGCTGTTGTAGTCTGGATTCTATCAACGACGCAAGAAACATTGCGGTGAACTTGGGATTCCCACATTTCATCATAGATATCAGAGAAGAGTTTGGTGATGCTGTCATCGACTATTTTACCGATGAATACATGGCAGGGCGCACACCGAATCCATGTGTGATGTGCAATACTCACATTAAATGGGATGCATTACTCCGTCGAGCTGATAAACTAGATTGTGAGTTTATTGCTACTGGTCACTACGCGAAGATTCGCCAGGAGAATGATCGATTTGTTGTTTCAAGAGGTGCAGATGGTTATAAAGATCAGTCCTACGCCTTATGGGGCATCTCGCAGGAAAGCTTAAGTCGAACTAAATACCCATTGGGGCACCTTAAGAAGTCAGAGATATATGACATGGCACGTGAGCGGGAATTCTACGAATTAGTGACTAAGTCAGAATCTTATGAAATCTGCTTTGTTCCAGATAATGACTATAGAGGGTTTTTGAAAAGGAGAGTAGAGGGCATAGAAGAACAAGTGGCAGGTGGTGAATTTGTCTTGGAATCGGGTGAAATTGTCGGGAAGCATGAAGGCTATCCTTTCTATACAGTTGGTCAACGAAAAGGTCTAGGTGTAGCTTTAGGTTATCCTGTTTATGTTACTGAAATACAGAAAGATACGAATAGAGTTATACTTGGTACATTCGATGAATTAAGTCGAGATGGCATGTATGTAAGGCAGCTCAACATGCAGAAGTATGCTTCCATAGAAGGAGAACGAAAAGATACAATTACAAAGGTGCGTTACAATGACAAAGGCAATCCTGCCGTTATTGAACAAGTCGGAGAAACAATGAAAGTCTATTTCGGCAATGGCGTAAGCGCAATAGCTCCGGGCCAGGCAGCAGTGTTTTATGAAGGAGACGATGTGATTGGCGGTGGATGGATTACTTCGAGCTTTCATCAGAATAGAGAAAATTGAGATCAATCACAGATAGTTTAAGTTCATTAAAATGGATATTGAGAAGCTTTTTCGCGCTTTTGATATCTGTGATTATTACATCTTGCAACGAATCTAAAGATTTAGGGCCTGACGCACTCGGGTATGAGTTTTACCCGCTAATAGTAGGTCAATATCGAGTTTATGATGTAGAGGAGATCCGATATCTAGTGAGTGGTTTTGATACTACAACCTATCAGCTAAAGGAAACCATTTTCGACTCAATTCAATCCATTGACCAAACCTCTTATTTGCTTAGGCGTGATATCAGAGTAAATGCAATGAGCAACTGGGAAAGTGATTCAGTTTGGATCGTTACGCGAACATCTAGTTATCTATCCATCACCGAAAACAACATTCCTTTTATCAAATTGACCTTTCCTGTAACAGAAGGCAGAGAATGGGATGGAAACAGTTTAAACAGTAGGAGCGAGCTTACTTACTACTATCAATCTGCTGCAGATCCGATAATTGATTCTATTGGTTCGGAAAATCATATAAGACTGATAATTGAGGATATTGAAGAAAATGTGACCGGTGTAGATTTGCGCAGTGAGGTCTATGTAGAAGGAGTGGGGTTGGTAGAAAAGGATTACTTAACACAAAAGAAGTGTACTTCAAGCGATTGCGGAGCAGATTTTGGTGAGGTAATTGGAGGACGATCGCTCAAGCAGACATTAATTGAAACAGGAAATGAGGAATAGTCTTTTGATCGTATGTTTATTGCTGTTTAGTTTCAAATCACTTTCTCAGGGTGAAGATGAGATAAGTAAAGTCAATAGATATTTCATTTATTTCGCTGACAAAGCGGGAGATAACTATCCATATTCTATCTCAAATCCGCAAGAATTTCTTACACAAAGGTCCATAGATCGCAGAGCCAAGCAAAACATAGGTATAGACGATTCAGACTTACCTGTTAATCCAAGCTATACACAAGGACTTAGAGATTATGGAGTCGGGGTTTACTTCACTTCCAGATGGCTGAACGGAGCACTTGTCAATATTGATACAACACTATTAGATGAAGTAGAGTCACTTGATTTTGTGGATAGCATCGCTTGGATCGCAGATACTACTCGCCTTAGCAATGATAAAACTCCATTTGAATCGCCCACCGAATTTCTGGACCCACCATCAGTAAGCGGTGATTCGGACATTCAGTTGATGATGTTGGCAGCTGATCAGATGCATGCTGAAGATATCAAAGGGCAAGGAATGATCATTGCTGTGCTGGATAATGGTTTCACAGGCGTGGATAAATACGTACCCTTTCAACATTTATGGGAAAACAATCAGATTATTGCCACTAAAGATTTTGTTCAGAATTCGGGCAATGTATTCCAGTTTGGAAGTCATGGCACTTCGGTTTTCTCAATTATAGCTTCAGATTTTGAGTCTGAGGATGGTCACTTGATTGGTATTGCTCCTGAGGCAAATTATATCTTGTGCATTACAGAAGATAATCAAGCTGAAAACACCCTGGAAGAATACAACTGGCTTCTTGGCGCTGAATTCGCCGATAGTTTAGGAGCAGATGTAATCAATGGGTCCTTAGGCTATCGACTGTTTGATATAAGTAGTCATAACTACACGTTTGAAGACATGGATGGTGAAACCACCATTGTATCAAGAGCAGCAAAGTGGGCAGCTGACAAAGGAATGATTGTAACGATAAGTGCCGGGAATGAAGGAAACAAGAGCTGGAGGCGAATTACTCCACCAGCAGATGCAAAAGGTGTTCTTACAGTGGGGAGTGCAAATCCGGATTTCTCTTATTCTTCATTCAGTTCCGTTGGCAATACTGCAGATGGTAGAATTAAACCTGATGTAGCAGCATTTGGAGCGGCAACAACTGTGATGAGAGGAGATGGTACGATTTCCAGAGGCAGCGGAACAAGCTTTGCTTCACCATTGATCGCAGGATTTGCTGCATGCATATGGCAACTAAATCCTGAACGAACAGTGAATGAAGTTATCACAGCGATAAAGACCTCAGCTCACCAAGCTGGCAAACCAGATTCATTATTAGGAAATGGAGTTCCGAACTATACGTTCGCTAAAGATGTAAGGGCGCTTAATGTAAATGATATCCTGAATGATAAAGTGACTTTTTATCCCAATCCTTTTAATGGTGATACACTGTTCCTAATTACAGATGGAAAGTTTAGAGAAGGAATGAGCATTCGTATCATGGACCCAAAAGGAAGTTTGATCTTTCAACGCGAATTCAGGAAGAGTGAAATCAAGGAAAAAATGGAATTGACGATTGATGGTAGCCAACAAGGAGTTTATTTCTTATTCTTGCAAATAGGAAATAATCAGAAAGTCGTCAAACTTGTAAACTTCTAATGTCAAAGAAACTAATCGCCCCTTCATTTCTTGCAGCCGACTTTGGCAATATTCAGCAAGAAGTAGAAATGCTCAATCAAAGCGAAGCAGATTACATCCACATTGATATCATGGATGGCGTCTTCGTTCCCAATATTTCTTTTGGCTTTCCGGTTTGTAAGGCTATTCATAAGCATGCGAAAAAGCCGATGGATTATCACCTAATGATCGAACATGCCGATCCATATCTCGAAGATTGCATGAAGGCCGGAGCTGAGATAATCACAGTACACCAGGAAGCTTGCAGACATTTGCATCGCACGGTTACAGAAATTAGAAGACTAGGAGCTAAGGCCGGAGTAGTTATTAATCCTCATACGCCTGTAAGCTCATTAGAAGAAATCCTTCCTTATGTAGATCTGGTTTTGTTAATGTCAGTAAATCCGGGGTTTGGAGGGCAAAAGTTTATAGAAACCACTTTTGATAAAACGAGAAAGCTTAAGAAAATGGTGGATCAGATTAACCCGGAGATCATTATTGAAATTGACGGAGGAGTAAATGATCAGAATGCTGGCGAACTTTTTAATGCCGGAGCGGATATGCTTGTGGCCGGAAGTTTCGTTTTTAAATCAGATGATCCAGCCCAAACCATCGCAAATCTCAAAAAATCCTAATCAGTTGAAATCACTGATTTTACTAATCCTGGCTTTACTGAGTTTCTCACTCCATGCCCAACAAGATGTAATTGAAGGTAGAGTAGTTGATGAAAACGGTGATCCGATTCCGGCGGTCAATGTAATCGTCAAATCCAATCGAACGATAGGTACTATTTCCAATGCCAATGGGTATTTTCTTCTCGAAATCGCCTCAGGAAGGTATGATCTTATTTTCTCCCATGTGCAGTATGGTACCTACGAACTGAGTAATATTCCAACTGATGTTAGCGATTTCATTGTCACGATGAAGCCTCAGGCAACACAGTTGGAAGACGTTCAAGTAGAAGGCGAGCGGGAGAAAGATGCCATTGATCCAGCTGCTAAAATCGATCCCAAGTCGGCACAAAACTTACCATCTGCATTTGGTGATTTCAATAAGGTTTTATTGACATTACCTGGTGTAGCCGGAAATAACGAGCTATCATCAGCATACAATGTGCGAGGTGGCAACTTTGATGAAAACCTTGTTTATGTAAATGACATTCCGGTATATCGTCCTTTCCTTGCCAACGCTGGTCGTCAGGAAGGCCTCAGCTTTGTCAATCCGGATCTGGTTGGTGATATTAGCTTTTATGCAGGTGGATGGGAACCCAAGTATGGAGATAAGCTTTCTTCATCTCTGAATATCGACTACAAAGAGCCTGAATCATTAGAAGGTCAGATTAATTTTGGACTACTAGGTGGAACAGCCTTTATAGGCAATCGCGTAGACGACAATATTCAATATTTATTTGGTGCACGTCACCGGGATTCGCGGTACTTACTAAACACCCTTGAGACAGACGGACAATATCTACCTTCATATACAGACGCTCAAGCCTTTTTCACCTTTGACCTTTCGGGTAATAATAGTCAACAAATCAATCGAACCAAACTCAACTGGTTGCTGGCATACGGGAGAAACAGGTACTTGACGCTACCGGAATCTCAAACCACAGAGTTTGGATCCGTTTCTCAAAACCTGCGTGTACAGACTGCCTTTGATGGAAGAGAGAAGCTCGATTATGATACCTATCAAAGTGGATTTAATCTCTCTCACCGTTGGTCAAACAAGTTTTTGAGCCGATGGATTTTTTCTGGCGTATATACGTCTGAGCGAGAAAACTATAACGTAGAAGGAGCCTATCGAATTTGCGATGTAGACAACAATCCAGGATCTAATAGCTTCAATGAATGCGTGGTAGTTCGTGGCATAGGTACCAATTTTAATTACGGGAGAAACAAGTTAGAAGCGCAGATTTACAATGCTGAATGGCGTAATGAATACCTGATGTCTGATTGGTCCATCTTAGAGGCAGGTGTTGGATTGAATCGAAATATCATTAATGACGAACTGAATGAATACTCATTTTTAGACTCAGCTGGATTCGTGAATGTAAATGAGAGCACATTCAACGAACTTGAACTCAACACCACTTCTATTACCGGGTACTTACAAACCACCATTTTCACCAAAGACTCCATGCATGCAGTAAATGTAGGAGTGAGGCTAAATCATTTAGACTACAATGGCGAGACGTTGGTTAGTCCACGATTGATATATCGATTTAAACCCAATTGGGAACGTGAAACATCATTTAGACTCTCAATAGGAAAGTATAGTCAGCCTCCGTTTTATCGTGAGCTCAGAGACCAGACTGGAGCAATCCGAGAAGATGTCGAAGCTCAGCAATCGATTCATATCATCGGTGCCATGGAAAGGGTATTAAGCTGGTGGAACCGACCATTCTTATTCTCCACGGAGGTGTATTATAAGACACTCGATAATGTAATAGCATACGATATAGACAATGTGCGATTACGATATTTTGCGAATAATGACGCAAAAGCAATAGCCTATGGATTTGATTTTAGGATTAATGGCGAATTCATTCCAGGTACGCAATCCTGGTTCAGCTTAGGGATTTTAAATACCCAGGAAGATATTGCTGAGGATGACAAAGGATTCATTAGAAGACCATCAGATCAACGCATAAATCTGGCATTTTACTTCGAAGATCACCTGCCGAATGATCCAAGCATGCGAGTTTATGTCAACTCAGTGTTTGGTTCCGGCTATCCATTAGGACCACCTAATGAAATAAATGCAAGAAATATTTTTTCGGGAGATGAATACTATAGAGTGGATATTGGGTTGTCGAAATCATTTGAACTAACTAATCATAAGTATTTGAAAACCTTATGGTTAAGGGCTGAAGTGTTAAATGTCTTAGGCGCAGATAACACCTTATCATATTCATGGATACAAGACGTGACCGGAGCACAACTAGCTATACCTAATTCATTATCGGCAAGGTTTTTGAATTTCAGAATTTCAGCAGACTTTTAGGTGAAGGATCACCTATCTTTGTTTTACGAATAGCTTAATAAAAATGAAAAAAATCACTCAATTATCCATGCTAGTATTGGCTGTAGTCGTTCTAGCCTCTTGCAATAGACAAGTCACACGTATCAATCCAGACCAGCAGGTAGATCTCAGCGGTCGTTGGAACGATACCGACTCTAAGTTAGTAGCTGAAGAAATGATTCAGGATGTCACTGGCAGGCCGTGGCATAACAACTTCAAAATAGAAAACGATCGTAAGCCGGTAGTAATTGTCGGATACGTTCAGAATAAAAGCTCCGAGCATATCGAAGCTGAAACCTTCATTAAGGACATAGAAAGAGAATTCATCAATTCGGGTTTTGTACGAGTGGTGTCCAATTCTGATTTTCGTGAGAAGCTGCGTCAAGAGCGCGCAGAGCAAGGAGAGTTTGCTTCTCCTGAGACTCAAGCGCAATGGGGAAAAGAGCTAGGAGCAGACTTTATGATGTTTGGAGTAATTACTGCCGTAACCGACTCTTATAAGAAGGAAAAAGTGGTGAACTACAAAGTCAATCTGGAGTTGGTGAGCATAGAAACCAACGAGAAAGTTTGGCTCGGAGACAAAGAAATCAAGAAGTACATTAAGAACTAGTACCATTGATAGCGACAGGCTCACTCACATAAGCCTGTTGCTTTTTTTAACTCTCTCCTTATAAATCACCACATCTATACATGGTTTCAACTAAGACCATATTTTCATTTGCAATACTCATTGTACTCTCAAGCTGTGCTTCTTTCTATCAGCTGAATTATGAATTCAATAAGAATTTTGAGCAGGGAAATATTGAGCAGGCAGCCAGTATTCTTGACCAAAATAAGAAAGCAGCAAAGAGTAAGACACGATTTCTATATTATGCCAATCAAGGTGTAGTAGAGCATCTTTTAGGTAATTATGAGGAAAGTAATAACTGGTTGGAGCAAGCGTATTTGTTCGGAGAGGACTATCATAAGAATTACCTCAATTTTGCCGCATCCTATTTTCTCAATCCAAACCTGATTGTTTACCCGGGTGAAGATCATGAGCATCTCATGTTGCTTTATTACAAAGCGCTTAATTATCTGAAACTTGGAAACTATGAATCGGCCCTGGTTGAATGCCGCAGGTTGAATCAGCGATTGTTCGAGTTGGGGGATAAGTATGTTTCTGAAAGTAAGTATCAGAAAGACGCCTTCGTTCACAACCTGATGGGAATCATATATGATGCTTCAGGTGATTATAACAATGCCTTTATTGCCTACAGAAACTCTTTAGAGATATACCAAAAAGAATATTCAGAGATGTTCGGAATGACAGTTCCGGAGCAGCTCAAAAAGGACCTCTTGAGGACTGCTTCTTTAGCTGGATTCCCCACGGAACTCGACATGTATAGCAAGGAGTTTGGAATGGAATATGTGGCTCTACCGCCTTCCGAAGGTGGAGAACTTGTATTCTTTTGGCACAATGGATTGGCTCCCGTTAAAGATGAGTGGTCCATCAACTTTGTAGCTGTGAAAGGAGAGGGAGGACAAGTCTTTTTTCAGAATGAAGAATTCGGACTCAACTTCCCCTTTTTCTACGACACTAACGAAGATGGAAATGCCAGCATTACCGATCTAACAGGAACAAGAGTGGCTTTTCCAAAGTATGTGGAAAGAGAACCGTTTTTCATGTCTGCGAGCTTAGAGGTTGATAATTATTACTACCCGTTAGAGAAGGCAGAAGACATAAATGCCATCGCATTTAAGACATTACGTGAGCGAATGCTCGAAGAATTAGGGAAAGGGTTGTTACGGGTAGCACTGAAGAAGATGATCGAAAAGCAAGTACGGAAGGAAGACGAAACACTGGGATTTTTAGTAGGGCTTGTAAACTTTGCTTCGGAGCAGGCAGACACACGAAACTGGCAGACAATCCCTCACAGCATTTACTACAGTAGAATTCCATTGAAGGAAGGAGAGAATGAAATAGTGCTTCATACAGAAACTCCAAAAGCCTCAGGTAGCAGTGAGCAAACATTCAAGTTTGTTGGACAAAATGGCTCAACTCAATTCCAGACGTATCAGTCGCTGGAGAGTAATATTGCTTTCTAAATCAGCGATCTAGTCTTTTCTCTTCCATCGTCACATCATTATCCGTCCGGATATGCATTTTTATGTTGACTAAAAACTCCTTACACCCGGCATCCACCAGCGCTTGCTGCGCATCTTTGGCAACTTCCTGCAATTTATCATATGGCCCCTGCATCACGGTCTCCATTGGCGTTATCATATACTCAACTCCTGACTTTTGAATTACCTCGATCGCAGCATCAATTTTCTTATAAACATCACCTTCGCGTTCTAGCGGAACAACTTGAATAGCTAGCTGAATATTCTTATCTATCATCTTTTCTGTTTTGAGCGAAAATAATTCTTACAATTAATAGACCTGTACTTTTCCCTATTTAGTTAAAAGGGTTTATTTTGAGGTTGATTAATTAACCGCACCCTAATATGTTCACCGAGTACGAAATTGAATCCATGATTGAGTATCCTGAAGTAAAGGAAGCTACCAAAACCTTAAAAAAGGATTTCTTAAAAACCGAAGCACCTTATCTGGAAATCAATGATGAAGATTTTTTCTCATTAATCATCATGGCACCTACCATTGGGATTGCTATGGCTGATGGAAAAATCACGCTTTTTGAAGAAATGGCATTAAATAAAAAAGCTAGAAAGCTTTCAAAAGGAGGATACTTCATGAAAAAAGATCCGGTAGTTTATGCTATGAAATTCTTAATTAAGAATTATTACAACTGGTCTGACAAATTCATGGCTGTTTTGAAGGAGACTATCAAGGTTACTTGTGGGATCAATGAACTGGATCTAGGCCGACCGCCTGGCGAAGGTGATGTAGATTATAATGAATACAGACAAGCAGTGCTTCATTCACCTTACTTGCTCATTCGATTCATTGCAAGCTTCTTTCTTGAAAATGATGAAGATATTATAAATCAAAATCATAAGATTGGAAAGGAAGAATACCAACGAATGATACTGATAGGTGAGAAGCTGGAATTAGATAAGATTCCTGTTTTTCAGATGTTTTGTAAGACCTTCAAATAATCTATCCAATTCTTAAACGTTGTTGGTGGTAGTGATGAGACACACAGTCATATTGGTTTTTGTAGTACTATTAAGTTCTTGTGGCAATGACAGTGTCGTCTTAACAACTGCAGATGAAGAAATTCAAGCATGGTTAGACACCATGAATATTACTGCCACTCGGGATAATTCAGGAATTTATTATTATGCTGATAGCTTGAATCCTACAGGAACACCGGCAGTAGCCGGAAGCGTAGCAGCCATCTATTATACGCTACGCGATCCAGCAGGGAACATAATCGCCCAGCATCAAAGATCAAACGGAGATTCACTCATTTGCAAAGTTGGAGCGTCTGCTGTTTATCCATTAGGTGCTGACTTTGGAATTAGCCTTATGCGAGTA
This sequence comes from Ekhidna algicida, assembly GCF_051379705.1. Taxonomy (GTDB): domain Bacteria; phylum Bacteroidota; class Bacteroidia; order Cytophagales; family Cyclobacteriaceae; genus Ekhidna. The sequence continues at coordinate 282,870 of NZ_CP179868.1, read as the reverse complement.
GGAGAGATATACAATTTCATTCTTCCACCGGATCAAGCATATCAGGACCTTACTTCGGGAGCAATTGATCCGGATTTGATCGCTCACTTACAAATAACATTAGCTGCCGTTCATGCCGAAACAGACCTGTTCGCTCAAGAGCTTGTTGATATAGATAGTTATGTCACAGCAAATAGTCTAAATGATACAGTCGCAAACCCTATTAATAGTGTTATTCTTTTTCCGGCTTCAGGAATTTCTTTTAAGCGCCTGCGAGCCGGTACCGGCCCATCACCCTTAAACGGTGATACAATTGTAGTTGACTATGCCGGCCGTTTCATCGACGATTCCTCTTTTGGAAGTGATAGTGGATTTGAATGGATTTATGGATCAGGGAGTCCCAGAGACTTATTGACTGGTTTTGAGTTTGCGGTTTCACTGATGCAGACAGGAGAGCGGGCGCTGGTGATGATTCCTTCTTCCCAAGGATATAGAGAGAGTGCCTTAGTAATTCCGGCATCAATAAATGATGATTTAGTTGAAGACGCCATTATACCGGATTACGCCACTCGAATCGCACCATACAGTACATTATTGTTTGAGATCACCCGCATCGATTAATGGTTTAAATTTGGGATAATTTGCTCGCTGCTGCCAAACGATATCGTCTGATCATCATACTAGTGCTAATGTCTACTCAAGCATTCAGTCAGGATATCTATGAGCGATATAATATCTACCGCAACCCCGTCAAAGTATTTCTCAATAAGTTCAGCATTACTGCTACAACAGGTGTAGGTAATACCAGCTATTCACATCAACTTGAGGGAGTATACTTTTATCAAGATGCTGAAAATCAATTCATTTTCTCCAATGATATCGAAAATTTGGGGAGCTCTTTTTCAGGGTATACCAATTGGCTAAACGATCCTCAATTGGGCTTTGAAACATCATTAGAAAATCCCTTCGATCTCCCTTTCGAATACCTTTCAAACCCTGTATACAATCCAAACCTTGGGGATCAGACTTTTTTGGTTGATACAGATACTACTGAATTTGGTTTTAAAGGCGGTTCAAGAGGTATCCCAATCACCCTACAACTTCATTATAATTATGAAAAATTCAGGTTTGGATTAGGCTACTCATATGAGATTCATTTTTTAAGAAGACTAAAACCCACAGCTTTTGGTGATCAGGTAAGAGACTATCAACCAAACGTATCAAAAACACGGTATTCCAGACTATTTGCCACGGCAGGTTATAACTTCTACTCCTTTTGGAGCTACGATTTCGTTGCAGAATTACAAGTTGGCCGGATTACCGCAGGAAAACAATTCAATAGTGGAGTCATCTCCAGAGGACTATACACCAATATAGGCGTTAGCATTGAAAACAATTGGTCGGAATATTTCCGTGTTATTATTAAACCAAGTGTAGAATTCAAATCCTATACCATCAACATTCCGGATGGATCGACAGTCAGACACAAGTACCCAACGTTCTTTATTCAGGCAGGTATTAGTATAAATATTCCTGACATTCCTCGTTCTCCAATGAAAAGCGATCATGTCCAGCTTAAGCACGTCTATACTGATCCAAAGACCGGACGCAGGATGGAAGTAAGAGGTCAGCCGATCTGGAAGCGTCAAAATCCAAAAGTTGGGGAAAATAACCGACGCATGTGGCCAGAAATGAAGAAAAAGGTAAAGAAAGCGAAGAAGTCAAAAAGCTAATTCTCGCATTTGAAATCAATTCAATTTTCACACGTTATATCTCATTTTCAACAAATCTTAAACCTTCAGTTTTGAGGCACAATAAAGCTACTTTTTAAGCTCAAATTTTGTTATCTTGCGGCTTGATTTTTGGACAACCCAAACAAGCATAAATGGCAGACGGAGATAACGAGAACGTACCCTCATCACAGGGGAATATCATCCCAATAAATATCGAAGAGGAAATGAGAGGCGCGTACATTGATTATTCAATGAGCGTAATCATTTCCAGGGCACTTCCTGACGTAAGAGATGGCCTGAAGCCAGTTCACAGACGGATTCTTTACGGAATGGATGAACTGGGTGTCAACTACAACAAATCTTATAAAAAGTGTGCTAGAATCGTCGGGGATGTTCTTGGTAAGTATCACCCTCATGGAGATACTGCTGTATATGACACCATGGTGCGTATGGCGCAAGATTGGTCGATGCGATATCCATTGGTTGATGGCCAGGGTAACTTCGGATCAGTAGATGGAGATTCACCTGCTGCGATGCGTTATACAGAAGCTCGCCTAAGACGAATTTCAGAAGAGCTGCTTGCTGATATACGGAAGAATACCGTAGACTATGTTCCCAACTACGATGATAGTACGGAAGAGCCGAGTGTCTTACCATCTAAGATCCCAAACCTGCTTATAAACGGGGCCAGTGGAATTGCAGTAGGTATGGCCACCAATATGGCTCCACACAACCTATCCGAGGCTGTAGATGGGGTTATTGCCTACATAGAGAATAGAGACATCACCATCGAAGAGCTGATGCAGCATATCACGGCTCCCGATTTTCCGACCGGAGCTACCATCTATGGCTACCAAGGTGTAAGAGCCGCATTTGAAACAGGAAGAGGAAGAGTTGTTCTGCGTGCAAAAGCAGAGTTTGACACGACAAGTAGCGGACGCGAACAAATAATTGTTTCCGAAATCCCTTATCAGGTAAACAAAGCAAGCATGATTGAAAAAACTGCTGCTTTGATCAATGACAAAAAAATTGAAGGAATTGCGGATATCAGAGACGAATCTGATAAGCAAGGAATGCGTGTGGTTTATGACCTTAAAAGAGATGCAATACCAAACATAGTTCTCAATAATTTATACAAGCAAACAGCATTACAGTCTTCCTTCAGTGTCAATAATGTGGCACTTGTAAAAGGAAGACCTAAGACCTTAAATCTCAGAGATTTAATTGTTCACTTTGTTGATCATAGGCATGAGGTTGTGGTTCGAAGAACCGAGTATGAGCTGGATGAGGCAGAACGAAGAGCGCACATTTTAGAAGGCTATCTGATAGCGTTGGATAACCTAGACGAGGTTATTAATTTGATCAGGTCTTCCAAAGATCCTGATGAAGCTCGCATTGGGTTAATTGAAAAATTCAGTTTGTCTGAAATTCAGGCCAAGGCAATTCTGGACATGAGACTCCAGCGACTGACAGGACTTGAGAGAGATAAGATTCAGAAAGAATACGAAGAGATACAAGCGTTGATTAAGGAGTTGAAAGATATTCTCGGGAGCGAAGAAAGGAGAATGCAGATCATCAGGGATGAGCTTCTTGAAATAAAAGAGCGCTACGGAGATGAAAGAAGGTCTGTCATTGAGCATAGCGCAGATGAATTCACTGCAGAGGATATGATTCCTGATGAAGACATGGTTATTACCATATCACATCAAGGTTATATCAAGAGAACACCATTAATTGAGTACAGAACACAAGGCAGAGGTGGAGTTGGTAGCCGAGCAGCTAAATCAAAAGATGATGATTTTACTGAACACTTATTCATTGCATCGGCGCACAACTACCTGCTGATTTTTACCGAGTTTGGTAAAGTCTTTTGGATTAAAGTTTGGGAGCTTCCAGAGGGTAGCAAAGCGTCCAAAGGACGTCCAATTCAGAATGTGATCAATATTGAATCAGATGACAAAGTAAGATCAGTCATCAATGTCAAAACACTTGACGATCCTGATTACATCAACAATAATTTCCTTGTTATGTGTACCAAGCGAGGAGTGATAAAGAAAACGTCGCTTGAAGCATATAGCCGGCCAAGAAGAAACGGAATCAATGCGATTACCATTCGAGAAGATGACAAATTGCTTAATGTAAATCTTACAGATGGAGATAGTCACATTGTGATTGCTTGTAACACAGGACGTGCAATCAACTTCCATGAGTCAGATGTTAGATCTATGGGAAGAATGGCCTCAGGAGTACGAGGAATGAGGATTACAGAGAAAGAATTCATAGTTGGTATGGTTTGTGTAGACTACAAAAACCCACCCAATCTATTAGTAGTATCTGAAAAAGGATACGGAAAACGATCTGACCTAGAAGATTACAGAATCACCAAAAGAGGTGGTAAAGGTGTGAAAACACTTAACGTAACAGATAAGACAGGAGAACTTGTTGGAATAAAAGATGTCGTAGATGGAGATGAACTGATGATTATAAATAAGTCAGGGATTGCTATTAGGATGTCTGTAGACAACTTGAGAGTAATGGGAAGAGCTACACAAGGTGTTCGACTCATTAAACTCAATGAAGACGATGAAATCTCAGCTGTAGAGAAAATTTCAAATATAGAAAATGATGAAGAAGGCGGTGAAGAAAACACTGAGGAGTCCTCTGATCAAAATGAAAACCAAAAGGATAACGAATAAACTAAGAACGAAATGAGAACATTTTTAACCCTATTTTTAGCGGCAATTTGTGTGGTTGGATACGCTCAGAAGAAGCCGAAAATTAATCAAGCTCTTTCAGCGCTAGAAGATGGCGAACTATCAGAGGCCAAGTCAATTATAGATGCAGCAATTGTGCATGAAAAAACCAAGGATGATCCCAAAACCTGGTACTATAGAGGACAAATTTATGCTGCTCTGGATACTGCAAACAATGAAGAAGGTGCTCTTGATGAATCTTTAAAGGCCTTTGATAGAGCGTTAGAACTTGATCCTGCTCAGAAATCATTTAACTCAGTTGATTTTAATACCGGCCAGGTAGTTAATATTGACTCTAAGAAACAAGGGTATTACGCCTTCTATTACAATAATGCAATCACGGCCTATAATGAGGATTTATACGAAGAAGCTGCCGATAATTTTGAAACCGCTTATTATATAATGCCCTCAGATACAAATGCAATTCTGAATGCTGCATATGCTTCCTCAGCTGCCGGAGATGCAAAGAGAGCAGAGGCAAGCTTTAAAAAATGCTATGAGGCAGGGATGAAAGACAAATCGATTTTTCTTCAACTGTATAATTACGCAGCAAAAGATGAGCGATTAGAAGAGGCATTAGCATATATCAAAGACGCAAGAAAAGTTTATCCAGACGATATTGATTTAGCCAAATATGAAATTAACCTTCTTATTCGTCTTGATCGTACAGATGAAGCTATGACTGAGATCGAAAGCTCCATTAAGGCAGAACCAAACAATGCTGACTTGCTATTCAGCCTTGGCGTGCTTAAAGATGAAACGGGTGACAAGGAAGGAGCCATGGAAACGTATAAAAAAGCCATTTCTGTAAATCCGGATCATTTTAATTCATACTTCAACATCGGAGCGATGCTTTTCAATGAAACAAACGCACTTGTGAAAGAACAAGGTGCTTTGAATTACTATCCTGGTAAGTCAAGCTATAAAGCTGAAGAAAAGAAAAGATATCAAACTCTTGATACAGCTATTGAAGAAAAACTTAATGAATCACTACCCGTTTGGGAGAAACTTCACTCACTGAGAAGTGATGAGCCAGATGTGATGACAAGCTTGATCTACGTTTACAAAGGGTTAGGTATGTTAGATAAGGCAAAAGAAATCCAAGCCAAGCTTGATGCATTAAACTAATCTTATTTTAGAATACTAACTTAGAGCCGATCACTATGATCGGCTTTTTTTATTTCTGACAATATGATTCAAGAAGTATTATCAATCCACAGTTTCGAACCTGATCTTATTAAGGAGATTGAAGAGAAGGGATTCCAGAAGAAGGTAAAAGCAGGTGAGCATGTCCTCGATACCAGTGTCGATGAAAAGGTAATTCCTTTTGTCCTTGAGGGCCTATTAAAAGTATATAAGTATCGATCTGACGGAAGCAAGGTATTGCTTTACTATTTAGAAAAAGGGGAGACATGCTCCATGTCAGTAACCTGTTGTTTAGAGAAAAGAGCTGAAAATATTCAGGTGATAGCTGAAGAAGACTCGCGAATATGGATGATTCCCAACTCCAATCTCGATCAATGGATAACAAAATACCCATCATTTCGACGCTTCGTTTTAAACTCCTATCAGCTACGCTTTGATGAATTGATGGAAACCATAGATAGCCTGGTCTTTTCCAATATGGAAGACCGTCTCTTTAAATATTTGCTGGACACAAAACAAGCTACTGAGTCCTATGAAATACATAAAACACATCAGCAAATAGCAGATGAACTAAGTACTTCACGCGTTGTTATTTCACGGCTGCTCAAGAAACTTGAGATGAATGATAAAATATCCCAGCATAGAAACCGGATAGAAATTCTTTAGCATCTGTCATGTAACAAATGTTACGAATCACTAGATTGTCGCCTGCTACTTTTGCTGCACATGAATCGTTTCAAAAATTCACTTCCAATACTTCAATGGCTATCTGGCTACAAGCGAGAAAATCTGAACGGTGATTTATTCGCAGGTGTGACAGTCGGAGTCATGCTTATTCCACAGGGCATGGCATATGCGTTGATTGCAGGTTTACCTCCTGTCTATGGATTGTATGCATCGATTGTACCTCAGCTGATATATGCAATTTTAGGTACTTCGAGGCAATTGTCCGTAGCACCGGTGGCTATGGACTCGTTATTAGTTGCCACTGGTGTCTCAGTGCTAGCCACAGAAGGCTCCGATGCATACATTGCCTTCGCTATTCTTTTAGCATTCTTTATGGGTGCTTTTCAGCTCGTGTTGGGAGTGTTTAGACTTGGCTTTATTACGAATCTGCTATCCAAACCTGTTATAAGTGGATTTACATCTGCGGCGGCACTAATCATTGGGTTTAATCAACTCAAATACTTGTTGGGTACAGAAATAGTTAAAAGCAATCGTTTTTATGAGGTGATCATCAATGCTTATAATCAAATTGATCAAACTCATTTGCTCACGCTTGCAATAGGCATAGGTGGTATTGTTTTGCTGAAGCTTATTAAGAGAGTAAATAGCAAAATACCCGGCGCACTTATCATTGTCGTTTTAGGCATTTTGGTAGCCTCTGCTTTACGATTGGATGAGGAAGGGTTAAGCATTGTACAGGGAATCCCTAATGGATTGCCAGCCTTTCAAGTTCCGGACTTTTCGCTTGGCAGGTTTGGCGATGTATTACCACTTGCGTTCACCATTTCAGTTATAGCGTTTATGGAAGCATTCTCAGTGGCAAAAGCTATTGAAGGGAAGAAAAAGGATCATAAGGTTATTTCGAATCAAGAACTAATAGGACTGGGAGCTGCTAATTTAATTGGCTCATTTTTTCAGGCATATCCGGTTACAGGAGGATTTTCTCGTTCGGCGGTAAATTATCAGGCAGGAGCAAATACGCCACTTTCATCTGTGATTAGTGCCATTCTGGTAGGATTGACATTGGTATTTCTTACCTCATTATTTTATTATTTGCCGCATGCCATCCTTGCAGCAATCATTATGGTAGCTGTGAGCGGACTGTTTGATTTTTCATACATGAAAGTTCTTTGGCGAAACAGTCGCAAAGAGTTTTTAGTGTTATTATCCACCTTTCTTGTTACACTCAATATTGGGATGGTCACTGGTATTGTTACCGGTATCGTGCTATCCATTTTGCTCTTTTTGTATCGGGCAGCTTACCCTCATATCGCTCGGTTGGGTCGAATCAAAGACCATCATGAGTTTAGAAACATCACCAGATTTGATGATCTGGAAACCTGGCCAGAGCTGGCCATTCTTCGAATCGACGGGCCATTAAGCTTCATCAATATTCAAGGCATAAGAGAATACATTCAGAACATGATTGACTCTGATCAAAACATTAAGAAAATCATCATTGATTGCGGTCCCGTCAGTCATCTGGATGCCACAGCTTCTGAGGGATTACACGAACTGCTAAATGAGCTGAACCTGAAAGGAGTTCGGTTGGTTTTATGTGACATTATCGGACCTGTTCGTGATACGATGAAACAAACAGGGCTGACAAAAATTATTGGAGAGCAAAACCTGTTTTTGAGCTTGAGTGATGCAGTTGGGAACTGTTTGACAGATGCCAAGGAATCGCACAAACGCGTGACTCTACAATCAAATGTGAAAACGTAACAATTGTTACAAACTGCCAATTTAAAGAACCGTACTTTTGTATAGAATTTGAATCAGAAATATGAAAATTGAACAGATATATACCGGATGCCTTGCACAAGGCGCTTATTTCATTGAGAGTGATGGTGAAGCTGCGATCATAGATCCATTGAGGGAATCAGAACCTTACTTGAAGAAAGCTGAGAAAGACGGAGCTACGATCAAGTATATCTTTGAGACGCACTTCCATGCCGATTTCGTGTCAGGTCATGTGGATCTGGCGCTTAAATCAGGAGGGAAGGTCGTTTATGGACCAGGAGCAAAAGCTGAGTATGATTTTCATGAAGCTGAAGATGGTGAAATTTTTGAGCTAGGGAAAGTGAAAATAAAAGCACTTCATACGCCTGGACACACATTAGAAAGTACCACATATCTACTAATAGATGAGCAAGGCAAAGAGCATGCAATTTTCAGTGGTGATACACTCTTCATTGGAGATGTGGGCCGTCCGGATTTAGCTCAGAAAGGATCGTTGACACAGGATGATCTGGCCGGGATGCTCTACGAAAGCCTTCGAACAAAAATCATGACTTTGCCGGATAATGTTATTGTGTATCCTGCACATGGTGCGGGCTCAGCATGCGGTAAAAATATGAGCAAAGAAACATTTGACTTGCTCGGGAATCAAAAGGAAACCAATTATGCACTTCGAGCCAATATGTCTAAGGAGGAGTTTGTCAAAGAGGTAACAGATGGTTTGTTGCCACCACCTCAGTACTTCGCACAAAATGTAGCGATGAATAAATCAGCTGCTATAGGTCTGGACGCTGTGTTGGAAAAGGGCAAAGTAGCATTGGATGTGGATACATTTGAGGCGATGGCCAATCATGAAGGTGCGCTGGTATTGGACACACGTCACCAATCGAAGTTCATGGATAAGCACATTCCTAACTCAATCTTTATTGGTATAGATGGGAGCTTTGCACCATGGGTGGGCGCCTTGATTCCTGATTTGCAGCAGCCAATTATCTTCGTTGCGGACGAAGGACGTGAAGAAGAAGTGGTGACACGACTTTCTCGCGTAGGTTATGACAATACGTTAGGATATCTAAAAGGAGGGATGTCCGCCTGGATTGCAGCCGGTAAGGAGGTTCAAGACATGGAATCGATATCTGCTAAAGAGTTTGCAAGCAGATATGCTGAGGGCGATATACACGTAATGGATGTTCGAAAACCAGGCGAATTTGAAGCTGAGCATGTAGAAAATGCTGAAAGTCTGCCTTTAGATTACATCAGTGAACAAATGGATAAGGTTGATCAGGAAAAGACTTATCATATCCATTGTGCTGGAGGTTATCGATCGGTAATAGCCGCTTCGATCTTAAAGTCACGAGGGTTTCACAATCTGGTGGATGTAGCAGGAGGCTATAAGGATATCAAAGCAACAGACGTTCCAGTCACAAATTTTGTATGTCCAACTACCCAGAAGTAAGAATCAAGTAGGGAACATTTAATCAAAAACATTCGATGAATTATTTAAGCCAACCATGGCCGTGGTATGTGGCAGGTCCACTTATTGCCTTTATTATGTTAAGTCTGCTGCTGGTAGGAAAGCGGTTTGGACTCAGTAGCAACCTCCGGAGCATGTGCGCCATGATGGGTGCAGGAAAGCATTGTGACTTTTTTGTCTTCGACTGGAAAGCCCAAAAGTGGAACCTGGTATTTGTAGTAGGTCTTTTCATTGGCGGTTGGGTAAGCAACAACTTCCTTATGAATCCAGATGGTATTCAATTGAGTGAAGCGACACTTACTGAACTTCAGACACTAGGGTTGTCAGCACCCGGAGAAAACTTTGTACCAATAGAAGTATTCACATGGGATAACTTACTGACTTTTAGAGGTTTAATAGCAGTTGTTTTAGGTGGGTTTTTAGTGGGATTTGGAGCAAGATATGCAGGTGGCTGCACTTCAGGACATGCCATAAGCGGGCTAAGTGATCTTCAGATTCCATCGCTGATTGCGGTAGCAGGATTCTTCCTGGGCGGGCTTACTGTCACTTATTTGATCTGGCCATACATTCTAAGTTTTTAATCAACATTATGAAATACATAAAATACCTCGTGCTAGGAACCTTGTTCGGGATTATTCTAACCAAAGGAGAAGTGATCTCCTGGTATCGCATCTACGAGATGTTTCGATTTCAATCCTTTCACATGTATGGTGTATTAGGATCTGCTGTCATACTCGGAATCATCATTACCCAAGTTATCCGCCGTACGAATCTAAAGTCGATATATGGTGAACCCATTAAGATTGCACCAAAGGAGCGAAGCGTGACTCGATACATCGTAGGAGGATTCCTATTTGGATTGGGTTGGGCACTTACCGGAGCATGTCCGGGACCTTTGTTCATATTGATTGGCAATGGAATATCCGTATTCGTAGTATCAATAGCAGCAGCAATTTTAGGAACGTATACCTATGGTAGGATCAAACATCGACTGCCACATTAAATAGGCTAAAAAATAAGCTTATACCTTAAGGAAGCTGTTACCTTGCGTATATGTTTATAACGATCGTACTTCTGGCAGCAATAGTTGGTATCATCCTATTCGTGCGATATATTTTTAAAGACGAGGGACCACATCATCAATAGGCTGTTTGATCGCCTGATAGAATACAGGATCACGTACTTTTGCGAAAAGTTTATCCATGAGCCAATTCGAAGATCTGAACCTATCTAACCCGTTGCGCAATGCACTGGATGATCTGGGGTTTAGTGCACCAACACCAATTCAGACACGAGCATTTCCTGTGATTCTTTCAGGAAAAGATTTGGTAGGAATATCACAAACTGGAACAGGGAAGACTTTTGCCTACCTAATGCCGCTGCTCAAAGACCTCAAATTTTCCAAAGAGATTAACCCCAAAATTTTGATACTCGTACCAACCAGAGAGTTGGTGGTGCAAGTAGTGGAGCAAGTAGAACTACTCACTAAATACATGAATGTGAGGGTATTAGGTGTTTACGGAGGAAAGAACATCAACTCACAGAAGCCAGCTGTTATGGCGGGAATGGATGTGCTGGTAGGGACACCAGGAAGGACCTATGACCTGGTTTTGCATCATTCACTTTCATTGAAGAATGTCAAGAAACTGGTGATAGATGAAGTGGATGTAATGTTGGATTTAGGCTTTCGCTTTCAATTGACCAACATCTTTGACATGCTGCCAACTAAGCGTCAGCATATCATGTTTTCGGCAACCATGACAGAAGATGTGGATGCTTTGATTGATGACTATTTTATAGATCCCGAAAAGATCACCATTGCGCTAAGCGGAACACCGTTGGAGAATATAGTGCAGTACAGCTACGAGGTGAAGAATTTTTATACCAAAGCAAATCTGATAGAACACTTGCTGATCGATCGGAAGACCTACGAAAAAGTATTGGTGTTTGTCTCCAGTAAACGAAATGCCGACCGACTGTATGAATCGCTGGATCCAATGCTAGAGCGAGATGTTTGCGTCATTCATTCAAATAAGAGTCAGAACTATCGCTTGCGTTCGCTGGAGCAATTCAATGACGGTAAGAAGCGTATACTGATAGCGACAGATGTGATTGCACGCGGATTAGATATCGATGATGTCACGCATGTGATTAACATGGATGTGCCGATTTATCCGGAAAACTACATGCATCGAATCGGGCGTACAGGAAGAGCAGAGAAAACCGGAACTTCGATGTTACTGTATACAGCCAAAGAATTGGCTAATAAAGAAGCCATAGAAAGGCTGATGAAGATGCAGATCGAAGCATGTGCATTTCCTGAGGATGTAGAAATCTCCAAAGAGTTGTTGCCAGAAGAACAACCTAAGTCTAAGCAAGTGGAACTCTCAGATAAGATTGGAAGTAAAGAAGCCAAGGGAGAGTCGACGCACGAAAAGAAGGACAAGAATAAGAAAGTCAATTACGGTGGATCATACCGGAGAGAGTTGGCGAAGAAGTACAAGAAGCCCAAGACACGAGGCGATAAAAATCAAAACAAGAAGAAATCGTAAGAGTAATGAATGTACGAATAAGCCCCAGTAGGCTAGATAGTCAATAAATATATTTAACATAATATAAATTATATAACAATACTAGTGATTTGCTGTTTGTGAGCTTTAGCGAACAATTAACATAAAATCAGATATGTAATGCGCGTCTGCCTGTGTGCTTGGTCAGTTACATATCGGTTACGATTTTATGTTGAAAGCAAATCACGGCAATCTCGATCCTGCTCTTAAATCTCAAAGCAAATCACGGCCAACTCCAGAACCCATTGATTATATAATGATATTATGTTAACCAGCAAAGCTGGACTATGACGTGTACGTTCCTGATTAATGTTTCTTTCGGTTAGTGCTCCTAATGACGTTGTTATATAATTAGACGTTATATTAAATAGCCGCTCGGCCAGCGCACATTCCATCGCTCGGCCGTTCCCTGACCGAGTCGCGCAGACCAAACGGCTATTAATAGTTTTCCCACCCGCTTTCAGGCTAAGGCCTGATCACCCGCCCAGATGCAAGAGAATCTCAGGCAAAGCTTGTCGTTCAAAATTTCGTTATTCGGATAATTGTTCAGTTCGTTTTCAAATACGTCATTCTCAGCGATTGGGAATTTGTCTGTGATACACTTGCTGGCCATCGCTTTGTTTGGCTCACAGCACAAGCCTATACTTAACCGTCATTCCGGAAGCAGCATAGCGGATATCCGGAATCTCTTAAAACTCTTAGCATGGTCTGAATAGCTCACAAGTGTCTTTCTTTCATCTGTGTTCGCTGTATCGCTCAAGCCGCTGGGCTTTTACTTTTTTCATTGATAAAAAAGTAAACAAAAAATCTAGACAGAATAAAGCTTCAACCCACACGCCAACGCACACCCCGCTATTCTGCCTTGCCAACGCGCCTAGACGAAATGGATTCTACTTAACATAATATTAAGCTGCAAATCCTCGACCAAGCTCTGCTTGCTCGTACAAATGCTGAAATACTACATCTGTCTTTTCTGAAAAGACTTTTCTGTCGTAACTATCAGGTAGCGTCTCATTCAGAATCTTCTTTATTTCTTGGCGCACCATTTCCTGAGTGGCTTTATCCTTGTGCCATTCCTGAATCAAGATTTTGTTTTTGGCGTCAAACAGTATTTTGAGCAAGTTGTTCGCAGCGAGTTTTACACTCTTTTCTTCCTCTTTGGTTAATTTCTCTTTCTTTAACAAGTCAAAAAGCTCCAACTCCTCTTCATTCATGTCATTTTTTGCCGCTCGCTCCTGCTCTTCTGATAAATCTTCAGCTTGCTTGACAAGTTCATCGTAGGCTTCTTCGATGGATAAACTGCCTGAATTATAATCTTCAATTACCTTTTCGAACCGTTCTAGAAATGAACCACGAGTTTTGTTTTGAGCAAGCATCTGTTTAAGCTTGATTTCCATCAATTCTCGCAAATCAGCAAACTGGATGTTTTTATGTTTCTTTTCAGGGAATTCTGCTCTGAGTAGTTCAAAGTTCAGCTTACTTAAATCAATTTGCTTTCCTTGCTCAATGAGATAGTTAACCTTAGGATCACCAACTAAATCACCCTTAGCCAAGACGCTTGAATCTAATAAAGCATCTATTTTTTTCTTAGCTCGTTCTATTGCTTCATCCTGGTCTACATGCCTGTCAACTACTTTTTTTAGGTATTCGAATACGTCTCTTGACTTCTTAATATCCGGATAATTATAGATTTCAGGTTTTGCTGAGTCATAAAGTGAAGCGATGGTGTTTACAAAAAGGCCTAACTGCTTGCTATAATCATCCTTTGTAAGAATGATATTGGCGAACTCCTGAAATAATTCAACTTCTTTAAAACCTCTTTCACCAAGGTTGATAATCTCATCTATATCAGCACCAAGTTGCTTAAAATAGCTTTTTGCCTCAGATATTCCATTCTTCAACAATGATAAGAGCTCTTCAAACTCCTTAACTGGAAACTCATCTGAGTCGTCCTCAGTTGATTTACCCTTGCTTCCTTCTGCATAAGCCGCAAGTGCCTTTTTAAGGTTTCTAAATACTCCGAAGTAGTCAATCACTAGTCCATTTTTCTTCCCCTCTATAACACGATTTGCCCGAGCTATGGTCTGCATCAATGTGTGATTTTGTAGGGGCTTATCTAGGTACAATGTAGACACTGAAGGAGCATCAAATCCAGTAAGCCACATAGCAGTAACAAATACAATCCGATAGGTATTATTTGGGTCTTTGAAGTAGTCTTCAATGTTCCTCCCATCTTTATCGGGATAATCCATCAAATTCCGATGAGGTGTAATGTTGAGCCCTTCTTTTTCAAATACTTCCTTTTCTTCTTTATCAGAACCCTCCTGACTGATTACAGCTGACATTCTGGTTTCCTCCATGAAATCAATCGCGCGTTTATAGCGTTCCTTTAACTCAGAATTCTTCTCTTTAACAATCTTTTTTCGAAGTTCTTTAATTTCTTCTTTTTGAGCGGATTGAACAAATTCAAACATCGTGACGGCTGTAAATTTGTCAATACAAACCACCATGGCTTTCATAGGTTTGCGATGCTGATTATCATCAAGAACATCGAGGCGATACGGGTAATGCTGCACAATATGTTTAGCAATTTCTTGAAGACGATCTTCTCTCCTAACGACTTGGAGTAAGGTGGAATACTCTTTGTCTAATTTCTTCTTTTGTTCTTCACTAAGATTTTCATCTTCTAAAATCTCAGCTGCATCTCCGACAAGGTCTTCATTGACTTGCTCTACACGTGGTACACTTTTCTTATAGTACAACGGCACAGTTGCGCCATCTTCTATACTTTGAGCAAAGTTGTACTCCGATACATAGGGACCAAACCAATCTTTAGTTTGCTCATTTCTAAGCAATGGAGTGCCGGTAAAAGCAATGTATTGTGCATTTGGTATTGCAATACGCATATTTTCCGCCAATCCCTTGTATTGCGTACGATGTGCCTCATCAACGATGACAATCCAATCATCTCGGTCTGTCAATTTAGGATAGGTCTTCCCTTTCTCTATTCCAAATTTATGAATCAAGGCAAATGAATGTGTCAGGTTACTTTGCAGATCAAGTTTTAATTGGTCTCTGTTTTTTGGTCGGTATTTGTTTTTTTTGGGATCTTCGACTTTGGGGATGGCCTCAGTTTCTAAGAAGTTTCTAAAAATTTGATCGTCTAAGTCTTTGCGATCTGTGATAATCAGGAATGACCAATTACCTTCTACTTTGCGATGAATCTTTCTTGAAAAGAAGATCATTGAGTAGGATTTACCAGACCCTTGGGTATGCCAAAAAACGCCCAACTTCCCTCCTTTACCTTCTCGATTGTTTAGCGATAAAATGGCATTATTAACTCCAAGGAATTGATGGTTCTTAGCTATGATTTTAATCTTGTTTTTGTGATACAAGACAAAATTTTCAAAATAGTCTAATAAGCTATTCTTTTGACATAATCCACGACCAAATAACTCAAGGCTTAAGCGGCTGCTAGAGTCTCTGCTTTCAGCCTCTACCTCTTCCCTATTCATCTGTTCATGACTAATGGCTGTATCTTCCATTTTTACCCACGAAAAGAAATGCCCCCAAGAAGCATTAAAAGCGCCAACTCGTGTTTGAATTCCATTGGAAATGCAGACAAAACAATTGTACCAGAAAAGCTGAGGAATATCTCTACGATAGTCTTTTAGGTTTTTATCATAGCCCACTTTGACCTTTTCTGTTGCATTTTTCAACTCAATCATCACCAGAGGTAGGCCATTCACATAGAGCAGTAGATCCGGTCTACGTGTGATATTGTCTGTCTGCAAGTATTCTATGCTCAGCTGAGAAACAACCAGAAATTCATTGTTTGCGGGTTCATCAATATCAATGACTTTCACATAATCATTTTCTTCCCTGCCAGCTGTATTTAAGAAAGTAACTGGCACTCCACCTTTAATTAACTCATAGACTTCTTTATTGGCTAGAACTGGTGTAAGTGTTGCACGACTTTTACATAGCTCCTGTACTGCATGGTTGATACTTTTCTCAGGAAGATGACCATTGATTTCTGAAAGCTTAGCTCTCAAACGATCTTTAAGCACCACATCTTTAAGCGTATCTCTACCAACCAATTTCTTTTCCCAGGCATTGATATGCTGATAGCCGAGGACCAATTCAAAAAATTGGATGTCTGCTTCTTCAATATGTGATTCGTTCAGAAAGGCCATTTATCTCAAATAATAATGATGATTTGAATATTGATTGAATTTATCTTCCGTCTCTACACTGTCGTCAATAATCAACTCAATTAAGTTTTCAATAGTTTGAGGATTGATGCCATTTGACTCATCAGTCGTAATGATATCGTTCCAAATTCCAGATTCTTGATAGGTCTTCTTTTTCAGATTTTGCCAAGTCCATATATACTTTCTCTGACCTAGAAGGCCCAAATGCTCCCAGTACCATGTCTTGCCATTGGCATAAACAGTAAAATCCGTTTTAATATTGATTTCTTTTCCATTGATGATAGGCTTTTCCTCATAGGCGAAATCAAAAGTATCTTTCCCTAGCTCATCTCTTTTCTTCATCAACATGTGATAAATAAGCAGCTCAACACGCGACTCTACATAGACACCTGATTCTGGTTCTAAATCGTAGAATCTGTATGGCTTATCTAACATAAGACTTGTTCGTCTTGATGCCGAGAAGGATCTACTCATAGCTATTTCCAAAACACTTTTCTTTTCATGATTCGATTGCAGAAAGAGTGTAATGGATTTCTTCGTACGTGTTAATGCGGTATAGATCAATTCCTTTGACAGCAAGCCATAGCGAGCAGGTACGATTACAAACAGGTGATTAAAGCCACTTCCTTGCGATTTATGAACTGTAACAGCATAAGCCAATTCAAAGAACTCTTGTTCCATGCTTCTTATCTCGCTAAAAGAAATGTCTAACAAACCATCGACATCTTCGAAGTAGAAATGTTCTTTGTAGTTCTTACCACCAATGAACCCAAGCGTACCATTCGATAAGAGTAACTTCTTATTCTGATAGTAATTCTTAGTTCTGATGAGCTTGTCCGTTTTCTTATAGAGACTTTTTCTTAATTCATAAGGAACACCCCTTTTAAACTCATTCTGTATGTACTCATTGATCTTGCTTGCACCAGAGTATTGTGCTTGATAGGGTGATAAAATCTGGAAATTTTCAATCCCTGATTTTGTATTCAGAATTTCTCCTGTGCTTTTTAAACCAAGAATTTGGTTTAATGATGAATACAGATCTCCCTTTATTTTTTGAGTCTCAGATAAGCGAATGAATTCCTTTTTGAGTTGATCGTATAACTCCTCTTTATTTTCCCAGTACAAGGCACGAAATCCATCAGAAATATCTGTGTGCTGATCTTCCAACTTCTGATGTAGGCGAGATGAAAGCTCTCCTTTTTGCTTGAAGGCTTCTGCTAATTCCAGTACTTCATTGTCTTTCAATTCTGATCGACAGTTAGTTTCGAGCTGTATAAAGTTTGAGGAATACTCTTTTGTGATTCGTAAGAAACTAATCAAATCTGCTAGCACACGTCCATAGCCAATAGCCGGTAGCTGATTGGGGTCTCCTATGAGTATCAATCTCTTGAATGAAGGTTCTTTGAAATTGAAGATTTCAATCAGTTTTTCAAACTTGAGCAGATCGACCATTGAAGTCTCATCAATGATCACATTCTTAAACTCCTTCAGCTTCGCCCTTGATATCTTATTATAAGTGACATCTGCAACGAATTTGTCTATTGTAGACGCTGTAATTCCCGGAAAGTCTTTGTCTGAGCTTAATCGAAGTGCTGCCTTGCCTGTAGGTGCCAGCAGTAGATATTTCTGGTTTTCATTTTCCTCTAAATGCTTGAGAATGTTCAGTATCTCATAGGATTTACCACTTCCGGCACTCCCTGAAATAACGAAAAACTTCTTCGTAAATACATTTTGATAGAGTTTTCTCCTCTCCTCTCGAAATCCCGCGGACTCTTGATCAAAACCCTCTCCAATTTGATCAGACAATTTCTGGACTGAATCCTCAATGTACTGATCAAGGTCTGGGAAAGCTTCATTATTATCAGGAGACCTCAATAGCTCATTTACTTTACCTTCAATGTTTTTCTCAGCATTGTAAACCTGCGTCAAGTAGTAATAGGTCGTATCATTTTCTTCTACCAATACGAGTTTTTTTCGATCATCTTGGAAGTGATTGGCATATTCACTCTTCACAGGATGAAAGAAATGTGCAGGTAACTTGTACTCTTCACCAATATCGTAAAACAAGGGGTAAGCCGTCATTACTTCTTGCAATGCATCTGCATCAGAGAAACAATCTCCTGTATTTTCAAGAGTGTGGAGATGCCTCAGAATCAAGGCTCTGATTCTACGCTTATCTACGAAGTTCATCGTCCTTTGCATATCTAGACGAGCTAAGAACCGCGTATCAGGAAAATAAGCAATGTCTATTTTGAAAATATCAATGGGAGCATCCAATTCCTCACCATACACATCATCGTGTGAATCTGGCCAGTACTCATAATCTTCATAGAGCAAATAAGGATTGGCAATAATATCTTCTGGATCGTGGGATCGCCTGACGCTATCATCAAACTTCCGAATCCAGTCATCCGATAATTTGAGCTTGCCATCCAAAATTCGTTGAAACTGAAAGGGCTTCAAGTTTAGCATGCTTAAATGCAAAAACTGCTCTATGGAAAATCCATTTTGATCCAATCGGTCTTTAAGATCATTGATAGCAGCTAGCTGCTTGGGTGGCAAGTTTGCCGCCTTGGGCGCATTAAATATTGCCAGTAGTTCTTCATCGGGCTGTTCAGCATCGATTTTGAAGTCTTCATAAAACTGCTCCAAAGGAAAGTTGGGTTCGTCCCGTTGATTGAGCAATGCCCTACTGATACCTACAAAACCCGGGAAATAGGAACGTGAACTCCAGGCGAGATCCAATAGATTTTCAACCTTCTCTATGTTTTCCTGCATTTGTGCAACGGGCACCACCCCATCATCTTTACAAGTCATCAAGGACTTTCGCATCTTAGTTAGGATGTAGATGGCTTCATCATCTCCAACATCCATAGCTACATACTTGAAGCACCATTCCAGTTCTGGCTCTGTAATGGCAACCTTAATCTTATCCAAGAATTCATCCTTAGCATTATCATCTAGCTTCTCGGCTGCTTCCAAGTACTCATGGTAAGGCATGCGAACTCTAGAATAATCATCAAAGCTGAACTGCATGGCCCAGTTCATGCTAGGGAAATTTCGATTCTTGTAATTCTTGTATTCCTTTTCTCTGATGGCATCTATCTCAGACTTTGGTCCAAAATGCTTGATGTCCTTGGCGTTTTGTTTACCGTCAATCAAACCTGCACCTACTACTAAGTATTGTTGCTCTTCTTCTGTGATTGGGTTGGAGAACTTAGCATACATAAAGGCAATGCTCTTGTTCTCATGCATTTTAGCCGTGAACCGAGGTATGCGTACACTCTCTAAATTCTTAGGGTATGCTCCACTCTCGTTTTGCTCTTTGAATGTACGGGTAAAGGAGACCGCAAATGGCCAGCTCAGCATGGAGTTCTTTGGCAATTCTTCCTCTATTAACTCAAGACCAGGAGCGGCAGGGTTATCGTGCTTCACATTTAAAGATGTAGAACCAAATAGATTGGCTGACCAAAAACAAGGTGGTTGATAATCTATGTCTGCAATGGACTGACCTTTGTACTTCAACTCATTCTCCATGTTTTCATCCTTACGTCTGCGGATACGTTCGGATAAGAGCGAGTTAAACCCATTGCAAAAGGTATTATTCTCAGGATCATTACAGATGTGCCCGTTCCATTTATTATCATGCCAAGCCACTCGCAAGGTGACATGAGCCGGAGGCATTTGAAACTGATCTGAAGCCATGAACTCTTGTGCCTTCTCATCCTTCTCATCATCTTCTTCAAGCTCGTCCAGTTCATCTACCAGATTCAGTGCCCATTTGATCATTTTTGGACTCAAGTATTTTGATAAGCCCGCCTTTTTCTTGGCACTGATAAGTGCATTGATGTTCTTAAACCCCAGATTTTTCTCCTTGGCCAACTCAATGTATTCCTCCCATTCATCTTCGCTGTAATCATCGAAGGTAGCGTTCATGATATCCAAATCTAATGGGTCTTGTAGGTTGTAATTGGCCATGTTTCTTTACTCTTCTGGTTCGACTTTAGATTGTTCAAGCAACTCCCACCATTCTATATTTTTATTTGCCTTTTTCTCATAGGATCTTATTGCACCATTTCTAATTAGCATTCGCCTTAGCTCTTCATCCTCAAACCCTCCCATTTTGCTCTTAATAAAACTGAATGACCGTCTTCTAAACTTGACATGTCGCAAGAATTTGGAAAGTGCTGCATCTGCACTTCTCTCCGTTTTGTATTGTTCTTCAAGCTTTTCTCGTTCAAGATCAAATTGTTCTCGAATCTTACTCTTCTCAGCTTGAAGCTTTCTTTCCTGAATGATGTAGGTAATTAGTCCGGATAGTAAAGCAATAATACCTGAAGTTATAATCGATGTAATTACAGTTTCGCTCATTTCAAAGTTGTTAATAATTTGCCTCCGGCTCTGCAGCCATACTCAAGTTTTCAGTTTCATCTATATCTAAACCTGATACATCCAACTTACCACTGATCAGTCGAGGTAAGAGTAAGTCTCTGGTTTCCTGGAGGGCTTGATTTTTTTTGTTTAATGCGATTATCTCTTCAAAGAAAGGAGATGTGATTCCAGAATATTTCTCAAGGAGTAATTGGTTTGGAATTCCAAATTTTAGTTTTCCCATATCTATTGGGCTCAAGTTTTGTTGTGCAGCCCCATTAGATAAATTCTCCAAAGTTCTTCTCAAGATTTCACTTCGGAAAAACATATAGACAAATTCAAACAATTCGTTAGATCTAGGTTTCAGCTTTGCAACTCGTTGATTTAGCAAATAATTATCACCATATGCCAAGCATATTCTACCAATGTTTCCTGTGAGCGAAAGAAGAATATCTTTATCCTTTATAAAAATATCCTCCTTCAGTTTTTTTGGTAATTCATGAATACAATCAGTAGTATCAGTTACGAAAAATCCATTTTGAACATTTTTAATAGTTACAAGCCTATATTTCCCCGTTTCTTCAAATGATTCACTTTTAAACGCAAACCCAGAAATAATATCAACAATGTCATTTAAGTCCTTCAACTCCCACCCCTCGGGCAAAGCACCCTCAGTACCATATGGCACTACATTTCCTTCTTTATCAAAGAACTTACAATCCTGATAGCCCGGAAAACGCATGCGCACAAACCACTCTTTGTAGATTTCCTCTGCCATCTCTTCCAGCAGTTTGATGCGCTTGTTGTTGTTTTCAATCAAGTCGTCATAGGCAGAGAGAATGAACGCCAACTCCCTTTGTTCAGTAACTTTTTCTGGATAATGTATTGGGATACTTCTAAGAATTGAAGTATTCAAGTTCATCATAGTGGCGCCAATAGCCTGGTTTTCAATCCACCCAACAATGTTTTTTTGCTTCAGATAGTAAAACAAATACTCAGGATTTAGAATGGTTCCAGTACCTCTTAATCTAATACAGCCAGTTCCACAAAATGCTCCAGCTGTGTCCTCAGTAATTAAGGCTCTCTTGTTTATCTCCCCTCTCCTTGGGAAAATAACATCATTGATTTCTACAATGTGTTGAGAAAGTCTATTTGCATCATCTTCAGAAATTCGTGCTATAGAAGAAAAATCTAGTTGGTCATTCTTTATATCCTTAGGCATAATAACTGGTACACCAAATTCCGTGTAATCAGATTCGTGTAATTGAGAACCAAATGGTCCAGTCTGAACCTTTCCACCTTCCAAATCATATATTTCACCTAATGTCTTAGTCTCCCACTTCATTCATTATAGATCTTAAAGATTTTGCAATAGACTGTTCTAGTAATTGAGCTGATTGACTTAATTCTAGGAACTGTTTGCTTTGTTCAGATAGCCGTTGTTTAAACTCTCTATCAGTTAATTCATCCTCATCAACATTAACCCCAACATACCTTCCTGCATTCAAAGAATAATCCTGTTCCTCAGCATACTCAGATCGATCTGCCATTTTGCATAGTCCAATTACATCCTGATATTTAGCTTCTGGGAAGCGTTTGTGGAGCCAATGGATATTATTGTACCAGTAGGTGGTTTGTTCTACCGCTTCAATATAAGCCTCCAGTTCTGCTTCCAGCACTTTGTCTGCACGGCTTAGGTCATTGGTTGTCCATGCTTTATCAGTTTTGAGTTTGGCATGTTTGTCAGCCAGCTTCCAGAGTTCGGTAAGTGTATTTACATCCTTTTTCAGTGCTCCCAACTCATTTTTGTATTGTTCAGTTAATGCTTTTAGGTACTCGGCTGCCTCATGTTGTGCTGCATTTTCCTGAGAGGTTTCAACCAATGATTGCTGAAGTGATTTTTGATCTATGATTTCAGGTTTACTTCGCTCCCATTGTGCCAGTTTGTGGTAGAAATCAGATTCTTCCAGGGCTTGCTTTTTGGCTGGGGTGCGCTTTTCATTTTTTGTTTCTTCAGCGTAGGCTTTCAATCCCTTGCTTAGCTTCTCCAAAGCTGATTCCAGATTGGCCTTTGCCGGCCCTACCTCTTGAATGGCTTCATCAGCATTGACGATGTATTTGTGAATGAGCTCCAGAAAACGATCGGTCTCACCTCGATACAAACGCACAATGGCTGCCAGATTCTGCTGATGCTCCTCTGTCCACTCTCTGTGGGCACGGTCAATTTGGTGGAAGACATTTCGGGCATCCAAAAACAAGATTTTGTCTTTGCGATCGGTATTCACCTTTTGCTTATCAAAAAACCAAAGGGTAGCTGGAAGTGTAACGGTAAAGAACATGTTGGACGGCATACTGACCATACAATCCACTATTCCACTATCGACAATCTTCTTTCTAATCTCATACTCGGAATTCCTCGCATCACTGGCAGAGTTGGGCATCACAAAACCTGCTCTACCTGTTTTGTTTAATGAAGTGGCGAAAAGGGAAATCCAGAGATAATTGGCATCTGAAATCTTGTCTTCTTTCCTGCCTTGGTTTTTGGGTAAACCATAGTTGTAGAAACGCTTGTCTTCCTTAACTGTGCTTTCCTTTACCGACTTTACATTGAATGGCGGGTTAGCCATCACATAGTCAAACTTCCCAAAGCTCTCGTGTGGATCTTCCTCGTAAGAGTTTGTTTCTATGATCTCACCTCTTAGGTTGTTAACCATGAGGTTCATTTTAGCCAATCGTACCGTTTCGCCCATATACTCTTGTCCACAGACATAAATATCGCTGAGGTCATGATTCTCATGTTGTAAGAAATGAGCAGATTGTACGAACATCCCACCCGATCCGCAGGCTGGGTCATAGATCTTTCCTTTGTAAGGTTCTATCACTTCCACAATGAAACGTACAACTGATGTTGGCGTAAAGAACTCCCCACCTTTCTGCCCTTCGCTCATAGCAAACTTGCCTAAAAAGTATTCGTAAATCTTCCCAAACACATCACCAGAAGCATCTTGAGGTATATCAGAGAATGCCTTTAAAAGTTGAGGTAGGATGTCCTTCTTCTTCTTTTCTATATCAAAGTAAGCCTCCTTGGGCAGTACATCCTGAAACTTAGCATCCTGATGTTTTTCTATGCCTTCCATGGCTTCCCGTAGTGCTTTTGCCATGCTATCCTCTCCAGGGAGATTCAGTAGATAATTGAATCGAGCATTGTCAGGTAAGTAAAACCCACACTTGGCTAACGCAATCTTTTGAATGGGCTGCTCCATTCGAGAGCCTTTGGACTTTTGATATTCATCCAAAATATCAGATTCATACTGGCTGTACTTGTTTTCTGCAAACTTTAGGAATATCAATCCCAGCACTGGTACAGCATAATCGGATGCCTTGAGTCCACCATATGCCCTTAGTGCATTGGCCGAATCCCATAACTTATCTTCTAATTCCTTTAGTTGTTCGTTTGTCATTGATTAAAATCGGTTCGCTAATTCTTCTTCAAACTTATCCTTCTTTTTACATTTAAATGATTTAATCTTATCCAGCTTCTCACCATTCGAAACATAATTAAAGACCTGAAAACAATCATGATTCTCACCATATGTCTCAATGATCACATCACCGTCTTTTGTTGAAAAATACCAACTAGCCTCATTGACTCTTCTGTACACATTGGGATTGGGATGACCAAACTGATTCTTTCTGTCCACTAATGCCAAACACACCTTGGGTGATAAAGCTTCAAGGTATTCTTTAGTAGTGAAATCAGGACTACTGCCATGATGGGAAAGAATAAGCACATCGACCTCCTTCATTAGAGTGTTTACTGCCAACTTGGAAGCTAATTCAGGAGACTCCAAGTCCCCAACACTTAAAACAGAGATATTTCCAGTGCGCCACATATGAATGACAGATTTGTCATTTGATTTCTGGTATTTGGAAAGATCTTGGCTATGAGTGAATTTTGAATATCCCCAAGACTGAGCTTGATTTCCAGTATATCTTCCTTGATATTTCGTTGGATTTGGAGGCCCTAAGTATTCATCTATTAATCGCTTAGATCGAGTTTGATTTTCTTTTTCACTGTCTGGCTCGTAACCAGGGTACAGAATTGTTTTGGGCTTTAGTTTATTCAAGATCAATTCGAGTTCACTTGCAGTGCAATGATCCTTGTCCCAACTAGAAATATATAGTTCATCTATCTGGTTTTTTCCGCACCGACCAAGTTCATGCGCTACTGATCTTACATTATCATCATTAAGGCGCGCCTCCCCTAATGTGAAATTTTTAGTTGCTGCATCCCAGTAAGAAAAAGACGAACCTAATGAGGTTAGCTGATATGCTCTAAAGCGAGTATGTCTGGATTCAAATGCCATAATTATTTTAGTAAGGTTGGACAATAAAGTTTAATTTGAAGTTCAGTCATTACTGAGGCGTGATTAATCAATGCTTCAATTTTCACGTCTGACAATGGAGTCAAATTGGTTCCAACACTCCTAGCCAGTTTTTCCTGTTCTTGGGTATTAGCATCTGTGATAACGCTTGAGTAATCCACTGATTTCAGCACCTTTCTCTTAATCTCATCCCATTGATTATCTTCTATTTCCTGACTTGTAATTCCATGTGATTGCCAAACATGGGCAAGTATTTGGCTATTCTTCATCGCCCTAATGAACTCATCAATTGATCTACTAAAATCCCATCCAAGAGAATGGTATGCTATTTCTCGATCTTTGCTTTCAATACTATCAAACAACAAATCGATCATTTGCTGATTCTTAATCCTGTTCATGAACACATCACTAATTCGAATTAGAAGGGCAAGAACATTTCTGTAGGTATTTTTGAATGGCATTTGGTTGCCTGCATCACTTACAATTATAACATCACAAGAATAAGAGCTCAGTCCAAATGCAAGCTTATGGATGCCTTGATTATCATATATGCCCCCATCTACTAACCTAGGTTTTATACGTTTGAAATCGTCTCTATCTTGGAAATACTCTTTGCTTATGGTTACAGGCGAAAAAGCGAAAGGAACACAGGAAGAGGCTGCAACCGCTCTTGCAATTGGGAATTTTTTATGAACAAAATTGATTCCTTTAGTTCCATCATCTGGATAAGCATAAGTGGAATCCGACATCTTATCTGTTGCAAAAGTAAATGGTCTTCCAGTTTCAACATTAGTCGAGTTTATTACTAGCTGAGGAGAGTCGGGCAAGTCACTAAGTGTTGTTTTTCCATGAAATATCTTGCGATAATTTCTCTCATTTCCTTTACTAAATGGTAGAAGATTGAATTGAAAAAAGCCAATAAGTATTGCTATAACAGGTAAAGATACCATTGCCCAAAATCCGCCTATGAATATCCACAATAAAGTTGGAATGGATAAAATGATAAGAAAAATTGGAGTAAACCTCCATGATATCAAAAGCCTTGAAATCATACTCTTTTTTAGTCCTCGGAGCATGATTTTTTCAAAACCGTCATAATTATCAACATGTATGCAATAGGTGGCAGCTATTATCGATCCTCCGGAATTGGAAGAAATGACGTCTATTGAATCAAGTAACTCCATATCCCTGAGTTTGCGAAGCGTCCCAATATGATATGCTGCAGCTCGATAACCACCACCAGAGAGTGCAAGACCTATTTTTTTATTTTCTTTCATGCATTTTCTGTAATCAGTTAAAGTTACAAACAGTTGTTAATCATATATGATTTAATTTAAGAATATTGTCATTTTTAATCGATAGTAGACTGAAGATATATGTTAAGTCATTTAAACAATATTGTTGTTTAGGTACTTATGCTTTTCGCACACATTTGCCACTCTCCTGCCCCACTACCAACATTCCTCACTGCGCATGGTAATTCCTCGCTCGTGACGAGTGGCAAAAGAGTGCTCGTTACTGCTAAGAAATGATGTTACTGCTTCTAAGGATGAAAAAAGGCCAAACCCTAAACTATTAATGCTAACCCAGAACCGAAGCTATATTAACATAACGCAG
Source organism: Ekhidna algicida (assembly GCF_051379705.1). Classification (GTDB taxonomy): domain Bacteria; phylum Bacteroidota; class Bacteroidia; order Cytophagales; family Cyclobacteriaceae; genus Ekhidna. The sequence goes on along the minus strand of NZ_CP179868.1, from coordinate 256,162 downwards.
GACATTATATAACAATTCTATGGATTTGCTGCTTACGAGCACGGCGAGTAATTACCATAAGATCAGATATAGAATCTGTGTGCTAGCCTATGGGCTGATAGTTCTATATCGGTACCGATCTTATGTTAAAAGCAAATCCAGGTTTCTATTACAACAACTCTTCATTAAAAGATGAATCGCAAATCCATCCAGCCGCACAACCGTGCTTATATAATCATATTATGTTAACCATGCCTATCGGCCTGGCGAGTATTTACGTGCAGTGCTTCTAAAGTTTAAACTTTGAGATTGTGCTTCTAGCTGAGGTGTTATATAATTAGCCGTTATATTAAATAGCCGCTGCGCCATCGCACGATCGCTCAGGCGATCCTGGCCATCGCACACCTTTGCCCTGGCCCAGCGCCTATTAATAGTTTACCCAACGCTCTTTTCCGCTCTAGCGGAATTACCAGCCCAAACGCAAGAGATTTCCAGGCAAAGTGTATCGTTCTATTTTTCGTTATCCGTACGATTGATCAGTTCAATTTCAAATACGCGATTCTCAGCGATTAGGAATTTGCCTGTAAAACACTTGCTGGCCAATGCTCCGTTTTGACACAGCTCACCATACATCTGTCCTAATCAATATTAAAATGATCAAACTAATTAATATGGTATTGTACTTTTTCATGCTTAAAAATTGAAGGTGCAAATCACCTGAAAAGCGCTTTCAGTCATTTTAACTTCCTCAGTGCTGACCAAGTGCTGATACCTTACTTCAAAACCCAAATCCTTTCCATAGGATAAGGAGTACTCTACTCCTGCCCCTACAGCTCCACCAAGCATTTGATCTGGAACAATGAGTTCTTCGATTCCAATAACTCTTGGACTTTCAGATACTGTAATAATCTGATTACTGGATACAAAATTGTACTTAAAGTTAGGACCTAGGTTGCTGAAAAAATTGATTCTATTATTTGAGTTAAATCTATATCTCAGCAGAACAGGTAAACTAATTGATTGAATCTTTGCTAGATAGTCAGCCGTAGTTCCCTCATCAATAAAGAGTGAATGACTGCTTTCAGAAAATTGAATTTCTACTCTTGTGGAAAATTGTGAAAATACACCTATCGGAAGATCAACAAATGCTCCATAACTCAAGACACTAACAGATTCGAAACTTAAGGTTTTATCTGACTCAAGTTCAATACTTTTTCCATTCAAACCTGCAAGAACTCCATACCTGGCTTTTGGATATAAACCCTTATCCGAATTGCTGTAAGTAACTGCTCTGGATATTGAGAGCTCATTGTACTTTGTTCCTTTAGCAATTTGACTGCCATAGCGTTTATTACCGATAATAGCTTTTATTTGATGCTTAAGTGATTCTCTTTGGAGTTCAAGCAATGTGCTATTTTTCATATAGAAAATCTGATTACTCTTTCTTCTCTTTTCCAGAAGCAACAACGCATTCTCATCTGTGATCAATTGTTTTAAAAACTGATACTCGCCCCTTATTAATTCACTTGAATAGACAGAACCGTCTTTTGTCCTGAATTCCAATATTTCACTAGAATTGAATTCCTTAATAGGATCATTTTTGAATTTTCTAAAATTCAGTGTGTTAGGATTAGCTTTATCATAAAATACCTCTCCTTGAACATATTTTGATGAATCCCTTATTACGATGTACTCCCTGAATTCAATATCTTGCCCAAAGATCTTGAATGATATTAGTACCGAAAAAATTAATGGATAGAGCCTCATTTAGCGTTATTTAGGATTGCGAATATATCTAATAATATAATTCAGTTTGTTTCACTTCTCTCTTTATACTTTTTGGATATATCATTGCATTATGAGCAAAAAGTTCAATTTAACTTTAATAGTTATACTAATTTCTCTTTCTAATTCATTTGGACAAAACGATTTTAGAAATGGGTATATCATAACCAATGATAACGATACTATTCAAGGACAGGCGGATTATCGTTCTAACTCAAAGAATTATGAATCGTGCATTTTCAAAAGTGAAGAAGGTGAAAGAGAGTATTTCTCAAGTCAAATAAAAGGATTTGGATATATCAACGATAAATTCTTCTCTTCTCAAATAATTGAAGGCTCTTTTGTAGAAGTTCTCGTTGATGGAGACATTAGCTTGTACAGGTCGAGAGACAAGTACCATATAAAGAAGGATACTTCTTTATATGACTTGGAATCAATTGTTGAAGAGGTGGAGATCGATGGTAAAATTGGAACAAGAGAAACAAGTAGATGGCGTGGTATTCTCAATTACTTAACTGGTGATTGTTTGAAAAACTCGACTAGCAGTATTGCAAGTCTCAAGCTTGATGAAAAAAGCTTAACGAGGTTCATATTAAAATACAACAGTTGTAAAGGCTCAGAATTCACTGAGTTCAAGGCAAGCAAGCCCTGGACACAGTTTGATTTTGGAGCAACTTTAGGTTTATCAAGATCTGAAATAACCACCATCTCGTCGGGATCATTTGCGTATTTGGATAATACATACAACTCTATTGATCCTTCGGTTGGAGTACTTATTGCTATTTCTTCTCCTAGAATCGCAGAAAAAATAGCTTTTCAAGGAGAACTTCATTTCTTGAAATCCAGCTACTCATCATTGGTAGAATTGGAGGGATCATCAACTCAATATCATGATACCTTCATTGATTTAACTACCTTATCCATTCCACTTTCACTTAAGTATTCCTTTCCTGAAAAGAAATACGGACTTTATCTTCAAGGAGGCATTAATTACGATTATCATCTCAGGTCGGACACCAGGCTTTTAAGTGAACAAGTCAATGGAAATGTAGTGAATACTTTCCCTGAAAGTTCAGCATTTGAAGTAAATGATAATCAAATTGGGTATTGGGGAGGAATTGGAATTCTTAAATCCTATCAAAAATTCAAAGGGAGTTTAGCTATTCGATATTTTCAGATGTCTACACTTAATAAAACAAACGGCTTCACTGCAAACAACAACCGAATCTCATTGAATCTTATCCTATATAAAAAATGAAGATCATATTCAGAAATATCTTCTTTGTCTCCTTGTTAGCATTACTTGTTAAATGTGACGAAGAAGATATCACCAGCAGAAATTATCCAAGATTAAGGACTCTCTCAGTTTCTGAAATCACCGCGGACGGAGCGAGATTCAATGCTGAAATAATATTTCGTGGTGAATTCGAGATAATAAATTTCGGATTTGTATGGAGTGAAAATGAAAGTCCGACTATAGAAAGTAGTGATCGAGTTATCTATTCTGAAAACATACAATCTGAGAAATTCTCGGAAACAATAGAAACCACATTAAAAGAGGGAGTATCTTATTTCGTCCGAGCTTTTGTTGAAACAAATGATTTTATTGTTTACGGAGAGAATATTTCCTTTGTGAGTTTAGGCAGCCTAGCCCCAAATATTGTGGAAGTTACTCCTACTGATATTTTTTATTTAGACACGATTGAAATTAAAGGCAGAGGCTTTAGTTATCTTATTTCTCAAAATGAGGTAAAGCTTGGGGAAGCCATTGCTCCTATCGTGGCATTATCAGATACAGTAATAAAAATAACCGTACCAAATTCAATTGAAGATGCTAACCCTGTTGTAAAAGTGTCCACTCAAGGAAATATAGCTGAATATGATATACCACTTAACTTCATTTCACCAAAAATCAAATCAGTTTCTAAAAAACAGCTTGTTTACGGAGATACCGTTCAAATTGTAGGTAGCTACTTTGGTCTTGACAAGACCTTAACTAATATTAGTATAAATGGTGTCAAACTCGATCCTATAGTCGCCGATAGCAATCTTATAAAGCTTATAATTCCGGTTGTTCCACAAAATTTCTCAATATCAATAAAGAACTCGGTTGACCAAGAAGTATTAAGTGAATCTCTTGAGATTCTTAGTCCTATTATTAATGACATTTCACCTGAGTCGGCATACTACAATGATGAGGTTATATTGTCAGGTGCGAATTTCAGTTTTCTTTCAGAGGTAATCGAAATATTCTTTAACGAAACTTCAGCTACGGTACGTACTTCAGACAATAATGAAATTATTGCAGAAGTGCCAGAAGGTGTAAAAAATCCAATTACGGTTAAACTTCAAGTAGCTGATTTAGAATCCAATATCCATGATTTCTATTACCTAGGCCCTGAAATAGAATTCATTAGTCCTTCACAAGGTACCTGGGGAACTGAGGTAACTATAACAGGAAACAATTTCTCTAATAACCCGAATGATATTGATGTTAAAATTGGTGGCGTTCAGGCTGAGGTGACTGCTAGCTCTACTGATGAATTGACAATTGTTATTCCAGAAGAATTAGGTTCAGTGTCATCTCAATTAGAGATTCAAATCGGAAAGGGATATGACATTACAGAGCAAACATTCACATTAGAGTTACCAGTATATAGTTCCATCAGCACCAATTTAACAAGTGATATCAATGCATTAATTACAATAAATGGGGACTATTTCAATCCAAACTCTTCATTAAACACAGTTTCATACAATGGCTCAAATCTTGATATCGTAAGCTCTTCTAAAAACTCAATCCAGGTTAGAATTAATGAATCAGTTTTAGACAATGCTTTAGTTACAGAAGAAATTATTAGACCATTGAATTACTCAAATTCAATTGGATCATTCAATACCGATGAATTAACCTTACAATATGATGCGCCTTGGTCTTTACTTGAAAATCTGAACTTTGGTTGGTGGAGCGAGTCTTTTCAGATTGGAAGCAAAGGGTATATAATCACTCACTCGAGGGCACTCTATGAATTTGATTTTAATACGGAGGAATGGACTCAACTTACTTCATTTCCAGGTGCTGGTGGTTTTAATGATAATAATCGCTATCATGGCACTGGTTTCGTTTTAAATGGTAAAATTTACTATGGTACTGGTTATGTCAGAGGAGGTTCTGGTAACCCTAACCTGGTTTCTCCACCAGTTCTAAAGAAGGATTTTTGGGTGTTTGATCCATCCGTTAATAGCTGGGCTCAACTTAATGACATTCCTGATGTTGAAAAAAATATCTATGATGGCATTAGTTTTAATGAAAAAGGATTTTTGATTTCAAATAGCGTGTATGAGTATGATCATTTATCTGACTCATGGACACCTAAATCCAGTTTGTCAGATAATGAAATTGATGATGGCTCTTATTTTTCACCTAAAAGCTACATAGTTAGCGGGATTCTATATTGTGTTTATTATGATTTAGATATTGGACAAACTGTTTTTTCACATTATGATGAAGTAGGCGATACCTGGACGATTGACTATACAACTTCTAGCCTAAATAGGATAAACGATGTGATGATCCTTGATAATAAGGTCTACCTAATTGATATGATTGTTCAATCATATAATTCTGTTTATGACTTTGGTGCTCCTTTCAGATTTATTCCATATCCTAACTCTTTTACTACCACACTGATGGAGTATAATCCTATTACAAATAATCTCATTGAGATAACTGATCCCGAAGATCGAATTGGTTTAATTCCTTTTGCCTTCAATGGACTTTTATTTGGAGACGGATTAACTTTTGGGCACCAATTTTATAAATATGATCCAAACTTTTGATTAAGATTAAAGTAAGCGTGGGATTTATCTTTCATCTTCCGCACACATTTGCCACTCTCCTTCCCTCCTGTCCAACGTCTCTCACTGCGGAATGGTAATTCCTCATTCGAGAGGAATGGCAAAAGAGTGCTCGTTCCTACCAAGAAAAGATGTGATTGTTTCAGATTGATGAATTAGACCAAACCCCTAAACTATTAATCCCACCCCTGAACCGAAGCTATATTAACATAACGCAGGCCATTATATAACAAAGCTATAGTTTATTGCTGTGTGGCTGTTTGGCGATTATCTGTCAGCTTAGATTATATAATCATATTATGTTAAGCCGGCATCAAGGCCGGCGAGTATGTTCGTGTAGAGCTTCTAAAGTCTAAGTTTTTAGACTGTGCTTCTAGCTAAGGTGTTATATAATTAGATGTTATTTTAAATAGCCGCTCGGCCAGCGCACGATCCAATCGCACGCCTTGCCCTGAGCCGAGCGCCTTATTAATTGCTTTCAGCCCACCCGCTTCCAGCTAAGGCTGGATATTGGCCATTCAGCAGCAAAAGAATCCCAGGCAATTGTGATGACTCATTTCACGATATACGATATTCATACAGGATCAATTCTTCTACGCGATTCTCAGGCGTTAGAAAATTGTCTGTGATACACTTGCTTTATCCAACGCTCGTTTGCCCACCAGCACAGGCCGAACCCAAGCGTCATCCTGAGCAATCATTAAGCCGTCAAGGCTGATGATGACGTAGGATCTCTTTGACGCTTCCAACAAAATTAGAATGGCTCACCAATTGTCTTTCTTTCAGTTGTGTTCGCATTGCCCTTGTGCCGGGCTGGCAAATACTTTTTTCTTAGATAAAAAAGTATTCAAAAAATCAAGCCAAAACAAACCTTCAACCCGCATGGCTGGAGGCTGGCCCGGTGTTTTGGCAACCCACCCGCCTTTCTGATTGATAAACTCTACTTAACATAATATTGGCACTTGGGTATTCCCCACAGTGAAAAGCAAAGTTCCGGTTGCTCTTCAGGAAATGACAAGTGCAAAATGAATCCAAGCCTATTTAGCTATCACTCAAACCAATCACACCGTAAACCAGCTTGGTCACTTGTATTTGCCTCAGACCCTCCGATTAAACTGCTTTCCCTGGTGCGGTTGCCAGGGTTTCACTTTTATTTTATTTATTATGGACTCTCGTTATTTAGTTCACAGGCGTTTTCGTGTTCGGTTGCCTGCTGTCAGTTTTCGCATGCGTATCCGCCCTATCAGTGGGTATTTTTATTGTGTCAGGCATTCGTCTAGCTCATATCGCGCTTCTGGCTATTGGTATCATGGCATTTTCCATTATTATATCCGTTTCATGCGCTATGAGATTGGCATCTCAAAGCTCCCTTTCTAGGGAGTTTTTGGTCATTTCATTTGATCTTGACTAGCCTCTTAAAATCCTGACTTCTGAATATCTTCTCTATACTTCCCTTCTTTTTTATCCCTTTAAATAAGCTCTGCTTAATTTGAATATGCTTGTTCAGATTCGAATTTTTATTCTCTAAAGACTGTTGGAGCCTTTTGTAAAACTCAAAATCTTCCCAATTATTCTTATCCTCAATAAAAGCATCATAGGGATTTGATGGCTTTCCTGTTTTGTTATGCCAACGAAGGTAATTATGCCAAAAAATTTCTTCTGCTTCAGTTGATATTCCATCATCATCGAAAGGATCAAGCTTTTCGTTACCTTTTAAATGTCCGTAGTTTTCATGTTTAGAGTAGAGTTTCAAGAGTTTGTCTTTTAATTTTTTTAACTCCACAGACTGATTCTTTAACTCATCAATTAGATCTTTCACCGAGTTAATTTCACTAGGCTCTAGAATAGGATGAAAATTAGAATGGAATTCAATTAATTTAACATACTCATCAGCAAGCTTGATAATATCTTCTCGAAGCTCTAGTGGATCATGGAAATTTGAAAAAATGGAGGAAGTCTTGAATACAAGATATTCTTTTAACTCATCATTCTTCGCTAAAATTGGAAGTAGCTTGAATCCACTAATTACACCAAAATCCCATTTGTTTTTACACGTCTCAATTATCTCGATTATTTCTTCAAACCCTGACGAAACCCAAAAATCGAGCTCCATAACTCCCCTATTCATATTAGGATAGAAATGATTGAGATTTTTAATTAAGGATATATCTATCACTTTAAAATCATCCTTAAATACTTTTTCCAACTCAATATAGCTTGACCTTAGGTTGTTGGATTCAGCAAGGGTAAGTTGTTTGTCAGCTTTCTTCACACGATAGACTGTCAGAATTATGGTAAATAATGCTATAGAAAAAGTAAAAAGCTTTAAAGGTATGTCTTGATATTCAGCCATTTCCGTAAGACCGCAGTAAGACCAATCCCATTTCAGGTTTAAATCATTTCGAATCATAACCCCAAGAATTATTGATAGCGTGAATGGAATAATTGGAATTAGCCAAATCCAATTATTCGATAAAAATCTTTGAACCTTTACACGTTTGTTATAAAACCAATACCTAAACATTAGCAGTTATCTTTAATCATATATCTAAATCTATGGAGTATATCTGATTATGGGCAATCTTTCGAAAAAAGAGTTAGAGGAACACTACTTTAATCGTTTTATCAACCATCCAGATATTAAATTGGAAATAATAAAGGTCACTCAGCTTGATAACGATCCTCCTGATTTCAGGATAGAGACGTTCAACGGAAATAAAATATCTGTTGAAATGACAAACATTATGAATCCGAAACTAAAGGCTCTTGAAGAGGCTCAAAGAAAAGTAGTTTCAAAAGCCCACGCAAAATTCAAAAAAAAGCGATTTAAAGATTTTCTAAGAGTGTTAGTTAGATTTCGTCCGCTTACTGAAGACGTAAAACTTACCCCAGCATTTATTGAAAAAAACGCAGCTGAATTATTTAAAATAGTATTAGATGTTTGTCTCAAGAATGAGAATTGCACATATAGGGTTAAGATTAATGAATGGCCATACTTTCATGATTTCTTTAGAGAAGTGACTGTTTCAAATGAGTTAAATTGGGATGTTTGGCAGCCATTTGGTGCATTCATGGTTCCTCATATTGATCAAAATGCTTTTGGTCAGTCAATCCTGTCAAAGGAAAAAAAGCTTCGTTCTTATATTGGAAATTATCAAGAAAACTGGCTCCTATTAACCACAAACTTTGGACATAAATCAACGGCTTATAGATTTGATATGCTTCAGAAGGACTTTGAAGATTCTGATTTTGACAGAATCTTCATTCTCAAAGATTTTCAACAAGAATTGATAACAATAAAATAGGCACCTTACTTCTTTTTTGTCAAAACTGGTTTCAAGTATGTCATTCGGAACTCATTCGGAGTTAGGTTATGAGTGTGCAACAAGTTCGATATCTCCTTAATTGACGCTGAACTCCCTCCAGCACTGATTAGACCATTTAGAAAATGACGAACATTTTCCTTCAAAGAGTTTAGGGAGGTCTCATCTATGACTCGTGTATTTTGACTTGGGTTTACATTCCAACCCTTGATGTTCGGTGGTTGCAGTGTTACCAAATGATGTTGCGCTCCCTCACCGTACAACTTTTTAAACCATTCACCTGACTGCAATAGTTGACCAATATTATCACGTGAAATTTCATTATGAATAGCCCTTGATTTAGCTTCAAGAATTAAATAGTGATTGTCTGTCATGACCCAGAGTACATCAGGGCCATTTCCAAATTCAAGTTCTGGTTCTTGAGCATGATAACCAATGAATCTTCCAACCTCAGCAAGCGCATTTTCAAATTTTGTGTGGTGAACATCCGGGCTAAACAACAGGTCACCTAGTATATTTTCCATATATATGAGCAAATCCTGTGGGTTTTCGAAATTTTTAATAAACCTCAAAACTTGTTCAGCTTGTCCATTTCCTGCATTTATTTTAGTGTATTTATAACCGTTTTTGGGCTGTAACATATGTGGGGCTAAGGCGGCCGATCTTATCTGTAAATCATTAGACTTAGAAACACTTTCTGGATATAAGTATTGAGCAGCCTTCTCAAAATACCAAGCTTGGTGTTTTTCTGTAAGAGTAAATTCTTCAGAATCAACTATGCGTTGAAGTATATGATTTGATGCTTCTTGATGTTCTCTCCTTCTAAACTTTGTAAGAGCTTCTGCCTCTAACGCAGCAACCTCAAGGTTACTCGTGATCCTGTCCATATCTGAACTTGGATCAAGCCTTGCTAATAAATTTGAATGATAATTTCTCCAGCTTTCGTCTTGATTTAAACATAGTCTTGCTGTTTCCTTAATAACATCCATTGAATTGGTGCTATCCTCTTCATCCAGCAGTGTTAATCCCAACTCAAGTTGCTTCTTAGTTACTGGTGTGAAATAGTTTAAGTTGTTTGTGTTCCCTACAAACTGTAACAAATCCTGTCCCATAAGAATCACTACGCAATAATCACTTCCTGATCTAACAGCTCTTCCAAGACCTTGTTCAATGATTTGTGCCTTTAGAGAAGCCTTAACAGATTCTAGCCTTATTTCAGCATAAACTTGTTGATACGAAGAAAATGCAGGATATCCATCTAGTATTAGTACCCGACACATATCACCGTTTAAATCAACTCCATCATACCTATTTACTAATACATAGAATTGCCCTTTATCTTCTTTTAATTTATCTATTGCTTCATCAATAGTATCATTAGTAATAACTGTGGCACCAATATCACCCCATCGTTTTGCACGTTCATATGAGGGTACTAGCACTGCTACATTCCTACCATGATCATTGGCATAACTTTTAGCTAGGTTAATAATTTGCTCATCGGCAATTCTTGTATCAAATCTTTGAGGCGCTAGTATGAGCCTTTGGCCTACGTCCTTTCTATCCTTTGGAACAAGTGCATTTTTAATACTCTCTTTATCGATTCCCAGATCTTTTATTAAATCAATTTGATCCTGAAATGTGGCCGAAAGAATATAACGGTGTTTAGCTTCATTAAACGATCGGACATTATGATATGGAACATGGCTTGGGGCAATCTGAATTCCTTTGGGGCCTAAGAAGCAGTCATAACTTTTTAAATCATCTGCTATTAGTCCCCATTTAAACAACAATTCTTCATCTTCACTAAACTCTCCAATTAACTCAATCAATTCCTGGTTTCTATCTAACCATGACCAGTAAGGTATTTTGAGAATCTTTGCATAAGGATCGCCATCGATTAGACGGTTGAAAGTACCTGGTGCTTGAAATTTTAAATCTTCCCTAAAGAGGTTTACTATCCTTTCACAGAGTTTATTGCCAAATGGTAATTCAATTGATGTGTTATTACGGGAAATATCTAAACATACATGGGAATCATCTATAACAATAGAACCTAACTGTAAATTATCTCTTTCGAAAATTGACCTAGAATTGAATAGTTTATTGAAAGTGCACAGTAAAATACTTTTAGAATTTTGAAAATCGTTTGGAAACTTATTACCAGGTTGTTCTATTTCGCAAACTGGAATACCATATAAGAAAGCCTGTTTCTTTGCTTGACTAAGAAGTTGATTATCTGGGCATACATATAGCCCTGGACCAACTCCCTCAATCATTTTAGAATAAAGCATTAACAAGCTAACCAGTGTCTTTCCAGACCCAGTATTCATTTTACACAAAACATCTCTCTGGTCTCGTATAGCATGCCATTCCTTCAAAACTTCTTCTTGAATTCCTCTAAGGTATGAATAACCTTCTTGATGATAAAGTGATTGAAACAACTCGATAGGCTCGAAACTGGGCCCTATCGGATCTTCTTCCTGCAGTTTCTTTTTGAAAATATTCATCTAATATTGAGTTATAGACTATTAATCCACAAACTATGTATGATTTTAACTAATCGCAATACCAGTTTCCGGGTAATTATCAGTTGACGGTAGAACGATAAATGGAAATAATTGTGATTTACTTATAATTCAAAATCAATTACCACATTCCAGCTATTGACTTTATCTAAAAGATAATGGTTCTTTACAGCCGGAACCATGCTCACCCGTTACATCTATATTTTTATACTCACCCTTCCCTCCTTTTGCTTTTCGCAAAATCCGGTTGCTTCATTTGATCTTCCCTATATCGATTTTACTTCGGAGGCTCAAAAGAAATATGCTCCACAGGTTCCCACGGTAGACCTGCTTCAAATGAACCAGTTTACGGCCATGAATCAACGGCAAAGAAATGCTCAGATCATGGCAGAAGTTGATGCTCATGTCGCTACCGAACAAGCCAGGAAAGACCGGGTCAATAAACTCATTGATGATGCGGTTAACGCCATGCCTAAAATTCAATATGAAAGACGTGGACCGAACATTGAAGGCAGAGAGCGCTTCTATGAAGCATTCAACCAAATTGCTGAGATGCTTACTGACTCATCAAAGTTGGATTTAACAAAAGCTGTTTATCTCACAGAAGCAGCCTATGATCCTAACCTCTCATGGAAAGGTTATCAGGATGGCATTCAGAAAATGCTGACTCACATTAGTTATAAACTGAAAAGCGATAATATCAAACCTGATGATCAAGTAGCTCGCAACATGGCACTTTTCAGCTTCTTTACAGATACGCTCACATATGATTATCCCAATGAAGGCCCTGTTACATCTTATCCACTACTTTATGATTTTGATGACTTTTGGGGTCGTGAAGATGCGGCCAACTTGTTTGTATCCAAACTGATGAATGAAGGTGCTGGGCAATGTCACTCCCTTCCCCTACTCTATTTGATTTTGGCAGAACAAACCGGAACAGATACACACATGGCTTTGGCACCAAATCATTCATACATCAAATTTCAGGATGAGTTTGGCAATTGGCACAATATGGAATTGACCAACCACTCTTTAACGTCTGATCAATTTGTTCAGGCATCCGGGTACATCACAGCAGAATCCATTCAGAACAAAATGTACATGCATCCACTAACCAAAAAGGAAGTCATTGCTCAGTGCCTGAGTGACCTGGCTATCTACTATTCCAAAAAGTTTGGTCAGGAAGGTTTTGTATATGACGCAGCAAGATTCTCTTACGAGCACAATCAAAAAAGCATCACCCCTCATCAGCTCATTAACAATTACTATTATCACAACCTCAATTATGTCATCCAACAATACAAGCAAAACGGGTTGACGAAAGAGCAATTCGAGCGTGATGAGAAAGCACAACATATAAAGAATCAATTGATTGGATCACAAAAGTTCATTGAGCGTGTGGGCTATCAGGATATGCCACCGGAACAATATGAACGATGGCTTAACTCCGTGAAGGAGGAGCAGAACAAACAAAATCACAAAATCAAAATGCGAACCCTTATGGGTCAAATAGATAATTAACTACTTTTAATGTCATGAACCGTTCACTCACATTAATCACCTTGCTCCTACCAATCGTGTTGCTAGCACAACCACAGGTAGAAGCTCCCTATGAAAAGGCGTACAATGAAATCTCTGCCATGTTGGATGGTGAGATTGATTACAGCTTCAAACGAGCTGTATTCACTTCAGAAAATGCCTTTTTCAACAACACCCAGGACTATGATGCCTTTCAGCAACAAATTGAAATCCTATCAGGAATTGCCAATTATGTAGCTCAGAATGGCACGCTGGAATATGATTACCCCGATCGGGATAAGATTGCCAAATACTGGGGCACGTTCATGACCTTGAAGCACCCACTTTCTATTCCACTTGACAGTAGCATGGTATATGAAAGCACTCCATTTGAGTACGATTTTGAGGACTTTAATGGAGATCAGGACTGGACAAAGATGTTTGTAACTAAAGCTTTGTTTACAAACTCCGGAAACTGTCATTCGCTCCCCTTCTTGTACAAGATCATTGTAGAGGAACTAGGAGAAGAAGCCTGGTTGGCAATGGCTCCTAACCATACCTATATAAAGCACCGATCCATGCAAAATGGAATGTACAACACAGAGTTGACTACTGGTCATTTCCCTACCGATTCATGGATAATGGCATCCGGTTATATCAAACTTGATGCAGTTGTCAATGCAGTATATATGGACACACTTAGCCAAAAGGAATCGGTTGCAGTCACATTGGTTGACCTGGCCCAAGGCTATCAAAAGAAGTACGGTGAAGACCACAATCAGGAATTTGTGTTAGAGTGTTTGGACAAAGCCTTGGAATACTACCCACACTATGTTAATGCCCTTATCCTAAAGGCTGAAATCCACAAAAATCAATATGAGCAAAAAATGGATCAATATGGGGCAGATTCACCTTCTGATTTATGGAATGATCCAACCTTAAAGGCTCAATTCGATCAAATCCAAGCCCAATATGCACACATCCATAAACTAGGCTATCGAAAGATGCCAGATGACATGTACATAAACTGGTTATTGGATGTAGAAGAAAGAGATCAGGATGATAAATCAGAGCGAACCACCTTTGAAGCACCACAACCTTTTGAGGACTATGGTTATAAAGTGAAAACCTTAACCCTCTCTAAAGGAAAGTACCAAGAATTCTTCGATCAGGAAGAAACAACTGAGATTGGCTCGGTAGTATTCAATAGAATGTCGAACTCTATCACCCATTTCATAACCTATGACACGGTTCGTTCAGAAGCTACTTTAGAACCAGAGGTGATTAGCAGATGGATGTCACCTGATCCGTTGGCCGATGAAAGGTTAAATGTTTCTCCTTACAATTTCGTCCAAAACAATCCAATTAATAGAATCGATCCAGATGGGATGTTGGATGACTTAATTGCTAAAAAAGATGGAAGCATAGAAATTATCAAAACCGATGATGATTTTGATAGATTTTTTGTTGAAAATAAAGATGGCAGTACTAAGCAAGTAGCGCAGCTTGACAAAGTAAAGTCAGCAGATGGCTCAGCTGACTTAGTTAAATTTCCTGAAAGGGGCGAAGGTTTTACAAGATATGGAGATGAAGAGCCTGGTGGTGATAGATATGTTCAGCCTACAACTGCGGCAGCCTTATTTGGAGCGATCAACGAAATAACAGAGAATAACCCTGGAACAACCGTTCAACTTGGCAACATGAGTTCTGAGTCGGGTGGTAAACCAGGGAAAGGAGTGCATAAAGGAGGTTCTTTAAGTCACGTAAATGGTCGTAATGTTGATGTAAGATATTCTAGATCAGATGGCACATTAAGACCAGTAACTGTTTTTGACTCACAATTTGATAGAAGAGGTAGCCAGTCAATGGTTAACTCTTTTAACAAGTTTGGCTTTAAATCAATACTGTCGCATACTACAAAAGATGGGTTCTTGATGAAGAATACAAAAGATGTTGACATGAGACTTTATGGCGTTCCTACGCATCATAATCATCTGCATTTGCAGGGATTTTCACCAAAAGTTATTATTAAGAAATGAGGACTTTAATTATCATTTTGCTAATGAGCGTATTCTCGTGTTCCACTCCTAATAAAGTGGAAAGAGAAATGGATTTAAGTAATGTTTGCTTTGAGGGTTTTTCAGAGAGTGAGTTGAGCTATTTCAAGCTTGACTCGCTCCAAGAACTAATAAGCGAAGTTTTAACTCCAAATGGATACACTACTGATTCAACATTGGTTGAAGTTATTTCAAATTGCCTAAAAGACAATTTGGATAATTACGAGAATTACTTTAGGTATTATCCAATGGAGAGAAATCCGTCAAGTGATCTCTTGACATTTATTAGAGTTGATGACTACTCGTATATTATGTACCTAATGCTGATGGATAAAAGTAGCTGCACTCCTTTTTATTGCTTAGAAGTAGCATCCTCTGGTGGGGATGGTGGGGATGGTTATCGTTCATACTCCCAAATGAAGAACGATACTTTGAATAAGGTCGAGATACTTTATGCAGCAATTATTGATGAACTTACTGATACACTTACAGACAGTGTTGATATTGATACAGTGAAAAGTGTTAGCGTTCTTCAAAAGAAGAAAGTGGTGTTAATTAAAAGTGATACAGTCAGTATTAAATCCAGTTTTTAATGTGGGTTTAGATATCCATAACCAGCGTAAGAAATCAGGTAACCTAATGGGCACAGAGTACACTAACAGAAAATGAAATGATAAAGATTATTTCGCTTCTAAGTCTTTCTCTTTTAATTTCATTTTGCACAGTACGTGAGAATGACACAAGCATCTCCACAGGAAATAACTTTGAAATCAAAACAGTATCAAAGGCAGTTTTTGATAAGGTATTTTCTCAGTATGATCCTCCGTTCAATATTAGTGAAAGGACATCTAATGATTCACTAATTAAGCTGTATATATCAGATTCTTTGATTGTATTTAGAGATACACTAACAAAAACTGATAGCTATTCCCAAAAGAATTATGAGTATTTAGGTGAATTGAATTCAATAAATAAATATGTTGTTCAATGTTCTTATTGGGAATACTCAGAGTGCCTGCTAATTGATAAGAGTAACGGAAAGATTGATACTGTTTGGA
Organism: Ekhidna algicida; assembly: GCF_051379705.1. Lineage (GTDB taxonomy): Bacteria > Bacteroidota > Bacteroidia > Cytophagales > Cyclobacteriaceae > Ekhidna. The sequence continues at coordinate 240,053 of NZ_CP179868.1, read as the reverse complement.
ATACACCAATAATTTCTTCTGATTTAAAATATTTGGCATCCAAATCATTGCCATATGGGCTTGAGGGTTTGCAAAATGGTCTTCAAATCTTCAAGGTAAAAGGTAGTCAGATATCCAAATTAGTAGAGATTGATCAGCAAGAATGGATACCAGAAAAAATAGCATGGTCTGAAGAAAACGAACTATTCTTTTCATTTATGAGTGTTGATGATTTCTGGGAAATGGAGGATGGTCAACCTTTAAAATATGCTAAGCTCGTATTAAAGTAAAATAGACTAGGAAGTCTAAAAGGATGTGAATGAAGAATGTTCTTACTCTTATTTGCATAACCATTGGGTCATTTCTTGTGTGGCTAGTAACGAGAAGGAGAAGCCTTAAGGAAGAAATGGCCATCTATGATTATGATTCACACTTCTGGACAAGCTTTTCTGTAGGTGCTATTTTCTTAGTCACAGTTGGATATATAGTTTTTGAGATTCTCCCTTGGTGATTAGCAGTTTCGTGAATTACCGAAAGAAATTAGTGAGTTAATATGGCGTTACCCTGCGGGTCGGGCTTTCGGCAGTACACGCCTGCCCGTCCGCAGTGCCTACACGGAGGCGGGGTACTTTGCCTCTATCCCTAACGCTAATTGAACACTTAAATAGGGAATGAAGCCACTTAGATTGTACATGTGTATGATTAGTGAGTGAAACTCGATACTCAAAGAGTGAAATCGCGTACTCATTTGTGAAAGCTCATTCTCAAGAAGGAAAACAGCATACTTTATCGGGGAAAATCAATACTTCAGTGGTGAAAGAGCATACTTAACGGGGGAATATCCATACTCAAGAGGTACAAATTGATACTTTATTTGTAATTACGTATACCTCAATTCGTTATTATTTTATATTTAAACCATTATTTACCAAACCAAACAATTATGGCAAGAAAAACACTCACCGAAAAACTTGAATCAGCAAGATTACTCATCTTCAATAGCAAAGATCCTGAAGTAGCACCCCTACTGGATGCTATAGGCATAGATACAGCCTACATAGATCAGGGTGAAGCTCTTTACAATGAAACTACTCAATTGGTTGATAATCAAAAGAATGAATATCAGGAACAGAGCCTTGCTTATGACAAGTTTTACCTTGAGAAAGATGATGCAGAAGCAGATTATAACCGAACATTGAAACTAGTGAAAGTCCTTTCCAGAAATGACAAGGATTTACAGAATAGATTAGGTCTACAGGCCGGCAGAGTTTATGCAATTGAAGAATGGATTGAAACCGCAGTAGATTTTTATAACAGACTTTTAAATGAAGCTGATTTCCTCACAAAACTTGGAAACTTCAAAGTAACTTCTGAGCAACTAAATGCTGAGAAAACAGCAATCGAAAATCTCAAGCAGTTGCGTAATGAAGCCACTGCTGAGAAAGGACAAGCTCAAGAAGCTACACGTCTTAGAAATGAAAAGCTAGATGAGTTGGATGACTATACAACAGAGCTAAAAGCTATCGCAGAACTAGCTCTTGAAGGACAACCACAATTGTTAGAAAAACTCGGAATCATAGTTCGGTCTTAAATAGATGATGATGTGTGGGAGGCCAACCCGAGTCTTCCACACACATTTGCCATCCACGCAATCCCTGGCTTAATCCAAGATGCCAAAAGAGTGTTCCAGCCCCTTCCCCTCCTTTGCCGTATAATTTCCTTCCCTTCCTGAAAGCATTAATACCCGCCCTCGAACCAACGCTGATTTAACATAACACAGGACATTATATAACAAAGCTATAGTTTATTGCTGTGTGACTGTTTGACGATTATCGTACCGCTTGATTATATAATGATATTATGTTAACCAGCAAAGCTGGACTTTGACGTGCACGTTTTTGATTGACGATCTTTTAGATTCTGCTTCTAATCACGGTGTTATATAATTAGACGTTATATTAAGTAGCCGCTCGGGCCAGCGCCTCAACCAGCGCTTAGCCGTGCCCTGATCCCAAGCGCCTAATAATTTTTCTTTTTTGGCCAACGCACGAAAAGAGTTTTTCCCACCGCACACACAACAGATTTGTCAGGCTCTGTGATTCGTTATTTTGAAGTATTCTGTACAATGGTCGAGTTTGTCTCAAATATTGAAATCTCAGCGATTAGGAACCGCCTGTCAAAACACTTGTGTTTTCCCAACCCACCGTATCGTAGATCGATTAGCTCGCAAATTGATTGATTGGTTTCTTACGGAGTTCGCTTTCGTCGCTCAAGCCGCTGGTTCGTCGCTCAAGCCGCTGGGCTCATCCTTTTCCATTGATGAAAAGGATGCAAAAATCTAGACAGAATAAAGCTTCCACCCACAGGCCAGCGCATGGCCCGCTATTCTGTCAACCAGCCCACCAAGGTATAGAATTGATTCTACTTAACATAATATTGAATTAGTTATTCTTTCCTTTTGCTATTGACAACCTTCGCTTGATTCTTCTACCAAGATATTGCTGTTAGGTTTTGCCTGAAAAGCATTTGGATAGGTTGGGAATTTCATGCAATCATTGCTTGTGCAATGGCTGATTTTTTATATTTGTCTCATGATAAATAAGTCTCTTGCATCCCTTCTACTAGCTACTTTATTATCTTCAGCCGTTATCGGCCAGAGTTCCATTACGACTCGTACTACTTGGGATCAGGACACCATCATCACAGAAACGGTTATTGTTGAAATTGGAGCATCTCTTACTATCGAAGCGGGTACAACAGTACTTTTTGAAGCTGGGACAGGTTTAGAGGTTAATGGAAACATATGGGTGAATGGAACAAAGGACAACCCTGTCATATTTTCTGGAAAGGATTCTGTCTTTTGGGAAGGGGTTTACTTAAAATCATCTTCCTACTCAGCGATTGATACTGCAAAATTTACACATGCTCATATATACTACGGAGGAAGAGAAAATGGTGGTGCTATTGAGGTTAATGGGAAAGAAGGCATTGAATTGACCCACTGCAAAATCATGTACAACAAGGGAAGCTTGGGAGGAGCACTGTATGTAAATGGGTCTGATAGGATTTACATAAGAAATACACTCATAGCCAACAATGAGAGTGAGAATGGTGCTGTTCATTTCATCAATGGAAATCTTACCCTATCTAATGTTACCATTGCAAATAATCGTTCCTCAGGGGTTGGAGGGTTATACTCTGAATCCGCTTTGATCAATATCTTCAACTCGATCCTGGCGCTGAATGACTCATCAAACCTCTACTTTGATCGAGGAGAACGATCATACCCCATCCTGCCACGATTTTCACTCATCGAGGAAGGATATCTAGGTAGCACCAATATTTCCGGTGATCCGCTTTTTAAAGACATTACAAATCATGAGTATTCACTCAGTGAGAATTCTCCTGCAATTGATGCTGGTTGTCATTGCTTCATTGATGACGATGGTACCAGATCAGACATGGGTTATTTGGCATTCGATCAACATTCGTCAGAGCCACTACCATACATTCTCGTTGACAGCACGACCAACTTGAATGATTCTTGGACTGATACTGCCAAACCCTATGCTATATGTGGCAACATTTCTGTCGATGAAGGAGAATCCTTATCACTGGGTAAAGGAATCGAGGTTCTTTTCATTTTTAATAGAGAAATCACTGTAAAAGGTGATTTAATCACGGATGCTACTGCAGATGAACCCATTCATATAACCAGCTATGATACGACATATTTCGAATTTGATGACGATGACTTAAGACCTATTAGATTGGGGTGGAGTGGAATAAACTTTGCGAATGGTAAAGGGAATACATTGGACAATGTCATATTCTCTAATATGGGACAAGAATTTTTCTACTACCATGAGTTGCATGAACAAACAAGCAATGAACAAATTGGTGTTTATGATAACTCGTCATTAATACTTCAGAATTGTTCGTTTATTGACAATACCACTCCCTACAAAAGTGGTTTTGATTCACCCAATGGAATGCTCTATGTTGAAACTGGAAGTGATCTTGAAGTACGCACATGTACGATCTCAGGATGTAAATCATACACCCCTGGATCAATTATGATATATGCATCAAGGGCAAATCTAGAAATCAGGAAATCAACTTTTATAAATAACAAGGCCTTTAACGTGATTGAATTCCGGGGAAGCTCAAGTGGACAACCAAAAGCCCACATGCTGATTGATTCATGTTTTTTTAGCAACAACTATTTCAACACCACATACCCATCAGCAATCATAGAAGTAAATGCGCCATCCGGCGAATCGCTAACAACAATATCCAACAACATCTTTGAAAATAATGTCGGTGGATTTGAGCTATCAGGGGCGACAGATATAGTCAATAACATATACCGCTACAATTCATTTTCGACAATGAACATTCAATTTCATGACATCAACATAATGGGTAATCTCATTTATCATAATGAGGATTTTCAATTGTATGTTGAATCCTTTCAAAGTTTGTATATGGTAAATAATACCATTACAGCTAATACAACGGATGAAAGGTTTACGGTTGGCTTATTTAGTTCAAGCAGTCCTCAGAATGTCCACAATAACATTCTATATAATAACCTGCCGGCCAACTTATGGGAGGGTTCCTTATCAAGTTTAAATTCTGGCAATCGTTCATTTAAATCCAATATTACCAATGAATCAATCGATGCGTTGAATTTTATTTATGACCCGCTCTTTGTGGATGCTGATACGCATGATTATGGTTTGGCTGCCAACAGTCCTGCAATCAATAATGCCGTAGAAGATGGAGTTATTGCCACTTTATCAACGTACGACATTCTAGGTAATGAGAGGATTGATAGTAGATACAGCAAACTAGACATAGGAGCCATAGAGTTTCAAGGAGAGATAAGCTCCTTGAATGACATACTCCTAAGTGATACCATAATTTTTACAGATGCACTGGTGGGAGACCCTATAGCAAGCATATTTACAGAGGAACCATTGAACGCTTCTTTTTACTTGCTTGATGAGTCGGGTTTCGAAACGCAGGCATTCAGTATAGAAGAGACCAATCTTATTCTTAATAAAACCATCTCTGAAGGAAATATTTTCCGAATCAAAATTCGCGCTGAGCAAACTGATAATAATGCCTGGCTGGAGAAGTCATTCTTTATACATACTTCCCTACCATTGGGCCTTGGCAACAGTGAAATACCAATTCATCCAAATCCGACACAAAACACTATTCACTTACCAGATCAGTGGCTCAATCAAGTAATTAATATATCCGACCTCAATGGTAAAATGGTATATGTCATTCCCCGGCTAAAAGAAACTACCCTTGAGGTGAGTTCATTAAAAGCCGGAACCTACCTGATTCAAAATGGATCTGAATCTTATAAGTTCATAAAACTTAAACCATGAGATATTTCTATTTTCTGATAATTCTTTCACTACTTATTATTTCATGTGGAGGTGACGATGAATCTCAGCCAGACATTGGCAATTTTGTAATCTATGGATCTTCCCATACCACCAGTGATAATTTACACTATCCAAACCTAGCTGTGGAGCTGAGTCTGGGTACAACCCCCATTGACCTGGGGTATAATCACTATCAGATTGGGCAGGCAGACAAGGTGGAATGGCGCATAGACGGAGAGTTATTTAGTGAGCGATTGGAGCCCGCGATCGTTTTTAACTCTCCGGGAACGTATGTGATTTCCGTGAAAGGTTCCGGAATATTCTATGATGGGACCTTTACCACCGAAGTTGAATCTGCTTTTGAAGCGACCAGAACATTTGAAGTCGTGGAACAACCTTACATTTATGGATCTATCGAAACACCGGAAAATGCAGTATTTGCTTGGATAAATGAAGATGCGACCCTCTCAATTCTTTTAACCGAGGATTACAACGATGAAAAAGTATTGGTCCTGAATGAAAGCTTTGAAGAAGAAGTGTTCGATTTCAACCCAGGCTACTCTTTTGATGTAAATGATATAAGGGAATCTTTTGTAGATGATGATAACCATTTGGTTTTTAATACCTATCGGTCATTGGTGACTCTCAGTAAATCGGGTGAAACTCTTAGCCGAGTATATCTCCAAAATGACATAGATGATCTGATACCTTCTGGTGAATCAATCCTGGCCTTGCTGGATTCTTATTCTACTCCGCATAAGTTCGTCGTTACCGTAGATCGCGCTACCGAAACATTTACCACGGATGAGTTCCTGATTGAGGTGGACAACTACACCCACTACCAGTCATATTTTGCGAGCGAGTCTAGCTTTTTTACTTTTTTGACCGAGACAGATGGCACTTCTAACATTAACCTACTTTCAGGCCTCACACTTTCAAATGAAAATTTCCTAAACCACTACAAAGAAAATCTCTACATCAACAATATATGGCCTGTTTCAGACGGATGGTTAATTTCTTCTCCAAATTCCGATGATACCATAGATGGTAAATTGCTGACGATGTTAAGTCCCTCCGGCACAATTGAATGGTCAATAAGTACATACACTCGGAGCACTGGTTCATCCATTGATTTGCTAGAGCAGGACAATCACTATTATGTATTTTTGGACAACCTACGTGTAATTAAAATGACCAAGGAAGGAGGAATTGTCTGGGATCACTATTATTACGGTTCCAATTCAATTTTCCATGCAGTAACCGAAAAAAATGGTTTGTTTTACTTGGTCGGATCTCGACAAATAGACCCGATCACTAAAACCCCTTCATATGATTCACGAGATCGCGATTTGGTCGTTATCGTGGTAGACCAGGATGGCAATATCGTTCATTGATAATCATCGTTTATGTATATGCTAAAAAGAGACTTGCTTCAGCCCCGTTTTTTTAGTCTCATCAAAAAGTATGCTTTGTGGGGGTTGATTGCCTGCGGGAGTCTCTCCTGCCAGTTTGAACTTGAGGAGATCATCCCTCCAGATGTTTCACCTCCAGAAGCTGACAATTTTGATATTACCCTGATTGCAAATGATTCCTCTCAGTTAGTAATCTACAAACCGACAAATTTCACCTTTGGTACCTCCAATGATTCCAGATTTGATTTCGGTTCCCAGGATATCACGATCACACTGAATGATGAGCCGATACGGAATATCAATTACGCCACTTTTGAAGAGTCTATTGTATTTACCATCGATCCTCGAAATTTCAGTGACGGAACCTACACCCTCCGCATCGCTTCAGAGTTTTCATTCATTGGAAACAACCTTGCTGCAATGACCAATACCTCAACAAGTCTTTTGCAGGAATGGGAAGTTGTGATTGACAAAACACCTGATCCGATTGAAATTACTTCTGTGGTAATAGAAGATGGTGAGTTGGTGGTTTATTGGGGTTCAGAGACCATTAGAAATTTCGACAAGATGTATCTGGTCGGTACCTCTGATAATGTGTATGATTCCCGAGCAGTAGAAGTTGACAGATTGGCTAACTCCGCAACATTTCCCTACTTTATTGAGGGCGTTCTGGAATTAGAAGTAAGAACATCAACAGATTATGATATCATGTCCATTGGTACTACATACGTGTATGAACTTGAAGAGGACTTGGTTAATTTTCAACTCCAGGATAGCACTGTTTCAGTAACTATTAAAAGACCATCTCTCTACAAGAATGTGCAGTCTTTTACTGTTAATGGCACCAACTATACCTCCTTCGATTCAGACCTGATTTCAATTGAGCTTGAATCAGGACTTTTGTTTGGATCAGTAACTGAATATGCTGTCACCTTCCTTTTAGGACCGCAGGGTTTTTTCTATTCATATGCAGATAATCTGGGGATTGGACTAGATGTCCCACAATTTGATGATATCATCTATTCCAAAGCTAATAATGCTTACTATGCACGTCATATTGATTATTTGAATCCCAATTCATCTGATTATTCAAAAGGAATTTTTATTTACAAGATTGATGCCGCTACTATTCAGGTAACAGATACCCTTATCATTGAAGCTTCAGGTGATAATTCTGATCATTTGGCAATATCACCAGATGGAAAGCTTTTAATAACGACACTTAATTATCGTAACCTTTTATATGAATTAGATCCTTTAACACTAGAAGTGATTAAGACCACTAACCTTGAAACCACCTATGGTTATGATGAACCTGGCTCCACAAGAAAATCAGAATCTGTTCTCACTTCTTCAGGGCTATTGTTGATCAAAGGAAGAACCTACATGGTAATTGATATCCTTAATGAAATCGAGGTTTTTAGAGGGGACTTTGCGAAAGGAGGTATTATAGGTCAGTTTGGAGATCTGTCTCCTGAAGGTACTTTCATGTTCCACAATGGCCAACTATATAGCAACAATGGAAGCTCTTATGGCCTAGTAAAAGAAATAGACGCGAATAATAAAACAGGTTTATTTCTAAGTGAAACCGAGTTAATTCATTTCAACGAAACAGAAGCTCACATTCTTGAAATTCCGTCTGGTATTGTTTTACAAAGTTTCACTTTTGAGGGAAATGAACTCGCAAGTGATTTTGGTACCGTTGAAAGTACATTCATTTTAGATTTAAATAATCGTTTGTTTTTATCCAATTACCCTTCCGAATCCATTCAAGTAATTGATCTTAATACACAAACTTCTAGTAACCAGTCTGTTTCAGGAGGATATTTATCTTACCTCAATGGAACACTTTTTTCAAGAAATGGTAAGGCTTTGCAAATTCAACTCCCTTAATCTGCATGAAAAAACTACTATTCATAACACTTATTTTCTGCATCTTTCAATACAGCTATTCACAAAATTTGGAGCTTGAAGTGGGGATGTATGGAAATGCCTATTTAATGACTGATCTGCGGGATTTACAGGAAGAACTTAACTCTCCATTTCAAGGTTCAGAACAAATAGAGAGCTTCCCTCCTTTTCTGGCATTTGATCTGGCTGTTCGTTGTTTTAAAGTGAAAGATGAAATGATTGGGCCATGGATTATGTATCAATCAACAGGAGCCAGAAATTATTACGAGGATGCCACAGGTTACTTTGCCACCGACATGATTCTTCAAGGATTTACTGGTGGTATCTCCGTCTCCAAAAATGTGATCAATGATCGCACCTTTCTCACAGGCAATATAGGGGTGGTTTACAATGATTTGCTCATTAAGCAGGAGATCAGTGTGTTTAATGATACAGAGTCTGCAAGTGGCAAATATGCTTCCGTAAATGCTGTCTTTATTTTTGGATTGCAATACTATATAAAGCAAACAAACCCTAAAATTTCAATTGTAGGACAGGTAGATGGCTCATACTTTGGAACGAACCTGAAGCTTAAAAGCAATCGAGCATCAGCACCAGGGGAACCGCAAAAAGTCAAGATTGACTGGACTGGATTCAAATTAGGTCTCAGAATTGGATTTGATAAAAAAAAGAATAATGATTAACATGTGTTTAACCGCACACATTTGCCACTCTCCTTCCCCTTAGGAATACATCTCTCACTGCGGCATGGTGATTCCTCACTCGGCAGGAGTGGCGAAAGAGTGCTCCACTCCTACACTAAATTGATAAGACTACTTCTTTGAACGAATCCCTGCGCTAACTATTAATGCCTGCCCTGAACTCCTAGCCGGGCGCCGAAGCTATATTAACATAACGCAGGCCATTATGCAACACTTCGTGTTGGCATAATAAGCGTTATTTTAAATATGCTTTAACGAATGACAACTATGAATTATTATCAATTTTGATATTTTGAGTATCATGAACATTACGTCAAATGACGTTCGTAATCCATACTTTGACTAAGTGTTCTTACAATAAATATTCCTGTTTCAGACTGAAGGTAAAAAATCATATGAGATTTGTAGACAAATCGCTTTAGAGATGAATAAAACTCAGATGCATCTCTTCCTATACCGGAATTTTCTGTTAATGTTTGAAAAAGATCATGAAGACCAATCAAGTATTCTTGTGCTTGATTTAATCCGAATTTCTCAATTCCATATTCATATATTTCTGAAATATCGATCTCGCATTCTTTTGAGAGTTTATAGGCGTCCATCCGCTTCCATTCTATCTTCTACCTTTTTCATAATATCAGGGATGGTACTTTCACTTATTCCACTTTCAAGACCTTTTGCAATAGCAGCTTTTAATGTAGAAAATTTGGTGTTTTTCGACTGATCTTGTCGTACAAGATGACGCAGATATTCACTATCATTTGTGAATTCCCCAGCAGTTATCTGGGCTTTAATCCATTTATCTTGCTGATCAGTAAAAGTTATTGTTTTTCTAATTGTAGCCATAATTTAAATTGTCTATATAATCATACTATTGGTGTAATAATAAGACTAAATGCTTACAATGCCAAAACAAAGAACAATTATAAACTCTTATTATTCCGCACACATTTGCCATTCCCCCAAGCCTCCTTCCTGCCTAAAATGTCAAAAGAGTGCTCCACTCCTTCAATAAATTGATATGACTACTTCCTAGAACGAATGCCCGCTAACTATTAATCCCATTCCTGAACCGAAGCTATATTAACATAACGCAGGCCATTATATAACAATACTAGTGATTAGCGTATGCGCAGCATTTAGCATTCAGTACATCTATTGATTGGTCTCAGCAAATAAACTATTCGTCAATATATTATCTTGCGAAAGTTTTCAAAATAAGATCGACTTATGAGGCGGAAAATTCCAGAATCAACACTTCCAAAAATAATCCGCTCGCAAGTGATTACTCCCGAAGGCTTACAAAAAATAAGGGACGAACATGATCACCTTACCCGAGTTGAACGTCCCGACGTTACCGCTAAGGTTTCATGGGCTGCAAGTTTGGGAGATCGTTCAGAAAATGCCGATTACCATTACAACAAAAAACGTCTTCGAGAAATTGATAATCGTATTCGATATCTGTGTAAGTGTGTTGACGACTTAAAAGTGATTAATTATCACCCCAACCAGGAAGGCAAAGTTATGTTTGGCGCATGGGTAGAAATTGAAAATGTGGAGAAGAAGATGAAGAAACGCTTGCGCATTGTAGGGTATGAAGAATTGATCGGCAATAAAGATTATGTATCCATGGATTCTCCGATGGCCAAAGCCTTACTCGAAAAAAGAGTCGGTGATCAAGTGGTTGTTGAAACCAAAGTGGCCAATTTCATCTGGCACATCCGTAAGATTGAGTATGTGAAAAGCGAGTAGTTTGATTTTTGTGGTCAGTTTTAGTTGTTATTCCTGAGGTCTGAGTGCCTCAATAATCTGAGCATCTACCCAGTAGATATCTACATCCATATTGTTGTCATCACTCCCGTCATCAATACGTCTGTTAAAGAGTATGTATTTGCCGTCTGATGTGACACTGGCAAAAGCATCCCATTTGTCGGAGTTGACCTTATCACCCATGTTGATAGCTTTTCCCCATGAGCCATCTTCTTGTCGAAAACTGATATACAGATCAGAGTCTCCATAGCCTCCTTCTCGTTCACTATCCCAAATCAGATAACTTTCGTCTGGCGCAATAAATGGATGTGCAGTCCATTCTCCTGTGTTCACAATTGGCCCCATGATTTCTGGAGCTTGTCGCGTGCCGTCATTCAGCCTTGACATGCGAATCACATCACCACTTTTATAGTCGTCAAAAACATAGGTGCCTTTTTCAGATGCAGTCAAACGCATAATACCCCAGTCTTCTCGATCAAACATGGAGCCAAGGCTTTTGCGTTCTGACCAGCCATCATCCATGCGATCTTTGTAGCCCTCCGCCATGTGCATCCGTGACCCATCAGGGGAAAATGATATTTCACCTATTCGCTTAAATTCTGTGTATTTACTCCAAACATTGTTTTCCATACGAAAGCCAATAACAGTTATAGGTGTGCCTTTTGCCTTCCTTGTCGTAAAGTAAAACTCCTTCATGCCCGGCGCGAACATGCCCTCTATCTCCCACCCTTCTTTGGAAATAATACCTGGCGCAAAGGGTTCTGCAATAAGGCCCGGTGGCTCCTGCCCCATATACGGGCCTTCTAAAACTGGAAAGCTAAAATTGGCCTCCATGTTTTCTTGTGCAAAGGAAGTATTGAGTGTTAAAGCGCCTATCAATATCAGTATTGTGATTTTCATGTGTATCGTGTTTGTTTTCAAAGACTAATGCGAAACCTGACAGACCAAGTTCTATGCTTCGTATTGATCATAAGTCATTCGGTTTCAGCCTTTCAAAAACCTCCGTGCTCACCCAATAGATATTTGACGAATCACCTTCGGAAGCTGATCTACTAAAAAAGAGATATTTTCCATCTGGAGTGATGCTCGGAGCGGCCTCATTGGCACTTGTATTTACTGGATCTCCAAGGTTAATCGGGTTTGTCCATGTCCCATCTTTATCCTTAAAGCAGACATAAATATCATGATCGTTTCTTTGTTCGTTTTCTTTGATTCGCTTGTATACCAGCAAATAATCTTGAGATGGAGAAATAAACCCGTGATGACCAAATTCAATTTCAACTTCCTGTACCTCGGGAAATTCACCGTTTTTGTTCGGTGCATTGTACATTTTTCCTTGTGAAATACTTGTGTAAAAAAGATCGCCGTTTTTAGCTTGATTGATGTAAAAAACTATGTCATCATTGATAGGTGAATCAAGTTGTACTGCATCACTCCAAGAATCCTCGAAACGGTTTACATACCAAATTTTCTCATCTGTAAAAATTGAGTCTAGCGCTGTGAAGTAAATCCTTTTGTCATCAGGACTAACGAATGGATATAATTCCTCATTTTTTGTCCCATTAGTAAAATTTGCTCTTTTAATGGGCGTCCATTTATTGTCTTTGAGTTTTGAGAAATAGATAGATGTTTCATCATCTTTTTCACTTGCCGAAAAATATAATTCGTCTAAATCGGGAGCAAAAGATATCCCCTGTGCATTCTTTCCATTGATTGAAAAAAAATCAGGTGCAAAAACTTCTGGAATTAGGCCTGGTGGCTTTTGTCCCAAATAGGTGGTTTCTGAAATTGGTGAATCACTTGTTTTTGAGTCCTGACTTTTAGTTCGGCAAGCAGTTAGAAAGACACCCAATGCAAGTATTAAAAGGAAATAGTATTTGTTCATTTTGTTATTCTTTCGGTCTAAGGTCCTCAATAATCTGAGCATCCACCCAATAAGGCTTGCCTACCCAATTTTCACTTCCATCTTCTTTAATTTCCCACTCTCCCCTCGTAAAAAACAGGTATTTCCCATCGTCTGACACCCGCGCACCACTTTCGCTTAATGAGGTGTTGATCTTATCTCCCATGTTCATTGCGGGTAGCCAGGAGCCATCTTCGGCTCGAAAACTAATGTAGATATCAGATCCACCATATCCGTCTTCCCTTCTGACATCCCATATCAAATAAGATTCATCCTGTGCAATGTGCGGATGTGCAATCCATGTTCCGGTGTTGATCTCCTTACCTAATTTTTGGCGAGGTTCATATTTCCCGTTTATGAGGCGGGAATAACTGATAGCTCCTACGGTATCAGGTTTTCCATTTTCATCAAATTCTATTTCATCAAAGTAAGAAGTTCCATTATCTGAAAACGATATCCCCATAATGTGCTTATCCGAAAAAGGGGCTCCAAGGCTTTTGTATTCCGACCAACCAGTGTCGGTCAAAATTCTATATTTATTTCCGCGATATAAAGTGTCTGCTCCAGCGGAGAATTTGGGCCATTTTAAGTCGGTCTCGGACTCGTTTCCCCAAATACCATTTTCATATCGAATGACAAAAAAGGTGCGTTCTTCATATTTCCCATTTTTCCTCGTGAAATAGTACTCCTTCCCATCTGGTGAAAAGCTACCGCCCTCAAAAAGCCCTTCCGGAGAGACAATTTCAGGTTCAAAAACTTGAGGAGTTAAGCCTGGTGGGATTTCTCCAAAGTAGTCCGCAGCTGGTTTATCTAATTCTGAAAGCCATCCTACACTACTAACTGCCATTCTCGGGAAGGCAGTTTGATGATCGCCTGAGATCTCCTCATGGGTTAAGCGAAAGGTCTTGTCATTCTTGTTTTCAAGAACGGTGACAAATTTCTTGACATACTCTTTTAATTCCTGCTCTTTGGAACCATTGGTAATGAAGACATTCGCCTTCAAGTTTTTATCAGCAATCAGCTCTGTGAGATGCGGGATATTTCCTCGCAATGATGGACTTCCAATTAGATAATTCTTAAAGGTCTCAGGTCTGGATGATAAAATATAGGCTCCAAATAAACCACTCGCTGAATAACCAAAATAGGTTCTGTTTTGGGGATCGGTTCGGTAATGCTCTTCAACATAGGGTATTACATCTGTATAAATGAATTCCAGGTGATTGCTTGCTTGCCCTAATTGGTATTTGTTCTGAATTTCCGGATTGCTATGTGGGCGTACGGTGTAATCGCGAAACCTGCTTACATGCGCTCCTCTTTCTTCCAGCAGATCTTTATTGATATCTTTTTGCCAGGATATGCCTACTAAAATGGCTTCTTCCAAAATGTATTCAGCAGATCCAGAGAGCATTTCTACGTGCCATATGGCATCTGTATAGTAGATCACCGGGTGTTTTGTGTTCTCGCTTTCCGAATAGCTTTCGGGCAATTCTATATATAATTCATATTGTCTGTCATTTTGCGTGTCCTTTATCGGAATCACTTTTGTGTTGTATAATTCAAAATTTGGGCTTTGTTGATGCACCTTACTTCCCATCTCTTGAGCTAGTATGCTATTCGAAGACGCAATGGTCATCAACAGGAAAATGAACAGGTTTTTAGCTTTCGAAGTATTCAAATTTTTGAGTAAACAGGTCATAGGTTTTTGATTTCAGTTTTGCGTGTATACTTCAATCTATCGACGAGAGTTGTTGATCTGCCTCGTTTAACTTGCGAACTGCTCTATGCTTAAATGAACTGCTCAGCCCCAACTGGAAAAGCCAGTGATATCAGGTTAATTTGCTTGTTTAAAACATTGATGTTCGAGAAAAAAATAATAAGTAAATACTTCAAGAAACCTCCCCCTACCCCCTCCAAAGGGGGAATTGTCCCCTTGAGGAGACTATAGGGGTGTTTTAATAAATTTTTGGAACATATCTTTAACTCAGCTTAAATGAATTTGCGGTCTCTGCCATCCTTACTTTTGATAGGTATTTCATTGCTGTCAACTTCTTGTGCGCAAGCGCCTGAAGTTTTCAAAGAGCATCAGACGGTATACCAGATTGGTGACAACCCAGGTTGGGCGAAGAAGGTCTTGAATGATAGCAATTGGGAAAGAAGGATAGAACTCATTCCGGAAGGCGAGATTTTCTGGTCCAGAACCCGAATTGATATTCTAAAGGCTCCTGAGGAACTTAGACCCTACGGCCTTCAAATAGATGCCTATGGAGAATATGAAATCTTTTGGGATGGGGTGATGATTGGAAAAAATGGGAATCCGGGACAAGAAGCCGAGCTTCCTCCCGCGGGTGAATTGTGGATTACATTCAGCATTCCTGCGCATTTGGCGACTGAAGGTGAACATGTGCTAGCGTTACGGTTGAGTAATTATTATTTCCCCGATCATGTAGGGTACTATGAACTCGAAATTGCTGATTATGAAGATTTGCTTACCGACATGCTCATCAAAACTTCTTACATGCATGTCTTCGCAGGAACTTTTCTTATCGTATCCATCTATTTCCTTTTTCTATTCCTAAACAACAGAAAAGAATATCCCACCCTTATTTTTAGTGTTTGCTGCTTTCTCATTTTCGCACTTGTGCTAACTGCATTTAGTAGAGATTACATATCCATTCATTACAGTGTTCACGTCATACGATTGCAAATCCTTAACTCATTTTTGTTGGGTATTTCATTTTTGATTCCTTACTATTTCTCCATTCAATTTCCTTATTCCGGGCGCAGATTGTTGTTAATTCTATACGCGGTATTACTCATTATTTTTTGGCTTATAGGTAATCATGCTTTTGATTTCAAAACAGTTGGCATGGTGCTGAGTATGTGGATTTTCTC
Source organism: Ekhidna algicida (assembly GCF_051379705.1). Classification (GTDB taxonomy): domain Bacteria; phylum Bacteroidota; class Bacteroidia; order Cytophagales; family Cyclobacteriaceae; genus Ekhidna. The sequence goes on along the minus strand of NZ_CP179868.1, from coordinate 224,080 downwards.
CTTTGGCATAGTAGCACACGGGGCTTATAAAAATGTCAGGGGAGCGCGTCTTGTTCTAGTCACTTTACTTTTGTCGGTTGTGGTATTTCTTGCCTCTGGATTTGTCATAAGTATGTACACTGGGTTGGGACTTATTCTACTAGGTATGCTGTATCTACTAGCCCTTAACATCAAAGAACAGCGATTGGCATATGAAAACACATTGCTTCAATCTACACGCCTGCGATTGGAACTATTGAAGAAGAACATTCAGCCACATTTCCTAATGAATACGTTGACCTCACTGATGGATTGGGTGGAAGAATCACCAAAGAAAGGTGTTCAATTCATCGAAGCATTGGCGAAAGAGTTCGACCTTTTTAATAAGATTGAAAATGAAACATTGATCCCTATTTCTCAAGAAATAGCGCTTTGTCAAACACACCTTGAGATCATGGAATACCGGAAAGAAATAGACTATTCATGGGAAGAAGAAGGTATCGACCCGGAGGAAAAAATACCACCTGCTATTCTTCATACGCTCTTAGAAAACGGAATTACCCACAGCCTGCCCTTGGAAGACAACAGCATCAAGTTTAAACTGATTTTTGAATCGAGTAATGAATACAAGCGTTATACCTTTTTGACATTTGCTGCCGTTGTGCAGGGAACAAATACCAAAGAAGAAGGTACCGGGCTGAAATACATAAAGGCCAGGTTGACAGAAAGCTATGGTTCGAAATGGGATCTTACCTCCGAGCAAGCAGCTCATGGTTGGAAAAACACACTAAAAATCTATTCCTGAGGAAATGAACATTTTAATCGTTGAGGATGAAGCAAGAATTGCCAAGAGAATAGAACGAATGACTCGTGATATTTTTGGTAATTCCATCCAATCGCTCACCCATATTAACACACTGCAAGAGGCGTTGGGATTCATTGAAAGCAACTCTCTGGATCTGGTTCTCTTGGATTTGAACCTCAACGGTGACGATGGTTTTGACTTGCTCAGCTCAGCGGTTGCCGAATCATTTCACACCATCATCATTTCCGCCAACAAAGATCAGGCACTTGCTGCTTTTGAATATGGAGTGTTGGATTTTGTCCCTAAGCCTTTCAACCAAGACCGATTGGAGCAGGCTTTTAATCGGATGTTTACCAAAGAAAAATTAGCCAACGATCAGACTAAGCTTTTGGCAATTAAGAAAAGAGGCCGGATACATCTTATACCTATTGAAGATTTACGCTATGTAAAAGGAGCTGGCGCCTATACCGAACTCTTTCTTTCCAATGGAACAAAAGAACTCCATGATAAATCACTCGAAAAGCTGGAACAGCTATTGTCACATACTTTTGAGCGGATTCATAAATCTTACCTTGTGAAGATGTCGGAGATAAAGGAAATTAAGGTGGCATCTGGAAGCGTGTATACAGCTGAGCTAAAAGATGGAGAATGCCTTCCTATTGGAAGAACCAAGTATAAGCGCTTAAAAGCGAAGTGGATGTAAACTCCTTACCAATAAGAAAGGTGCAGTGCCTATCACCTCCCCTCCTGTCAACAATGGCAAAAGAGGCCGAAATATCAGACCCGTTGCAATTTGCCTGCAGGAAAAAACAACTTGACTGCAAAGTCTGGGCAGGTGTTCCCGCAATCCCCGTAATTACCTGAAAAACTCATTATAAGCTATGAAAAGTATAAGATTAGGCTTCTGTATTTTGGTGCTGGGTAGTTTCAATCTGGTCGCTCAAAACCCTGTTTTATTTACCCGTCCCAGTCAAATGGCTAAAGTGTTTCAACGCATTGGAACAACAGATATTGAGGTTGTTTATCACGCTCCGCTGGCGAAGGATCGTGAAATTTTTGGCGGAATTGTTCCCTACGATGAAAAGATCAATGGCAAAGATCATCCGTGGCGTGCAGGAGCGAATGAGAACACCACCATCAGCTTTTCACATGATGTCGAGATCAATGGTCAAATGCTGCCTGCGGGCACGTACGGGTTTCACATTTTTGTCTCAGAAGACGAATGGACGCTCACCTTTTCAAATCGATATCAGGATTGGGGCAGCTTTAGCTATACCGCCGATGAAGACGCCTTGCGCGTGAAGGTGAAGCCTCAAAACATTCCCATGCAGGATTTGCTGAGCTACTCGTTCGCTGATGCTAAACCGGATATGGTGACGCTAAACCTTCGTTGGGAAACGACCCAGGTTTCCTTTGACATCTCCACGAATGTGGACAAGAACATCCTCGCGGATCTGGAAAAGATCGAGGACAAAAATGCTACCCATCTCTACGTTGCTGCATCAGTCCTTCTAAAAAGTGATTCTTCAAAAACTGAGGAAGCCATGCAATTGGTAAATGAATCCATCGAGTTGAAGCAGAACCTGAGCAATAGCTTATTGAAAGCGGACTTACTCCGAATGAGTGGAGACAAAAAAGCCGCAAAAAAGCTAACGGAAGAAGCATTAGCATCGGCTACCGGCAATGAGCTATTTTCCTATGCCATGAAACTAAACAATGAAGATGAACCCAAAGAATCGATGCGCATCTTGAAATTAAACCTGAAACAGAACCCGGACGACTGGTTTACACAACTAGGTTTTGCCAACTATTACATGACAAAGGACGAGTATGCCAAAGCCATTCCCTATTTCGAAGAGGCCTTAAGACTGGCGCCTGACCGAGCCAAAGGATTCGCCAACTATCGACTGGGTTTTGCAAAAAGCAAACTGGCACAATGAGTTGTTTTAAAAGAAGAGCTACAGTTAATGTTTAACTTTAAGTGTGTCTAAGCTGCCTAATAAAACCATTTTGAGTTGGAGAAAAGCTATTTTCCTTAACACCCTGTTTTGGGTGGTTATTTGGGGAATAGCCTTGTGGAATAATTTTCAATGGGCAGCAGTAGCCAACCGGGAGTTCAGTCTGGACATCTTGTTTTCATGGAGCTTTCCCAATTACCTGTCCATGGTTTTGATCGGCCCCATCATTTACCGATTGCTCGTCGGATGGATGGATCATAGTTACACCAGGCAAGTTATTTTCCATCTGGGGCCTTCCGTTATTGTCGGGTTTATTCATCAACTGATTCTGAATGCATTCGCCAGCCTATTCAATGCCGTCCCGGTTCAATCTCAGCAAGCGACCTTTCTCGACAAACTCCAAATACGGTATGATACCGGGCTGATATTTTCAAGTAATGGGCTCCTCTTTTATTGGTTGGTGGTTGGTTTCTTCTATTCAATCATTCTGTATCAGAAATATCGCCAGGAAGAGCTCAACAACATCCATCTGAAATCCGATCTGACCATGGCGAGACTGCAAAGCCTGCAGATGCAGCTTCAGCCGCATTTTCTTTTCAACAGTTTCAATACCATCTCGATGATGGCCCGACAAAATAAAGGCCCGGAGGTAGTGGAGATGATCGGTTTGCTTGGTGAGTTGCTTCGCGAATCACTGGAACTGAAGGATACACAAATGCTGTCATTAAAGGATGAGATGGAGCTTACGAAAAAGTACCTGCAGATTCAGCAGATCAGATTGCGCGATCGATTAGCGCTGCACATTGATATCCCGCAAGATGCGATGAATGTACGAGTGCCCAGCCTCCTGTTTCAACCGATTGTTGAAAATGCCTTTCAGCACGGGATCGAAAAAACGTCAGGACCTGTTTCATTCAGCATCATTGGAAAAACGTCAGGAGAATCAATCACGATCAGTTTTTCAAACAATGGAAATCTCTTGGAAGAAGATTTCGAAATCAATAGCCATGCGGGTTTCGGTCTGGCTACTACACTGAGCCGATTGGATCATACCTATGCGAAAGCCTATACATTTGAATTGAAAAATACCCCTGAACAAACCGGGGTTATTGCGAAACTAACCTTACCACGTACCTCGTGATCTCCGCCCTGATAATCGATGATGAAATTGAAGCTCGCGAAGGATTAACACTTTTGCTGGAGCGTGAATCCGATTTTAAGCTGATAGGTACGAGCAGAGACGGAGAAGAAGCCGAACAACAGATTCGTTCATTAAAACCTGACCTGGTTTTTCTGGATGTCCAAATGCCCGGTAAAAACGGATTTGAAGTATTAGCGTCCCTGGCTCCTGATGAAATACCATTTGTGGTTTTTATATCCGCTTACGATGAATATGCCCTGGATGCTTTCCGTGTCCATGCCTTAGACTACATCCAAAAACCGTTCACCGACCACCGCTTTGCCGAGTGCCTCGATCATGTAAGGGCAGAATTGGAAAACCGATCACTACGATCGCTTGAAGGATTGAAAAACCTGATGAAAGAGCTCCAAAACCACTCCGAGGGGAATCCTGAGAAGCATCAGTTGAAATTCAGGTCCTCAGGAAAGATCTATTTCATGGATACCGATGACATTATCTGGGTGGAAGGATTTGATTATTATATCAAGGTTCATACAAAAGAAAAGTTTTACCTGGTTCGTGAGAGTCTCAGTCGGATCATCGACCAATTGCCTTTGGAATTTATCCGAATCCACAAATCCACCATCATCAATAAAAATCACCTGATTTCTCTGGAGCCATTGTCCAGAGGCAACTACCAGGCAGAACTAAAAAATGGAAAACAGCTGGTGATGAGCAAGACGTATAAGGATAAGCTGGACCTGTTTTAGTAAAACGGTCCATTACATTGGGTAAGTACGAGTGGGATATGTTCACCATTGCGGATATGGTGAAAGATGGCATGAGTGCACTGGAGAAGCTGGATCGTGTGATGAAGCGCTTCAAGCGATCAAATACGACGTTCTTCAATGGGTATACAGCCGCCAGAATGATCGTGAATGATTAGGTGACTGCAAGCCATTAACCTCAAAAGATTAAGCGAAAGGGAAGCTGTCATGCTAGATGAGGTAGCCACTCGTGCCGAGGCATTACGTTCGGCCAAGCGAGACCTCTACCGTCCACCGAGCAACAACGATACTGCTGACGACCTCACGGAAGAGGAAGTCGAAGCATAAAGACAGTCTGATTGCCAGACTCATTTAGTTTTAATATTTAACATGGAAAAGCCACCTGTAATGGGTGGCTTTTTTTGTGGGTGTGAATGTATTGTCAGATCTAATCCAACTATATCCCTATTTAGAGTTCATCGTGTGGTTCAATCCAGTCAGTCCAAACGCGATCTCTTTTGAATTGGTAACTCGTTCTTGGTAAGTTAATCTCATCGATGTACTGTTCCAGGCAATCTAAACAGGCCATTCCTGGAGCAAAGTGTCCAGAAGCATTATTGATCCATATGATCTTCCCTCCCCTTATTTGAAGTTGACCTGCTGCCAGCACCGGGCTTGTTCCTTGATTTAGCTGTGTATGTCGTACGAATTGGTGTGGGGTTTCCGACTTTTCACCTCTCGCAAGATAGCATGGAGGCGATGAGTTTGGACATGGAATATTTCCATCGTATGAATATTTCTTATCACCTTGGACAGAGAACCCCACATCATCAGGACGGTCACTTCGGCGGATTCGGAGATGGACGTACCTTGTTCCTCCTTTCTTATTTAAGTGAAAAACATAAATGTAGAGTCCATCGTCGGCTGTAGTAATGGTTGAACCACTACTTAATTTTCTTACAAAACCTAAATCATCGAGCGTCATACTGTAGCTAAGGCTTCTCCTTTTGTCGAAATCAACCGCCCATTGCGGGACAGGGTATTCATCTTTGCACCTGGATAAGTTGACAGTCTTGCCAACTTCATCTGTAAATAGATTTTCAGAGGATTCCTCCCCGGCGAGTTGTGAGCCAGATGAATTGCCCTGAGCTGAATACCAAATTTCGCTAGCAAACCTTCCTCCCCTTGATAGATATAGGAACATCTGATTGCCATCGGCAGAAAGAATGTCATTGTAACCATCCCCATTGAAGTCACCGGGCCAAGTATAAGAGGCAGATCCCCAGTTGCCAGCTACGCTCCAGGTCTCACTGCTGAAACCTGTTCCTGTAGACAAATTCATATACACGTTTCCAGCGTTTGCTGATGCAATGCCGGAGGCTCCGTCTGCATTGAAATCTACGGCCCATGTATAGTCTGAGCTTCCCCAGGAAGCGGGCACCACCCATGTTTCACTTGTAAATGAACTTCCTGTTGAAAGATTCATATAGATGTTGCCTCCGTTCGCCGATGCTATATCCGTTTTTCCGTCAGCATTAAAATCACTCGCCCAGGTATAACCTGAACTCCCCCAGCTACCATGGACCGTCCATGTGCTACTATTAAATCCGGAACCGGTGGATAAATGAACATAAATATCACCCGCATTGGCTGAGGCAATGTCAGTCTTACCATCTCCATTAAAGTCTCCCACCCAAGTGTAGTCCGAACTCCCCCATTGATTGGGTACCGTCCAGGTATCGTTGGTAAATCCAGTTCCTGTAGACAAATGCACATATATATCACCCGAATTTGCCGAGGCAATGTCAGTCTTACCATCTCCATTGAAGTCACCGACCCAGCTATAGCCAGAGCCGCCCCATTGATTAGGTACAGTCCAGGTATCGCTAGAAAAATTCAACCCAGTTGATAAGTGCATGTAAATATCACCTGCATTCGCAGAGGCGATATCTGTTTTGCCATCGCCATTAAAATCACCTGTCCATGAATAATCTGAGGAGCCCCATTGATTGGGTACTGTCCAAGCATTCATCTCAAAATCATCTCCTGTTGATAGGTAAACGTAGATGGTTCCTGATATAGCGCTAGCAATATCTGTCATGCCATTGCCATCATAATCGCCAGGCCAAGTGTAACCTGCGCTTCCCCATTGATTGCTTACTACGGTAAGTTCGGTAAGCTTGAGGTTTTGCTGCTCTGAATCGTCTACAGGCTTTGATTGATTTTGATTACATGAGGTTGCTAATATTCCAAACATCGCTATGAAGCAGATCTTGAAAGCATAATTTCTTAAGGAGTAAATGTGATAGGTTTTCATTGGTGGATAATTTTGGTGTAATCCAAATATGGCTAGATAACGAATGATTTGAAATACCCTATTTTGGGTAATTTTCAAATGACGGCAGCATGTTTCTATGAATTAATAGGATTTTACCCATAAGACTCTCATATTCAACTTCATGATACTTGCAAAAACTGAAATAGTTGTCATAGCTAAAAAGAAATGAAATGGGTGCTTCTAAGGGCGAAAAAGGCCTTACCTAAACTATTAATCCTATCCTTCATTTCTTTATCAAGCACTTTTAATCTCTTCATAAATTCTATAAATTCAGTTAACTATTAGGAATTGAAATGCCGGTAAAAAAATGTATATCATGTAAATCCGATATTCCTGACGCAGCTAAAAAGTGCTTTGTCTGTGGAACTTCTCAGAATTGGAGAAGGCATATACCTTTTAGTTCGACTTTTTTGACCTTAATAATAGCGCTGATATCTGTGGCCGGGATTGTAATTCCCAATACCTATCAATTTTTTGAGTTGAATAGAAGTGACTTAAGAGTTTCTGTTAATAAAAAGGCTAAAAGAGCCAAAATATTCATTCGCGAGATTGACACTGAAACTGATTCTAGGCTTTTTGAGGTGTGGATTTCCTTTAAAACAGGATTGCACATTAAGAATGCAGGAAAAACAAAAGGATTTATAACAGGAATAGATTATTCATTCCTAGAATCTATTCAGGGTCGTCTAGACTCTTATACTCCTTTCTACCGTAATGATACAATTATAGAAGCTTACCCGAATAATGTTGATTTGGTTATGATTCAATTAGAGAATAAAGTAGCTGAGCATTCAGTTTCCGCTGGAGACAGCACTTTCAAAGCCAAAATACCTGATGAATGGATTAAAGACACTCTTTACTTAAGATCTATCGTCCGAATTATCGACTCTGAAGGATTAGAGAGCAATTTAATTGATACAACAAAATTTAACTTTGAGCACATTTTCACTTATAACAACTAGTTAGCATGAAAATCATACTAGCAATAATCATCTAAACTTCGGCTTTCTTGAAGAGATAAGTCCTACCCCTCTACCCTTTTCAAGAACTCACTGGCTGTAATGCCTAAAGGCTGGCAGATTTTGATGAGGTGGCTAATTGTAGGAACGATGAGTTTACGTTCTACCCGTGAAATGTAGGATCGGTCGACATCAGCCAGATTCGCCAGTTTCTCCTGGCTGTAGCCTTTGGCTGTGCGCAGCTCTATTAGCAAGCTGCTGATTCGATCTTTAAGCTGATCCTCCATTGGTGGTGAAACTATTTGAGAAAATAGAATAGATTTGAGGACTATAATCCTCAATATAACATTCATGTCCCTACTCAACGAATTTGAAAATGAGCAGCAGCTGCTCAATGAACTGAAAGACCTTTTTGAGTTTGCGCCTCCGGCGCTCCTGCGTAGAAGCATTGAGGATGTGTTTTTCAACCTGATCGCTACGGAAGATGAACTAGGTGTGAGCAAGAAGATCGCCCAACACATCTACCTGCTCATCAACTTCCTCAATGAAGCGGAGCAGCATGTAAACAAGCCCCACTAGCCGGAAAACTTGTGGCTTTCGTTTCTTCATTCACTGAGGTAACATCCGCGCTAGTTTCGCACTACAACCGCCCCTGTCTCCTTTACATAGACCACTGTCAGCTCTGCAAAGAGCAGTGTCTGCCTTACAATGGATGCTGTCACTCGTACAATGGATGCTGTCACTCGTACAATGGATGGTGTCACTCGTACAATGGATGCTGTCACTCGTACAATGGCTGCTGTCAGTCATGCAATGTCCACTGTCACGCATACAATGCGTGCTGTCACTCATACAATGAGTTCTCATTTTTTCCACCTTATAGTGAGATTCCTGTACTGCGCTAGGTTTCTTCAGAAATGACGTAATAAAAATAATGACCTTTATTCCAGCTATGGAGAAACGACAAATACCGGAATCGCACCTATGCTCGCCATAAGCGAGCTCTACCAAAATCACGTGATGGCATATGGGAATGGCTGGATTGATTGTGGAAAACACTTTTTGTTAGTTTTTGGTGTCAAAAACTAAGGGAATAATCACTTACAAGGACCTCTGTCTGCCGTGTAAGCTTCCGATAAATACCTGCTTGTACACCAGTAGTATACATCCCTCCTTTCCGTTGCTCTTCATCCACGAATAATTTCGCTGATAAATAAGTATTGACGAATTCAAATCATTATGAATCAGAAACAAATCAATCGCCTGGAGATGATGCAGGCAACCCACGTGTACCTCGACTCCAACACGGCCATCTGGAGCAGCATACCTATTGTGACCGGTTATAAGAATGCACTGGCCCAAGCCATCGATGGCATTCGTACATCGGCAGAGGATCAGGATGCCTCACGTGTGTTTATTGGAGCTACGCTGATGGAGCTCAAAGAACTGGTGGCAGAGAAAATGGACATTCTGGATGATGCACTGGAGGCCTATGCTGAGGATACAGACAATGTGGAGCTGCTCGCCCAAGCCAGCAACACCATGTCAGACTACCTGCGACTCACACATGAAGATTTTGAGACGAAGACCCGTAACATGATCAGTCTATTGGAATCCAACGTAGACAACATGGCTGATTTTGGCTTCACCGTGGATCAGATAGACGATGTGAAGTTGACGTTTGGCTCCTTTCAGGACAAACGAAACAAGCCTCGCTCCTACCAAATTGCCTCGCGTGCAGCTACCCAAAACATTGCAGATATGGTGAAAGATGGCATGAGTGCACTGGAGAAGCTGGATCGTGTGATGAAGCGCTTCAAGCGATCAAATACGACGTTCTTCAATGGGTATACAGCCGCCAGAATGATCGTGAATGATTAGGTGACTGCAAGCCATTAACCTCAAAAGATTAAGCGAAAGGGAAGCTGCTGCCATGCGAGATGAGGTAGCCACTCGTGCCGAGGCATTACGTTCGGCCAAGCGAGACCTCTACCGTCTGCCAAGCAACAACGATACTGCTGACGACCTCATGGAAGAGGAAGTCGAAGCATAAAGACAGTCTGATTGCCAGACTCATTTAGTTTTAATATTTAACATGGAAAAGCCACCTGTAATGGGTGGCTTTTTTTGTGTAGCATGGATAAGTACTTGACTAATGCTATTAAATCAATCAATGATAACTTAAGGTTCGCAACCTCAATTGTTTTGGCTTTTTCACTCTCCCCGGGCCAAGGGGTTCATAACTTAAAGATTCTAACCAATAGCTATTGGCATCCAATTTATATTCATAAGCTGTTTCATTCTGGGGAACTTGATTTGTATAATTAATCTCCTGAAACAACCGGTCTTTGTGTTTGTCTAAATACCAATCGTCTGATAGGTATATCTTTCGATTCAGTTCATTGCCTTTCCGATAATCTACAATGATAGAACCGGAGCTTCCGTAATTATATCTTAATTCATCTTGCAATATCCAGGTGCCTGGTCCAGTTAGCATAAAGTTTCGTTGAAACGAAAAGCGAGCATCATTGAGGTAAGTAATGGAATCAATTCTGGTATACTCTGTGCTGATATTTAAATCTAAAGTACGTTTTACTTCCAATCTATTATTATTTGAGTATTCCCAGGTAATTGTTTTATAGTTACGGGTCCCGTTATAATATGTCTGCTTAACCAAACGATTGTTAGCATCATAGTTGGTTGTTATCATGGTTATTAATTGGCCAAGATTATTGTAGTTTGTCAGGGTTCTGATGCTACTGTTGTTGTTGTAGACACTAATGATCTTTTCTGTTAAAGCGCCATCCTTGTTGTAGTCCCATTGGACATAATTGAGCGAATCTAACCCATTGTAGCGCCGTTCAATCTTTCGCTGAGTGATGAGTATGATTTGGTCGGTTGAATAGGTCTCCTCTGATAAATATTCCTTTACAGTTATTCTACCGAGATCATCAAATGTGAAGAAAGTCGTCTCACATTTCCGACCATTGGTCTGATGTGGTACACATTTTCTTTTTGAACGCACTCTTCCCAAGGTATCATAGCTTTCCAGGTCCCAGCTGGTATAGCTATTGAGTTTGTAATCGGGATTACCGAATATCAGTTTAATAATATCGTAGGTTTTAGTAGAGGTAGATTTGATTTGTGCCTGTGCAGTCACTTCTAATAAAATTGTACAGCAAAACAAGTAGGTAAATAATAGTCTTGGTCTCATAATCTTTAGTCTTGTGAGAATGAATAGTTGATTCTTATATTAAAATAAGACATGAACCAAGAGAGATGCAATACCCATAAAGGGGTATTTCAAAAAACGGAAGGATGTTCATTTAAACTTTTGTAATAGCCATAGAAGTCTCAAAATACCTACTCACTGATGCAGTTGTAACCTTCCGACGAACTGTCTCGCATCTGAGGGGTGGTAAAATGTTTAATTAGAACCTTGAAAGAAAGTGTGACCCATTGATTGAGTCAAAAAACCTCGAATGGCTGTTGGGATGATTTATAGAAATGAATTTCACTGCTTCATAATATATAAATCAAAGTCAACTTTTTGGGAGTCTAAGTCATAACTATCGGATTTTTGCCACATTAGATATCCCTCAGTCTCCCATATCTCAGGCAAGGTTGGTTCTGGAGAATCAGAATATTGAGCCAACCAAAGATGATAATCCTTGAATCTTGCTGATAGCAGATAAGTATCAGCAAAGTACTTATCAACATATATAATTGGGATTTCCCTTGAGTATTCTGAGAGGTAATTTAGAAAGGTGATTAAATCCCTTTGAAATGAATCTTTATCCACTATACTCCCCTTTTTTAAACTACTTGGTTCAATATCCACTATTGGAGGAAAATATGATTTCTGAAAGGATCCACCCACAGCATTGATGTAGTTTTTTGCCTGACCAATCGGGTCACGATCATCAATATAGAGATGGTAGGCGCCTTTTTTAATGGAATGGGTTTCCAGTGTCTTCCAATTGGTCTCAAAAAGTGGATCAACGATGGTGTAACCTTCAGAAGCTTTGCAAATCACAAATTCAATTTCATGATGATTAATCGCATCAAGAATTTCACCATTCCAATGAGAAATATCAATGCCGAACAAAGTGTCTATTTCATTTTTCTGAATTGGGGCTTGAATAGCATTCGGTATGCTGGTGTTGATGACTCTGGGATTATTGATCTGTTTGCTCAGGTGAAAGGAATGCCATGCCGAAAACCCGTTAAGCAATAAGAGCACGACAATTATAAGCGCTAAGAGAATCTTTGATGTAGAAATGTGTGATTTCTTCTTTTCCGCTGCTTTAGGCTTTTTCGGTTCAAAATCTTTTTTCTGTTCCATCAATGTTTTCTTGGCAGCATCTGTCACAAAAAAGCTACCTATGGATACAGAGAATATTAGTTCAAAGGTGTCACTGTGAAGAATAATTCCCTGATAGACAGTGTTACCATTGACATCTTTGATGGTGTCTGGTCTTTCGGAGTAATATCCATAATCATTAAAGACTATTTTGTCATCCTCTACTTTGGGGTTTTTGAATCCATCCTGAATGAAGTGGATTTTTTTGCCTAAGGTATCCGGTCCCCTATAAAAGGCTACCATTCCTTCTTTGGCTAAATAGCGAAGAAATGTCATCAACTCAAGAAACTGCTTAATCTCTTGTTCCCTTTTATTCTTATCCTGATAAACTGACTTCTTTATATATAGAACCGCATACTTCTGATCGCTTTGTATGATCAGCCCCCTTCCTAATGCTTGCTTAAAGTAGAATTGATTTAAAAAAGCCGAAGTATCTGAGATGTTCTTCTTTCGGGCAATCATCAATCGAGCCAACCATGCAAATTCAGTTTTGGAGAGTTTTCTCATGAGCTTTCACCTATTTGGTTTCGGTTGTCTTCTTAGAATCTGATTTCTGATGCTGAGCCTTTTTCCTGACTGACATTTCGTTCAGCAAATCCTTTTTGCTAATAGACGTGACCATTAGCTTGGATGGTATTCCGCACGGATTTTTCTCATCTCTGATCTGACTAAGAAAATTATCAAATGCGGTCATAAGAGAATTGATATCCATCACCTTGTTTGATTTTCGATCAGCCGAATCAAGACTTTGAATGCACGTCTGCAGCCTGGCTTGTTGCACAGCAAGAAACTGTTTTTTATGGATGTTGGATTCAGAGCCCGAGTCGAGTGTCTGCTTCTGATCTGCATCAATAGACAGAATATTATTGATTGAATCAGCAGGTGGGTTTGCCAGTTGAGTGATCCCATGTGCCATTTCATTTGAGGCGATGTTTGGTAGTACGCCTGAAGTAATTATGCTTACATGGGCCGTAATTTGTTGCTTAGTTATGTACTTTCTCACCTCATCCAACGAATCTTCTCCTACTCCTATTCCTCCGGAAAGCCCCTGTAGCCACGAATCTATTCGAAGACTTTTATCTATTTCATCTTGATCGATTGGGCCAATTTTTTGACTGTCCACATCTAAAATATGAACCATGCCAATAAAGGAGGATGCCTTTACCATCCCTGAAATAACGTTGAGACTTGATTTGCTTGAATCTTCATTTTTAGCTGCGTCTTCTGAGATGGTGTCTTTGGGAAACGTCTGGTTCCAAATGTTAACCGCTTTGTCATGATTCAAGACCAGCGGATCAAGCATAGTTACCATTCTGTGCGAGCAAGTGGCGCTGATAATTAATGTTCCTACAATATTATGATTCTTAGCCTGTTGGGAGATTTGCTGGCTTGCTTTGCTGGCCAGGGTCGCGCTATTATCGCCTATTTCTTCTGTGGAAGACCTGATGAATTGTTCCACTTTTGCAAGCATATCATCAGCTGATTCTTGCTCGAATCTGAAATATTGAGCATCCATTGTCATCGAATTTGATGAAAGAGGATTTTCTATGATGCTTGAAAGCGTAAAATCTACAGGAGACGAAAGAGCTTCTGCCGGAATCAATTGAGCAAACTTCTCAGCAGACTGCTGCTTAAGTTTCTCAACGTCAAGACTCGTCTTCATGTATTCCTTAGCGGCATCTAACAGGCTTTCGTCAAGGTTGCTTAACTCATCTCTTATTGATTTGACATCAATCTCCATGTCCATGAGTTCGCTAATGGTCAGATTTAAGCTCCTTCTCATTCTCCGCAATGAATTCAGCTTCTGATAAGCCGATTCAATACGCAATTGTTGAACATTATTTTCCTGAAAAAGAGATAAGATCTCGTCGCTTATAATCCCGCCTAAAACGAAAGAAGAACTAACGTAAGGAATTGTCATTGTTCGATAGGATTATGTAAAGTGGGCTGCTTTTGACAACAGCCCACTATGGATTTTTATGAGCCAGATCCTCCTGCGTCTGAATCACCGCCAGAGCTACTGTCTGACCCGCTATCATCTCCGGAGCTTAGTTTCTGAGTCATCTTGCTAGGGTAGTATTTCCTAAGCCATGCACCTGCAAGCTCACTCTTGGTAATAGGCTTAGTGTAGAAATTGATTGGTATACCAATGTTGCCATCCAGGCATTTGCTGATGTAATCCTGCATCGCATCCATCATTGAGTTGGTGTCCAAAATCTCATTCGACTTTTTGTCGCTATCACTTAGAGCGCTCAATGCACTTTGCACTTTGGCACTTTGCATCGCGACCATTTGAGCGCCAGTTCTGGCAGCTTCAGCGGATGCTCCAATGCTATCAATTTCTCCGGCAGTAGCGCCCTGAAGTTTCTGTACTCCAGCCAAAGGATCGTCATTCATGTTGAACTCCTTCACAAACATGTCAACCGTGTTTGCTTTTATGGATGGTATCGAACCCATCACGGTAAGCGTACAGTGTGAGGTGACATTTTGAGTACTCAAAAGGCTTTTAGCATCGTTTGTAAAACTGCTATCTGCACCATATCCTCCGCTCACGTGCGCCCACCAGCTTGCAATCTCAAACTGACCTTGCACGGATTCAGCCACTGACATCATGCTTTGGGAAGAATCGGTTTCGGTCGTGTTTAATACATGAACCATTCCTACAAAGCATGAACCATAAGTGGCGCCCGAGAGAATATTCATGGTATTCTCGCCTTTTTTTGCAGCGGTACCCATGGCTTTCTCAATGCTGCTCATATCCAAGATGTTGAGCATATCATCAGGAAATTCTGCATTCCATGCTCTGATCCCTTTGTCAACGTCCATTATGTAAGGTGCGAGTAAGACGGCATCCTTGTGCGTGCAATTAATCGTAATAACCAGTGTGCCGGAGATCTCATGATTTTGATGCTGACTACTTACTTGAGTCTGCACAGAGTTTTTGACTGTACTCGTTTCAGAACCAGAAGCAAACCAATCATCGACACTCAAAGTCTCGCTCACATAGCTTGCGATAGTTGCAGCATGAGACCCTGAAGTCTGCTCGTTTCTGTCGAAAGAAAAGTACTGACTGTTCATCTTCAGGCTATCCGAAGACAAAGGCATTTTCTTAAGGTTAGACTTATTGTAATCCATCGGACTTTCTATGTTATCACTAATAGAAGCGATTTGGGATCTTAAAGGCTGTATGGTTTGCTCTGCCTTAAGCTTTGCGGTCCCATAGGCAGCAGCTGCCTTTTCGATTTGTTCACCAACTTTTTCATTTTCATCTGAAATCTTTTTGGTGGGCACATTCATATTTACAAGCTCCTGAATAGTCATATCAAGGCTCCTCTTCATGGTAATAAGGGAGTTGAGCTCGTCTTCTGCGGCGTTTACTGGTGCTTGGGCAGCAGCAATTTTTTCTATGAGGTCTAGTTTTTTTCTAGACACGATGTTTCCCAAAACCAGGGAAGGATCGTAAGGAATTGTTGTAGGCATATCTTATATATTATTATTTATTAGAAATCATTTTTGAAGAAAATTTTGATCAGCCCAGAAAGTGACTGCTCCATTAGCACCTTGTCCAGTTAATGGCCAGTAATTGCCATTATTTGGCCCTGATATAGTAAATGGGAATCGATTGCCTGTTGGATTATTATTTATTTCATTGATTCTTACAACTAATGTTCCCTCAGCAGGACTTAGGTTACCCGGATTATTTGTATTGGTCATAAAGACGAATTCGGGTGCGGCATTTTTAGTTAAACGAACTTGATCATTGACTTGAAACATATTGACACTATTTATTGGTTACATATTAAAATTTTCGGCGTAGTAGAATTTGGCATCCATATCCTCGCCATTTGCATAGGATTTATAGCCGATGCAGTTATTTTGAGACTGCCAGTCGATTATTCCTGAAGAGCCAGCAACGAGAACTCCGACTACATTTCCTGTTTTAGAATTGAAAACCGGACTACCTGAGTTACCTGGAAAGAAGCTGATGAACCCACTGAAACGATCCAGATCTCCGCTTACTTCTGCTACTTGTCCTTCACTGTATTTTAGTGCTTGGCCTAGTGGAAAACCCATCATGTGTATTGGATTGTCTGCTCTAAGCGAACGTTGCTCCGAAGTAGGTGCAAGATTTAGATATTTCGCACTTCGGCTTTTTGTAGTGATTTGACATATATCCATGTCAGGGTGATACTGGATCTTGGTGACCTCTAAAAAGTTGTAAGTAAATGGTGAGCTATTCGAATTTTTAAGGTAAAACCCTCCTACTAATAATAGCTTCGTCGGATCTGTGGTGCCAGCCTCTGACATGATATCATCTACCACGTGCCTGGCAGTTATAAAAGTATTTTGGCTAATGGCGAAGGCTGTGCCTGTCACCCATACTGCTCTTTCGCTAGCAATGTCAGCGCAAAGTTTTCCTTCACCACCTCCCGGATATCTCGGATCAGGTATATCATAGTAGTATCCGCTAGATTTTACATTTAGAGAGTTGCCGAACTTATTTACAAATTTCTGACCTACAGCGCAGACCAGGTAAAGTGCCGGAACTGCTTCTTTAACATCCTGAGGAACCCCATTTTCATAGATGTCTTTGGGGTAGTATTTATTGAAAATGGCCATGACAGAATCTTTTTCAACTATTTATTGGACCTGAATCTGTCCGACATCCGTGACTGTTACTATGGCGTCATAGTTGTCAGAAACAAATTGCTTAACGCCTGCTGGAGGATTGTCCTTCCAGGTCAATTCCGCAAACCAACCCTGCTGACCTCTCTTTTGAACCTCTTTCTTGGTAAAAAAAAAGTGAGTTCGTCCGTCGGAATCGCAGGTTAAATGCGTTGGATCGTTTTCGTTAATGTGGTATTTCTTCCCGTCATACTTGAAAGTAGGGTATCCTCCTTCTTTGACCACCTTGGTTCCGTTAATATTTGCCATTTGATTTAAAGTTTGATTTTTATTGAAATGCTAGAAACTGTATTCACTTGTAAATCTTATCCAGTTGCAGCAGGATGGTAAGAGGATATTTACCTGTTCTTAAAAACGCATATAACTACTTGGTCACAGGTGTTTGTACTTGTTTAAGTGCACCAGGCACAAAGCTCTTCCGTCTTTTTAGTGGTGTTTGATATAGTTCGTGAAGCGTTGCGTATTGCCAATGAATCGCAAGAGATGATGAAGGGACACCGAACGGTAGATACCGCCACGCATGTGGAGAAACTAAATGCGCTTTTTCAGCATACACGTGACTTCAATACGGCTGCTGAGTTTGTCTACTACGCTGATGCGGCCAAGCGAGACCTCTACCGTCCACCGAGCAACAACGATACTGCTGATGACCTCACGGAAGAGGAAGCTGAAGCATAAAGACAGTCTGATTGCTAGACTGCTTTGGTTTAACACGCGAAAGCCACCCGTGAGGGTGGCTTTTTTTAGTTGTTTTATAGTATACATTGAAGTAACTATTGGATTTGTGCGCTATTGCTTTCTCCTTACCAATCCGCTATCTTGAAACAAAAATTTTAACTATGATACCTTTTCAAGACAATCGCTATTATGCCCTTGTAGCAATTACACTGACATTAGGATTCATTACTTTCATCATGATCCCAATCGGCATTCATTATCACAATTGGTGGTCAGATTGGCTCTTAGGCAAATCCAGATTTTACTCTATAGGTTTCTTTGTTGGAGCTTTGGCTGCTACCATCCAGAACTCCATTCATTTTGCAAAAGAAATAAATTCACTTGCTTCCAAGCCAGACGATCATATCAAACCAAGTGCGTACGATTTCTTTGGACACCTACTAAAAATGACGTGGGGAGGTATCGCCGCAGTTATGTTTGCACTGGCTGTTAAAACCGGCTTTCTGGCTTCCTTTGAATCCACAAACTCAGAAATGAACATTGAGTCTTTACTTGTAGTATCCTTTGTTGTAGGACTCAATGCCTTCGGAATGCTGAGACGGCTAGCTGGCATTAAGCTAGGTGGATAGTTTGGCAAGACGATTTACCAGATCATCTATATTGGCAGACTCATTTATTGCTTTCTGAACACCGGTTGTGTTATGCTCCTGCTCAAATGCGTTTGAAAATTTCTTTTTCTTCTCGTCATTGGGGAATACGTCTTCGATTGGCATAGCGTGAACCGTGCCTGGCGATGGATCTGAGTCATTTATCCGAACGAAGCTTTCGATCTGTGCAATTACATGACTTTCACGCATAGTTTGTTTGACTTCAATATCGGTTTGTTCATTTGGGTTTTCAAGCTGGAAATTCAACCTGTCCTGATTTGCCTTGCCTTTGGTGTCACGCCATGGACCTTCCCAATTACATGTGGTACAAATAGCTCTGTATTGCATAATTATATGGTTTTGAGTTATACATTATAATTTGATTGGAACATTGAGTGTTAGTCCCAGTACGCTTCTATCAAACACATCCCCATCAGCATCTCTGGCATTCTCAAGGTCCACGAAGTTGAAGAACAGCTCTGCGTTTACTGAACTGGAAACCTCGTCTTTTTTAGATAATGAAGTAAATATGCCAAGCCCGAAATCCAGAGTGTCATCTGTCTGCCCTTCTATTGAATTATATCTAGGGAATAAATGGATAGCTACATTTTTTCCTCTAAATAGAAATTTATAATAATCGAACTTCAGAATAATGCTTTTTAAATCTTGCTCGTAGGCCTCATCACTTTGAAACGCTTTGGTATCGGAAATCACAAATCTGACATTGGGATCTGCCGAATCAAAGTCTGTCCTAGATTGGACATTGACCTCACTGAATGAACTAAAATTATCAGTAATAGAAAAATCAATACCACCAGACAAGAAGTATCTGGGTTTTCCCCCTAAATCGTTGTATTGAGATATACTGATGTTCAATTTTTTAGTAAAAAAAGAAGTATCCATTAATTGAATGTCAAAAGCTTGCGATGAATCAAAAAGCTTGAATGTATTATTACTAAAAGAAAGCCCATAACTTACCCATGAGGATTTAGCTCCGGTTATCTTAAATTCTTCTCTAGCTTTATCTAATGCCTTAGCCCGATCAGAAATCAATGAAGCCGTTGCTGCTGTTAGCCGATCTTCTTGGCCCTCATCATCCAGTTCCTTGAGTTCTGCTCTCCTTTCCTCAATCCTCACCTCCAAACCTTGAATCTTAACAATGGCTTCTTCAATTTTTACAGAATTTTCAAGAGAAATTATTTCAGAAGCATTGTCCCACTTATCAACTGAGTCCTTTAAGGATTTTACTTCCTTCTCCCATTTGTCTAATTCTGTTTTCTTTTTCTTGTAGGGTAAATCAAGTATCGCTTCTCTGAGACTTTTATCATAATTCTGATCGACTTCCTTTTCAGCCTCCTGTAACTTGTCTAAATCATTTTTAAAATATGTTAGTGTTTTTCCTAAAATACGGTGATGAATTTGAAAGCCTATGCCAAACTGTCTGGCAAAATCATCTTCAGAGAAAATTGGCAATACATTGTCGGAATTGCTCCCTTCCAGGTTTATCGTAATTGCTGTATTTCCCTTCTCAATGTCACCTGGCAGGAAAGTAACAGCATAGTTAATTTTGGATTCATCTGTATCAAGGGAGGCAAATGTTCCAAGATTTGAACCATTGTTGCTGTTTAGTACCTTGGTAAACTGAGTATTAATTAGCTTGGAAAATAACCTGCTATTTAGTCCGGCTGAGTCTAATTCATCATCAGCAGTTATCCTAAGGCTTGCTGCAGAAGTACTGTTAAATAATGAATCCTGTTTGTCAGTAAAGCCGTATTGCTCTGTTTGCGCGGTAAGAGCTGTTGAAAAAAGTAGTAAAGCGGTGAGTGTATAGTAGATGCGTTTCATAAGGTTTTGATTTGCATACTAAATTTAAAAAGATATACGCCAGAGTCAATACCACTCAAGGGGTATTTTTAAACAACGGTAGGAATATGCAAAGAAGTTATTTGAGACTTACTTGAACTAGGCCTAAAAACTATTTGAATTGTGCTAAAAAGCTCTGATATGAAAAAGCCACCTGTGAGGGTGGCTTTTTCGCTTAAGTCGGTTAAATCCAGCTTAACTCCCGATTTTACTTATTCTGTTAATATTTTCGATCATATTTTCCACAAAGTCTGTTTCAGATTTGTTGTAGCCAATGTGCTTCACTCTAATGAATCCTTGTCTGTCAATGATTACAATGCTGGGAACTCCGGCACCACAATTTTGCCCATTAGCTGATCAGATGAGGTTTTATTCCCTTCATGATCAACCAATTCAAAGGGCTCAACGTCCTGCTTCACATAGTTGGTGAGGTCATTGCCTACAACTAACGGCACAGTTACGATGCTCATGCTGACAAGGGTAATTGCTGTAACCAAGGTCTTGGCCAGCCCAAACTGAAGAGTGCTCATATGTACCAAGAAATTACGAGACTATTTCTAAACTAAAAATATCATAACCATATAGCAACTTGGTCGGCTCACATTTGTCGCACTTCTTCCTTCCTTTCCAACGTCTCTGTCCTGAGCCGTCAGATAGGCGTCCTAGCAACATAGCAAGTGACGTTACTATACAATGAAATGGTTATTGCTGTGTGTTTGATTCTTGTTTGTATTGCACTAATGAGTCGAGTTAATGCTATGAAAGCATGCTAAAATTAATGATGTGCATTAATTGGCACTTGGACTACCACTGGTTGAGCGCCTCCCTGAGGATTAGGTGTGATTTTAATCTCAAGTGTACCAGTAGCTGCGGCGTCAGTTTCTATGCTTACACCGATAGTAGCTGAGCCAGCACTGTCTGTATCCTCCGTACTAGCAACTGAGAATCTTTGCATGGTGCTGTTACTCGTGGCTCTAAGTTCTAAGGTGTAGACACAGGCTGGGGTCACGTTTACAGCAACCGTACCAGAAGTTGAATTTATTGTGATATCCACAGTTCCAGCCGGGACTATGACAGGAGGAGCAACAGTTATTTTTGAACTAGCTCTACCTGTTTTTCCATTGTACTTTCCTTCAACCCAGATGGGGAAAACACCAAAATCTTGACCTTCAGGCTCACCATCAAGCGTATTGCCGGTAAGCGTCAGCCAATCAGGAATACTTTGATTAGTAATAGTGGCCGGTGATGCGTACGTAAAAGTTGGATAAGTTGTACAGATCGTAGCGGTGGTTTTAAAATTTGGCGGAATAGGGATGGAATTATTTCCGGAGCTTGAAGGGCATCCTATTAATGCTATCAACATAATACTGACTGACATCAAAGCAAATATTCTTTTAAATATGTCCATGGTTTTAGTAAGTTATGCACTAGATGACTGACATTCAAGTAATTACTTAATTTATTTTTACATTTAATGGTTTAGCAAAAGTCACTTTTAAAATTCATTTACTATTGGATATGTTCTTTCTAGTCCAGGAATCAGGAGAGATATATCCTCAAATATTATCCTCTCCTTCTCAGTATCCAAGTGCAATCAATTTAGGAATTCTTGCTTTACTATGGCATGAATGATTCATTGGGATGAGTCGCATAGGCAAGCTTTCGTAACCTGGCAAGTATTATGAATCAATTTTAGGCATGGCTATCAGACAGGATTAAATTTGTATTTATATGATCAACTCACGACCCAAATCAAGCTTGATGATATCCATTGGCGTGTTCCTTATTGGAATACTCAGTGTTGATATATGGCTGTTTTATGAATTGGTAAAAAATTCTGCTTCCTACTTATGGGCGAAACTGATTCTTACTCCCACCTTATTGGTGATCGGAATAGCTGTAGCAAGGAAAGGCTACATGTCCACATTGGCAATCACAATTAGAAATAGCATACTTACTTATCGATACCTTCTGGGTTCAAAGAAATCACATAAAATCTCAATGATTGCGAACTGGCAAGAGGAAGTTGTCAAAAGTAAAAATGGGGAGTATAGACAACTTTCAATGGTGCTGTCTACCGGTAAGATCCTACAACTTAGCAACCATGAAAACAGCAATTACCAAAGTGTAGTCAACTATCTGAAGAAGAAGGTTAAGAGACAAACAATGGATCGCTAAATGTCCTTAAGCTGTTGGATCCTACCATCACATATGGAATCAGATCAATATTTCAAAATCCACACACCAGCTCCATAATTGCTGAAGGATGGTAATGCTCCTTGAGCTTGCTCCAGTGTAGGATAATTTCCTAATGCGACGCGATAATATAAGTTCTTGCCTGCGTCGTGCTCTATGATTTGCGCATCAGCACCATCCTGGGCCAATTTTTTAGCATAGTCAGTAGCTAAATCTTCATCGATACTGCTGGATACGATGATGAAGTACCTTCCTGATGGTGTAGATACTGTCTCTACTATTCCTGCAGCTTTTTTAGCTTCTAAAGTAGCTATTTCATCCAGCGCGGCGTTTACCAAAACCAACTGATCTTTAGGGTATTGTTCATTGGGTAACAGTGCGGATGCGTCTGAATATAGTGAACGTGCTGTTTCCCAATCTTCCTGATCAAACGCTGCGTCCGCATCACCGATCAACTGATCGTATCGTACTTTGTCTTGCGCAGCTTTTTCTTTCCTTTTTTGCTCAGCATCTGCTATGGCAATTTGCTCTAGACGAGCTTGTTCCTTTGCTTGTTGCTCTGGTTTGTAAAAGCCAAAATACCATATGCCTGTTGCTGCAGCCAGTACAACTACAATTATGACGATAACCAGTAAGGTTTTTCCACTGCTGTTTGATTCTTGGTTCATGCCCTGGATGATTGTTTAGATTAAAGGTAATATAATTCGATAGTCTTTGAATTAATCATTCAAAAGTGTTGGTCTAAAAACTTAAATATTTGATGTTTATATAAAGGTTGGAGTAATACTCCGGTTAGAAAAAATATTCCCTATTGAAATTCTTTAATCCTTTTAGTTAGTCGCTTGATTTCTTTTGTTTTTTCCTGACTTAAGCTGGCCGTGGAAATCCATCTTTCGAACGGATCAAATGTCCAGCTATTGATTGATGTGCCGCGTGTCAGAAGGTTCTCAAATCCTTTCAACTCAACGTCGTATTTCTGATCAAGAATTATTTTAGCAACAATCGTATAGAATAGAAGTAGTGTATGATTTCTGTCTAAATCAAATTCATTAGAATCAAGTTTCAATTGTTCATAATCGTAAGAGTCGTTGACATCCAGGGTTTTAGAGGGTTGATTTCCAATAATGTAAGCTTCTGTGAGATCTAACCTGCTACTGAGATTCGACGGATCATATTCTAGTGCCTTTTCAAGATATCCAATACTCTCGTCAGGATGGCCAAAGTAGGTTAGTATATTCCCATACCTGAAATACGCTGCTGATCTTTGTGGGTGTAATTCAATATCACGATCTAGTTGAAAATAAATCTCATTGGCAATGGCTTCCAGCTTGTTTGCCGGCACTTTATTGTCATAAATCTGGACTGCCAAATCCTCGGCTTGGTTAAAGTAAATATCTTCGTCAAAGACTCCATCCTCTAGTCCTTTTTCAATTAGCTGTCTGGAATTGGAGAACCTAAAAAGCCCATTATAACATAGTCGTAAATAATCGTAGATGGTAGCATTTTGTGCATCAAATGATTTAGCGATTTCAAATTCTTGTAATGCTCTATTGAATTTGTCATCAAAGTAGAAATCAATTCCCCTAATCGTGTGAGTCTTGGATAGATTATACTTTACACTGCTATTAGCCGGCTCTAATTTCAATAGCATTTTATAGTATTTGTCTGCACTATCATATGACAATGTGTTGTGGAAGGAGTAGCCAAGATATTTGATTGCTTCTTTTTTATCTACTGGTGTTCTGTTGCCGGTATTGAGTGTTTTGCGGAAATAAATAATTGCACTATCATAATTTTGTAAAGCATAGAAATTATAACCAAGAAATAGGCTGGTGTTTTTGTAATTGGGTTGAATTTCTTCTGCTTTCATAAAATAGCTGACAGCTTGCTCAGACTCACCAATGTCATTGTAAACATGACCAAGTAAATAAGTAGCGTATAGCTCTCCTGGAAGCTTTTTGAGAGACATATTCAAATCATCAATGGCTTGATCATATCGATTCGTTTTGTAATTGATGTATCCAATATGGTCATAAAGTTCAGCTTCTTGCGAATCATTCAGATTGTCCAGTTTCAGGGCTTTTTCGAAAAAATATTTTGAAAAATAATACTCTCCCCGAGAGCGGAGATTTGCACCTTTTTCTACATAGTCATAAAAGCTGTCGAAGTTTGCAAGCATCGGCTGATAGTTCCATGTGTTTTCAGCTGGATAAATTTGGTCGACAAAAGAGTTAAGTTCTCCTGTAAGCGTCGCATTGAATACCTCTTCATCATACTCGCTCTCGATGGAAATCAAATCTATTGAACCCTCCAGATCATTGTGAAAAAAGTGAGGTTTAACTACGACATCATAATTATCATTTAGAGCCATTTCAAGCATGATTACTGAACTTACATTGGCTCTTTTCGCAATTTTTGAAGGACTTAAACTACTGAAGTAGTAGTTTTTACTTTCTTGAGAATTTACGATTCTCAATCCGTTAGGAGCTTGTAGCTTTTCTGTAGTTTTTCGTGTGATATCAGCAAAGTAGTTATTGAGTGTTGGATCTTTGCTCACCTCATTTGATGTGCAATAGATAAGTATTCCATTGTTGCCGGACAGTTCATTCTTTACATCTGAGATTTTCTTTCGCACCTCGATTCCAAGCTGCTCAAATACTGCATAAGAATTTCCTATGCTGTCAAAAACGGCAGGAACTGTATAATACTTGCGTGTATCTACATGGTATAATGAAGCACTTATGTACAGCTCACCTCCATAAGTTGAATAATTACCACTTAGAATAAAATCAAATGAGGTCTTCAGATTTGAACTTTGCTTTTCCTTAGAACTGTTCTTGCATGCGTCAGAATCATAGATGATCTCATAGTTGTTCAATCCCAAAAAGCCGACGCCTACATAGTATTGAAATCGATTCAATCCTTCATTGTTCAAGTCTGAGAAGTTGCAAATAGCCAATTTGGTTGTGTCGCTGGTGGTCATACCAATGGCTAGCAAAGGGCTAATTGCAAGTGATACGAGAAGGTATATCGCTTTTAGGTTTTTAATCATTTGACTAGTTCTTTGTGGATAGCCTGAATAAGCTTTGTCCAGTAATCTTTAGATTCACTATTTCCTATTTTGTGATTTCCCCCATCCATAATGAAAGAGTTCTCGACATCCTGGCTGGTAAGATTTGTATCCCTGATATAAATGTCGAAATCAACCTTGATGTAATTGGGATCCATTGGATTCTTGGATATCTCTCCATTCACATAGCTTTTTACATTATCATCGCACTTGGTCACTCTTTTCACTTTTGCCACTTCTTTCATATAAGGTTTATTGAGTTGCTTATACACCCACCGTGGAATCTCAGAATGATAATTTAGTTGTCTAAATGGCTCCTCTGCTTCGAAATCTTCAATCAGGATGGTTTCCATTAGCCGTCCTTTATTCTTATAAAATCTCATTTCTCTATCTACCTGGAGCGCGTAGGCATCTAGATCGCTAAATTTTGAAATTGGACTTTTGTAAGTGTGAATGGGTAACCCGTCGGCGTTGTAAATTGTAGTAGAAATTTCAATTTGACGATTGGCTTTTTTGAAACGATTTTTCGCAAAATAAGATATGGATTGATCGCCAACGATATCATCCAGCTCAGCGAATCCATTTTCAAAAGCGCCCCACTTTGCCCAATAGATTTGACTTGCATACGTATCAGACTTCCAGACATTTGTGTGAAATTTGTCACGCCAGTGATCACACTGACAATCAGGGTCGGCGGTGGTCTCAATAATGGCCATAGTTGCTACTACCTGAGCATTAAGCGATTTGCCCGGCTCAAGGAAAAAGAGAAGTATCACAGCGCATATAATATTTTTCATCTTTTTGAACTTGAAAAAGATTTTCTGGTCTCTACCAATTTGTCATTATAAAATTCAGCATTTGTAGTACTATCGTTCTCAATTTGATCGGTAAATAGTTTGATTACTCTCTCAAGCGAAGAAACCACCTTAGTTGTATCTTCACTTCTAATATTGATATACTTAAGCGTTGCTGGATAGGCCAAAATATTCGGGTCATAGTCACTTGGATTTTTATTGGCTTCATTGCTTAGCAATGCCTCAATTGTTTCACAAATTGGATTAATAGTACTTGTAGGATTTTCCTGATACAGGAAGAGAATATCATCTCGTAAATCCCGGGAATTAGCGTAAAAAACTTGTGGATCTAAAATCCGCACAATCAAGACAGAATCCAGTTTGTCTTTTATTGCTTTGAGTTCATTTCTATGCGCTTCATTTAAATCCAGCTTGCTAAAGAGCCTACTGTAGTTGAGTAAACCTCTCATTTGAATTTTTAAATCGTCATCCTGAAATTCCTTTCGGAAAAACTCACCAAAAACACTCGTCAATTCATTAAAAACCGTAGCTGACTTCCTTTTATAAATTTTGGAGACTGTGGTAATTACTTCATTTTCGGTTTCATCAGAAGTTTCCAGGTTATGCAATAGAATAGGTAAGGCATTTTCTTCATAATAAGAAAGCAACACTACTGCACCATTTTTCTTGATAGGGTCTTTATCATATAGACCTTCAACTATACTTATCATTGAGCCATTCAACTCATACTGCAGTTGTTTGCTTTTCTCTTCGTAATATGATTTGATGGGCAAGAAAACGCCCCATAGACCACCTATTAGGGAAAAAAATGTCACGATGACACCGGCCCATTTCTTAAAAAAGCCAGTAAACCGATCAGTTTTGCTTGGCCTTTTACTTTTACTTTCAATTTCTAATCTGAGTAGTTCATTCTCAGACTCCAATTGAATAATCTGAAGCTCTCGCTCCTTCAGATCTAGTGGTTTTTCGTCCATACCTTGGTGATAATAAGCATAAGTTAGACGATTCCTTTTAGGAAGTCAATACCCTTAATGGGGTATTTTCACATGACGGTAGCATTATATAAAGAAGTTATTTGACAAAAAATTGAACGAATTCAATTTTCTACTACAATCATTCTAAACTATCGATCATGGACAGGAAAGTTGAAAATAACTCATTTCTCCAATTCTCGAATCACGGCATTAGTTAGCCGCTCACTATACGCATGCATCTTCCAATGCCCCGGATTCCACCCATCAAGGAAGCGATAAAAATCAGCCCAGGCGTATTTATAGAGAAAACTCCATTCTTCTTTAACTAACTGAAAATCAATAGATTTATTTATCGTTATCTCAAGTTGATGGAAATAATGGCTGAGCAACTCCTCTTCATACTTTTCGCATTCATCTTCATCAAAACAGCTACTTAAAAAATATGCTACATCTTTGATGCCACACCCTTTACCGACGTATTGAAAATCTACTGCAGCTACTCCATTGGTTTTATTGAAACAAAGATTGGCAAGCTTGGCATCTCCATGTACTAAGGTTTGATACTTGGCATTTCTCAGTATTTTATCAATGCCTTTGGCTGCCTTCTTTAGTGGATCGTTTTGCATCTTATCCAGTTCATCAGGCCTTGTATCTAAATGCCAGTAAGTTCCTATTGGCCATAAACCTTCAGGAGCTGTGTGCATAAACTTTGCATGAAAATTGGCAAGCCATGAAAGACAGTTTTTTGCGTCTTCCAAGCTTATTGTCTCGGGATCTAATCGAATATGAAAGGCACTGGCATCTAAGTCCTCCAAAATGAGCATTATCTCATCGGTGCTTTCAAGGGAATGGAAGCAGTGGGGCACACGACACGCCGCATCCGTTTGTGACGCATAAGAAGAGTACCAGTTCTTTTCTACCTGATAAGATTTCTGTTTTCGCAGATGTGAGAGTTTTGTATTCCAGCCTCTGGGGTGATTGCTCGCATTTGGCCATTTAATATGCTTGACGATGACACTCGGAAGCTTCCCTCCTTTTAAAAAGTACCTTCTAATTTCCCCATAACCGCTCCAGAGCGATTGAACAATCTCGGTATCTGCTACTGATGTGGCCCCAGAGATTTTGAGTATTTCCTTATCTACTATCAATCAAGAAACTATTAATTCATGTATAAACGTCATTTTATCAATCACGGCCTTGTTAATAACAAACGGATAAACATCTGGAATACCCATGGATCTATTTATGGCATTGGAGGCAAATAGTAATGGAATACAAACTTCAACAACTTTATTAAAGTTTTTCACTTCATATGGGTCAAAGTTCACATGACTAGCCATTCCGGAAAACCCTTTTATTGGGGCAACTTTTAGTCCAAAGTAGTAAGCTGTCTCGGTGACGTCCATAATGTGTAAATAATGTGCCCAGGATTCAGCCCAATCTTCCCACGGGTGAGAAGTTGCGTATTTGCTAATGAAAGAATCTGACCAATGCTGATTACCTCCTGTGGCATAGTATGACTTCATAGCCTTTGCGTAATTCATTCTTTCATCACCAAACAATGCCCTGAATTCTTCCAGACGATTCTCATTAGTGTAAATAAGTCGATCCCAGAAGTAATGCCCTACTTCATGGCGGAAGTGCCCAATCAATGTTCGATAAGGTTCGGACATCTCTCTTCGCATCTGTTCACGCAAGACTGAATCTGCCTCAGATAGCAATATGGTAATTACCCCATTCGCATGACCTGTCATGACGCTTACTCCTTCTTGTTTTGCTAGAAAATCAAAGCATAAACCATTTTCTGATTGCATTTTATTAGCAAGCTCCAAACCAAAGCGCTGAAGCTGACATATCAAGCGGTGCTTGGCAATCTCCAGTTTATGCCACTTTTCGTGATTGGTTTTGTTCGTTAGGTTGGGTATGGTGCGGTTAAACGAACAAGCGGTGCAGTAATCATGAGGAGATTCTGCCTCAATCAACCAGTTGCAAACCTGATGCTCTTTGTTCTTACAAAACCGGTATTGCTTATTGTCACGATCCGCAAAAAGCAATGAGTCTTTTTCTTGATCGAATGTATTCATGATCCTCAGTGTATCATTATAGCCTACGGTATGATTACAATTCTCACAAAAAATATTTTCGAAAAATAATGGATGACCACAATGGCCGCACTGAAAGATTTTCATTTGGTCGTATGCCTATTCAGAATGTTTTGGGTTGAAAAGAAGGTTTCAAAAGTTGCCTCCGAGACTTTATTTAGTTTTTGTTGAATCTCATCTAGAAATTCATGCAGACCACTGGAAAGTACTTCTTGAACATCTGTGTAGTTCAAATGAGCCATGAGCATTCCTAGTTGTTTGCTTGCAGCATTTAACTGTTGTTCGTCACTTCCTGATATGGTCTCTAAAGATTGGTGAGCTTGCTCAACACAGTTCAAGATCGATCGTGGGAAGTTTCGGTCAAATATCAGGAACTCACAAATACTGGAAGGATTAATCTTTCCATATTTTTTGCGATACATGTCGTAGGCACTTACTGATTTGAGCATGGCTGACCATTGTACTAAATCCACTGGTGTCCCAACTTCTGTTGCACTAGGAAGCAACATATGATATTTTACATCCAAAACACGAGAGGTCTTATCGGCACGCTCTATGAACTGTCCCAACTTCCCAAAATGCCAGCCTTCTGTACGTGATATTGTTGTATCATAAATGCCTGCCAGCATTTGACAGCTTTCTCTTACCTCCAGGAAAAACTTGCGTGGATCTTTTCTTGTCCATACTTTCTTCTCCACACCCTCTTTCATCTTGTAGTACAACCCATTTATTCGTTCCCAAACTTCCCGGGTTATTTCGGGTCGAATTGCACGCCCATTTTCTCTAGCATTGGTTACACAATTAAGAATGGAGTTGGCATTGTTGGAGTCAAAGCCAAGAAAGTAAATTATCTTTTTCTTGTCAGCATCTCCGTGTATTGATTCGTACGTATCCCAATCTCCGGTGGTGACTACTAGCGGCTTCCACTGCTCAGATATATCAGGATGCATTTCCAAAGAGAGGTTGTAGTTTACGTCCATAAAGCGGGCGTAATTCTCGGCACGCTCTAAGTATCTATTCATCCAATAAATTGAATTTGCTACTCTACTTAACATATCTATGAGTCTAATATCCAGGTATCTTTACTCCCCCCACCTTGAGAGGAGTTAACTACAAGTGAACCTTTCTTCAGAGCCACTCTGGTCAACGCTCCGGGCACTATTTTCATCTCTTTGCCATACAGGATATATGGCCTTAAATCTACATGCCGGCCTTCAATTGTTTCGTCAGTCAGTGTAGGAACACGAGATAAATTAATTGTTGGCTGAGCAATATAATTTCTTGGTTTTGCTTTGATTTTTTTTACAAATTCTGCCTGTTCTTCTTTGGTAGATTTTGGGCCAATTAACATACCATAACCGCCAGATGCATCGGTCTGTTTTACAACCAGGTCTCCAATATTTTCAATCACGTATTTCATCTGATCAGGTTCGTCACAGATGTACGTCTTCACGTTTTTCAAGATTGCCTCTTCTCCAAGATAGTATTTGATGATTCTAGGAATATATGCATAAACAGCCTTGTCGTCAGCCACTCCGGTACCAGGCGCATTTACTAACACGACATTACCTTTTCGGTATGCTTCGAATAATCCAGGTGTACCAAGCATTGAATCCTTATTGAAAACCAGTGGATCAATAAAGCCATCGTCTACTCTTCGATAGATTACATCTAATTTTTTTAGTCCAGCCGTTGTAATCATGTATACATGATCGTCTTGAACCACCAAATCTCTTCCTTCGACAAGCTCAGCTCCCATTTGTTGAGCTAGATATGAATGTTCAAAATATGCTGAATTGTATGTTCCGGGTGTCAGGACGGCAAGGTTTGGTGATGAATTAGGAGTTAATGACTCCATCATATCACGCAGATAATGCGCATAATTATGAACGGGTCTTACTTTGAGTTTTTCGAATAGTTCAGGAAACGTGCGCTTTAAAATTTCTCGATTTTCAAGCATGTAAGAAACACCTGATGGACATCTTAGATTATCTTCCAATACATAAAATTCGTCATCGTCTCCTCTTATCATATCAGATCCTGTGATGTGGCACCACACATTCTCTGGTGGTTTCAATCCGATACACTGTTTCAAATAGCAAGCACTTGAGGTAATCAGCTCTGATGGAATAATTTTATCCTTCAATACTTTCTGATCTCCGTATATATCAGCAATGAACATATTCAAGGCGGTGATTCGCTGGGCTAATCCTTTTTCAAGTTTGTCCCAATCAGCTCCTGAAATTATGCGAGGAATAATGTCTAAATGTAAGATTCGCTCGACACCTTGATTATCGCTGTATACGTTAAAGGTCATGCCTAAAGACAGCTGAGCTCTGTCTGTGGCATGTTGGAGAAAGTTGAGTTTCTTCCAATCCATTTTTTCAATCCGCTTTCGAAATAGCTCATAATGCGGACGAATTTTCATCTCAGCATCAAACATTTCATCAAAGAAATTTTTTGTGTCGTACTGCTCAAAACTGATTTTTTCCATAGTCCGCTTTCATTTAGGATGATTTGATTAAAGGTAAGCGAATATAGTTGCATGAGCGCTCTGAGTTTCAAATGGTATATCTATACTTAGGTTTATATAATAGCTATCATATACTCATTGGCCGGGCCATCTCAAATTTTAATTGATTGGCCTAAATAAGGTTTATATGTCATCAACCTTTAATAGCTTAGAAACCAGAATAAAAAAAATTGGAACTAAAGGATATAATAAAAAAGTGGGTTTTCTTTTTCTATGCGCTTGATGTAAATCGTGATGGCGTATTAGAACCGGCCGATATGGATGAGATTATCGATCGACTTGTGGCAGCCAAACCCGATCAGTTTACAAAGTCAGAAGTTAATCACCTGCGATATGTTACTCTTAAAAACTTTGATAAGCTGCTCATTGAGGCTACCAAAGGTAAAGGCCGTAAGATCAATATTTTGGAATGGGTTAATATAATTAGGAAAACAAATGATGCAGATAAAGAATCCTATTTCATTCGTTGGTTCTCTATTTCTGCGGTAAGGTTCTTATTTGATCTGTTTGATCAAAATGGTGATGGTGTCATCGATTTTGATGAGTTTGAAGCATTGTATCGAATTTTAGGGTTGAACAGAGCAAACATCATATTTGCATTTAAGCAACTGGACGTTAACAAGGATGGTGTTTTAAGTAAATCTGAATTGTATGAAGCGATAAATAACTACTTCTCATCGAGCAACGCGACCGTTGAGAATTATACGTTTGGCCATTATAAAACACTAAGCAGCGACTATTTTAATAAGCTAATTGCAGTTCTGGATTGAGTCGAGAGATTCTTAATAATTAAGATAACGAAATTCGCCGGGTGATGCAGACAGGAAATAGAAGACTAATAATCCTAAAGAAACATACCAAAGCACAATTCCGATTTTGGCTAATTTCTCACCTAAATATGTTCTTAAAAATTGGTACATTTTTTACAATAGCTAAAATCCAAGTAATATTCTAAATGCATTTAGAGATGCTTCTATGGATGTTTCTTTCACCCAAATAAAGCTTATGATTACAAAATTAAATGTTACAAACATCGCTATTCCATCATAAAGCTTAAGCGCAACTCCTTGAAATGCGATTTTCACATATCTGTTGTATAAATTCCAAATAACAATACCGAGTCCATGAAATGAAGCCCAGAGGATATATCGCGGGGATATTTCATGCCAGAGTCCTAATACCAGCATAGAAATGAGAATAGCAATTGTCGGAAGGCGTGTGGAAGAGGCGATTGGAGTGAAAATATAATCTCTACACCATTGAGATAATGAAATGTGCCATCTCTTCCAAAAATCATTTATGTTGGCTGCTAAAAATGGATAGTTGAAGTTTTCCATCAAGCGTATCCCCAATAGCATTGAAAACCCGATCGCTATATCTGAGTAACCTGCAAATTGCATATATGAATTACCAGAATATCTCAGGCAGTCCAGATAGTTTGCTAACCATTCATGGTCATCGGAAATGTTGGATATATAGTTTGCCAGTTTTGCTGAGAATAAATAGTTACCTAAAACTATGATTTTTACCAATCCATATAAAATGCGCTCAAGTCCTGCTGAAAATAATTGAGAATCCCACCTCCTTCGCTTGATTTCCTTCACCCAATCTTCAACTCTAATGATTGGGCCAACGATAATTACTGGTAGATAAAACATGTAAGAAAGAAACAAACTGTAGGTCAGATTTTTCAGATTGCCTTTATACACTTCTATTACATAGTGTAATAGTCTAAAAATGTAAAAAGACATTCCAAGAGGAAGCGCGGCACTGAACATACCTTGTTCAAGTGTTGCTCTTAACTTAAATGCTGTAAACACTATTGTTAGACAAGCGATAAGGACAATAATCAAATAATGATACCTATATGCTTTTCGAGAAAGAAACCATGTCATTGTACTTGAAATGATCAAGATCGCACAGGACAAGAAATCGAAATAGCCAATAAATAGCAAGCATGAAAATCCTATTATGCTCAGTTGATACTTTTCTCTGCTAACCCATATCAAAATCACTACGAAGAATGAAAATCCAATGAAACTAAAGAGATCTTGCATCATTGATTTTATCAGCTAATTGAGTTAGATGAAATTGGTGGAGCGTTTCGATGAACCATTTAGTGTATATATCTTCTCCCATATTATTCATATGACTTCTATCATAGTAAAATTTATGTGGCATTGGTCTTTCAAACCAGAAGACTGAAAAGTTGCTTAGAGCTTGTTCTTGTTTAAACAAGGAGGCATATTTTGAGGTATTTCTAACAGAATCCAATTTTCTCTCAATGGTAATCGGCAAAGGTATGTGCAGGATAATTGTTTTACGGTTTAGCCTTTTAATAAAGTCACTTAGTGTGTTGTCCATGCTTCTTACTCGTTTTGCAGGTAATATCCCTTGGTGACCTTTTAAGGTTGAATCGCCAATGTCGCAATTTGCTGAGTTTGCCATCTTTTTTAGATAGGCCGTATTATCATATAGTGCTTTTAAATGCCAAAAAAGTTGAATGTCGTTCTGTAAACCAAGGGAGTATAGGGTTCTCTTTCGGTTGAAAAAAGAAATGGATTCTTGTATGATAATGTAGGTCGGATCGTAGCTGTTAATCTTATCCATCAAAAATTTATTTTGCGAGTAATCTTCGAGCATGCCAGAACCTCTTGTAATCTTCACAAATGAATAATTAACGTTGCTGTCATTTTGATTGGCCATACGGGAAAGCACATCTGGATCACTTATACTTTCTTTAATATGCGAAGATCCCAATAAGACTACTTTCACACCTCCATCAGTTGCTACAGCATTATCAAAGGCGACTTCAACTGATTTGTTAAAAAGTGACCGACGAATGTCACTTTTAAAATGGTATAAAGTCAAAACGGTGGTGGCTAGAATCGTAACTGTAATCACCCACAATCGCAAGGGCGGATACTTCATTGATTTTCTAGTTTTTTAGATACTATTGATATCGCTGATGATATACTTGTAATGTTCATGATGTCACGCGTATTGAGTTCTATTTTGTAAGATTTTTCAATCTCAGTCGCAAAGTGCAAATGCTCAAGTGAATTCCATCCTTGAATCGAATGAGATGGGGCGTTTATTCTGTCCTCAGAAATAGTTGTTCCAAAACACTCATTAGCTATTTTAAGCATGTTCTCTTTGAGTGGTGTTTCCGCATCACCAATCTCTCTAAAATCCATTTCAACTACAGCAGCTCTTACTTGCTCAATTTTCACTTTGCCCGATTTCCCTCTTGGAAATTGGCTTAAAAAATGAATCTGATCTGGTACATTAACCTGGTGCATGTAGTCTCTGCAGTGCTGAATAACATCCTGAGCAGTAAGAGTTGATGATGAAGATTTGACTATCACGGCAATCGTCTTTTCACCCCACACATCATCTGACTCACCATATACAAATGCTTCATCTATATCAGAATGAAGCATAAGTATTTCAATAACTTCTTCAGGGTAGACATTTACACCTCCCTTAACGATTACGTTTTTCTTACGTCCCTTAATGTAAAAGAAACCTTCTTTGTCCCTGGAAACTAAATCACCAGTATGGAACCATCCATTTTCATCTGGATTTTCAGAGGCCGTCAAATAAGATTTCATAATATTATCGCCTCTCAGGAGGAGTTCACCTATTTGACCTTCTCTTACCGGGTTCTCATTCTCATCCACAATAGAGACCTCTATGTCTACTGGTTTTCCAATTGAACCTATTCTCCAGGTGTCATCAGAAGGTCCGCAAAAAAAGCCTCCTGCAACAGATTCTGTGAGTCCATAGACATTGACAACACGGACATTGAATCTTTTCATGAAGTTACTCCAGATCGATTTATCTAAATGACCTGCGCTTGAAATGACATATTTGAAATGTTCAGTATCAAAGCTGTCACTTAAAGTCATACCAAATTGATTGATAAATGAGAGCATTGTTGGGACACTAAAAAAATGAGAAACCTTGTATTTGTAAAAGGAGTGCAATAGTTCTTCAATCCTAGGAACCTCAAAGAGAAATGGTCTAGACAGAGTAATCTTATTATAAAATGCTAAAAATGGTCCCTGGAATAATCCATCGACATGATATAAAGGCAGAATATTAGAAATGACAGATTTTTCTTCAATCTCATACTGCATGGATAATGTTGCTAAATGCGCCAAAAGGTTTCCATGTGTAAGAACAACACCTTTAGGATTGGAGGTGGTCCCTGAAGTAAAAATAATTACCGCATATTGTTGCATTGGGAACTCTGACAAATTCAAGTTAGAATCAAGGGTTGATAGTAGACTATTAAGCGTTTGGTTCTCTTCCGAATCATGTTTCTTTTTAAGAAGCTTCTTCAGAAGAGCCCCTTTTTTTTCAGGCTCATTATCAAGTCCAACTACAAGTTTGTAGTCGCGAAGATCCCACAATGAAACATTTTCTTTATTAACGAAGCACCCCTGTATTCTTGAGGATTCAATTATGGATTTGGCTCGTCTCGATTTAGTATCCGGCTCAATTAGTACTGCTGTCGCTCCATTAAGGATTAGACTAAAAGTGACGCAAAACATATCATAGTCGTTGCTTATGGATACGAGTATTCGATCACCTGGGACTACCCCGTTTTGATTCAGAAGTGTTGTGATTTTACCAATTCTTTCAATAAAACTCCCGTAGTTATAAGAATTATTTTCAGACACATAAAAAATCTTCCTTGTTACGGGTTCGATTACATCATTTTCTAAGAGGTCTTTGAAGTTTTTCATCAATTTGCTGCTTGCAGTTTACCAACCAGTGCCTTTTTATCAATCTTGCCTCGACTATTGACTGGAAATTTCGCAATAAATTCCATGAACATTGGGCTTTTCCACTTTCCGAGCTGATTGCTTACGTGAACTCTCAGATTATCTTTTAAATCACTATTATGATCAGATTTAAGTATTATAAATGCAACTAACTGTTCAATTTCATGATGATCTATAGGACATACTACAACATCTTCAACTTCTTCGTGAGATAATATGCAATCTTCTACCTCAGATAGGTAGGTAATATTGCCAGTTGGATCTTTTACAATCTCCCTCTCTCTAGCTTTTAAGAAAAAGAATCCATTCTTGTCTTGTGTAGCAAGATCTCCTGTGTATAGCCAGCCATTCTTGATTTGTAAGTTAGATTGATCTTGATCATTGAAGTATCCAGTCATAAGTCGATCGTTAAAAATCCTAAGGCGACCCACCTCATCAAAATCTAGTATTTGATCATTATCATCAACGATTTGTGTGGCAGAGTCTATAGAGACACCAATTGAACCATATTCGCTATAGGCGGTACCGGGATATTCTCCAATGCAAAGACCTGTAGTCTCAGTTAATCCATAATAATTATAGATTCTTAGTCCATAACATTTTTCAAAATCGCTGGCTAGTTTTTTGGTCAGTTTTCCCCCAGTGCATATTACTTGTCGCAATGATTTGAGATCACCTCTAATTTTTTCGCCCAATTGAACTAATTGATTTATAAGTGCCGGTGTGGCAGACAGCAGAGTTACTTTGTTTTTTCTTATTGCTTCAATAATTGAAAAAACCTGATTATTCTCATTAAAATCTGTCACCACCACAGTTGTTCCTGAAAATTGGGTAGCTACCGCCACATTTCGCAAGCCGCTCATTGAATCCAACTCTGTAACCATAATTAGTCGATCCTCATGAGTCCATCCGTAGATCTCTGAAAATAACTGACCACTTCTGTAAAGTGCTCCATGGCTTAGTCTGATTCCCTTTGGCTTCCCGGTTGTTCCTGATGTATACAGAATTGCGGCATTTGAGTCTGACGAAACTTGATAATTCGAGATTTCACTCTCAGAAGTCTCACCCTCCATCCAATGAGAAAATGAATCACTTTTCTTTCCATCAAATCTTTCATCATCAAAGAAAATAACATTGTCAACAAACTGATTACTCAACTCTAGGTAAGTATTAGAATCGACATAAATGAGAATAGGCATTAGTTCTTCAAGAAGTTCACATTTAGCCTTAGATGGTAGTTCTGTATTGAGAATACAAACCTCTACCCCTATTTCAACAGCTGCCCAAAATACAAGTAGAGCTTCGAAATGAGGCTTGGAGCTTATGGCAATATTGTCACCGGCTTTCATTCCAGCAGCAGCTAGTCTTCCTTGTATTTGATTGATTAAGTAAATGGTATCATTTCGGGAAAGCTCACTTTCATCTATATCATTAATAATTACATGACTATTCCATCGAGGATCTGCATTTGACCTAAGGTTTTGCAAAGTGTGCTCCTCAATATTCGTAGTCTTTTTAGCCGAATGAAACGCTTGCAGGTTTTTAGCGTCTCGAGATAAAGGCAGCACATGAATGATTTCTATAGATGCAAGTTCTAGAATTTCACTAACAAACTCGTCTTCCTCTATTTTAATTAGTTCAACGATCTCTTTATTAGAATAATTATGATTAGCCAAATAGAGAATCTTTGTTTGAATATCTGACAGTTGAAAGTTATGAGCACTTTTTATCTTCTTATGATAAATGGGGTGTCTGTCCAACATTTCACCTACGACTCCATTTAAATAATCTTTGTCAAGTTTTACAATTCCATTATTAAGATTGATGTCCAAATAGGGATTGGTAAGTATGAATTGATTTAAAATATTCTGAAATTCTAATTGGTATGGTTCGAGCTCAAACCCACCAAGTTTTTTGGGTATAGCTGCAATAATTGCGTTATAGTCTTTTGTATTGGGATCATTTTTGAGAATTTCTGGTTTGTCCAATGCAAACATTCTAGGTTCAGAGTTTACATAAGCCTCCATTTCTTTATCCATAAGAAAGGATTTAAAATATCTTTCATAGTCTGTTCCGTGCAATTGTTTTTCTCCTCGTTCGAAAAAGGGATCCGGTGAAGAGTTTGTTAAATGTATATGTGGAAAAACTACAACACCATCAGTCTTCACAACGCGAAATAACTCCGGCACCAAGGTTGATTGATCATACCTATGTAGTGTGTCAAGCCCGTAGACAAGTTTAATCGAGCGACTTTTTAATGGTAATTTCTTGTTAATATTAGTGAAAATAATGCGTGCGTTTGATGGTTTTCTTTCAGGTGAAAACCAATAATCAAAACCCTGATATCCTAGCACATCCTTATCCCCTTCCCAAATGGATATTACTTCCTGCTCCGGAAACATGGCTGCAAGAAAGAAAGTACTCCAACCTGTCCTACACCAAGTATCGAGAATGACATCATCGGGTTTAAGTACTTCATCCTTAAGCTTCTTTATAAATGGATAAAACGCTCTTGAGGATTCATTGAATGGCTGGAACGCAGAATATGGATCCACCAATTTTTTAGATAATTTTTGTTCGATAAAATTGGTGTAACTAGGCCTCTTTCTATGTATCTCCTCCTTAAAATTTATAGAAGGTTCATCAGGGTATTCACCTAGTGAAATATCCATTTCGGTGAAATATGTAATTCCATTAACGACCGGAATATAGGTGGCACACCTTTGACATTTCAGAAATCCATCATTTTCATTGTTGATGAGGCGATGGGGCAATAAGTCTTTTGAGCAATTGGGGCAGCAAAAAAGCATTTAACAAAATTGTGGTGAAATTTTAAGTAGTATAAAGAGGAATCATATATCCCAATTTTATAAATCTAAAATTAGATTCAATTTTTATAATCTTATTCATATTCAGAAAATTGATTGAGCAAACTATATCAATTTTCTATTATTCGAATTACTGACACTATCATCGGCCTTAACAATCTATTGAAAAGTCAACATTTGATTCCCCTATCTTTGACAGAGGGTCATCAAAATCTTGTGGAATCACATCAAACAAATTCTCATTGGAAAGTTCTAAACCTCTTATTTGGTCTGGGAACGTCTGTCTGGATTATTCTTTTAATTTTTTTTAAACAAACAGCATTCGATCTGGTAGACGAAGATGGGGTTGTAGAGTGGCTACAGGTAATCTTGTTTTTTGTTTCAGCTGTTTTACTTCTGAGGCTGAGCTGTTTTCATTACAAGCTGGAATTAGAAATATGTGTAGGTTACTTCTTTCTTGGTTTAGGCCTATTGTTTATTTGCGGAGAGGAATTAAGCTGGGGTGAACGTTTACTTTCTACCAATTATTTGGAATCACTAAGGCAATACAATGCCCAAAATGAAACCAACCTGCATAACCTATTTCCATTCCAGCGGTACAGACATTGGCTGTTAATAATTTTCGGTTTTGCGGGACTTTTATATGCTCAGTTTGTTATTAAAACGGAGCTGCACAAAACTGTTCGAGTATTTCAACCCACAAAACGTCTCTCATTTCTCCTTATACTCATTCTGCTCTCCGGTATAGCTCCTGAGATTGGGTACTTCATTCGAAGTATCAGCAGCTTTCCGGATCAGGCATATCAAACACATTTGAAGTTTGCCAGATCAACCGAAATAGGAGAATTTTTCATATCGATAACCACATTGATATACGCAATCTCTAAATTCAAGAGGTTTAAATCATCTAGACAGTAGTCTTTAACTGAAAAATTTTAAATCCAGATGAAACGTTTACCTAGTTTAAATGGATTAAGAGGCATCAGTATTCTAATGGTGGTATTTTCCCATCTGGTTTATAATAACCATTTGGATATATATGATTTTGACCTTAGGTGGATCAACTTAATGTTTCGTCCACTTTACGACGGCCAATTAGGAGTAAATATATTTTTCGTTATTTCAGGCTTCCTTATTACCAAGATCTTGATTCAAGAAAATGAAACGGAAGGAAGAATCTCAATACGAAAATTTTATACGAAAAGAATCCTCCGAATTTTCCCGGCATATTATTTCCTCTTGTTTTCATATTTCATTTTACAAAGTCTAAATCTGATTTATATTGATCCAAAGGCATGGTTAACTGCCATCACATATACAGAATACTTTAATCATGATCTAGATATTCTGACCGGGCATGCTTGGACATTGAGTGTTGAGGAACATTTCTATTTGCTGTGGCCCTTGGCTTTTACTCGGAGTAAAAAATTCCAAAAGAAACTCGCAATTTTCATAATCATATTGGTTCCTTTAATCAGGGTCTTTGATCATTTTTATCAGATATCATTTATCCATCATTACTCCATTTTCTATCGCTTGGATGCTATCGCTTTCGGATGCCTGGTGGCTTTATACCTTAAAGAAATCATTGAATTAGTTCAGCCGTATTGGAAATACATTTTCCCTGTTTCGTTAATTATGCTAGTTACCTTTAGGATAGGTGTTGTTGCACTGGATCGAATTGGACTTGGCTTTTTGTGGATACCTTTTGGAAAGACAAGTGGGACATTGGCTAATTTGTTGATATCATTGATCCTATTATACTCTGTATATGGTCCACAGAAATCATGGTTCAAGTTCCTGAATAGTAACATTTTAACTAACGTGGGAATCTATTCGTACAGCATCTATCTATGGCAACAATTTTTTCTAAGTAATAAATACGATTATTGGTTTGTGAAATTTCCACAAAACCTTGTCTTTCTTTTCATGCTAAGCATCATTTCTTTTAATCTGATAGAAAAACCATTCTTGAAGCTCAAATCACGATTCAATTGACCTTAAGCTAAAAAACCTACATTGTTGTTTGTTACATTTGGTAAAGATTCACAATAAATCCGCCTGATTTGGTATGCTATTTTGGTCATCATAGGTCTAGTTCCAGCTATATTAGATCTATTCTCGAAACAATATCTGTGGTGATGGGCCGTACCACCCATGCGATTCATAATCTCGAAGAGTATGCGCCCAGCAAACAAATAGATACCCTAATTGTAACAAATAGCAGCATCGCATATTTAGAGCAAATTGATTTCAATCGTGCATTTCATGTCATACGCGATCCTCGAG
Organism: Ekhidna algicida; assembly: GCF_051379705.1. GTDB lineage: Bacteria > Bacteroidota > Bacteroidia > Cytophagales > Cyclobacteriaceae > Ekhidna. The sequence goes on along the minus strand of NZ_CP179868.1, from coordinate 182,317 downwards.
ATATTGTAGTGTCGTCATATTTTTCCCATCTAGTCAGTCATAAAACTGATATTTGGAAAGATCTCTTAAGTCACAGGGAGCAATTGAAAAATCTATCGAAAGAAGAAGGATTGATCTTTGAAATTGAAGATTGTAGAAAGCAACAATTTATAGATATGGCAAATTGGAACTACAATCAGCCTCAAATACTAGAATTAAAGTTTGAAGACTTTTTTGCTGATTTGGATAACCAGTGGAGGATTATATTGGAGCATTTGGGGTATAATGTAAAAGATGGAGAAGCTCCACTCATAAGAAAACTCATTTCGCACTATAACAGGCTGGTTTTAAAATTGAATGAGAAATTTCACACTAAAGCATACAGCTTATACTTTGATAATTTCATTTTTAATAGCCAAGTAGATCAAATACTGAAACGCAAAAACTATTTTGAACGAGGTGGAAGAAAAGCAGGAAGTGAAGACATAAGTCATCACTACAGAAAAGGGATTTCTGGTGATTGGAAAAACCATTTTTCAGAGCCAATCAAAGAGTGTTTCAAGAGCAATTGGGGTGAGTTGTTGATAAATTTGGGATATGAAGAAGATATGAATTGGTGAGCATGCATGAAACTAAAGTCAGTGTTATTGTTCCAGTCTATAATGGCGAACGTTTTATTGAGAAATGCCTTGAGAGTGTACTAAACCAAACCTACCCAGCATCCGAAATTATTGTAGTTAATGATGGATCAACCGATAGTAGCTTTGAAATTATCGAATCCATGCCTGATATAACCTGCATCAACACAGAAAATAAAGGAGTTGCTGCTGCTCGCAACACAGGGATCGACCATTGTAAAGGTGACTGGATCAGCTTTATTGATCAGGACGATTTGTGGACCGCAAACAGTATGGAATCAAAAGTCACAATGACACATCAAAACCCTAATACAAGTTTGGTCATTGGTAAGCAAAAATGGTTTTTGGATGGGCTGAACTCAATCCCTTCTTGGGTTAAACAAGAGCAAATGGAGACCGAATTAGATGGTTATCTCCTAGGCTGTTCATTGATTAAAAAAAATCTGTTTGAAACATACGGTCAATTTGATTCATCATTCCGGTTTTGCTCAGATTTTGACTGGTTTTTCAGATTAAAAGATGACGGTATTGAGTTCAAACAAGTAAACGATATCGTGCTAATGAAAAGAATACACGCCGAAAATGAATCGAGACATGCAGAAGAATCACTAAAGGAGCTATCAAGAGCTATTTTCAACTCTATCAAAAGAAAAAGGAAAAACTGAAATGACAGCAGAAGCCTATTACAACATCCTGAAAGCAAAGTATCAGGAAGCCTCAAAAAATGTTGAGATTATTAGAAAAGTCATTGTAGTTGGTGAGTTAGAAATCGTATTGTCCTTTGCTGGAAGTTCGCTCGTACCAACATTTTTCAAAGCTTTTGATCATCTTGAAAAAGGTGACGAAACACAACAAAATAAATCAATTCACTTATACTTTTGGGATTCGGAAAGTACGAATTCTGAATTGGTTGATGACACTCCTTGGAAAGGTAGCATCAGACATCACCTGGGACTTATTGAGTCTTGGACGAATGAAAATATTCACACTCTGCAACAGCCTGGATCTGAGGCTATCTACATGTTCAACAAAAATGCAAATGAGGGAATATATTGGGTAAGCTCTGTTTCAAAAATTCCATTCTGGGAGTCTGATTTTCCATTACGTATGATTTTCCACTGGTGGTTGATTGACTCATCGTATCAACCGATTCATGCAGGGGCTGTCGGAAAAGAAAGTGGCGGCTTATTACTTGTTGGTAAGGGCGGTTCCGGTAAGTCAACCTCTACACTTTCTTGTCTCAATTCTAATTTGAAAATTGCTGGCGATGATTATGTATTATTAGATTCAAATCTAAATTTGGCCTATAGCCTTTTTTCACTGAGTAAGCTTAATCATCGGTCCATTCGGCTTTTGAACAATAAAGAACTTAACCTCGATTCGCTTCCACCACCCATTGAAGATAAATACAGAATAAAGTTGTATCCGAAGTTTGAAAATGCGCTAATAGAGAAGATACCCATCAAAGCAATACTTCTCCCCACCGTGACAACAAATAGAGAAACTAAGATTGTTGAATGTAGCTCGGCTCAGGCAATGATTGCTTTGGCTCCCACTACCCTGTTTCAACTTCCGGGATATAGAGAAAAATCCTTTATCAAAATGTCCAAATTTATCAAGCAAATCCCTTCATTTCATTTGTATTTAGGAGCTGATTTCAACAAGCTTCCTAACTTGCTTGAAAACTTTATCGACTCGTTGACCAGAGATCATAAAACTGTTGCAGGTAGCAAATGATGGATTCGTTAATATATAAATACCTGACTAAATATGTCATTAAGAATAAGTTTATCCTGGTATATGCATTTGCAATATCTATTGCACAATCGCTATTGCTAATACCAACATTATACTACATCAAAAAGATTTTTGACAACAGTATTCCAAACAAAAATATGGATGATCTGATCTTCAATTCGATCATGATCTTCGTATTGACAGTACTTCAGAGCCTAATGGGATATGGCTATAAAAACTTGTTTCTAAAAGTGGTAAAGAAATCAACAAGTATTCTTCAAAAAGATGTATTGAAGCATCTAATATATTCAGACAAAAGGTTTTATGATACCGCCGATCATGCCAAAATGATTAACTCTACAGTTTCTGATGTAGACAAAGTGGATCGGATGACAGACGGAATTTTGTCAGTAGCTATTCCACAGTTTACATTATTTGCACTCGGTATTATAATAATGATTGTATATAATCCCATCATTGGCTTGGCTTGCTTGCTGCTGGGAGGCATAGGTTTTATGATTCAAAAATCAGCCAGAAAATCAATCATTTCTTTCATAAAAAACTACAGAGACTCTATCGATAACCTAACCAACTACGTAACCTTTCTGCCCAAAAAATTCATTCTCATAAAACTCAGGAACTACGAAGCAAAAGAGCATGCATACGCAGGAGAAGCAAGTGACACGGCAATTGATTCGGGTAAAAATGCAGCAAAAAAAGGGCTTGAAAAGCAAACGCTTCAAGATTTAATTATTAACATCTCGGCAATTTTTTTAATTGTACTTGGCTCATTCCAAATTCTCATTGACACGGCATCATATGGAAATATTTTTGGACTATATTTTTTGATTGTATTCATAAGGCGAAGTGCCTATAATATTCAATCTCAATGGATTTCAATTCAGGAAGGTAAGGTCTCGATTCGCCGAATATTCGAATTACTTTCATCTCCTCTCCCAACATCCAACAATCAAGCAAATACGGATTTTGTTTTCGATGGAAGTTTGTCTGCAAAAAATATTGTATTTGGATATGGGAAACAAAAAGTTCTGAACGGTGTGAGTTTCAATATCCTTAAAGGTGAAGTTGTAACAATAAGCGGTGCGAATGGATCAGGAAAGAGCTCACTTGTAAATATAATCTTGGGATTGTACCCTCCAGAATCTGGACAATTACTTGTAAATGGAGTAAACTATACCGATTTGGATATAGGTAAGCTAAGAGAATACATTGGCTATGTTCCGCAAAATCAAATTCTCGTTAATGGAACAATTAAATCGAACCTAACTTATGGTTTAGCTCAATCAAACACCGCTTATCAGGCAAAATTGGAAACTTCTGAACTCTTCAAACATCTAATGATGGGCTTCAAAGATGGGCTGAATACAGAAGTAGGCCTAGATGGAAAAAATCTTTCAAATGGGCAGATTCAGAGAATTTCCATACTTCGGGCGTTATATTCCGAACCTAGTCTGCTCATCCTTGATGAGCCTACCAATCATTTAGATGCTGAGTCAATTTCTACTCTTATAAAGGAAATAAAACAAGGCTTACAATTAACCATTTTAGTCATTAGCCATCATAAACTTTTCAATGACATTTCAGATAAAATATTTGAACTTGAAAATGGGATACTGCAGCAAAAGTAATTCCCTGATATACGCATTGAGCGTTGCATTTATTTTACCAATGAACGATATTTGATGAACTACTAAAATGAAAGCCTAATGCAAATCCACCCTAAAGTAGTAAGCGATAAATTTGATGACGAAATTGTGGTAGTCAGCTTAGAATCAGGTTTCTACTATAGTTTCCGCAAAACAGCCATGGAAGTGTGGTCTCTCATTCAAAATGGTCATACGACTTCAGAAGTCACATCATCGTTTAATTTATCAGATAGCCAAAAGAAAGAAGTATTGAACTTCCTGGATCAACTAAAAAAAGAAAACTTAGTTGTCGATAATCTAAGTGAGAATAAATCGAATATTGACTTGCCAGAAAAACTTGAATTTGACGATCTCGAGTTTGCGAAGTTTGAGGACATGTCTGACTTGATCATGATTGACCCAATTCATGATAGCAATCAGGAAAAGGGTTGGCCCAATAAAGCTTAAAAATGAAAGTATCAGTGGTAATACCTGTATTTAACGCTCTTAAATACATAGGAGAAGCCATTGAAAGTATTAATGCCCAGACAGCAGGTGTTGAGGAGATAATCTGTGTAGATGATTGCTCTACCGATGATTCAGTGAATTATCTGATAAAATATTTCCCAAATGTTCGGGTAGTAAAAAATAGTACCAATATGGGGCCTTCTCATGCAAGAAATCTTGGAATTAAGGCAGCTGCTGGTGAATTAATTTCATTTTTAGATGCTGATGATAAATGGCCTAAAGATAAAATCCGATGGCAAATTGATGAATTGATGAATGATGAATCGCTAATGCTTGTTGGAGGCAAAACCATTTTATTTTCTGAAGATAACAGTACCCAGTCAGGATCTTTCGAAGAACATTTCAATGTATACCTTGGCTCACTCCTCATTAAAAAAGCCGTATTCAAAAATATTGGTCTTTTTAACGAAAATCTCAAATTAAGTGAAGATCAAGATTGGTTTCTACGTTTACGAGAAGCCGGTGTGCCTCATAAAATAGTAGATAGAGTAGCGCTTGAAAAGAGATCGCACAATACCAATATCACTAAAGATTTAAAGTTTGTGGATAGTGGTTTTATTACCGCGCTGAAGCATTCTTTAGATCGAAGAAGATTATCTGGTGAGCTTTCAAACTTGGACAAAATCCAGATACAGAACACCAGTGATGACAAATAGTTCTTCCAAAATATCAGTAATAATACCCGCATACAATGCAGGAAAATTCATTTCAAAAACATTGAACAGTGTTTTTAGCCAAAGTCTTATCCCGCACGAGGTTATTGTTGTTGATGACGGATCCACTGACAACACGAGTGAAGTCATCAAACAATTTGATGCAAAATATTCTTATCAGAAAAACCAGGGAACAGCAGGCGCATTAAACCATGGAGTACAACTAGCAACAGGCAATGTATATGCCTTTCTAGATCATGATGACATCTGGCAGCCAAATAAACTCTTATTACAAAACAAGGTTCTTGAATCAAAGCCAGAAGTTGACATGGTATTTACTCTTCTTGAAAATATCATTGTCAATGAGACATTAGAAGACTTGGTTGATGTTGATTTAGGACCTGTGAACGGCATACATAAATCCACCTTCATGGTTCGGGAAACCTCATTTCGAAAAATAGGACAATTCTCTACCAGCTGTGGCACTCAAGAATTTCTAAATTGGTTTTCCCATGCTTTAGAGCAAGGTTTGAAAGCTCACACAGTTCAGGAAGTATTGGTTAGCAGAACCATACATGGTTCCAATCAAACCATTTTAAACAAAGAAATGAAGAATGATTTTCCCAAAGTAATTAAGAGTATTCTCGACCGCAGAAGGAAAATTTAGAAAAACAATGAGTCCCTTTCCTGATCAGACGCAAACCCTCCTATTAAAAGCCTGTACATCTCTTAGTGCAAATCAAGCCATCGATTTTTTTGAACAATGGAAAAACTTAATTGATATTGATTTGGAGGGGGCAAACTCAAAAGAACTTGGACTCCCGCAAGTATATGACAGGCTGGATTTCGGCTCGCAAAGACTACTTTCTTTACTTTATTTTAATTTAAAAAGTCACGGGCACGAGGATTATACAATAGGCAAACTCAAAGGATACTTCAAATATGTGTGGCTAAAAAACCAAATAATTAATCAAGATTTAAATCAAATCTTGGAAAAATTTGATACAAAAGGCATTCAAGCAATCGCATTTAAAGGCACGAGTATAGCGCGGTATTATCCACATCTTGGCACAAGACCAACTGTTGATCTTGATTTAGTAGTAAAACAGGAAGATTTAGAGAACATTGCTCCTACATTAATTCAATTGGGCTGGAAAACAGTAGTGTTCCCTGCTCAAATTGAACAGATGAAAGACCTGCTAACTCATGCAATCACTTTAAAAAAGGGAAATAGCGAGTTGGATTTGCATGTTAGATTTTCGCAGTTCTTATTCAAGAAAGAGACCCTATATCATTTTTGGGAGTCCTCAAAGAAAACAGAAACAGGAGTCAGATACCTGTCTTCTCCTCACGAACTGTTTTGTATAATATTGCACGGAATGGTATATAGCCCCATTCCCACAATTAGGTGGGTTGCAGATTCTGTTTTTATTATTAGAACTTTTACTAAAAATGATTGGCAAGAATTGTTGAGTTTAACTCAAAAAGAAAAGTACGGGCTGCTGATCAAAAGAGCATTGAATTTTTTGATAGATGAGCAATTTATTCAGCTACCTAATTATTTAGATTCATCTTTTTTAGCTTTAATACCCACCGATCATCCTTCGCCATACATAAAGATTCATCAACGTAAAAAACAGGCTGATGATTTTAATATATTCAGGAGGCATTATCTTACTGCAACAGCCTTCAGCGATTCATATATAGGTCGTTGGAGATTACTTGCAAAGCATTACAAGATTGTCTGGAATTTACATTCCAATGTAGGGTTAATAACTCATGCTATAAATGTAATTTTTCGAAAATTAGGACTAAAAAAATGACGTTGACTAACTTTTTTCATACTTAACAGGCTCATGATTTCCTGACTTGGCTGAACAATACAAAGCTTCAATAATTGCTAAATCTCGCAGCCCATAATTTCCAGGTACTTTAATTTCCGAATTTCTAATAATCGATAGCGCAAAATCATCCAAATGATTGGCTATTTGATTTGTATCAGGAAAGTTGATCAATTCTACGCCATTAGTCAAAGCTTGCCCGGAAAGCGCAAAAGCATTATTTAGAACATACTCACTTTTTTCGGTTTTTATTTTTAGCCAGTTCTGGTTATCCGAATAGCTAGATTCAAATTTTGCTTCGAACGTTTCAAAATACAAAGTGAAGGAAACAGATTCCTCAACTTCTTTAAAAGCGGAAGTGTTATTGGTATGAATCCTTGCCTCTACGAACTTAGGAATACATTTTGAAATATAACAAGCAGAATATATTCCATAGATTCCAATATCCATAAGTGCACCGCCACCAGATAAACGTTTGTCAAGCCTCCAGTCTGTCATACTAGCCAAGTCAAAAGATAGATTTCCATCTAATTCCTGAATTCCCTCTTTCTCTCCTATTGTCTTTATAAAATCGAAATAGGGATCATAGCACAGCCGATAGCCAATTGATAACCTCACATTATTTTGTTCACAGACTGATATCATTTCAGCACACTCGGAGATATTCAGACCAAGTGGTTTTTCACAAATAATATGCTTTTTTGACTTTGCTGCTCTACAAACAAATTCCAGATGCTTTGAATTTGGCACTGAGACATATACAATATCTATACTGTCGTTATTTGCTATTTCTTCGAGATTGTCATAATTGTAAACGTTATCCTTATCAAGTCCATACTTACGCATCCACATCGAAGCTTTTACAGGAGTTCCAGTTATGACACCTCTTAGCTCACAATTTGCTGAAGACTGAATGGCAGTAGTGACTTGTGTAGTATTAAAACTCCCCAATCCCAGTAAAGCAACCCCCAGTTTTTTTTCTAGTTGATTCATTCAATATATCAGTGCAACTTAATCGAACTCAAAACTATTCTTCATAGAAATATTAAATCATCTTGGAAGTTGAAAGATTAATTGGATAGAATATTCGAACTATAGTTCTTAACAATCGACCAAATTGGTTTTAATTATCACCTAATTCTCCGAAATTGAATGATATTTTTAACCAAAACCTAAATCATGAAGCGTTTACTTACAATTTCTTTCTGCTTATTGTCCTTTTTTTCCTTCGCTCAGGATGAAGATATTGTTGCCACAATAGATGATTTAACTATTAAGTGGGATAAACTAGCAGAATCTCTTCAGAAGTATTCTGGGATGAAATACTACTGCACTTCTGAACAGTATAGAGATAATACAATCAGTCTCTTGGATAAAATCCATCACTATGATACTGTTTTATATAATGTCGTTACAGAAAAGTATGCGGATGTGAAGGACAAAGAAGCAACAGCAACCTTGAAAGATATCCTTACTGTTGAAACAGATTACACTACACCAAATTTCAAAGCATTTCTTAAAGATGAGTGCAAAAGATTCGCTGAAATTGAAGAAAAATATGATAAGTCTAGCGGTTCTCCATACTATAAGGAAGTTGAAAAATTAGAAAAGGAACTGGCCAAGTACGTAATCAATGTAACTAAGCGTATCGACTTGATTGATGAACACGTTCATCATTTAAAATTGGATTAAGAGTAACCATGGATACCCACCTGGACATTGAGCAATTGAATGAAGCCTATCTAAAAAGCAAAGAAGCCTTTCAACAGTTGGTCGATGGCCATGATATTGGTGTTGGAGTCTATAATTCCAACGCCTCTCCACTCATTTGCAATCAAGCTGCCTACGACCTTTTAGGTCTTAGCAAAGAACAATTCATGGGTAATTCAGCAATGGATCCATATTGGAAAGTTACCCATGAAGATGGACGGAAGTTTGAGCAATATGATTTCCCAATAATTGATGTTATAACCAACTATAAGGAAAAAAAAGGGGTAATCATGGGAGTTTCCCGTCCGCTTAAAAATGACAAAGTTTGGCTTGAAGTAAACGCACATCCAATTTTGGATGGAGCAACCATTGACTATGTAATTTGCACTTACAAAAATGTGTCAGAGCAATTTCTTGACCCTATGTGATCAAAATTTATAAGAAGCTTAAAATCTTTGTCAAATCAGAAAGACCACTAAACGAACTTATAGAACTGCTCACCTAAAAGAATACAAGGTTCTCCGAAATTTTTATTCTATTTATACTTGAAGGAAGAAACCAATGGAACCAATCAAGATATACCCTACGAGAAATACACCTGCAGTCTTGCTAGATCCAAACCGAGGAATATTTAAGCTATACGGAAGATCTAGTCCCGAAAATTCCATTCAATTTTACGATCCTCTTAAAGAAGTGATTTCAAATAAGATAAGCGTCGACAAGTTTGATGTTAGAATCAAAATGGAATACTTCAATACAAGCTCTTCCAAATGCATCTATGATATTTTAAAAGAGTTAAAAGCCCTTGAAAATAAAGGTAAGGAGGTGATCATAAGATGGTATTACGAGCAAGACGATGAAGATATGCTAGAAGCTGGAGAAGACTATAGCGATTTACTTGGTCTTAACTTCAGATTTGTTGAGTTTCATCCCAAGGATTACGAAAAAACTGCCTGATCACTTTCTCAATTCTTCCATTTACTTATTAAGCTTTCCCTCTCTCCTATCATCCGGCTTGAATAGGCTGTCGTATATTTCGGCTAGTTTCAATGTTGCTCTATCTGAAAATAGTCCTGACAGTGCGGAAATAGTCAGAACGCCATAAAGATTCAAATCAGTTGCTGATGTATCTCCCGCAAATAATCCGCCACGAAACACTAAATAAAATATTAGAGCCAACGTCATACCTACAATTGGTCTTAAAATATACCACCACATCCAACTCGCCTCGAATTTTCCGTTGCCAACAAAATTGGAAAATGATGTAGTGATATGAACATAACTCCCAAGAAAGCCGGACAGGATGACCAATAGAATAACTCGTTTTTCAGCAGTAACGTTGATATCGTAACCCAAAACTGAGCTAGACTCCCTCCATGTTTGCTGATTCGTAAATTCAGGCCACAATTGATAGATTAAGGCCATTGATAAAATTGGTAGTGTAATTAGAAAAACACCCACTATGGGTTTCAATATCTTTGTTTGATGTGTTGACACGAAAGGTGAGTTTGGCTCAATTAGGTTAAGCTTCAAAACTAATTAATTGCAGTTATACCTTTCCATAGTATTGTCAGTTGTTCGTATTACTGACTTTTTTATAATAGTAGGTCAATTCTTTATCCATTCCGTAAGCAAAAGAGATATATAGAAGTGTCACCATGCTAAACAAAATCCAAATAACATCATCTAGGCTTGTCCCGAAGATGATCCGCGTAGATGCTGCTCCAAGCATGACTGTGGCAAGGACAAACGCTCCGTATTTATTGACTTTCGGAATTAAAATAGCTATTCCTCCCAGGAATTCGAGGACACCAATAAAGTACATGAAGTATAATCCATAACCCCACCTCTCAATGAAGGCAGTGGACCAAAATCCTTCAGCGTCAAACTTTTCCCAGCCGTGCTGAATAAAGGTATTTGCAAAATTGGCTGACATCAAAAACAGTAGAACCTTCTTAAATACATTCATCCTTTTTTAAATTAAAGATGTTTGATTCAGGTGAATTGCGTCATGCTTTCACGCTATTGTGGGGCGAACTGTTTCTAATGTGGGATCAAATACCTGTTCACTTTGCATCGCGATTACTTCTTTGATTTCATCAACCGAAATTTTGTAGCTTCTGCTTGACGTTAAAGGCTTATCATTTATCATGATAATGAGGTATTCCCCATTTCTCCAATGCTTCAACTGTCGAATGAAGTTCCTATTGACAATAGTTGATTTATGTATTCGATAGAAGTCACTTCCAAGTGAAGGTTCCAGCGACTTCAACGTATTGCGCATCCGATACGCCCCTTCAATAGTTGTGAGGTTTAGGTAATTTCCATCTGCCTGCATATACATTATTTCACTACTTGCAATGACATGATAGGCTCCATCATTTGTTCGCAAAGTCAATCTCGAAGATCGTACTCTCTGCCTTTTAAAGAAGTACACAATAAATATGATTGTTAAAATTTTAAAGACAGCCGCAGGTGTTGAAAACAAAACCACCAACCATACATCATTCAGGATTGTAAGAGGGTTTATCTGGATAAGTCCAAGTATGTTTTTAAGACTAAAATCAGCGAGAATATCAAAAACTCTCACAAGCGGACTAAGCAGAATAACGATAGTTAAAAGCTTCAAAAACTTCTTCTTGAGACTCTCCCGACGATAAATCCAGTTTTCAGAATATCGTAAGGCGAAAAAGGTTAGCAATACCCAGCTTATCAACGGAGTGAAGTAGTAGAATGAGATGTCAAATAATTGGTACATATTTGGTGATTCGCCACTATGAATCAAACCCAACCAATTGGAGAAGAAAGTGATCAAAGAAAGGCCTATTCCAATACTAATCGACCATAGATATACTTTCCTATCAGAGCTTTCTTTCTGCATATTGTTAGTCCTCTACTAATGATACTTACACTCTTTTACGCAGGACAAGAAAAATGGATTGAATTCAAACTTTAGTCAAGCCTCTAACTACTAGGTCTAGTACTTCTTTCTGATCTGACAGTGAAATGTTGAGCGCAATACAATTCAGAATCAAACAGATATTAACTATGAGTATTTCTTAACCCTTCAATCTCTCACTCCAAATGGCTTGGGCTGAAAATCAGGACTACTTTCTTTTTCCTCTTTTGGAGCAGGTTTGGGTATTGGAGCTAGTGTTTGATCTCGATAGAAAGGGATATCTGAGATGATTCTGCTAAATGTTGAATCAGTGTAAGTTGAGACCTGAAGATGATGCACTCCTTCATCTAAATCACTAATATCCAAATAAGTAAGAAATCCTCTTTGGTCCGATTCAAGCATGTAGTGAAAATACCATCGTGGAACATTTGCCTCCTGGTAGTCTATACCAATCTTAAAATAGTTCTGAACAACCATTGCTTCTAGTGCTGCCGATAATGTATCCGGGTAGATTTCACGTAAAGAATCCAATGGTGTATGCTCTAACATTCGTTCTTCATAGGCAATATGCGCTGCTACAAATAGTTTTAGCACATTGCCTGATATCACATCTGAAGGTATTTGAGCTCTCCAAGATGGCTGTTTCACATTTTGATCAATATAGTTGCCTGAATAAGCTGTATATCCCTGCCTTGAATTCCAAACTTCTAGTCTGCTTACTTTGTCACCTGGAAAAATGGTATTGGCAATTGCGCCCGCCCCCACCATACTAATGAATGCAAATGCTACAAGAAACAAGAAAAAGGCCCATTTATTGAAATTTGTAACAATTCCATAATAAATCGGCCGGTAAAAACGGGATAAAGTAAGAATGCTTATCAGCTTATGAATAGGCCAATAAAGCTTTGAAAACCACTTAAATCTCCGCAAATATCCAAGAGTTACAAAGTCAACCAGGCCAAGTAAACCAATACTTACGACCACAAGAACATAAATCTGAAACGCATCAAAAAGCGGACCCTGAAATCCAAGATCAAGGTAAACATACGCAACAGTAAAGGGCACGATAACCAGCACAAGAAAGAATAAGTAACCTCCGATCAAGCTCATGAAAAGCATGAAGGAGAGACTAAAAAGCGAGCTACTAATTTTTTCAAGTTTCATGACGATATGCTCATATGAGGGCGTATTTTCTACACGGTCCTTGAATTTGCCCTTGTAGCTAATGTTCTTGCTTACTATGCCATCAGGAAATGTGTAGCTCAAACCAACCATCCCAATCCATATCCCTCTACAAATTAAATGTAGAATAAGACCGGTAATTAGCCAGTAAATTCCCATTTTGAATAAGGCAACCAGATTATTGATATCTGAGGAATTGCCAAAAATATTAAGCTTGAAAAAAACCAGAAAGTCATCCAATAGCTCCGGAACCTTAAACATTCCATAAAGCACAATTCCTGAAAGTAATATCTCAGGCTCCCAGCTTCTCTGTTGGAGTTCGGTCAACCACTTTGGTACGATCGATTGCTTATCCTCATTCATATTTGATAAAACTAATGAAATGAGGTTAAATCATTTGAAATGAAATGAGGAATACCTGAACGCTAAGTATTCCTCACATTTACTTATTCGGTTCTAAGCAAATCTGCGGGGTTAACATTAATGGCTTTATAGATTTGACCCGCTACTGTTATGATGAGTGTAGTTAGTATGATTGCCATAGCCACAATAAAAGGCCATACGCTCACCGATTTGGTGTCCGGAAAAATGGATGTCACCATATTCATCATTCCATATGCGCCTAACGGAGCTCCGATTACGAACGATATCAAGAGAACCCAGAAATATTGCTTACTGACAATCATTACCAGAGCACGTGGTTCAGCTCCCAACACTTTACGTACACTGAATTCCTTCAGCTTACCCTGTACATTAAAAGAGAGCAGCCCGTACAGCCCTAAGCATGCTAGTACTATTGCAATACCAGATATAAATAGCAATAATGTCGTATTGGTGTTATTCTCCTGATAGAAGTCATCAAACGCATCTTTCTGAAAAATACGATCAAATGGATCATTCGGAGCTATTTGTTGCCAAGCTAGTCTTGCACTGGCTTCTAATTCCGGAAGCTTTTCTGGTGACGTTTGAATCGTAAGATAATGAACGCGATTTGGATCCAAGCCTTTGATCATTACAGGTTCAATAGCAGAAAAGAAATTATAGTAATGGAAATTTTCTACTACACCCACTACTGTCCTTCTGATGCTATCATAGAGAAATGTCTGCCCTAAGGCATTATCCCAGCCCATCGATTCAGCGAACTTTTCATTAATAACAACATTTCCCAACAGATCTGTAGCATTGTCGGTTAGTGCTCTACCTTCTTTGATTTTGAAGCGAAAAGTATCGAAGTAATTTTTGCCTACCGCAATTTGTCGAATAGGTAGCTGCTTATCTCCAAGCTCCAATGAACTTTTAGCAATGCCTCGTCCAATCAAATAATCTGAAGCTGTATATGACTGAACTGCAGGGTGATTTATAAGTTCATTTTTAAGCAACTCATATTGGTCCGTATTATTAACATAAATGGACATGGTCCCCGATGGATCATAACCCCAGTCTTTTTTCCCCAGATAAATGTTTTGTTCGGTCATTATAAAGCAGCCCACAATGGTTGTGATAGCTAGGAAAAATTGAACTCCTAACATTACCATTGAGAATTTATTTCTAGAACCAAATTTCTGATTTCCCTTGAAAATGGTGATTGAATCAAACTTGGATATATAAAATGAGGGATACGCTCCGGCGATCAATCCAACGACCAATAAAAGGCCGACTAAAAATATTCCTAGCATCATTGGATCTGCAGTTCGAAATTCTACGTTTAGCTCTGGAATTAAATGATCAAACCAGGGAATAAGCAGAAAATACGCTAGTAAGGTTCCAACAATTAAAGCAAAAAAACATTGAAGTAGATTTTCCGTCATGAACTGTTTGATAATCTCTTTCCTTACACTTCCCATAACCTTGCGAAGAGCTATTTCTTTCAATCTTTTAGAAGCGCTTACTACACTGATATTCATGAAGTTAAAGCACGCCATGCTTAACAAAAATATGGCTATGACTGTAAGTGCTACCCTACCGGCCGGATGTCCACCACCAGCTACTGCACCCACTATTCTATACGCATTTGCTGATAGATCCTGAAGTGCCATAACTTCAAATTTTCTAACCTTCCATTCTGGATTACTGCTATTTTGCAATTCAACATAATCATCAAATGAATCATAAATAGATGAAATGCTTTCTCCCTCTTTAAGCATTATGAAAGTGGCATCCGTCATGAATGCCCATCCCTTCGTTTCCTCAATCTCCAGATCAAAAAAGTTATCCATCGGAAGGAAGAATTGATAGTTCATGCTTGTATTATATGGATACTCAGCCAGCACAGCACCTACCATAAGCCGTTTTATTTTCCCATTACCGAACTTGAATGAAAGTTCCTTTCCTATTGGGTCTTCATCGCTGAAGTATTTTGTGGCCATTTCCTTACTAATAACGACATGATTCTTGTTTCGCAAGACATCTTCATTCCCGTTTATCATTTCAAAATCGAACATTTCAAAGTATCCCGGATCAACAAAGAGTATAAACTCATCGAATACATCGGCACCAGACCTCACGCTCGAACTTCTAAATTCAATTCTCGAAAAATTCTCTATCGATGATTGACTTGAAGCTAAATCTGGTCCCAATTCAATCGGTGTATCTCCCCAAAGCTCCTGACTACCATCCTGCTCTATATAATTAGTGATTTGGTAGATTCGATCGCCATCTGCATGATAGCCATCCATATTGAGTGACATATCATTAAATATGTATATAGAAACAGCGAAGCAAATAGCAATAGCTAGCCCGAAAATATTAATAGAAGAGGTGACAATGTTCTTGCGGATGTTCCTAATCCCGAGCTTTAGGTAATTCTTGAAAAGCATAAATTGGTTCATAGTAGTAAATTTTGAGTTTGACTTTTTGATATTGGACCATCGAAAGAATCGAAATACGTCCCAAACAAATTTGACCTTGGCCACTTTAGGGTTCTTACGCTCAATGCGTCTGTCAAAGAGTTCGTAGATGTCTCCTTCTATTTCCTCTAAGAATCGTGGATTACAATACCACCGAAGAAACCGATCGGCCCATTTAGGTGGCTGAGTATTCATATGGAGAAATTATATGTGATATTCGGAATTCTCTCATACAAGGCTTGACGCAAAGCAATACTTTGGTCAATTGCTAACTTACCTTCTTTGGTTAGTGTAAATAACCGCTTCCTTCTACCACCTCTTTCATTAGTAGATCCTCCCATTCTTGATTTGAGTAATCCCTTCTCTTCTAGGCGTCTAAGCACAGCATGCACAGCGCTTATGTTCATATCTCTGCCAGCTTTTTCCTTTACCTCATCCATTACAGCAACGCCATACGCTTCGTCAAAGAGTGACCCGACGGTTAGCAACACCAATTCTTCTAGCTCTCCAATGTGTGTCCCTTTCATGTATTCTCATTTTATTTGTTGTAGAATACGTGAAAGTAATCAATTAGTTGTATAAAATATGAAACAAATAGATTTATGAAATCTATCTTAATTAAAATGACTTAGTGCAAAATGATTTAGGAACGTCCCGTCGGAAGGTAGCATTGAACTGAGGTTCCTTTCCCCGGCTCACTTTTCAGATGGATTCTTCCACCTATTTTCTGCATTTGGAACTTGGATAGAAATAAGCCCATTCCAAGATTGGAATTACTATTCTTACTAAATCTACTTCCAGCCTTGAATAGTTTATTGCCATACTTTTTCATATCGATTCCTCCTCCAAAATCTCTAATTCTAATGATCAAATAGTCTTCATTTTCAGAGTGATCAATTCTTATCCGTTTTGTTGCATGATTTGTACCAAACTTAATAGCATTCGAAAAAATATGGCTGAATATATTTTCCAACATTTCAAGTTGAGAGTTGACTGTAAGTCTTTTTGGTAATAAATTTTCTACTTCAATCTCATTTGCGTCAATCACCTTCTTATGCCAATCCAATACTTTATTGATTACCGCATACACTTTGACCTTGGTCATTTCTTCTGTAATCAGATCGTTTTCATGTGTTAATATTCCATTGATATCTGCTATGGATCCGTTTAGCTTTTTTACAGAGTTACTAATCATCTCAATGAATCTTTGTTCATTAGGATTGATCAATAAGTATTCCGTTAGACTTGCAAGATTGCTGCTAAATGCACGTAAGTGATGCGAGGTGATAAATGCAAACTCCTTTAGTCTTCGGTCCTGCTCACTATTTTTTTCAACCAACTTCTTAATTGTTGCTGATTGCTGCTGATTGACGATAAAGTTTGCTGCTAATGCACCAAATGTTTTGATAAAGTCTAACTCTCCATTATTTAAATCACGGGATTTATCACTAAAGCCGAATGTTATATACCCTGGTTTTTTATTGCGATAGCTAATCTTAAAAAGCACCACTGAACTATGCCTCTTAAGGCGCAATATTTTCTTAAGCTGGGGTGGAGTGTGTAAGTCGTTAGTATGAAAATAGAATAAGCTGTCACTTTGATTTTTGAATAGAAAATTAATAAGATCGCTTTCCTCTTTGATAGCACTGGAAGACTTCTTAGTTTCATCTAAAGTCCATGAAATCATGTATTTGTGACTTTTATCTGATGACTTTATTACACTTTCAATTTGATCTACCCCAAGGTATTCACCGACTAGTTTGAATGAGCTTCTGATCGTATTTTCCCAGTAGGAAGTTGAATCTGAAAATATTGAAGAAATTTCTGTGAGAAATGGTACGACTCCATTTACAGTTTGGTTTGGCGGAATGAGTTGTTCGGACATTTAGATAATTCGTATTGATTTTTATAACCTTTTATGAAGAGAGTGGTGCTTGCAACTAAGCAAAGTCAACACACGACAAAGTTAGATTTTGGCTTTAGGCATCAATAATTAATGATGTTTACAATTGGTAAGCTTCCACTTTAAAGTCTTTTACTAAATCCGTTATATAATATAATAAAACAAATTCTTTTATGTATACGCTTAGTACACCTGCACTATAATGAAAAAAACGACGACCCATGATACTTTCGTAGACTATAGTACCACCTCTAAATCAAAACCTATAACAACTTTAATTTTTAAAGATGAAGTTTAGAGCAAATGCAATAAAGATGTGGATCATGATGGAAATAACTCCAATGGGTTGGGCTTCTTTGATCACTCGAGCCATGCCAGAGCTGCTTGAGCATAATCAGAAATTTTCAGCTTATTATATCCATGAGCGAACATCCTGGAGCGAAATGGAAGTTGATATAATCAATTGGTACCTGAGAAAAATGTATCGAATGGAATTGCCATTAGAGGTTTTAACTAGTAATGTATATCTAAGGGTTAGCCTATTTGACCATTTCGGAATCTCTTTAATTGAAGCTATTGTGAATTTTAAAGAGAAAATTTCTAGGCTTGGGAACAGTATGAAATTCAACAGGCAGCATAAGATAAGTAATAATGCTAAGTGAATCTCAAGTGCGTTTGATTTATTACTCTTGGGAGGTTCTCAGCGAGAATCCTCATTCGATGACGAAATTCTACGACCATCTATTCGATATAGCCCCTGAAACTATTCACTACTTTCCCGACGATATCAGCAAACAAAGTGACAAACTGGCGCATACAATGAATTTTGTGGTAAGTAATTTGACACGATTAGAAGATATTAAAAATACGATTGAAGAATTAGGCAGATTCCACAATAGACTCGATATAGAACCTGAACACTACCTTAAACTAAGTACTGCACTGGTTAGAACAATTAAAGAAAATATGGGTGATAGATATAAGGATGAAATTGGTGAGGCCTGGAATAAAGTATTAGAATACTTATCGCAAGTAATGCTAAATGCTCGAACAAAAAAGAGAAAAAATATTATCGCTAATCTAATAACCCTATTCAAATCATCCTATTGAGTTGACAACCAATAGGATAATTGATGGTTCATTTCAAATTTCGATTGGTCCTTTATTTGGGATACCATCAATTTGATCATGATTCCCATTTTGTGGAGAATCCATATTAGACCAATCTTTCATTGGAAGCAAAAAGTGAAAAGTAGTACCTGCTCCTTCAGTGGAATCAAACCAAATTGAACCTTTGTGAAGCTCAACGATTTTTTTGCAGTGGGCCAAGCCTATACCGCTACCTTCATAGGAATTACCGTGTGCTCTTTCGAATAAATTAAAAATCTTTCCTCTATTCCTTTCAGGAATACCAATGCCATTATCTTTTATTGAAAACTCGTAACGTCTGGTGTTTTTATGAGAACGATATGAGATTGCAATTTTTGGAACCTGATTGTTTCTTGAGAACTTAATGCCATTTGTAATCAGGTTTTGAAATAACAGTGACAATTCTACTCTCGAGCCTTTTACAGTTGGTAAATAATTAATATCCAGAATGGCACCCGATTCCTGTATCAGATGGTGAATGTCTTGCTTTAAATCATCAATAAGTGAATTAAGGTCTACTTCTTCGAATACCAGCTCCTTTCCAAGTCGTCCATGCTCAAGCAAGCTATCAATCATCGATTTCATTCGATTAGCACTTGACATTATGAAGTTTGCCATTTGTCGAGGTTGATCACTCAGCTTGGAGTCAATTTCATCTTTTACTATATTAATACAGCTAATAATAGTATTCAAAGGGGCTTTCAGATCATGACCAGCTACGTAGGCAAATTGTTCTATTTCTTTATTCTTTATTTCCAACAGGTTGGATTTATCTTCAATTACCAGTTGCTTAAGTCTTAAATCGTCTAAAAGCTTCTTCTTTAATCTATCGCTCTTAAATAAAACAGCGAGCAACAGTAAGAGTAAAGCGGCTAAAATTGCTGTATACAAAAACTTAAGATTAGCTTCTGATCTTTTCTTTTCAAGCAGCAGAATCTGCTTTTGATTTTCATTGTTCTCATTTTCTAATTCAAGAACCTTAAATCTTCCTTCAATTTCTTTTCCTCTCAATTCTTTTTCAAGTTCATATTCGAGTTGCGCATATTTAAATGCATTTTCAAAATCTCCTATTTCTAAATAGACTTCTTTCCCTAATCTGTGAATTGCTTGTCTTGTGTACTTGTTATCAATTGTATCATTACCAATCATGGCTGAGTCTAGGTAGACTAAGCATTCTTTGAAATATTTTTTTCGCAAATGAGCCCATATCATATTGGCCATTACATCGTTAACCATTATCGGATCATCCTTGGAAAGACTTCTCGATTTTTGCATATACCTGATACCTTCATCAATTGTTGAGTCATACTCAGAAAGAATTACCCCAAGGTTTAAATAGTTAAGTCTCAAACCATAGCTATCATTAAGTTTCTCCTTTCGTTCTATTGCAATTCTGGAATACTTTAATGCCATACTAGCATCATCTGCATCATAGTAATATGTAGCCAGATTTGTATACACTCGGGATAGTATTTTTTCGTCACTGATGAGTTTACCTAATTGTTCGGCTTCTTTTGTGGCATCAATTGCTTTACCATATTGAGTCATCCCGTGATAAACCCCACTGATGCTAAGCAGAGCATTTGCTTGCAGAGACAAATCTCCGATTTCGTATGCCAGCCGTTTGGATTCATTCAAATAAGCAATCGCTATATCATACTTTTTATACGCTTGTGAGGTACCTAAATAGTAATTGGCTACTGCCTCACCTTCTTGATATCCAATGTCTTTAGCAATTTCTAATGCTTTGGCAGCAAGTATCCATGTGATAGTCGATTTAACCTTTAAGTATTTAGATGCAGATAAGTTAAGTGAATCAACTTGCTGTTTGCGTGTTTCTAAATTGGTTGTTATTGATTCAATAATGGAATCAGCTTTTAACTCTAAATCCTGAGAGAAGCCACTCAATGTGCTTATGAATAGTATTATATACGTACAATGTTTTTTCAATCTTGTCAATTCTATCAGATTTTGCTGAATCACTTAAGCGATCTTCCTATTTATCTTTAATTCCATTTTAGATAGTTTTTCAAACTTGCTTTGATTTTTTCAAAATGAAATATTAAGAGAACTGTTTTAAGTTCATGTACACCATTTGTAGTCTTGTTTCCATTCAGCTATCCTTAATTGATTGCAACTAGTGAAAATGAATGCATTGAAAAAAAATATTTTTCATCATATGAACTATTAGTTCACAACTAATTATTTAGATGAGGTCTACATGCTATCATTGCCGAATAAGACTAGCATTTCTGTTTTGAATAAATTTTCATTAGGTATTTATTTCTTATTGTCACTGGGGCTATTTAGAATTTCTGAAGCTCAAGTGGATACAATTAGCGTAACGCGAAATCAAGTGATGATTTTTGAAGATTCCTTGTATGCGCCAAAAAAGGATACTTTGTTCATAATTTCTGATACTCTGGAATATCAAATTTTTAGTAACAAATATGTTTTGTCAGAAGGTTTTTACGATTCAGTCTATTCCGTGGCAAAGCAAAATCGGGTGACAAAAGAGCTATTCAATTTATTGATAACTAAAGATCAATCTACCGATCCATTTGACACTAAGGATCCTGTTAAAAGTGAAGATTTTTTTCAGGCATTTCTCAACAAAAGGATCACTTCAATTGAATATGTCAGCGTTGATTTATTTGGTGGTTCAGTAAACGATACTACGCTTAAAGCTCAAAGCAGTGTTGGGAAATTGAGCAATGAACTACACCGTAACACTACTTTCGAAGCGGTTGATCAATACCTACTCTTTGATATTGGAGATTCAGTAGATCCGTTCAAAATGGCTGACAGTGAGCGAATTATCCGTTCACTTTCTTACATAGAAGATGCTCGAATAAGCTTATCGCCCGACCCATCTGACAGTGATGCTGTGAGGGTAATATTAATTGTTAAAGACAGGTTTCCATGGTCGATCGATTTATCGGTTGATGAAAACAGCGCTGTAAGAGTTGGTTTTATCAATCGAAATATATTGGGTACCGGAAATGAATTTGGAGTTGGTTACTTATATAATAAAGAGGAGAATCCTAATCATGGATATGATGTAAGCTATACTGTCAGAAACATTGAAAATTCATTTATTGATGGGACTGTTTTTGCTTCCAACAACTACTTAGGTAAGAGCAAGGGAATAACATTTAAACGTGATTTCATCTCACCAGAAATAAAATACTATGGAGAAGCCACTCTTGAGCATGTAGAACCTATCAGAGACCTCATTTTTGCTGATTCATTATATGAAGAGAATTTTGAAATAGACAGGAAAAGCTATGATTTGTGGGGTGCTAGATCATTCCAATTTGGTAAACGTAAAAACTTAAGTTTTGCGCTAAGATTACAGCATGATTATTTTTCTGAACGCCCTACTGTTCAGCAAGACAGCAATGAAATATATCAAAATCATCACTTCTTGGTGGGAGGTGTTTCATATAGCAAGATCAACTACTTGAAGACGAAGAATATCCTCTCCTTTAACATTACTGAAGACATTCCTGTAGGATTTATTTATTCCATTATTGGAGGTAAGGATTGGACCGAGTTTGGCGTAAGAGATTATAGAGGCTTTCAAGCTAGTTACTCATTCTACAATGATGTAGCCGGTTATTTTCTATTCAATCTGGAGTCCGGATATTTCACCCAGCAAAATCGCAGAAATAATGAAGTCATACAATTCGATGGCCGTCATTTCACTCCGCTTTTTGAATTAGGAGATGCCTATTCAAGAATATTTACAAGACTACATTTCTTTAATGGTGATAGGTTTTCTATACCTCAGTCTCAAAGCCTACTAGGTGAAAATAGATTTCGAAATATTACGGGAAACCGGATTGAAGGAAACAAATTATTTACGCTATCGACAGAGTACGTGGTTTTTCAACCTTGGTATTTCTATGGATTTAGATTTGCTACATACGCTCACTTAGGTTTAGGTCATGTAAGTGAGTCCAGGGTAAGAGATCCATTCTCTAAAACCTACTATACAATGGGTGGTGGAGTGAGAATAAGAAATGAAAGTTTGGTTTTTAACACTTTTGAGTTTCGTGTTTCCTTGATTCCAAATCCTCCAACTGAAGGTCAAATTTTCTTCTTTAAAGTGTCAATTTCAACGCCTAGATTTTTTGAAAGTCCTAATGTGACTAAACCTAAAATAGTAGGTTTAGATTAATCACCAGAATACTCTGAACACAAGATTTGGAGTAATGCCTAACGAGTAGACACGTGTATCTATTAACTCGTTTTCAAGCGATGGCGTGGTTCTAAACTCCCTGTTAAGCAAGTTTCTTTTATTGTAAAGGTTAAGTACTGAGATTCCCACCCTGTACCTGATATTCGAATGTTTGTTAGAATGAAATTCCCTCATAGCTGAGAAATCCATTCGATGATAGTCCGGAAGACTATTGGCATTTATTGCGTCATACATGATTCGAACTGATCCACTGATATCTGCTGATTGAGATACTTCTGTATACGATTTGCCACTATGCCATAGCCAACCTAAGGATAGCTCCCAATCATTCAAGTGGATAATATTAGACCACCTAATTGTATGTTCAATACTCCAACTACCTGGAAACGACTCATTGTTGTTAATGCCTTGAAATGAATTATCAGTTTTCAGATATGAATAACTGAGCCATGTTTCGAACTGAGGCACGATTTTCTTGACCAAAATATCTGCTCCATGAATACTACTCTCTCCTACTCTGAATTCATTTTCAATTCCATTCAAGTAGCCAAAAATCAGTGTAGAAACACCATCCAATCTCTTGTAATAGAGTTCGGTCTCTGCAAACCAGCCATTCTTTTCATAGTCAGAACCGACTGTCAGCTGATAACTGGTGAGAACAGGGAATCGTTCTGATGAGGCGATTGCCCAAACTTTGTTTTCGAGCGAAAGATCACTAACTACTGATTCCTTAATCTGACTCGCTATTTGTGTTCTATATTCTCCTGAAAGTGAAGTCGTTACGTGTTGTGATAACCTGTATTGAACGTACAGTCGTGGTTCAACGTAGTGATCGTTTAATTGGTGATAGTAACTAAACCTGACACCTGGTTCGATATGTAATTTCCCATTATCATACAGATAATCTAAGTATCCCGCATGTGTTGTAACCTCAGAATCATCGCTATCAAGCACAATTTGATAAGTTGGTGACTGTGTTTCATAGGCATACCTAATTCTGGTATTGGTCAGGTGATATCCACCTCTTAATTCACTCTTACTATTCAAAATATAGGCTGTATTCAATTGATGAGTACCTTCTTGCACAAAGTTCTTTTTGCTACTCTGAGTAATAGTATCTGGCACTGTTTCTATAAAATCATATCTCAATATATACCGTGAGAAACTGCTACTTGCATCAAACATCCATTTGGTATTCGGCCTACTTTTCCATTGGAGGTTGAACCCTTCATTTTCATGTAAAAGCTGATCATTGAACGTTTGATTAATCGCTTGATTGGTAGACGAAAAATTCAATTGATTACTATTGTATAAACCATTAAAAATCAGTCGATTGTCTTTGTTTATTTCCCAGACAGAATTAATGGCTAAATCTGAAAAGTAAAAGTCGTTTTCAGATTGCTGATCGTCCGATAATGCTTCGCCTATTTTTGTGTTTTGAAATACACGATCAGACATTTGTTGATAGGTTGGTGTTTGAATAACATCCGTGAAAGATCTCCTTCCTGATACTTGGAGAGAAAATTTGTCCTTTACTAACGGCACATTAACAAAGCCATCGGCGAATAATAGATTAGTGCCTATACCTCCTGAAAATGAATCCATCACCTTGTCGTTCGAGGAAATATCTATTACGGCGGATATCCGATCACCATATCTGGCAGGAGTACCATGTTTTATGAATTTTACATCTTCAGCTATGTAAGGGTTAAATGCTGAAATCATCCCGAAGAAGTGGCCTTGACTATACGTCTTTATGCCATTCCATAGAACCAGATTTTGATCCGGCAATCCTCCTCGCACATGAATGCCTGCGGCTGTTTCAAAAGGACTATTAACACCGGGAACCTGCTGGATACTTTGCAAAATATCAGGCTCTGCTAGCCCAGAAAGTGCTTTAAGTTTATGCGGATCAATTTGGATTTGATTTTTGTTTTTTGATATCCCAGTCGCTAAATAATTTGTAACAACGATTTCATCAAGCTCTTCAATAGACTCTGTCATACGTAGATCTACATAGGAATTAAAAGGAAGTCTGGAGACTTTCAGTCTTTTGGTAGCATAGCCCAAATACCTTAGAGTAAGCCAGGAATCGAACGGAATTGAGTCCAATTTGAATAAACCATCCTCGTCGCTGATAACACCTTCTGTAGGACCGTAACTTACAGATACACCCAACAGTTTATTGCTATTATAGTCTGTTATATAGCCACATAGAGATATTAAGTCATTAGGTATGTAGGTTCTTACGACGTAATAGCTGTCTTCAATTTTCTCAAATCTAAGTCTCGAATCCATCTCTAACTTATGAATGCCCTCTGCTAGTGAAAGTGTAGTGTCATAATCAACCAATTTTCCTTCAATCACCTCATCCACATATGAAAATTGGACACTATACCTATTCTGAAAATCAAGAAGCACTATTTTTAAATCTGTCTGGGCAAGCCTATTCTGAGACCAACAAAATGCAGGCAAGCACAGCAGACAATAAAAAAGGCAGCGGGGGTTCATCAGTCTTTGCTGAGTACAATTACATTTCCTTTCTTTTCATATTTGATATTAATCGGATCCAGCACAATTTTCAAGGCTAGATCTAAATTGTCATGAGGAAAGGTTCCGTTGAATGACAGCTCCTCCAACACATCACGACCCTCAAATTGAACGCCATATTGATTTTTAAGCTCAATCAAAACATAGCTCATTGGGACACTTGTGAAAGTAGATTTATTGGACAACCAGGAAGGTTGATTGAGAAGGATATTGCGGCGCAGTAGAGCAGAACCTCTTGTTCTCCGCACACCTGTTTTTGGTTTTAATATTTCTTCCTCATCCAAACTTGAAACTTTAACACTTCCCTCATAACACAAAACCTCAAAAAAATCGTCCAGTTCCTTTATGGTAAATTCGGTTCCTAGAACCTCCACATCACCACTCTTGGTCTTCACAAGAAAGCGATTGCCCTTCTGCACTTTAAAGTATCCTTCACCTTCAAGTGAAAGTTCACGTTTATCATCCCAATTATCTGCTAAAAACGACAAAGAAGAGTTGGCATTAAGAATCACTTCTGATCCATCGGGCAGCTCGATATTCATTTTCTGACCAATCATAGTTTGGTAGGTAGTAAGGTCGGAGCTGAAAAAAATAGTGTAGGCAAAAAAACCAAACAATACAGCAACAGAAGCTGCAGTCGCAAATACCCATAGTTTATTTTTTGACCTGGTCGGAGAACTTTCCTGATCTGTGTTTTCCTTAATCTTTTGCAAAATCTCTAGTTCGTCAAAACCACCCGGCTCAATCAACCCAGAACCATCAGCAATTTTTTTGAAAGCATCATAATTCTTGCTCTTTTTGAAAGCCTCGAGCTCTTCTTCACTCAGCTCATTGTTGATCCAGCGGCTTAAAAAAGTATCGTCTTTAAATTCACTCATAATATATTTCCTAATACACCAACGCGGAACATACCTACATACCCTACCCTATACATCACCAATCTGTTCTCTTAATTTGAGCAGCGCCTTATGCATTGATTTTTCAATTGCTTTTATCGATACACCTGAAATTTCCGCTATCTCTTTATAGGTCTTCTTCTCCACCCGACTCATCAAAAAAACCTCACGCTGTTTCTCTGGTAGTGATGATATCGCATTTGTCAGTTTTTCCATAAACTCTTTTTCCAGAATAAGGAATTCCGGTGATTCTCCATCCTTGTCTGATTTAACAGCTCTCTCGGTGTACTTCAGATGTACTTTCTCAGATCTTTTAAGACTAGTGCCTAAGTTCGTCGCTACTTTAAACAGAAATCCTTTAGCCGTATCTAGTGTGACCTTAGCACAATTTTTCCAAAGCCTGATAAACGACTCCTGAACAACGTCATCAGCTTGTTCTGCATCTCCGAACTTATAATAAATGTAGTTTCTTAACGCCTTGACGTTTGACGTGTAGAAGGAATCGAATTGTTCTTCGTTGCATAATGGTTTGTCTAATTCCGCCATATCTAAAACTAAGCTATCCGATTTTAAGTCAATGCAAAAATGAAAAGCCTCAATAAAAATATTAAAAACCGGGGGTAGGGTCTATCGTACAGGTGTGCGTTTCAAATGCAAAACCGGGAAAATCCCACAAATAATTGAAACTAAATAAAACACCCATGAGATTACTAAAATCCTATAGCATCCTAGTAATACTTATTACTGGTATGCTAATGAGTGCATGTAACACCGATGAAAATCCCTGTCCGGGAGTTGGCATAGAAGTCGACATTGACAGTGCCAATCTTACCGCAAACTTGATAGCAACCGGATTGGATGACATAGCTTTTGATCTATACGTGAACGACCAGCTTATTAAATCTGTTGAGGCCGGCGAGTTAGACTCAGTTGATTTATCCTTCAGGTTTGAGCCAGGTGAATACAAAATTTGCGTGAGTGCGGAATCAGAAAGTTGCGATCGTGAAATTGAGGGTTGTGTAGAATTCAAAATTGAAAACCCCAACAAGGAAGAATGCCTCGGGCTAGAGTTTAGGTCAGATATGATTGACAACTATTATTATAAATTCTTTGCTGACTTTGAAGGAATTGATACAATCGAATATGCATGGGTTGTAGATGGAGATGTCGTCAAAGAAGAGCCAATCTCTGACAGCAGAACCAACTACCTGGAATGGGATTTTGAAGCTGGTGAGCATACGATATGTATCATAGCCGAAAGCGATGATTGTGGCGAAGTAGAATATTGCGAAGTGATTGTGGTTGAAAATGAATGTGTGGAGGAAGTCGCCTTTGAAGTGGAAAAAGACAACTCATACACTTACTATTTCTATGCTGATTTTGAAGGGAAGGAATACACGAAATACAAATGGTATGTAAATGATGACCTGGTAGAAGTTGAGTATCCTGATTCTACAGATACGGATCATAAGCTATTCTGGCAATTCGATATTGGAACACACAATGTGTGTCTTGTATCAGATCAAGATGGATGTGAATCTGTAGAATATTGCGAGACGATAGAGGTCGAAGCAGTACCGTGCCTGGAGCTTTCTTATACCGCAGAATTGACCGAAACTGATACAACCGATTTTTACACGTTTACCGCTGATTTTGAAGGTAAAGATGATGTGACTTATATCTGGAAGGTTTTCATTGATGATGACTTCCAACATCAAGAAGTTAGATATGCGGATAGCGAAGATGATCATTTGTTTGTGTGGCACTTCGAACCGGGTGTGGAGTATGAAATATGTCTGAAGCAAGATGATTGCCAGGATAAACAAGTATGTGAGGTTTATTCAGTGGATTAAACTCACTTTCTAGGTTAGTTGATGAAGGGGAACCTGCCATCCAAGTGGCGGTTCCCTATTTTTGAAGTCGAATAGACTTAATTTTGAGTCAGGATCATTATGAAATTAGAAGCAGCGATAAGAAGATTGAAAGTTTGGAGCACGCTCCTATTCATTCTATCGTTGCTGGCTATTCAATCGTGCGTTTCGGAAGATGATTTAGACTTACCCGATATAAATGACGAGACTGAATTAAGAGAAAGCACGGCTATCGTCTCTACCTTAAGAGCCATTGAAAATGGTACACTCAGAGAAGATGGCTGTTTTCAAATTCTATTTCCGCTCAAACTTCAATTCAATAATAGCATTACAATTTCGATTACCGACTTTGCCGGCCTGAATGAGGCAGCAGTCAACGCTACCTCCGATCAGCACATCAGTGCCATAGAATTTCCATTTATCGTCACTAAGAATGATTTGATTAAAAACATAGAGAATGAACAAGACTTTACAAACCTATTAGACGATTGTGAGATATTAACATTAAGAGATGAATTTGATCCCTTTTATACGCAATGTTTTGATTTAGTCTACCCTGTCACAATGCTGGATATAGATAGTAATCAGGTTGTAATAGACAATCAAAGTGCTTATTTCGATTTTGAGTTTCAACAAGGATTCGACAAGCAGCCTACGTTTGAATACCCTATTGAAGTATTTAATTATGCTGAGGAAGAAACCACCCTAATTAAGTCATCATTTGATCTTTTTGAAGTTTTTGATTCCTGTGGTGAATGTCCTGAATTGTTTTTCAGAATTGATACTGTGAGTATCAACCGATTTGTTTTCCAAGCCGACTTTGAAAGAATCAGTGAAATTCCTTACGATTGGTATATAAATAATGAAAAAGTAGAATCTGACGGAGGCTCCGATGATGCAGACAATCGGTTAACAGAAACTTTCCCTTCAGGACAATTTGAAATTTGCATCAAGTCCACTCTCCCCAATGACGATTGCTTTTCTGGCACTGAATATTGCAAAATGATCACTGTGGATGCGTGTCCGTTCGTGTCCTTCGAAACCGATACAATCAATAGCAACACATTTAAATTCATTGCCAATTTTGAGACAAAAGATTTACTTGATTACTACTGGGCAATCTATAAGAATGACGATCTGATTTTCTCTGAACTCGAAGACAGTTCAGGAGATGATGAACTGCTATACCAATTTGATGTTGGAACTTATGAAGTTTGTCTCGAAGCAGAAGTAGATCAATGCCCGGAAGTTTTACGCTCTTGCATAGAACTAATTGTAGATTAACCGCTATTTAAGTGGAAAGTGAATCTCGGTAACTAACTCCTTCTCGGGAGTTGTCTTCGGATCGTTCTGATAAACTTCAAATGGATATAGCTTCTTGTGGTGTTTAAACTCTTTGTTTCTGATCATAGCCTGCCCCGTGCTCCATGCATTTCCTAAATGCTTATAAGCTCCAACATGCCTAATCTTTTCTACATTAATTTCTGGGATCCCACCAGTCGTAAAGTTGTCCGGTAGATCAGAAGGAATTTCCTTAACCGGAATACAGGCAATGTAATTAACACTACCTCCAATCAAATCCCACTTTCGGTAAATAGTAAATGGACTTCCAATCGCAATGTCTTTCTTTTTCTCTGCATATGCGTGAATCATTCCATAATCGGCTTGCATTTGTAATGCGATTGTTTCGAATGAGCATGAAGTCTGAATACCAATCCATTGACAGGCTTCAAATTTCGATTTACCGAGAAATTCCAGCTTAGAATGAATCTCTCCTTCCTCAACGTATGCCTTTAACATATTCAAACCCCGATCATAATCTGATCCGATAAATGCCTTCATCATTTTTCTCATCCAGAAAAGGAAGAAAGGCAAACTACTATTCATCTTCCAGATTACCTCAGTACCACCTTCAACTGAATTCAGATCAAAACTTGTAGTATTTGCAGACTTCCAGGGCTTTATGAAGTTTAGATCAAATTGAATATATTCATTTTCTCTTGCATCTCTTAAATGCATATTACCGGACCCGAGCCTATCCCCGTCCCATTCATAGGATTTGTTATCATCAGCAATCGTCACCTTAGCTTCAGGCTCCATGAGAAGCCATGGGGACCATTCCACCCATTTATGAAAATCATTTAATGCAGGATAGATAACCTCTGCAGGTGCATTAATTTTGATGGAACGCTCAACTGTTATTTTCGGCATATCATAGATTGGGTTTTGGACTCATAGACAAGTTAATACACACAAACATTAATGTAAAGGAAGAGTTATATCGAGATGTTAAGAATTGCATGGTCAAGTAACTATAATCATCCCCTCCCTCCAAAGCACCGCTTTCCGATGGAAAAGTATGACTTGTTACCGAAACAATTGGTACATGAAGGAACAATTGAGGAAAGTAATCTATTCACCCCACGCATGCTTACAGAAGATGAAATATTAGACGTGCACACAAGCGGCTACTGGTCAAAACTCCAGAAACTAGATTTCACAAGACATGAGGAAAGACGCAGTGGCTTTCCGATTACGGAAGGTCTTGTAAATCGCGAACTGACCATTAATGGAGGTACCATTGAATGTACAGAATATGCACACGAATATGGCATAGCAATGAATATAGCAGGAGGCACACATCATGCTTTCACAGATCGAGCTGAGGGATTTTGCCTATTGAATGATATCGCTATCGCCTCTGCTTACCTGTTAAAGCATCGAAAAGCTTCCAGGATATTAGTGGTTGATCTGGATGTCCATCAAGGGAATGGTACTGCAGAAATATTTCAAAAAAATGAGCATGTTTTCACTTTCAGTATGCATGGAGAAAATAACTACCCTCTTCACAAAGAAAAATCTGATCTAGACATCCCCTTAAAAGACGGCACAGATGATACTACATATCTTGGTTTATTAGACCATCATTTAAACTCACTTCTAGATACGGTTAGTCCTGATTTCATTTTTTATCAATCTGGTGTCGATGTTTTAAAGACTGATAAATTAGGTCGACTGGGATTAACAATAGCAGGCTGCAAAAAGAGAGATGAAATGGTGATATCAGCTGCCAAACGGGAGGGCATTCCAATTGTGATTTCTATGGGTGGAGGTTATTCAAGTGATATTCGCCAAATATTAGAAGCACATGCAAACACCTATCGATTAGCTCAATCAATATTTTACTAGGTTAAGTGGCGCTAATTCACGAAAAAACTTCATAAGCACCAGCCATACTCTTTTTTAGCCAATTGTAAAAAAGCCCACAACCATTCTATGACTCAGTAGTTATATGAGTAATAATCCTCTTCTCCGAAGAAATTCTTTGTTGAAGGATTAGGTTACTAAAACTCCGAATGATCAAAGGATCATTCGGTTTTTTTATTTAAGGCTTATCATACGTTTCTTTGAGTCATTAAATTTGTTGTCTTAACAACTTTTACAATGACTACAACCCCTACTGTTTTTCATTATGGTGAAGATCACCTAACAGCTAGCATAGCGATATCAATTGCTCACGGAAATACTCAAGGTGTACTCTCAGCCAAGGCGAGAAAAGTGGTCAATGAAAGTTCCGATGCTGTGAAAGTCATTGCAAATGGTGACAAAGCAGTTTACGGCATCAACACCGGTTTTGGCCCACTTTGTACTACGCAAATATCTAAAGAAGAAACAAGCACACTTCAAAAGAATTTGCTGATGAGTCACGCGGTTGGTCTCGGGGAACCTATAAAGGATCACATTGCCAAGCTGATGATGATTCTGAAAGTTCATGCCCTTGCAAAAGGTTTTTCAGGCGTCCAAGAAAGCACCATTGACAGAATCATATTTCATATAGATAATGACATTACTCCACATGTTCCTGAACAAGGTTCTGTGGGTGCCTCGGGGGATCTGGCTCCCCTATCTCACCTTTTCTTGCCGCTCATTGGATTGGGAAAAGTAAAAGTCAATGGCTCCTACATTGAGACAGACAAATGGTTGAATAGTGCTGGATTAAAGCCAATTGAACTTGGAGCAAAGGAAGGACTCGGGTTAATTAACGGAACGCAGTTTATTGCTGCCCATGCCATTAAGGTAGTTGAGCAATTGCAAAATGTACTGGTACATGCAGATATCTCGGGAGCGCTAATGGTGGAAGGGTTACTTGCTTCTGTAAAGCCATTCTCACCTGAACTTCATGAGGTGAGAGCGTACAAAGGAAGTAGGCATGTCGCTAGCTTTATCAGTTCACTTTTAGATGGATCTAAAGTTGTGCATTCGCATGCTAACTGCGCCAGAGTACAAGACCCATATTCCCTTCGATGTATTCCTCAGGTACATGGAGCCTCGAGAAATGCCTGGCTTCACGTCAAGGAGATGCTGGAAGTAGAAATCAACTCAGTTACAGATAACCCAATTGTATTTAATTCAAACCATACGATAAGTGGCGGAAACTTTCATGGACAGCCTTTAGCTCTGCCCATTGACTATGCTTGCCTGGCAGCATCAGAAATTGGCAATATTTCCGATAGAAGAATCTACCTATCATTGGAAGGCGACACTCCCGGCGTACCAAAGCTCTTGCTTAGGGAGACCGGCACTAATTCTGGATTTATGATACCTCAGTATACAACAGCTGCACTGGCAAGCGAAAACAAAGGGATGTGTTTTCCCGCTAGCGCAGATAGTATTCCCACATCGTTAGGTCAGGAGGATCATGTGAGCATGGGCTCAATTGGAGGAAGGAAGGCATTGCGAGTCGTGGAAAATGTAGAAAAAATAATTGGTGTGGAAATTTTCTGTGCCGCTCAAGCTGTGGACTTTCACCGCCCTTTGAAATCAAGTAAGATCATGAGCGCAATCCATGATCATGTGCGATCAAAGATTGCTCATATTACCAAAGATGTAGTGATGAATGAGATGATGGAGACAGCTATCGAAATGGTGAAGAACAAAGAGCTTATAAGTGTGGCACAAGAAACCGCAGATAAGCATTCAATCTCACTTAAAACCGATTTTAGCTCAGATTTTGATCTTTATTAAAACAGGAAAGATGAAGTTTAAGGAACAGATACTCCAAGGAATACCCTCCGAATTACCACAAAGCAAGCCCCTTGGGGAGCTAGTAAATCGAGCACCAAAGCGCAAGGATATTCTCACTGTTGAAGAAAAGAAATTGGCAATTAGGAATGCGCTTCGATACTTCCCTTCCGATTGGCATTCGACACTGGCACAGGAATTTGCTCAAGAGTTAAATGATTTTGGGAGAATTTACATGTACAGGTTCATGCCTGAATACAAAATGAATGCAAGACCTATTGATGAATATCCAGCACAATCCAGGCAAGCAGCGGCCATAATGTTGATGATCCAAAACAACCTGGATCCGGCTGTTGCCCAACACCCAGAAGAACTAATAACCTATGGCGGAAATGGGGCGGTCTTTCAAAATTGGGCTCAATATTTACTGACTATGCAATATTTGGCAACCATGACCGATGAGCAGACTCTGCACATGTACTCAGGACATCCACTTGGACTCTTTCCTTCCCATAAAGAAGCACCAAGAGTAGTTGTCACAAATGGAATGATGATCCCCAACTACTCTCAGCCAGACGACTGGGAAAAATTTAACGCATTGGGAGTCACTCAGTATGGTCAAATGACGGCTGGGTCGTATATGTACATTGGCCCACAAGGAATTGTTCATGGAACCACGATTACCGTGATGAATGCTTTCAGAAGAAAACTAGGAGCAGATTCGTCTTCAGCAGGTAAAATTTTCCTCACGGCTGGCTTGGGTGGAATGAGTGGAGCACAACCCAAAGCAGGAAACATCGCCGGGTGTATCACTGTCTGTGCTGAAGTAAATCCTAATGCAGCTTATAAGCGTCACGAGCAAGGCTGGGTGGATGAAATAGTCGATGACATCAGCAGATTAGTTGTACGAGTCAAAGAGGCTAAAGATAAAAGTGAGGTAGTCTCAATCGCCTTTGTTGGTAATGTTGTAGATGTCTGGGAGCAATTTTATGAACATGATATACTTGTAGAGCTTGGATCAGATCAAACATCTCTGCATAACCCCTGGTCAGGAGGCTACTACCCTGTTGGAGTAAGCTTTGAAGATTCTAACAACATGATTCGAAACCAACCAGAGGACTTTAAGCTAAAAGTGCAGGAATCTTTAAAAAGACATGCTGCTGCAGTAAACAAGCATACTGAAAGAGGGACTTATTTCTTTGACTATGGCAATGCTTTTCTGCTTGAAGCTTCTCGTGCAGGTGCAGACGTAATGGCAGAAAATGGAATTGACTTCAAGTATCCCTCCTACGTTCAGGATATTCTTGGTCCGATGTGCTTTGACTATGGGTTTGGTCCGTTTCGCTGGGTATGTACATCCGGAGATGCACAGGATCTTCGCAAATCCGATCAATTGGCGCTCAAAGTCATGACAGAAATAAAAGCTCAGTCTCCACCCGAAATCCAGCAGCAAATGCAAGACAACATTAGATGGATTGAGGAAGCAGAGAAGAATCGCCTGGTTGTCGGCTCTCAGGCTCGTATCTTATATGCGGATGCCGAGGGTAGATCTAAGATAGCCGAGGCATTTAATAAGGCGATAAAATCTGGTGATATTTCGGCTCCAATAGTGCTGGGACGTGATCATCACGATGTAAGTGGAACTGACTCTCCATTTAGAGAAACCAGCAACATCTACGATGGCAGTCGATTCACGGCCGATATGGCTATTCAAAATGTTATAGGTGATAGTTTTAGAGGAGCAACCTGGGTTTCCATCCACAACGGCGGAGGAGTTGGTTGGGGTGAAGTAATAAACGGTGGCTTTGGAATGCTGTTAGACGGCTCTGATGAGGCAGATCGCAGATTAAAATCAATGCTGTTTTATGACGTTAACAATGGCATTGCAAGAAGAAGCTGGGCCCGGAATGATGAAGCCCTATTCGCGATTAAGCGTGAAATGGAGCGAACACCAGATCTAAAAGTCACAATTCCTAATCTGGTTGAGGATTCAATTATTGATGAGTTAGGCTAGATTTCTGAGTGTGGTTCAGAATCCCAGTTTCCAAAAATCCAATTTCCGTGCAAGGTTGGATCATTAGATGCAAAAAATTCTTCAACAGCAGTCATTAGATCGTACCTCGATAACCTGTAGCTCTGTGTCTTATCGAGCAAGCTAAAAGCTTTGTCGCAGTAGGTTCGATCAATTCCAAAAATGTCATAGAAGTCTTCGTATTCCTTTTTTGATATAAAACCATCTCGATTTTGGTCAAAAAAATCAAACATGAAATTGAAAATCAACTCTTTGTAATCATCAAGTGTATCTTCATCTCCTGACAAAATCACTTCTTTGAGGAAGAAATCTACCCACTCTCTTTCTGTTACTTGATTAAAAGCTAGTGGTTTTATATCCTTAACAAGTGAATTAAAGAGCTTTACCGCTTTTTCTGTGATTCGTTTATGCTCCTTGCTATTTGGCTCATGATCAAGCCGAACACGCACTTTCTCCACCATTTCAGTGAAATCGTCCATTTGGAGACAGCTATTGTTATTCAAATCCAGGATACGAAAGAAGTAGCCAAGCTTCTTTCTTTGAAATTCTGCAGACATATATTGGGTGATTTGCGGGCAAAAATATGAAAGTTAATGTTAATTATAAGACTGTTGCTTTTTAACGTGAACAGACAACCTCACGGGAAAGAAAACAAATCCTCATCTACCTGCTATTGGGTTGGTGTCACTCATAGAAACAAGCAGAATAGATAAATCATTGATGTGTTTTCTATTAAGTAAATAGTTGAGAGATTTAAGGAATGAATATTAGAGCCTCTTTTTCTGTTTTAATCCTGACTATCTTAATTGGTTGTGCTCCACTGAGCAAAAGTCAACTCAAGTTATCTCACAATTACTTTCAGACAATTGCCAACCACCCTCGCTACATCCAAGAGCTTAATATTCGTGTTGCTGATTTAAATTTGGAAGCCAAAAACCTTGAAAGCTCATTACATAATTCTGATTCTCTTCGAATAGCAACAATCATACACTCAATTAATGAATATGAGGAATCAATGCGCATTCCTGATAGTATCCTGGTACATACAAAGGTTTTGGATAAATACATTCAAAGCTATTACCTACTTATACCTAATGGATTCAGTATTTACCGCGCGTTGAAAGGAACCACAGAAACCATAGGTGGGATATTTGGTTTGGGAGGGGTAGTCAGTGGAATCTTACCGAGTAACGTCAATGGACTAAACCCTACGAAAAAAAGAAAAATTCAGACGCATGTGCTCTCATCAGAACCTGATTTAATCAATTCATTAAATAAGCTCAAGGCCTATATAAATAGCTCCTATCTACCTCGACTGGAGGCAATAGATAAGCAGTCTATCTCAGATTTTGAACTCTTGCTGGAAAGTATAAATAATAAAACGCCACCTCTTGAATACTATACGCGTCACAATCGAATGTTGACCGATTTTTATCAGCGTCTGTACCACACCAAAAATCTGGTAAGCCACCTTTCAAAATCTATTGATAATTTCATGATAGTAGAAAAAGAAATCAGTCAAAGCTTTCAGGAGAAAGAAAAAATTAACGTAGAAGAAACACATCTAAACGAACTTGTAGATGAGATGCATCGAATCAATTTCATCCTACATGATTTAAATGAACGTAAGATGATCAAAGCCAATTAAAAAGTGGGGCCAGGCGGGCTATAGAATCAACCTTTCTGCTAGCTAGATTATAGAATGCTGACACATTTTTAAGATTTCACTAACTACGCTGATCAACCAGCAATTCACCCATAAGCTTTGTCTGGCACAAAGCGTTTACTGACCGATTTCATTCTTTTCAATGACATGATCTTGATTCATGTGATTGATTTATTAATTAACCGCTAATGTAAAATAATATAACTATTTCAATAAAATTCTTTCTCTTTGCGTCAGGATTCATCACTGACTATTAATCTTCTCATAATACAAATGTTGGATCCGAACCGCTTCGGCCCAACGAAGCGGTTTTTTTATTTTAGTCTTCGTTCCCATTGATTAGCCAGTCGTTCTCTCTTTATTCTTGACCTGATGTCAGAGTCATCAAGCGGACTTGCATTTCCCTTGGAAGTAAAGTGCCAATTAAGACAGTCACTACATTGATATACATTGCGAGGACCTTGATTTGCAGGGTATTCGTTGATAATATGGTGCTGTACCAATGCTTCAAGTGCCAGGCTCTCGTCAGCATAGGTTCTTTTTCCGGTGATACATTTGCTACTCAACTTCCAGACCTTTCGATTTCCAATCAGAAAAACCACCTGAATAATCATAAATCAATTTGAATCCTGCTTTCTGGAGAGCTGAAGCTGCTTTTCCACTTCTACCTCCTGAAGCACAATGAATGATTAAAGGAGTTGACTTATCCTGACCTTCCATCTTTTGCATGAAATCATTTGATAAGTAATCAATGTGAAGGACGCCAGGAATATGGCCTTGATCGTATTCCCTTTTCGTTCGAATGTCCACTACCTGAAATCCTGATTCTTGCAGTTCAAGTAGCTTTTGAGCGTCAATTTGTTCGATCCCTTGTTGTTCTGCAGAAGAACAACTAAATAAAACAAGTAAGAAATAAACAGATCGTATCATCGTATAATATTATAGGAAAAAGTATTACAAACTAATTGGTTAAAAATCAGGTTTTATACGTAGAAATCCCAAAAAACGAATAGTTAACTTAGCGTTTCCGTCTTCTGAAGATGTTTTTTGGAGCGGAATTTGATACCATCACAATTTACTTTTAGTTTAAACACCATGAAAAGCATCTTAGTAAGTGCATTAATGATTGTTTCAGTGAGTCTTTTGGCACAGGAAGAAGATGAAAAGCGGCTGGATGAGAAAATAGATGAGATTACCTATGATTGGGATTTGGAAGCAGATAAGCTATCATCCTATGAAGGCCTTCAGGAATTATGTACTGATGAAGACTATCGAACCAGAATTTTAACGCTTTTGGATGATATTCATCATTATGATACGGTCTTATACAATGTATTGACAAAACTCTCTCGTACAAGTGATGACAAAGAGATTAAGAAGACGCTCAAAGACATTAAAAAATTCGAAAGTGAATATGACTCCAAAAGCTTTATCCACTTCATGAATGAAGAGTGTAAAGTAATGCTTGAAATAGAAAAAAAATCGGAAGAGACGGCCAATGATGTTGGTATCAATTCCTATTCAGGACAAGTTTACTTGCTAGAAACTGAACTTTTCAAGTATGTTAAGCATGTAACAGCAAGGGTTGACAAAATCAGGCTGCACGTTCATCATCTGAGCAAACACTACAACTAGTTACTTCAATTTTTCCGCAAATAGCTTTTTCAGTTTTTCAACTTTAGGAGCCACTACGAAGGCACAATATGGTTGGCTGCTGTTTTGATTATAGTAGTCATCATGATCGACTTCTGCAGGATAAAATTCTCCAAGTGCACTTATTTCTGTTACAATTGGATCCGACCAAATCGACGAATCGTTAAGTTTCTTTTTATACTTTTCGGCCAATTGCTTTTGCTCTTCAGTATGATAAAATATAGCCGAGCGGTATTGAGTCCCCACATCGTTTCCTTGTCTGTTTAATGTAGTCGGATCATGTGTTTTCCAAAAGACTTCCAACAGCTCCTTATAAGAAATGACATCTGGATCATAATCAAGTTGAATTACTTCAGCATGTCCTGTTTGGCCACCACAAACATCTCGATAGTTGGGATTTTTTGTATGTCCTCCGGTATACCCTGATTTTACACCTGATACTCCTTTCAAGCGTTGAAACACTGCTTCTGTACACCAGAAGCATCCAGATCCAAAAGTGGCCTTATCCATTGTCATTTTAATAATATCCAAGCAAATCTAACTTCTAAGAGAATCATTTAGTTCATAGATTACTTTTGGATAAACTGAATCGTTAAATTAGTCACCTAATCTAACCAAATGGAGTATTATATCATCATTGCAGCCTCGCTGATTATCATCCTCTCATATATCTTCAATCGAGTTTCTGAAAAGTCCAATATTCCTTCAGTTCTGTTGCTGATATTCCTGGGCGTAATTGGGCGTGAACTCATTGGCGTTTTTGGGGTAGAAAAGGAACGAATACTTGAAATTTTTTCACGCATAAGGATTCTTGAAGTACTTGGAACGCTTGGGCTAATCTTGATCGTACTTGAAGCAGCACTAGAGCTCAAGATCGCAAAGGAAAAATTGAAGCTCATTTCTAAATCATTCATAATCGCATTGGCAGGGCTTCTAATATGCATGTTTGCCATATCCGGAATTCTTATAGGCTCTTTCAAAGATATGGATTGGAATACCGCCCTTATTTACGCTACCCCACTCTCAATTCTTAGTAGTGCTATTGTAATCCCTTCAGTCATTAACCTAAATGAATACGACGAGGAATTCCATATTTATGAAAGCACGTTTTCAGATATTCTCGGAATCATGGTGTTCTATTTTCTCATAGAATTGGTGCAGCCTACCAGCAATGTAATGGTCTTAGGAGATTTCACTTTCGGACTTGTAGTCACTATTGTTTTATCTATAATTCTATCCTACGTACTGATCTACATTTTTCAAAATTTGGAAACAAAAGTGAAGTTGTTTCTCATGATTGGAGTTCTCTTCCTTCTCTTCAGTATTGGGAAACTCATGCACCTTTCTTCACTTTTAATTATCCTGGTTTTCGGACTAATTCTCAATAATTATAAACTCTTCTTCATTGGAAGATTAAAGAAGTACTTGCGGCCAATGGCCATCGAAAACATAAAAGAAACCTTCCTGATGATCACCATTGAATCTGCATTTGTAGTGCGCACATTCTTTTTTGTGATTTTTGGATTTTCAATTGCTCTGACCACACTTTTAGACATCAAAGTAGCTATTGTAAGTGCGGCCATTTTGGCTGTCATTTATGTAAGTCGTATTCTTTCTTTTTTACCGTATAAACACGAAAATGTAAAAAGAGCCATATCTATTGCACCTCGTGGACTCATTACACTACTCCTGTTCTACTCCATACCGGACGAGTTTTATTTCGAAAGTTTTAGTTCTGGCATTCTACTCTTTGTTATTATTGTAACGAGCCTTGTTATGACATCTGGCCTTATGAAGAAGGATAAAAAAAAGGAGGAAGAAGATTCAGAAGTTGAATAACTTAGCTCAATCACCTTAAGACTTCTATTCCATGAAAAAGTTAAATGCACTTGCTCAGAAAGGTAAAATAAATGAGAACGCGGGCATTCGTGACTCTCACTCCATTATAATCAATGCGGAAATTGACAAAGTATGGAATGTACTTGTAGACATGGAGAACTGGCCTTCCTGGAATCCTGAGGTAAAAAAGGTGACTTTGGATGGTGAAGTAGCAGTCGGCACTAATTTTCAGTGGACGCAAGGCCGCACTCATGGCAAATCTCAGATTCAGACTGTTAAAAAGCCTTATACACTGGCTTGGACAAGTAAAGCTAAGTGGGTGAAGCGAATTTACGTGTGGTCGCTGGAATCAGATGAAGGTCAGACTATTGCGACTGTAAGCGCTTCTTTCCAGGGCACGCTTGTTGTACTTGCTGAAAATCATCAGAAAGTTTACAACGAACTATTGAATTGGCTCGAGTTGTTAAAGAACGCGACTGAGGGAGAGTAAACCTACTCCCCCGTTTTTGGTTTTGTTAAATCTCTCAATTGTTGTTGCACAATCTGAAAACCAGGCTGCATTTCAAGCACCTCCAGATACTTAGCTTTCGCTGCTTCCACGTCTCCTTTTTGCTCCAAAATCATGGCCTTTACACGATGTGCTGCAGCTTTCAAAATCACATTTTGACCGGCTCCATCCGCTGTAGGAAAACGTATTGAATTTGTATCTGAGCTTGGATCTCCGATAATGATGTCAAGTGATGTATTTGATTCAGTATAGCGATTTAGCTCTAGTTGTAAAAAAGAGATTTTGTAAAGCGTATTGATGTCACCATTCGCTAAATACAACTTCTCATAGTAGTTTAATGCTCTGTCCTTAACTCCAAGGTTATCAAATCCTGTCGCTGCAATCTCCATTGCAAACTCATTGTTTGGATCAATTTGAAGCGACTGCTGTGCCACAAGAGCAGCGGAAGCATTTTGGTTATACTGGATGTATAAAAGAGATAAAGAGTCGTATAAGGCTATGTTTCCCGGATTCTCAGCTAAAAGGCTATATAGAGCCGTTCGAGCTACCATAGGATCATTAAACATTTTAGCCGAATTGTAGATAAAAGATTGCTTTCGAAGTACCCATGGGATGGAGTCTCCAGGTGCAATTTCCTGACTTTGGGCGTTTGCGAATCCTACGCTCAAAAGAGCAATCAGTAAAAATATTTTTTTCATAGTATGAGATTTTTTCATTCGTCCAGGCTTGAAAGTTTGCCTCTTATTTGCGACTTCTTCATTTAATCGCGTGCAAACATAGCTATTTGTCTTTGTAGCCGGAAATGATTTTTGAAATGGGTGTAAGTCCATGTTTTTGACCTAGCTTGATCA
This sequence comes from Ekhidna algicida, assembly GCF_051379705.1. Lineage (GTDB taxonomy): Bacteria > Bacteroidota > Bacteroidia > Cytophagales > Cyclobacteriaceae > Ekhidna. The sequence goes on along the minus strand of NZ_CP179868.1, from coordinate 140,514 downwards.
TAAGATCGTAAGCTTCTTTTTCTTCGTTTTTTATTCGTCCATCAAGTATTGCTTCTTTGATCTCATTCTTAATATCACCAACAACCCTGGATGGTTTAATATCAAACGCCTCAATGATTTGTTTCCCTGATACCGGAGGGTGAAAATTCATAATATGATCTCTCTGCTCCACCTCCTTTATTCTTTGCTCCACCTTCTTAAAGTTGCCTCTATATTTCTTTACTCGTTCTGGGTTCTTCGAAGTGACGTCTGCCTTGCAAAGAGTCATCAGATCGCGTACATCTTCTCCAGCCTCGAAGATCATCCGACGTACCGCTGAGTCTGTTACTTTATCATTCACCAAAGCAATAGGTCTCAAATGGAGCCTGACCAATTTCTGCACATATTTCATTCGGTCATCTAATGGCAATTTCATTCTTTTGAAAACCGCAGGTACCCACTTTGCGCCAAGATCTTCATGTCCATGAAATGTCCATCCCACCTTTTCGTTAAAGCGCTGAGTAGCTGGTTTAGCAATGTCATGCATAATTGCAGCCCACCTTAACCATAAGTCATTTGTCATCTCGCAAATATTGTCGAGCACCTGCAGGGTATGATAAAAATTATCTTTATGTCCTTTGCCATTGATCTTTTCTACTCCATGAAGATCAGTCATTTCCGGAAAAATGTGTTTCAATAGTCCGCTATGGAAAAGGAGTTGAAAACCGTACGATGGTTTGTCCGTCAAAATAACCTTATTCAATTCATCAGTGATTCGCTCCTGAGAAACTATGCTAATTCTCTCTACATGGTCAACAATCCCCTGGAAAGTGTCAGGTTCTATATCAAAATGTAGCTGAGAAGCAAAGCGGATGGCCCTTAGCATGCGCAATGGATCATCGGAAAAGGTGATGCCGGGTTCCAAGGGCGTTCTGATGATCATATTCCGTAAATCTTCCATCCCATTGAATGGGTCAACTAGCTTGGCGAAATTAGAATCACTTAAACTCAAGGCCATCGCATTGATCGTAAAATCACGACGATTCTGGTCATCTTCAAGCGTACCATCTTCCACTATAGGATTTCGAGACTCACTTCGATAAGACTCTTTGCGAGCGCCTACAAATTCATACTCATGACCATCGTGATGTATTGCTGCTGTACCAAAATTTTTGAATGTTGACAGCTTTGCATCCTTACCTAAAAGCTTGGCTACTTCTTTTGCCAGTTGAATGCCACCACCAATGCAAACGAAATCTATATCCTTGGAAGGTCTCTTTAAAACTAAATCCCTTACATATCCACCAACTACATAGGATTCCACACCTATTTTCTTTGAGGCTTCAGAAACCACAGAAAATATTGAATTCGATTGAAGATGATCTAGAAATTGATCAGGCATGAGGCAAAGATAAGTTTCAATCAGCCATATGTTTTCGTCAAATGCGGGAGATTATCAAAAAGCTCATCAAATCGAGTGGTCCCATCTTTGGATAACAATCCTCTAAAGAAGCTTCGGAGCTGCTTTGAAAGAAATACATGAAATTCTTTTTCAAGTTTTACTGATGGATAATCAGCGGGTTTTCCGAATAAAAATGAGCACAGTGTCTCCTTGTACATTACAATGGCGACCATAGGTTCTACCCGATCATCGATCATCTTTTCGGCGTATCCTTGTTGCAGAAGTACTGAGAAACGATCCAACATGGAATTGTTGATATGTTCTGACAAAATTTTTGAAAGCATGCCTTTATCATTGCACAATTCTTGAAGCACATCGATGCTAATGTGCCTGACATGCTCATGTAGCATTTCGAGGTAATTAATGAGTTTTGTGATAAAACCCTCATCAGCTCCAACGATTAATTCGGAGAGCTCCACGATGGTTTCCAACTTGTGTTTTCCTACCTCAACAAATAGTTGCTCTTTATTTCTAAACTCAAAATAGATCGTTTTCTTGCTCATTTTCAATGACGCAGCTATATCATTGATGGTAGTTCGATGATATCCTTTGGTTGAAAAGTGAGCATATGCCGAAGCTAATATGCGTTCTCGTTTATCTAACAACTGGTTGTAATTTGAAGCCCAAAAATAGCTGGTCTCATCACTTGAGCAAGAAAAAATGCCAATGATTCTGACCGAATGAAATAGATTTGTTTTCAATGGATAATAAGCAAGCCAAAAGGCAAATAGAAACACTTACAGAAGAGCTAAATCACCACAATTACCTCTATTATCAAAAAAGTAAGCCTGAAATATCCGACTATGAATTTGACACCAAGCTTAAGGAATTAGAAAGGCTTGAAAGTGAATATCCAGAACTTAAGCTGCCGCACTCTCCTACGAGTCGCGTTGGTGGCGACATCACCAAGGATTTTGAAACTGTACCTCATAAGTATCCGATGCTTTCACTAGGAAATACCTATTCCAAGGAGGAGCTTGTCGATTTTGATGGAAGGGTACAAAAAGGATTGGGCACAGATGATTATGAATATATCTGTGAGCTTAAGTTTGATGGAGTAGCTATCAGTCTGAAATATGAAAACGGCATACTCAGCCAGGGAATAACTCGTGGAGATGGAACCAAAGGAGATGATATTACTCCAAACGTAAAAACCATTAGATCCATACCGCTTAAGGTTCAAGGTTCAGATTATCCTGAATCATTTGAAGTTAGAGGTGAGGTGTTTATGCCAAAAGATCAATTTGTCAGGCTTAACGAGTCCGTTGTAAAGGAAAACGAACAACGTGAAGCAGAAGGCAAATCGCCGGTTACCTTATACGCAAATGCGAGAAATACGACATCAGGAACACTCAAAATGCAAGATTCCAGCATTGTCGCAAATAGAAAACTGGACTGTTTCCTATACTCCTATCTGGATGATGTCAACACTTTCGACACCCACGAAGAATCTTTGCGTTTTTTGGAAAAATCCGGCTTCAACGTTTCACAAACTTATAGAAAGTGCAATAGCATCGATGAGGTTCTTGATTACATCACTCATTGGGATCAGGAGCGGCATAAGTTAAGTGTCGAAACAGATGGTATTGTTTTAAAAGTAAATAAGGTCGCGCAACAATCTGAACTTGGATTCACTGCTAAGAATCCACGCTGGGCGATTTCATACAAATTCAAAGCAGAATCAGCAATTACCAAACTAAATGATATCACCTATCAGGTAGGTCGGACCGGAGCTATTACTCCCGTTGCGGAGCTTGAACCTGTACTGCTGGCAGGAACTACCGTAAAGCGTGCTTCCTTGCATAACGCCAATGAAATCGAGCGATTGGACGTAAGAGTTGGAGATAGTGTCAATGTGGAAAAAGGAGGAGAAATCATTCCAAAGATCACCTCTGTAGCCAGTCGGCCAAAGGATGCGAAGAAGGTAAACTATATCACTACATGTCCGGAGTGTAATACCGAACTTGTAAGAAAAGAAGGTGAAGCTCAGCACTACTGCCCAAATCAGGAAAGCTGCCCACCGCAGGTTCTAGGGCGGATTGAACATTTCATTAGCAGAAATGCACTAAATATCGAATCCTTGGGACCCAGAACCATCAAAGGTTTTTTAGATAAAGGACTGATCAACAATGCTGCAGGACTATACACCTTGAGGTTTGAAGACATCAACAATCTTCAATTTGAAGAAACTGATGAGGAAACCGGTGAAATAACAAAGCGTTCCATCAAGGAAAAATCAGCTCAAAATATTATTGAATCGATCGAAAAGTCGAAAGAAATACCATTTGAGCGTGTCTTGTTTGGACTAGGTATACGTTACGTTGGAAAAACCGTGGCTGAAAAACTTGCTCAACATTTTGTGAGTATTGATCGTCTAATAAATGCGTCCTTTGAAGAAATAGTTGAGGTTCATGAGATAGGTGATCGAATTGCGGAAAGTGTCGTTGCGTATTTTAAAGCTGATGCAAGCCTGCAAATGATCAATGTGTTGAAGGAATCAGGACTTTCATTGGAAGCAGTTCAAAAAGAAGGGTCTGATGATACCTTAAAGGGTTTAATCTTTGTTGTCTCAGGTGTTTTTGAGAGCTTTGGCAGAGATGAATTAAAAGACCTTATTAAACAACATGGTGGCAAAGTAGCTAGCAGCATATCATCAAAAACGAACTACCTTGTTGCGGGTGCCAACATGGGGCCTGCTAAAAAAGACAAAGCTGATTCGTTGGGAATTACTATTTTGGACGAGTCATCATTTAGAGAACTTTTAGAAAATGATTAAAAACATTTTCCTTAACCACAAAGGCAAACCAACCATTGCCACAAAGGAGCACTGTACCTATGCAGAAGCTAATAATGTTGGTATTCTATATAATACAGACGAATTCAGCGCGGAGGTGATAGAGAAGCTGGAAGAGCTCTTAAAAGGCGATAACAAGGATGTCGCCAAAATCGGATATGCAGACAAGCCTTCGGAAGACAAACTCATCTTTAGCAAAAAAGATATCTCCGGAACTGGTAACATAAAAAATGATAACCTCTCCTTTTTCATTAATCAAACCTTCGACTTTCTGGTTTCATTAGATACCTCAGAAAACATCAATTACAAGTATGTGCTGGCTATAAGTAAGGCAACGTGCAAAGTCGGATTTGAAACCGAACAGTACTATGATTTGTTGCAGCTCTCGCTGAAGAAGGATGAAAGCACACCAACTGCGGTGACCAATATGGTCAGATACCTTAAAATGATTTAAGGAGCGTGACTCAACCCAATTAAGTACATCAATTATGTTTAACTAAAAGATAGATGGTGTCGCATCTAGCTTAACTTTGTGACTAATGAAAAATGAATTGAGAGGCACAGGTGTTGCTCTTGCCACGCCAATGAATACTGATTATTCCGTCGACTATCAATCACTTGGAAGGTTGCTGGATCATATTATTGCCGGCAATGCTGACTACATTGTGGTGCAGGGAACTACCGGCGAATCTCCCGCCTTTTCCTGGTCTCAAAAGCTTGAGATTCTGCAATTTGTCCTTGACCATTTAAAAAGCAGCAAACCGGTTGTCTTTGGTCTGGGTGGAAATAATACATTTGATTTAATTGAAAAATCAAAAGACTTGAAATCATTCGAACTTGCAGCTATCCTATCAGCAAGTCCTTACTATAATAAACCCTCTCAAGAGGGAATTCTCAGGCACTACTGCATGTTGGCAGATGCATTCCCCCACCCAATCATCCTTTACAATGTTCCTTCCAGGACAGCTTCTAATGTGGAAGCATCAACGACTATCAAATTGGGTGAACATCAAAACATCATAGCGATGAAGGAAGCCTCCGGTGATTTGGCACAATGCAAAGAGATCGCTGAGCGAAGACCATCAGGTTTGATGTTACTGTCTGGAGACGATGCATTGGCGCATGATATTATCAAACTAGGTGGTGAAGGGGTAATATCCGTTATCGGAAATATTATGCCTAAAGAATTCACAGAAATGGTGAATTTGACAATCAAAGGTGAATATGATGCTGCCAGTAAAATGAATGAAAATCTCAAAGAAATCTACGAGTTACTCTCCCGTGAAGGGAACCCAACGTCACTCAAAGCTGGACTAGAAGCTATTGAAATTGGAGGAAGAACTGTAAAGCCACCCTTGTACGATGCCTCAGACAGCTTAGTTGGAAAGTGGAAGGCCTATTTTGAAAAGCATTCCAGCTAGAATCAGCATAAATCTTATTGACAGAAGCAACCATTTGCCGGTATTGATCATTATTAATGAAATGATTTCTTAACAGATACTTGAAAGTCAGAATATCTAAGGACTAATTATGATCAAAAAATCACTCATTGCATGTATGCTGTTAATAAGCATGACCTCAATCCTGGCTCAGGAAAGCATGCGTATTTCTGGTAAGGTAATAGATGCGTTGACCGGAGAACCGCTGGCATTTTCACATGTCGGAATTTTTAATTCCAGCTATGGAACGGTATCTAATATAGATGGTGATTTTAGTCTGATCATTCCTTCTCAATTCCTAAAAGATCAACTCTCTGCGTCCTATATCGGCTATGGCTTAAAATCTATACCTGTATCCACATTAAGCACAGAAGACCAGTTAGTAATCAAACTCAAGTCTACTGTTACCGAATTGCCGGAGTTGGTCATCAGCAACAGGGAAAAATCAATCATGGAAGAAGCTATAGAGGCAATTCCCGGCAACCATGATCAAAACAAAATGCAACTACGCGCCTTTTGGCGTGCATCGATTTGGAACGAAACCGACAACTATGTACAAATGACTGAGTATGCCTTCGATATGTACCGGCATGGGGCGATAGGAGAAGAAGAAAATGCCATGAAAATCCTGCGGGGACGTGTAGCACGAGACACCTCATTTTTTGCAGATATTGGAGGCATGCAGATTGGCGTGACACCACCAACACTTTTTGTCAGCTCGTTGCTAAAAGAGCATCCACTTTTAGATCCAAAAGTTCTTAAAAAGCATGACTACAAAATCACCGACGCAACTTCTTACAATGGAAGGGCTGTATTTGTGGTAAGCTTTCAACCCAAGCGTAAAGCACGAGGCAAGCTCTTCGAAGGAAAGATTCTTCTCGACACTGAGACGCTGGCTTTTGTGAAGATTTCATTCAGGAAGTTGATTAGTCCTGAGGATCCTGAGAAAGTATTTGACAGAATGAGTCTGGCCTCCATGGTTGTCGGCTTAGGCAAGAGCACCATGGACAAATACGAAAATGAGCTCAATTATCAATTTGTAAATGGAAAGTGGTATTTAAGTCACGCCAAATACGATATCAACTGGACGATGCGAAGAGCAAAACAAGGCATTGCCAAGCCTGTCACCTTTAAAGCAGATTTTGTGGTAACAGATATCCAAAAGAATAATATAGTGGTTCCTCCGGCTGAAGAATTGGCTTCAAAAGCTATCTTGGAGCGCCAGGTTACAAAGAATGAGAGCGACTTTTGGAATGAGTATAACTACCTAAAAGCAGAAAGTAACTTCGAAGCGCTGTTCGAAGAGATTCTCAATAGAAACTAAGACACAAAAAAGGAATCGACTTGGTTCTATTTTCATTATCCAGGCTTTTTGCTAAACCTAAAACCTATTTTAAAGACTAGTGGGCGTGCATTCAGGTCATTGTTTTGATAGTTGAAATCATACAAAACCATAGACATCATTTGCACAATCCCGATCTTAAATTCACGGCCTATACCCAGCATGTAAGCAGATTGCCATTTGGTATCTCTTGGATTTTCAGATGTAAAAAATGATTTATTGATCTGCCGCTCTACTTCTCCCCATGCGAAGAAACCTTTAGGTATATCATATCGGGTAAATAAACTATACCCGTACCCATCACCTGTCAGATTAGATGTGGAATCATTGGCAAACTGCTCTCGCAAACTAATGCCTACTCCACTAAGCCATTTCTTGTTGATCCAGTAACCCACTTGCAGATTTGTATTTATTATGACCGGATCAGTGGATTGTAAGCTTAGATTTCCGCCGAAATATACGCGTTTGGCAAAAGGAATGTTTTCCAAAGAGTTTCGCTTAGAGCCTTCCTCAGGATAGCGTGTATCAGGTACCTGACTATAGGTCTTTTTCAATTTTTGAATATCGGCCTGAGCTTCCTGAAACTGTTCGGGATCTATCTTCTTGAATAGCTTCCTTGCCTGGTCTGGCTTTACCAAATTTGGATTTGGTTTGTTCGGTTTTGTTGGTATGCCTCCTACTGCGGCCGGATTGGTAAGTTGACTCAGTGGATCTTCTGTGGCACCAAGATCTTGCGGCAGAAACTTGCGTGCCTCCGATTCAAGTACCTTGGTAGCCTCGACCAAAGCTAGACTGTCTGCATTCGTTGTTTCCAAAGCCGGCAATGGTGATATAGGATTTAAGATCAGCTCTCGATACTCCGGTGGGAAATCTGAACTTTGAAGAATGGTTTCAGCAGCCTTCAATGAATCTTCTTTTGAAAACATCTGTGCTGAGTCCATCTGTATAGCTTTCAAGCTATCAAATCTTGCCGCATAGAGCTCTTTGGCTTTTACCTGTTGTTGAAGCCTTCTCGCTTGTTCCTTTCGTTGCTTTGCCGATTGTTTAGTTTGTTTAGCTGTATTAAAAGCTTTTGCATGCTTGCCTGTAGCTTTAGCATCTACTTTTACTTGCGCAGCTGCGAGCTGCGCAAAAACTAACATCATCGATATCCCTACTATTCTCAGCATTGGTGCGAAATTAAAAAGCTTTGACTGTTTTTTGCTAAAATGAGGGAGGTGTTACCCTTTCGGTCTCTCATTGACACTGATGCTGTGGAAACAACTAAAAATAGAAAAAGCGTAGCACATGCTACGCTTTCACTTTTCTTTAATATTCTATCCTTTACAGGATTTTCAGAAAGTTAGCTTAACGCACAACTTCTACGTTCACGGCATTTAAGCCTTTTTTCCCTTGCTCGGTTTCGTATTGAACCTTGTCATTTTCTTTGATTTCATCAATCAATCCATTTACGTGGACGAAGATATCTTCACTTGAATCGCTTGGCTTTATGAAGCCAAAGCCTTTTTCACTATTGAAAAATTTTACTGTTCCTTCTTGCATTGTATTGTATTTTATATTCTTTCTGATAATTCTTTAGACCTTAGTCGATACGCTCAACATTCACGGCGTTTAAGCCTTTCTTTCCTTCTTCTACTTCGTATGCTACTTTGTCGTTTTCCATGATTTCATGAATTAAACCACTGGTATGGACAAAAACGTCTTTACCTGAGTTGCTTGGGGTAATAAATCCGAACCCCTTCTCACTGTTAAAAAACTTTACCGTTCCTTCTTGCATTTGTAATTTGATTATAATGTTTTAAATATATTTTTTTGATGAAAGTCTTTTGCCTTTGATGTGACTTAGAAATTCATCGTTCGTTCCAATAATCAAGGAAAGACGTTTGAGTTTGACTTGCGACAAATCAACTTAAGAGGAAACGTTGGAAGAAAATTCTTAGAGGAAATCACTTGAACGGATACTGCCTACTGTTTGGAACAGCGTACTTAATTAATTATTGGCTCAAATTGTTTGAGCGATACAAAATTAGACCTTTTATTTGACAATCTAACTATTCTGGTGCGAAAGTGTCATTGTTTTCGGGCACCAGCCGGGCTATCGGCAGTCGCCGGCCATCGCTCTTCCTGCTTCGGGCTCCAACAGATGCCTCTATCCCTGGTGCGGTTCCTTGCTCATGAATTTGATTTTGTTCACACATGCCTATCTCCAAAAATAAATGATCAAGCAAGCAATCAACATATCTTTTTGTTTTGAAAAACAAATGCTGCGTCTGGATAGTCTTTTCAGATGAGTTCGTGTGTTTAAATTCATCCGCTCCACATGATTGTTGGCATACCTTTCCAGGTTGTGCAGTTGCTCAGGAATTAATGTCTTGTATAGGTTAAGTCTGTCTGTGGTGAGCTGAGTAGTTTCTGATGCCAATAAGGTATTGACTACCATTCGTAAGCTTCGTTTGGTTCTGGGTCCAACATAAAAGTCTACAACTTTTCGCGTTTCCCTTTCAAGTGCTACTACAATCCAAATGGGCTTGGTCTTGCTTCCGATGAAGGTATACATCTCATCTACTTCGAAAGCTTTTTTTGAGAAATAGGTGGTTTTTTGGTGTCGGTGGCAATCTTGCGAATCCGACTGATCACGGTTGATTGAGAAATATTTAGTAGTCTGCTGGTACTACGAATACCTACTCCTTCTTTGGTGAAGTTTGCTATGGCCTCATCACTCACTTTGTATGCCTCATACTTGTACACAGCACGCTGATATTTATGGCATTGCGTACACCAATACTGCTGATTGCCGTTGATCACTCCTTTTTTATGACATTTCCCACCGCAGTATTTACATTCCATTTTTCTAAAAGTTATAGTTTATAGCATCAGGTATCAGTATGACTGATTTTAAGAACGTCTAAGTTATTGACTTCTTTCTTGATACATGCAGATAGCTCAAAGTCGCTATTAAAAAATTAATTTAACAACTCAAAAATAAGGAAAGTTATAGTTTATTGCATTACCTTAATATTCAGAAAAAGCACTGTGCTGTGATTGCCCCTTCAACCAAAAAACCCACCAACGTAAATGAAGGTGGGTTTTGGTTTAGTGTGTTTATATGTTATTCGTCATTAATGTAGATGTTGGTTGTGCTACTATCATCCCACCCCTGTCTTTCCATTCCTAGCTTCTCCAATAATGAATGAGCCCACTTCCTAGCTATTTCCCAATCTTCTATCTTGTTGAAATCATAGTCATTCCAATATTCAGCATCAATCTTTTCAACATGCTCTTTAAACTTTCTGAGCTCATCTGCCAAGGCTTTGTCAACTATCTTATTCTTCAAATAATATAAAATTGACTGATCGCTAAATCCTACAGTAATGCAAGAATCAATTTCATCAAATACTTCAAAGACTGGAGATTCTAGATGTTTCAAATCTTCGTAGTAACTTGATATTGCATAAAGCCCATTATATAGAAAAAGGGTTCCCTTCTTTCTTTCCATAGTCAATTCAATTAACCTTCAATTTGACCATATTATTCTAGATCATCAAGGAATATCAAATTAGCTTTTTCACTAGTTGACCCTGTATAATCAGATCTTGACCCATTGATAAATTTAACATTGACATCATTATTGTTACCTATTATCTGAACTCTTCCAAGTCTGTGTCTTCCACCGCCTCCATGAACCTTAATAGTATTAATCTGAGAGTGGCCTTGAAAAGTAACTTGAAAACCTCGTCCAGTTTTCAATTGAGTAACAGTAGCATCAAAGCCCTGATCCATAAAATTGGCAGCTATTTGATTTGCCGAAGATTCAGGGTTAGCAACCATATCCTTAATTAAGTTGCTTGTGGCTTGTGTCATACCACTCTTGATACCATTCATAGCCATCCCTGTCAAACTACCCTGAGCGCCAACAGCAGCAGTTTGTGCAAAGAATTCCATTCCTGCCCCAAGGCCCTCCAACTTAGCTGCAGTTTGATTCGCTGCATATTCATTTACAAGGTCTCCACCTGTCTGACCATTATTCATTCCATCTGAGAATGTTTGATCAGCATTTAGAGTATAATCTAATTCGTTACTCAAGTAGCTAGTGGTAGCACCAGCAGCATCTCGCAAAGCATCTCTTGGAGTAAAGGCACTTAGAAGAGCATCTCCCATGATACTAGCTCCAGCCTCAATTCTATCCCAATTGGTCGCATTACCTCCAGATTCAGCTTGAGCTTTTGCTTCTGTTGCTGCCATAAATGCTGCTGTACCCGCTCCAATAAATTCAAGACCTTCAAGTTCAATACCGTTGATGACTCTGTTTTCTGAGAAGGCATAAGGAGAGTTATAAACATACTTCTCTGCCAAAGGATCAACATTAAAGAACCTACCGATATCAGGCTGGTGATTTCTCCATTTGAACTTTACCCAACCTGTTTCTTCTTCGTATTCCTGATCTTGGAATGTGTTCATGAAGTTCTTCTTTGAAGCCACCCTCACACTTTCATTAAAAGTCAACCCGAAGGGATAGTAATCCTGCGTGCTCACCACATTCGTCTTGCCGTGGTACACCTCCAGATCATCCCAGCTTACAATCAACTCAGCTCCATCCGTCTCATTCGACAAGTAAATCATCAAATATCCATCTTGATCTGCTATAAAATCATCAGCTACTACTTGCACAGATGAGCCATTTGATGACGTTGTAATCTGCTTAAATCCTGCAGTGATATAATTCATTTCTCTATCAAAGAAGAGGTAATTGATAAATGCAGGAGGAGCATCTGTAGACGATGACCTACCTCCCATAGCAGTTCCACCACCAAATGCATTATCAAAGTTTGTTTGAGTTACCGTTGATCCTTCAGCTGCATAGCTTGCGCTAAATGCTCCAAAAAGAGCTGTCTCTATTAATCCTGCAGCTAGATCATAAGAAGATCCTGCATCATTGTAATAAGCGTATGCACTTACTTTAACAGTATCACGTTTGTTCACTTGCAAGAATGTATTGAGATCAAGTCCATCGTTAACGATATTGCTATTCCTTGAAACATTCGTACCGCTATTGCTAGCTACTCCGTCAGATTCTGCTACATAGTTCGAGAAGTTTTCAGCTTCGTTGCTATTCTCCATTGTAGCTATCATCTCATAATTCTCAGGCTCAGTACTAAACGTCACTCTCACATTACCTAAGTGATCTTTCAAGTGGTATTGATAATCCCAAACTTCTTCGAAAGGTTTGTAGATAATTCGTCCTTCTTCATGCTGAATAAGTGCGATTTCTCGATCTCCGTCTTCGATAGTCTCATAGATGAATTCTCCTACATAATCCGTCACCTTAAGTGTATCACCTCCTTTATACACGACTTGATTTAGTTTGATTCCTGCTGCATCGTAGAGATAGGTAATACTGTCTCCTGCAGTCTCAAAGTCCACAATGACTGGAAGGTTAAGATGATTGTAGTAGATCGAATCAATGCCTTTGTTTCGGTCTTTGGTCATGTTGCTGTTGGCATCATAGGTGTAGTCGTCACCGTTAGTGTTACCGTCATTAAAACCCAACGTATCAAGTGAAACATCTTCCACATATCGCAAACGATTACCTCCTTTTCTGTTAACATAATCAGGTGTGTAATCATACTGCAATGTATCTATACCTTCACCGGATGCTCCATTTCTGATCAATGAGCTAATATTGCCATTGAGGTCATAGCCTAGTCCCTGCACTCCATATCTATTGGTGGAATCTTGGTCTTCAAAGTGGCTGGCTGCTGTGAGCCTATTTAGCTTGTCATAGCCAAAGTTGTAGGCTCGCTCAGAAACCCCTACTCCCCCTGCATCTCGATCAGACCATTTCATTGCTGAGATGTTGCCGTTGTAAAGTTGAGAGTTGTTCAATGAGCCGTCCTGCTCATTGTAAAGTAGTTCCATACCAAACAGGTCATTACCTGTCAGGGTTGGTTCGTTGATTTTGGTGAGCCAGCCCCTGATATTGTAGCTATAATTCAAAGTCTGAACTCCATGATGGAGATCTTTCTCTTCTAATTCACCAAGCTCGTTATACCGATTCTCTGCAATAAGCACTGAGTCTGTTGCACTGGCTAGCTTGTGCCAGGTTTCCTTCAATCTGCCGGCATGATCATACACAAAACTGCGGGCAGTAGTATATGTTGTATCTCCATTGGCATGCATGCTGATCGACCGCTTCACCTGGCCAATGAAGTCGTAATAGTTGGTGACCACATCCACACCTCCCAGGTGATTGGTGCTTTGCGTCTGGATCGGTCGGTACTTATTGTCGTAGTAGCTCACACTTCTAATCCAGCCCTCAGGGAGGGCGCCTGTGCTATTTCCAGCCTTGATCATCGTGCCGGTCACCTGTCCTTTCACGGCTGTATTAAGGGTCAATCCGGCCGGGTTGGTATAGCTAAGCCCGGTGGTGTCCCAGTCGTAATTGTCGTAGTAGGTAACCGTGAGGTATTCGGCTATATTAAGATTTTTGGGAAATGTCTTATCAGAGTACTGGGTCTCGATAATAGTTCCATCTAGTGTTTCATATCTGTTAGTGCTGCCTTCTACGTCACTTATGAGGTTGGCATAGTCATCTACCAATCCTGTCAAGATCGGCCGGTTCAGCTGATCATATTTGGTAAACAGCCATTGATTGTTTACTCGCTGGTTGCCGTCTTGGGTAAGCACGAGCCGATCCCATCGGTCGTAAACCATGAATACACTATCTGCTCCAGGTACCTTTTTCATGGTCATCCGGTTGCGCCCGTCATAGTTGTAGAGAAAGGCCCAGGTATTCAGGAAGTCTTCTCTGTCCTGCTGCGATTGACCAAAGAATTCACTATCCAATCTTGCCGTAGCTTCCGGTGGCAATACCACGCTGAGCTGCCCGTAGATATCGTAGATATAGTAGGTTTCTGCCCAGGTGCTTCCATCTACTTGTGACTTCTTCAGGATGGTCCTGCCTTGTTTGTCCGTGTATACAATTGTCTGGTTGTCATCCTCATCAGTCGTCGTGTTTTTGTAGAGCTGTCCACTGCTGTAAACTGCTTTGGCAGTGGTAGACAATGTATCATACTTCCAGAGGATCACCTCGGCAGAGTCGGCTATTTCATATTGATACTTTACCGTGTGCTGTCCCAGCTGCCAGGGGCTTCCGGGTGCGCCTTGTTCCACTGGCCTGCCTATTGGTGAGGCTTCCAGCAACGTCTCTGAGAATGCCTTGTCCGTCGCATGCGTGTTGGTATTGACATAATAATCGTAATGATCTGAGTTGGCATAGTTGACTGCCAGGGCATTGGACTTATGGATAGAAGTCAGGTCAGCTTCTACATACGGGAGGTAGCTTTTGGTTTGCCGCCCAAATTCATCGTACTCAGCTGGCACTACAATGTCCTGAACCAGCGGTGAGGCATTCATAGAAACCTGCTGCGTAGGTCTGCCGAGACCATCATATATTTTTGCTGAAATAGAAAGCTCATCTATATCAAAAGCAAAAAGATCATCAATATTTGTAGTTGGCGAACGATAAGTATAGCTAACTATAGCATTTTTTTGGAATTGCATCTGGCTACTAATTATAGCATTTCCTGTGGTATATGTAGCTCCTCCTCCTGATGTAATTGTTACCTTATAACTTCCGGGTCTATCAACTATCAATTGATTGTTTGTGTCATTTTGCACTTCCACATTGTTTCTATACCAACGATAGTTGGAATGCCCTGAAGTAGCTGTAAGTATCGTTCCCTGAGTGGGACGTATGTTTTGTGTGATACCAAGATCAATATCGGGTACGTCAAGAACGTTTATCAAAACAGAATTACTTGTTGCCTGACTACAAATTCCATTTTTCACAACTGCTCTATATTGAGTCGATTCCTGAATATTGACATAGTTTATCGTTGTACTTGTGACGAGTGTATCTACCCAACCTCCTGTAGTCTTATATTGCCACTTGGTCACATTTCCTACAATGGTTCCTCCGAGTGTAAGCGAGCCGGATGCTACACCAAACTCTTCGGTATTCCCCGTCAAGGTACCTGCATTAGAGGTTGGTACAATGGTTACACTAATAGCCTTTCTATCCTGATCCTCACAACCAGTAGATGTTTTGAAACTAGCTGCATAATACGTTTTATTTGCGCTAAGACTGGGAGTTGTGTAGCTGGTACCTGTATGCAATAGCGTCCCTCCAGATGAAGCGCTGTACCACCTAATAGTGTTTCCATTGCTACCAGGAGTGGCTGTCAACGTTACGGTCCCACTGCCACATCTAGATTGATTGCTTCCACTTGCTAATGATGGAATCGAATTAATGGTAGCTGTAATTGCTTTGCGCTCTGGATCAGTACAATTTGTTGTAGAATTATGAGTAGCAGCATAGTACGTGGTTGTGGTAGATAAATTGTACCTGGTATATGATATACCTGTGTGTACTGCTGATCCGCCAGTCGGTCCATTGAACCATTTTATAGTATTTCCACCCAATCCTGGTGTTGCTGTTAATGTAATATTACCCGTTCCACACCTGGATACATCGGACCCACTTGCCAATGCAGGAAAATTGGAGTTAAATGGATAAGTGATGGATTGTGAAGAGGTGCTCCAATTATACGTAATGGTAGCCGATCTGGCCCTAAGGTATATTGGCCCTGGTGCGTCTATTCCCACTGAGCTACCATATCCTAGCGCCGTTGATGTTCCGCTAGGAGATGTTTGCCAATACCATCTGACTCCTGGGGGAGGACTATTCGTACGTGTGACTGTTGTGTATTGGCATTCGGCAACAGCTGTGGTTGTGGCTGTAGGAGTTGGCGGAGGCGGAGTATATACCGTCACCGTTTTGGTTTTTACTACCACACCATTGTCTAGAAAGGAAAGAGTTTTAGACCCGGCCGTATTCCAATAAACATTTGTACAAGGATTCGATCCAATGCATCGGCTATTTAAAGTCGCTCCTGAGCTAACTGTCCATGATGGATTTTCAAAATCTCCGGTAATAGTATATGTATCTGTATCTCCCACATCTGCCGAAGAAGGACCGGAAATTTCACCCACTCCTCCTGGATCTATTTGAGAGAAAACTGAGCCAACTAAAATCGCTAATGAAATAAATAATGTGAATCGCATGATGATTTTAGTTTTGAGACTGGAATAAATATTGATAAGAAGAGAGGAATTTATCATCGTTATCCATGATACTCTTAAGCCTTCTAAAGCCATCATAATCATAGCTTTGCTTCTTTCCATTTGGATCAACCACTTCTTTTAGGCCAAACCCGGGTTTGTAGATATACCCAGACACCTGACTCTCGGGCAGGTTACTTCTAAGATGCTGAAATAGAGATCTGAGATCTGCATCGCTCGGATTTTCCTCTTCCAGATATCCTTGGTATGTTGATGTCAACAGCGCCTGCACCTCTGCTAGTCCTGCATGCGCAATTTGAGCCACAGGATACGTATCATGATAGCCCCATAAGTATACCGTCTCTGTTCCATCACGAGCTACATGATGTATAGGTCTATTATTATCGTAGATGATGGCAGAAATATTTTCATATTGGCCATGCGGGGTAGTAATGTCTTTATTCCATTGGCTAATAGAAGTTGGAAGACGACCATTTAAGCTCCGCCTAATCCCACTCAATTGGGTCGTATTTTGGAAGCGATCAACACCCAGAAGCAATGCTGGACTGGAGGCGCGCGTATACTCAGTTGTTATTTCTTCACCAGTGCTTTTCTCTACCTCTTCAGATACCGGGTAGAGGTGATCATAATTGGAATCATAAGTATATGTGGTGGTAACAATAATATCTCCAGATGGATGGTATTTCGTCACGGCTTTAGAATCAAGCTGATACCATTTACTTCGATACTCATAATCCACTAATGAAAAATCTGTATCTAGATCTTCTTCTTCGCATGAAAAACAAAACTTAGATTTCAACCTACTGAGCATAAACCCCTTGGTGACATCACTGTTCAAAGTCTTTTCAGTATAACTGTATTGCTCATGCTGCACAGGAAAATAGCTGATGGCAGAGGATTGACCGTATATGGTTTTTTCCAGCAACTTACCATTTTTGTGGGTCAGGTCTACCAGCTCAATAAATGGAAACGTATTGCTAAAAGTCGAAGATTGATTATGATAATTATACTCAATTTTTCCACTTCCGGGAGGCTTAATTCCAAAGGGTGAGTATGCACTAATTTTCTCAGTCACATTTGAGTAGCCAATATGACTTCCTGAATAGGTAACCACTTGCGAAAAGGCGTTTAGTTCAAGGTATTCCTCCGAGTCTGTATCCTGACAATAGCTAAACAATTCACCATCAACATAAGTTGTTGTTTTTCCTCCCAATTTAATTGGGCTAAATAAAACCCCACTCGATTGACCATTGTCATTTTCGTATTCAAACTCTCGAAAAGTACCACTTGAAGCCACAGGGTCCTCCTCTGTAATAGATTTGATCCTCAAGCCTCCGGCAGATACATTAGCAGGTACTTCCTGCTCATATTCAATAGAGATATATGCTTCCTTATTTGGGTCTTCATTATACGCATATAGAGCGTACTCACCTGCTGGAAGAGATCGTCTGTTGCCTGTTGCACTGAGCGTAGTTTCCACAAATACTCCATTCACCTTCTTCTGCAATTTCACATAGTTGTCTATGGCATTCAGTTGAATATTTTTGTCAATAGTTGCTGAGCAATTTTCAGCTACTGTAAATGTCACTAACTCCGAAGTGGGGGTTGCTTCTCCAATAACTCCAATTGCCTCTGCTTCAAAGAAATAGGTAGTAGAATGATCTGAATCATAATATGAATGGAGCTCATAATCAAAAGTGACTTTACCTCCGGTTGGGTATTCGATGCTCTTAAGCGTTCCCACTTTAGCATACTGCAATGAAGGCTTTCTATTTGCTGTGGAGGATCTGTTTACGTGATTAAATTGGTCTTTATACGTTGGCAGAAGACCTCCGGTAGAGCCATTGTAGTACCCCCAATAATCTTGTGAGGTAGAAGATAATGAAGGAAATGAGCCGAATTCGTAGTAAGCAAATAGATATGGAGGGTATGTTTCACTTCCATAGGTAGTTTTCTCCTCTACCTTGGTAAGCTTAAGTTTATTATTTGTTCCAAAATAATCTTGATCCAATTCATAATATTTAATACGTGAAGCATCCTTATAAATGTCTATAGCCCAAAGCGCGTGGCTTCCTTCCAGATCTTCTCTATCTGCATATTCTGCAATGAAACTTATCGAATCACCGTAAGAAGTCGTAATAGCGGAAAGTCGCTGAGCTCCGACTGTTATTGTATTTGAACACGAGGAGAGTGGTATGTTTGAGGCTGTAGTGGTCGCAAACCTACCCGTGGTGGTTACCTTTCTACCGTAAAGAAGAGACTCAGATTCATAGTGAAAAAAGACCGTGTCACCAGCATTGATAATTTGACTTAGCTGCCAGGCACTGACATGAGTCATAGGATCATTATATGCACTCATTCCCCTACCACACTCCGAATAGCTGGTAGTAGACTCCTGATCTTCAAAAACATACTTAGTCCCATCAGGACCATATACCTCCCACTTACCCGTTCCAGTAAGATTAATTGGTGCATAAATTGTGAAATCGTCTTCCTGAAGTGGCTTTATATTATAATCCTGATCAAAAATGAACTTGCCTCCACCTGCAGGTGTGCTGAAATAAAACAAGTCCGGTTCCGTATCAATCCATCCATAGGCTATACTATCAATGCGGGTAAGCGGATCAGATGGACTAGCTAGTGGAAATGGTGTCTCTGTCGAATAACAGGAGAAAACTTCATCAAAATCAATTCCTCCAGAGCTATCAAAGAGGTTTTTAGAACGAGAGGCAAACCAACCAGCCCGAGTTGTTTCATTTAGCTCATCCGGGAGCCCTTTCACTGTGCGACTTATATTCCCTCCTGCTTGTAACGTCCAACCTGCACCCACCCAGGAAGCATGATCTTCCACCTTCAGACCTGAAGCTCGATAGGACAGACTTATTGGTAAATCAATCTGCGGCAGTGACAAATGGTAAATAGGTATCTCAATATTGGCACTGCCGGTGTAGTAACTTATTGGAAACTCTACTCCCTTATTGAAATCAACCACATTAGGTGAAGGAGGAATTACATTAATATTAGTATCAAAAGAATCCTGGGCTCCAGACTTAAAAATTGCCAATACGAGAATAAGTAATGTTAGCGATGTTTTAATATTCATATGGGATATAATGGTGAAAAAAGGCAATGAAAACATTACTTGAGAATATTTCATTGTAAAAAAACCCAAAATTGAGATGTATCTGAATTATGATACATAATGTATACTCAGTAATAATTGAAACTTGCTTTATACAACCAGTGTACACCTATTGTCTAACAGCTTACAGCCTTGGCCTTTGTTGGTGTTGTCACCAACAAACATACGCAGATAGATAACCGATGAACTTTTGCTCATTATCTTCATTGGATAGAAATCATCGAAGATCATACTCAATATTTTACGGCTACAGCTATAGATTGGAAACATGTGTTGGAGACTGATACAGCCAAACAAATAATTGTGTACAGTCTTTCATTTCTGCACCATGAGAGAAGAGCTCTCATCTATGCCTTTGCTATCATGAGTAATCACACCTTATCTGGTAAGTACCGATAGGAACACTTACTCATGAATGTACAGCGGGATTTCATGAAATACACTGCACAGAAAATCAAGTTTCTATTGAAGGAAACTCGACCTAAATTTCTCGCAGAACTGGAAGTGAACCTTGCTGCTAGAAAATATTAGATCTGGCAAAGAAACCCTCTTAACGTCCCTTTGTATAGTCGCGGTGTGTTTGAGCAAAAGCTGGATTATATCCACCAGTTGCTTGAATCGTTTATACATCATTTGACCCCCCCTCTAGGCGTAGGTTGTAGCTACGCCTTTCTATATCAAGTCAATCTCTAATTGACCTTTCAAGCCACCATAATTTCTGGCACTGCTATAAAGATAATCTTCTCCGCTTTCCACCCAACCTGCTCTTACTGGATTTGAATGTATGTAATCCAGTTTGCTGTCAATTATATCATTATCTGTTAGCTCAACCGCATGGTTCTCATGTGTCCAGAACTGCTTGTCGTTAACCCTGCCATTATATTTAGCGTGATATCGAAATACCATCTCTATCCATTCCTTTCTGCTCTCTTGATTATTGTTCTCTACCTCATTCATTATTCGATTTGATGTAAAGCGCTTGAAATCTCTAATCGTATCTGATAAAGCACCTTTTTCGCTCTGAACAATAATGTGTAAATGATTTGTCATTATCACATAGGAATAGATTTTTAATCCCTTATTCTTTCTGCAATAGTTGAGACTCTCGACAACTATATCTCGATACACTTTCCTACTGAATATATCAACCCATCCAACCACTTGGAAAGTAAGAAAATACAACCCTTCCTGATCTTTGATTTGATAACTATCTCCCATTTGTCTCTTTTGTTATGAAAACAAACAGAATAAAAAAGGCGTAGCAAATGCTAACGCCTAGTGTATATTTTTTGTGTACATCCTACGCCTAGTTAGGGACGCTCCATAATTATATGTACTTGATGAATTCGTTGATTTAACCTCTGTATAAACTCCATTTCCAGCTATTCCAAACTCTCTAGCTAATGTTGAAAAAGCTTGCCATGTTTTATTCACATTCCTTAATTCTTCATCACCATACACTAGACCTAAACTAAATTTCAATTTGAAACCAGCGGAAGTAGCTTTGGAATTCTTCAAACCACCACCGCTATTAAAATTAAATCCAACTGAGTTACCTGAAAAAGCAGCTGACCCCGCAAATGAACCTGAAAAGAAACTAAGATTTGCAGATACACCAATACCTAGCTTTAAGTACTGAAAATCTCTGTTGGGCTCTGCTACTTCCCCAAAATCACTTGCTCCAACATAATCAGCTAAATAACCATCCCAATCAAAAACATCCTTTGTAGCGTAGTTAACTGGTTCAAGACCCCCATCAAATTCGCCATCGTAGTTTGTGAGTTGTTCTCCAAGAGTCCAATAATCTCTTCGTTTTAGACTTGCTTTCTTGTAACGTTTTTGATGGTATTTCGCACTGAACACTACTTTTCTCGTTGGAAATCCATCAGAGAAGTAAGTAGTAGCGCTTCCACCCGTTGGTGCATTATTCCAAGCATTGGTAAGCATATTACTTCCCAGTTCATTTCGCTGCCACTTCGGAGTTAAACTTCCATAATCACCATCATCCATCGAATTCATAAATCGATTCATATCACTCATGGCAGCATCAAAACCAGAATCATCTCCATTAAACGTCCCTCCAAAATCCTTAAACCTTCCATCCCTCGGACTCAACCCAAGCGGATCCGTAAAGCTGATCGGATTATTAAAATTCGCATGATACGGAGAATAACTAGGTGTGCTAGCAGCCATCGGATCAAACGCAAAGAATCGTCCTAACGCTGGATCATAGCTTCTAAACAAGAAGTCATAGTAGCCTGTCAGGCTATCATAGCTCGCATAGCCACTCTGATACATCAGCTGTGGAGGATCGGAAGGCACGGAAGTAACTTCCGCGCCAGTTGGATATAAGTTAGCCCCCTTCATCTACCCGTCTGCTATCAAGAAGAAAAACGAAGATTTAAGCTGAATCACTTAATCCTTAGAAAAAGCACTGTGCTGTGATTGCCCCTTCAACCAAAAACCCACCAACATAAATGAAGGTGGTTGAAGATGTGTTTTTACTTGATTAAGCACAAGCGGACGCTTGCGCTAGTTGAGGATGCTTGCGTGGTAAAACATAAAAGGTCCAAGCGGACGCTTGAACCAGTTATGCTTTTTGTATGCTTGGACTAGTTGGTGCTTGCGCCAGTGAGGGGTTTTGCTCGCCAGTTAGTAGTATAAGCACAAGTCGAAAAGACTTGCGCTATTGGGGGCTACTCCTTAAAAGTTGTCCATCCTAAATACATACCATACAATCTCTAATCAGTCACAAGTCACGCCAACTCACATTCCCGCGCCAGAAGACTTGCGCCATAAAGGGTATATTCTGTAGCATTACCACTATTTACATAGGTAGTCTAGTGTATGGATATTAATTTTACCATTTCTATAAACTGTGACAGATATGCTGTTTTTCTCTTTTACTAAGGAATCACCAACAATCAGAATATCATAAAATCCACTAACATCATTTGCTAAAAAAGAAGTTCTTAAAACATTATCTCCCGATTTAATTTCTAGTTTTTCTATTAAGTGATCATATTCATCCTTGAATTTTCTTTGCAAGACTCCATTAAACACTTCTCTTTCTGCCTTTGCCTTTGCTTTGCACATATTGCTTTTGCGTAGCGATGAAACAGTTTTATTATGAAAACAAAAAATATAAATTAAAAGCAATATTACAGAACTAGCAGTAAGAAGAAATCTTATATTTGTTAATCTCATAAACCTCATTTTCAATCTATTACCCAAGTATAAACGTACTGCCTAGTGTAGCCAGCTTCAATTCCGATACTTGCGCCAACTCCATATTCTTGATAAGTAAACCCATGATCAAATACACCAAATGGGTCATCGTAATCAATATTTCCACCATATATCATATCAGTAAACCCAAAACCATAGCTATCTGAAACACCAACACCTTCATATTTTCCAATTTCAAATGGAGTATTGTTATTATTATAAATATACTTAGTCTCCAATCCAAGTGAGGCATCTAAACCATATGCTGATCCAACTGCAATGAAAGGAGCCCAATCACCTGATCCATTATATATAATACCAATATCAAAAGTAGCTCCAGCTATTAGCAAAGATAAAGTCCCAGTCACGCTTATTGCTTTTGCCTCATTAAACTTAGATCGTTTGGAGTTCTTGATTTCATCATCAAACACCCCAAAATCACTTGCATTCAGATAATCGTTCATAAATGCATGAGTGTCAAACACAGCACGGTCAACGCTCGCAACATTTTCGTAATTCTTCTTTTCACCATCGTTATAACTCCAATATTTTTGCCTGTTTATTGCTGATTTTGGGTTCTTCCGATCAAACATGGACGGATCAAGTCTGATGCTACCAGTTGGGAATCCATCTGAAAATGATGTCTTAGCTGCTCCTCCATCAGGTGCATTATTCCATGCCATATTCACCATTTGATTAACAGATAATCCCCTAGTGATGTCTTCTCCATAATGCGCGGTTTTACCAAGTCCATCCATATGAGTGGACCAATACTCAAAACTACTCATACCGTCACTGAAGCCATTATCGCCTACATTATTGAACCCACCAAAATCCTTCAATCTTCCATCCCTTGGACTTAAACCCCACGGATCTCTGAACATAACAGGATTATTAAAGTTCGCATGATATGGAGAATAACTCGGAGTAGTACCAGCTAAAGGATCAGTTGCAAAGAATCGACCTAATGCAGGATCATAGCTTCTAAACAAGAAGTCATAGTAGCCTGTCAAGCTATCGTAGCTCGCATAGCCGCTCTGATACATCAGCTGTGGATCTATGTAGCCATCGGCTCTCCACGACTTGTCTGTCTGCATGCCGTACGGATAGTACTCGTTCACCTGCGTTACCTTGAAGCTTGCTGTACTGTTTTCATGCACAATGCGCAAATCATCAAAGTAGACTTCCTGATCTTCCTGGCTTTCATTCGCTACATACACAAACAAGTAGCCCGGCTGATCAAACACCAGTTTCTCCGGTGTTTCCAGTTTCGCCCAAGCTTCAAGTGAAGCATCGGTTACTGCCTGATAGCTTGATAGCGCATCCACATAGTTGTAGTTCGCATCAAAGAACAAGTAGGCCAGATAAGCATCCGGTGCATCTGAGCTGCTTGAAGGATTTCCTACGACAGGAAATGGATTGGTTCCACCTGAACCTAAGGTATTGTTAAGTCCCTCTCCTACACCTCCGTCTGTGGTTGTTCCTCCGGTCATCGCAAGCAAGGAGTTTAATACGCTTCCAAAGGCATTGGCTGTGCCATGCGCATCTTTATATCGTGCCCACACATCGATGGCTACTTCATCACCTGTTTGGATGTCCAGCACCTTCGCTGGCCCTAGTGTTCTTCCTACTGCGTTATTCAATGCCACACCCCCCTCTAGGCGTAGGTTGTAGCTACGCCTTCTATATAAAGTCAATTTCTAATTGATGAAGTTGTTATGAAAACAACAAAATAGAAAAAGCGTAGCACATGCTACGCCTAGACCTTCGTTTTTTTATATCCTACGCCTAGTTAGAGTTTAAATGATTTCATCCGGAACCTAAAGATGTACTAATCTTCTCTTGATTTACAAAGACTTTTCTTTGTCCTCCTGGTTTAACCTCTGTTCGAATATATCCTTTGGATTCAAGGTCTGATATGTTTCGAGTGATTGTACTCTTACTCTTTTGAAGTCTTTCAGCGAAGTAGTGATTGTTGGCATATGAATAGCCTTCTTTCTTTGAAAGAGCTATAATCATACTCAGCAGCAACTTCTGCAGGTCGTTCAGCTCTGGACTATATAGAACCGAGCTATAGAGTTTTACGAATGTTTTGTCCACTTGTATTTAGATTTTATTCAATGGACGCAGAGTTATAGAAAGCGCAATAGCTGACCTAGTGATTTGCTAAAATCATTAGCTTTTTTCAGAATCTATAACATATAGTGTAGCACGTTCATCTGACAAGTATTGTAACTCATTGATTTTGAGTAAGCTCAGAATAATATACTATGATGCGTTGAGGATCATTCTAACTGAATTCACCCAGTAAGGAATCTTCACATATTAAACAGAGACTAAGAGATATCGTAAAGTAGATTTATCTGTACGGTCCTGAATACACCCAACAATATTGATAGTTGCGCTTTCGACAAAAATGTCGAAGCTGATTCTTAATGATTGAGACTGCTAGAAATAGTAGTCTCTTTTTTTTGTTAAACAAAAACTCACCAAAAAACAATGAAGGTAGGCTTTGATAATGGTAGTTTTGACCAAATTATTTGTTTGAAAAACTAAAACATAGAAAAATGAAAATTTACTCTTACATGGCGTTATTATCATTATTGATTGGATGTTCTTTTCCAGAAGCAAAGCCACCCAAATTTCAAAAGGATACTGATGTATTAGTAAATGAGTTAAAGAGTATCAGAAATTTTAAAGATGCTGATATCACGTGGAATGCCTCATCTATGAATAATGCGACTAAATATTCCTTGAATATCTCATTATATAATGGGGAAATTTCAAACAATGAAGAAATGTTAAGAACCATAAGCATTGAAGCCATTCAAATCGTGATTTCATCAATTTCTAACGAGTCTGAATTTGATGAATTTAGTGTTGAAATCATTCAGAAAACCTCTGGAGTAAGTAAAAGTCGAACATTTATCTTCCTACCTTCAGATGTTGGAATAACTTCATAGTTATTTTACTGTACACTTAATTCCAGTAAGATCGCAAAATTGAAGCACCTTATTTAAGCTCGATCTTCTTCTTATATCAAAAAGAACCAAGTCAGACTTGTCTGTTTCTAAATAAATAACAAACTCATTGCCGGAATCTGTCTCAGTAACCTCCTTTAACAATAAGCTATTTTCCTTGGAGAAATTTCCCTTACGTTTGGATATTGGAAAACCAAGAATATACTTTCTCCATTCATACACATTTTCAACTAAATTGAAAGAAGTGATAGTATAAAATGCCGAACTTATTGTTAGAAATCCGAAAAACACGACAACTAATACATTAGCAATAATGGTTTGTTCAAAATTTATCAAAACAGCATAAAGAGCAATAAATCCAATTATAGAAAGTAAAACATGTACCAGATTTGTTCCATTCACAAAATATGCACAATCTCCTTCTATGTATATCTTTTTAAGTTTGGAAAAATAGACTCTATTAATCATTTAATATTCTCCTAAATCTTGTTCTCCATAGTTTCCAGTTGGTAAAATCCGAGTAAGGTGTTACACCTGCCGTTCCGCTAAATTGTGTTCCAATTGTAACAGATGGACGACCTACATCAATTGTAGGCTTTAATCCAATAGACGCTCCATAATTATATGTACTTGATGAATTCGTTGATTTAACCTCTGTATAAACTCCATTTCCAGCTATTCCAAACTCTCTAGCTAATGTTGAAAAAGCTTGCCATGTTTTATTCACATTCCTTAATTCTTCATCACCATACACTAGACCTAAACTAAATTTCAATTTGAAACCAGCGGAAGTAGCTTTGGAATTCTTCAAACCACCACCGCTATTAAAATTAAATCCAACTGAGTTACCTGAAAAAGCAGCTGACCCCGCAAATGAACCTGAAAAGAAACTAAGATTTGCAGATACACCAATACCTAGCTTTAAGTACTGAAAATCTCTGTTGGGCTCTGTTACTTCCCAAAAATCACTGGCGCCAATATAATCACTCAAGTAACTATTCCAATCAAAAACACTTCTTGTTGCATTCACAGCTATTACATCTCCAAAAATATCATTCTCCTTCTGCACTCCATCATTCCAATAGTCTTCTCTATTAAGGTCCGCTTTCTTATATCTTTTTTGATGATATTTTGCGCTGAGTACCCTACTTCCAGTCGGAAAACCATCCGAAAAATTAGTAGTCGCACTTCCACCAGTAGGAGCATTGTTCCATGCCATAGTCAACATTGACCCAATGACATACCAGCAACAAAGTTAGAGCCAGCTAACGAGTTGATATTACCTAGACTTCCTCCGCCTAAAGCTCCAGGTCCAAAATCTCCTGTATAAGTTCCATCAGTTACATTTTCATTTCCTCCAAAATCCTTAAACCTTCCATCCCTCGGACTCAACCCAAACGGATCAACAAAACTGATCGGATTATTGAAGTTCGCATGATACGGTGAATAACTCGGTGTGCTAGCAGCCATCGGATCAAACGCAAAGAATCTGCCTAATGCAGGATCATAGCTTCTAAACAAGAAGTCATAGTAGCCTGTCAGGCTATCGTAGCTCGCATAACCACTCTGATACATCAGCTAATATACTGCTAACAGTGATTCCTCAGAGTCCTCCCTTCTCTCCCAGCCCTGTGGTGACTCTGAGGGGAAGAAGCTGTGTCAGACACTTCTAATATTTAATTTCATGTGGGTTTCTCCATATAACTTCCTCTAAAGCATCATCTTTATAATGGAACAATTGTGTCCAACTCAAAAACCTGTAGTAGGATTTTAAAACATCAGAATCGTAATTTTCTTTCAAAATTTTCTCGAGCCTTCTCATCACCACTGATGTATACAATGGGGTTGTCAAATAATATTGACTAATCTTTCCTTCATAACGATAAGTAAATCTCAATACAACAAACTCAAAATCCTCAGGATTGTAGAATTTAGTAGCAACTTTATCTACAGCATCTATAAAAACATTTAGAACACTGTCTTCTAGAACCATAGTTATCAATTCTAAAGACAACATCAAAGAATCGGTTGGAATTGACTTCTTGGAAGAAATTATTAGTGGACCATCACCTCTACCCCCACTTAAATCATCAATTCTTAATACATTAATATTAGAATCATAGCCTTCATTAAACTTCATATCCTCTATCAAGCTATCTTTTGAAGCTTCAACTCTCAGCATATCTAACCCATATCTAAAGGATTTTAACTCTTGGCACTTTGCATTAAAAAAACATACAATCGCTGCGAAAAATAATACTGCTTTCATAACTAGTACTCTTTGCTTCACAATTTAACTCCACCCCCTAAAACCAAAAAACCCACCAACAAACAATGAAGGTGGGCTTTGATGTGTTTTGCTTATACTAACCACAAGTCACGCCATCACACAACCCTAGCTGGAAGACTTGCGGTAGCTGTGGAAGTCTACTTATGGTAAGCTTTGTTATTTACTTTAAACAATTAGGCACGGAAGTAACTTCCGCGCCAGTTGGTTGAATAACTCGGTGTGCTAGCAGCCATCGGATCAAACGCAAAGAATCTGCCTAATGCAGGATCATAGCTTCTAAACAAGAAGTCATAGTAGCCTGTGAGGCTATCATAGCTCGCATAGCCACTCTGATACATCAGCTAATATACTGCTAACAGTGATTCCTCAGAGTCCTCCCTTCTCTCCCAGCCCTGGGGTGACTCTGAGGGGAAGAAAAAACTATGAAGGTGGGCTTTGATGTGTTTTACTTAAACCGACCACAAGTCACGCCATCACACAACCCTAGCTGGAAGACTTGCAGTAGCTGTGGAAGTCTACTTATGGTAAGCTTTGTTATTTACTTTAAACAATTAGGCACGGAAGTAACTTCCGCGCCAGTTGGGGATAACAAAAGTATACAATAGTTTCACTCAACCAAAAAACTATCTGTTTCTTTTAGCAACCATTATTACATAAATTACCATCATTCCGTAAAGTATTGTTTTCTAAAGAAGTATTTTATGAACATTGGAGGCAAGATAACCGAGCTCAGGAAGCAAAAAGACTGGTCGCAAGCTGACCTGGCTGCTAAAATTGAGGTGTCGCGTGTGATCGTAGGAAAGTATGAACGCAATGAGGCCACTCCGTCTATCGATGTGGCCAAGCGTATCGCAGATGCTTTTGAGGTAAGCCTGGATTCTCTGGTAGGTGAAGGGGTAAACGCCCAGTTTGATGTCTGGGATATCAAAAGGCTCCAGGAGATCAAACAACTTGATCAAGGCACCCAGGAAAAAATGTGGTTCTTTATCGATACTGTCCTGAGAGACTCCAAAGCCAAAAAAGCTTATTCATAATCTCTAACTCAAAACCTTCATATGAGACTTTCCAATCTTGTGATAATTGCAATTGCACTTCAACTGGCAAGCTGCGCCACTGAAACAAAGAAAAGCGAAGAAGTAGCCAAACGTGAGATCGACCCAAGGGTAGTTGAACTGAATAACGAAGTAGTTGATATAATTAGTGAAAATCTCTACATGGATACATTTGATATTGATCAACTAAATCAGGCTCTCGAAAAAATAGAAAAGGCTATTGAGATTGATAGTCAATATGTTTATTCATACCTAAATAAAGCCACATTGCTTAAAACACTTGGGCATTATGATCATGCTCTTTTAGAATATGCTAAAGCCTCAAAGTTTCAGCCAAATAATGCTGAACTAATTTTTAGTCAAGGAGTGATCTATGAGAACATAGGTAAACTGGATTCAGCGCAAGACAAGTACTTTGAAGCTATCCGGCTTTATAATAAGTTGATTGAAGATAATCCAGACAGCATTGACCTAAAAGTAAATCGAGCCTTTGTCTTCCTATTCACTCACGATGGGAATGAAGCTCTTGCCCAACTTTCCATTATAACGTCCAAATCCGATCAGGATCGGCAAAAAATCGATCTCATGGAAAATGTCATCCGGGGCTTTGATAAGGAAGATTTTATTAGAAATTTCTAGTGAAAGGGGACTTTCATCCCCTTTCTAAAGTCTTACTTTGGCCCAATGGTTGGAACCGATATGTAAGGAACATTAAATGTAAAATGTCTCCTGGTTATATCGACTCCTGGATGCTGCCCGTCCTTGAAATATGCATTAATTGTAAGTTGCAATTGGACATTCCTTCCATATTCTGGCAATGCAACATTTGTAAATCCAAGTGCTACATCTCCTGGATTGATAAACATCGATTCTCCTGGACCAAAACCAGCAGTTTGTACTGGGCCTACTGCTTTACCATCCACTAATAGTTGTGTTTGTGCCACAAATCGGGATTCCCCTAAAGCCTGAGAATAGTAATTAAGTGTGCCGCCAAATTTTAAGTGTGGTTTGCCTTCTAAATCCTTATAAACACCATACACAGCATCAACCCTAAAAGCTCCTTGAAGTATGGAAAGATGAGGAAAACCATACGTACTGTAATATGTATCGGTATAAGTTCCTGTTTCATATTGATTCCCCCCATTTGCTTGAAGCAATTCCTCAGCCTGTTTCCCAGTTATCCAATCTTGATCTACCCTTAATATTCCATCTATACCTTCAAAATTTTCCCTAAAAGGTGTCCAATAAACGCCGCTACCAGTTTCCACCACGTAAATTTTCACCCGACGCTTATTGGAAACTCGTTCAAAATTACCACCTCCATCATTAACGTAATAGCCATCAGGTATTGCATCCCAGAACCCATTTTGTATTGCCCAATTCGCTTGACCATAAACCGCATCAGGTCCTGCTAAAGCATTAATATTTCCTAATCCTCCTGATCCCAACATTCCAGGTCCAAAGTCTCCAGTATACATGCCATCATTAGCATTTTCGTTACCACCAAAGTCTTTGAGTCTATAGTCACTCGGACTCAACCCAAACGGATCAGTAAAGCTGATCGGATTATTAAAGTTGGCATGATACGGACTATAACTCGGTGTACTAGCAGCCATCGGATCAAAGGCAAAGAATCGTCCTAACTCTGGATCATAGCTTCTAAACAAGAAGTCATAGTAGCCTGTCAGGCTATCGTAGCTCGCATAGCCGCTCTGATACATCAGCTGTGGAGGATCGGAAGGCACGGAAGTAACTTCCGCGCCAGTTGGAAAGTAACTTCCGCGCCAGTTGGATCCATTTTCAAGTCAATGAAGCTGAACAAGCCATACTGATCGTGGCAGTATTTCATACTTCAAAAGATCCGAAGAAGTGGACGGAGAGATAATGAAAAAAGCCCCGATCTATCGAGGCTTCCATTTTCTTTTGGACACAAGCGAAACGCTTGCGCCAGCTGGCTCTTTCTGATGACCAGAAAAAAACTGTTATGGATCTACTCTCTGCTTTCTTACTTAAAGCCAGTCTTAGGCAGGAACTGACGCATTGAATTAATTTAAACGAATCAAAATGGATTCTAAGGCTTTTAAGGCTTTATCCTCCTTATTTTGATTCTCGAATAGTTCGATTAAAGTTCTAAAATATAATTGTGATTCATCACTTGATTGCAAAACATATTCAGTGGTTATGCTTTCATAAACCGAAACTATCTTAAAAGACCCGTATTCAAACTTGCTCTCTCTGAAACTCTGAAAATCATCTACCTTATCAGAAATATATTTATTCATTAACTGAAATGAATCTTCTGAAACGACCTCAAAATCAACAATTAAATTTTCTTTAAAAACTGCTATCTCGGCTGTAGCTAAAATCAGCGTTCTAATGGGCTTATCGCTTTCCCCAACATGTTCGAATTTAATGTAATCCATATCCTTTGACTTTTGTGCTTGGCATGATATCACCAGTAATACCAACAGAATTAATATTAGCTTTTTCATATTATCTAATGTGATTTAACTGAAATTGAGACGGTGTTGCCGGTTGTATTGGGCTTAGCGTCAAAACTCCACTATTTATTTGGAAACCATATGTCACCGTATAAATCGGCTCATAAACACCATTCAACTTCCCAATTAACGATAATTCGGCTTGCCAAGATGTACTACCATTCGTATTGTGTCTAGTCGGCCTGTCATAAAATATCAAATTGTAACCATTCTGATTTTGATATGAAGGTAGTTCTTGATTAGAACCATTCCATCCATATAGCTAACAAGTCCATCTGCTATATCTTTAAATCTCTCATAGTAATTCTGTGGACTGCTACCTGGGGCATTTAATCCACAATCTTGACACCCCGTCACATTATCTGCACTCACCCCAGGATCTGTACTAGGTAAGCCATCTGGTGACTTGTGCTGAACCATCCCCCCTGGTTGGGTATGCCCAAACAACTCAAAAACCCATGCTGGCCAACCAGCGTCTATCCAAGCCTGAGCACTAAAATCATAGTCTTTCCCTTTGCAATAAATCCCTCCTGGACCGCAAGGA
Source organism: Ekhidna algicida (assembly GCF_051379705.1). Classification (GTDB taxonomy): domain Bacteria; phylum Bacteroidota; class Bacteroidia; order Cytophagales; family Cyclobacteriaceae; genus Ekhidna. The sequence continues at coordinate 108,619 of NZ_CP179868.1, read as the reverse complement.
TCGCTTCCTTGAGTAAATTTCTTATTCCTACTCCTTTTTTCCCATGTATATGTTGGAATGTCGCCCTTTTTCTTTCCTCCTTTACCATCACCAATAAAAGTTGCTCCAACCAATCGATAAGCTGGAACTATATCTCCAGAGGAGGGCTTTGATGTGTTTTGCTTGATTAAGCAATAGTGGATGATTAAACTTGTCGAGGTATCCTACACTACGCTAAATCCTCATTAAATCTGAACATATTTTTTCCAGATATTCTTTATGGAAATCATCATTTAAATCAATTACATCAAGTTCCACTAGTAAATTTTTAATATGGTCGAAAAGCTTTTTCTTATCATTTTTGACACTGATAATTCCAGGAATATATCTTACATATTCAGTTGACAACACTGGTCCTTCAACACCTAAAGGGTTGTATTCCATAAGTACATCGTTTACCAAATAATAATCGGGAGTAAAACCCTTTTTATGTTTATTGCCCATTTTAGTTAGGTCCTATATTAAATGGTATGAAATTACCCGCCCCAAGACCATTTCTTGTCCCAGGTGAACTACTAAACATTGTTATTATTCTCCCATTTAATGAATTTACAATAACGGTATTTCCTCCAAAACTATAGTGAAATTGTGGAGTTAAACCCTTACCAAGTTTTGTTTGAATAGATCCATGTTGAATTATATGCTTTATACTGGCAGGACTAAATCCTCGAGTGATTGCTTGTTGAGAAGCGTGTCCAGAAACAGAAAGCACCTGATTGCCAACTACTTTTCGTGTAATGTTAAAGCCTTTTTTTACAACTTTACCAACTTTAAAAACAGGGATTATTGTTGCAAGATTAAAAGAAGCCTCTCCAGCAGACATTGGATTTCCTCTTTCCCAATCTTTACCAGTAAAATAAGCATGAATACTATTAATAGCTATTGCTAGAGGGTTATACTCATTTATCTCATAGGCTATATCATTTGCAATTTGCAGCACTGTCCTACTTTCTTCTGATTTTTTTTCACCATCACTCTTAACCACAATTGATTCACCTGTAAATCCGAATACACCTGGTTTTGTTTGTATATCTCCGTTTCCATCTTGATTGTTCTCACTTTCAGATGAAGTTGGATCATCGTAGGCAACCATACCACCATCTTGTGTCCATTGTCCACCAAAATCAGACTTCATGAGTTCACCTACAATGGCGGCTATGAAATCTCCGACTGAAGAACCGATATTTTCACCAAACATACTTGGTCGCGCCCAATACTCATAGCTACTTACTCCTTCACTGAAATTAACTTCTTCACCGCTGTTAAAGCCAAAATCCTTCAATCTTCCATCATTCGGACTCAACCCAAGCGGATCCGTAAAGCTGATCGGATTATTGAAGTTCGCATGATACGGAGAATAACTCGGTGTGCTGGCAGCCATCGGATCAAACGCAAAGAATCTGCCTAATGCAGGATCATAGCTTCTAAACAAGAAGTCATAGTAGCCTGTGAGGCTATCGTAGCTCGCATAGCCACTCTGATACATCAGCTAATATACTGCTAACAGTGATTCCTCAGAGTCCTCCCTTCTCTCCCAGCCCTGGGGTGACTCTGAGGGGAAGAAAAAACTATGAAGGTGGGCTTTGATGTGTTTTACTTAAACCGACCACAAGTCACGCCATCACACAACCCTAGCTGGAAGACTTGCGGTAGCTGTGGAAGTCTACTTATGGTAAGCTTTGTTATTTACTTTAAACAATTAGGCACGGAAGTAACTTCCGCGCCAGTTGGGTTTAATAATAGAAAAATAGCAATTATCCATTCGTAGAGATAGAGCCTTCTCAATTCGTTATTTCCACTTCCTTTCTTCACGCTTCTTCAAAAAAACCATTAATTCTGAAACTAAGAATGCTATTAGAACCATAATCTCGAAAATTGTTAAGATCATGTTTTCTCCATACCCTACTGAGAAGAAGGTGTGAATAACAATCAGTGCTCCACAGGAGTAGCCAAATATTTTAGACCATAAATTCCAATTCATAAGCTAATGCTTTTCAATTTCCTGGTTGAATTATTGGTACTCGAGGAATAACATACCTAGTATTGTCAGCCGGTGGGATGTACTCCTGAGGAACTGTTTTATCCAAATTCTTATAGAGCTTATAACCCAAATACCCTGCAAATCCCCATCTAGTTATTCTATCGGGAAATTGATTCGGTTTTTTCGGATCAAAGCCTTGAGGTGCAGTAGGAAATGCTGCAGGCTCTCCACGACTAGTCGTCCAGTCTTTTGAATTACCAAATGGATTAGAAATATCTCCAGAAAGTTTCAACACTACTACCGCAGCTGTCGCAGCCACAGCATATCCAGCCCACTTAGGGTACTAGAGTATGAACTATGAATTAGATCTATTACTTCGCAATTGAATAAATAATATAATTAGAACAAAAGTTTCGAAGAAAAGGCGAATGTAACCGTAACTTAACTGGCTATTTAATTCATCCCTTCTTTTCTCTAGTTCTATCCTATCATCAGCTTCGCCTAAATCATTAAGAGTTTCCATATGATCGACCTCATATTTATAGCTTACGTTCAAATTAAAAATTCCATATAATTCAATAAGCAGTATAAAAATTGTTGCCAGTATAATTATTTTTTTAAATCTCATCTTATTCTAGGATTTGTTATTGGAATGGTTGATTGATTGTAGTAGTTCATCATGTGTCGTATGAATGCAGCTGGAGTTTGAATGACTGGAACATTTATTCCTCCAGCTCTCAATCCATTACATACCCCAGTGGTGCAATTATTACCTAACAAATAGTACCTATCAACAACTCTGCTAGAAGGTCTTCCTTCTATTGGAGTTCCACTATTGTATAAATTATCAAAGAATCCTCGTATAGCTTTAGTATCCCCATTAAATGAAAATGTTCGTGTAGGATACTTTTCAGTTCTAGTCTTAATGAAATTCTTAGCAGCAGAACCCTTCAGCTTAATTAAAACACCAGGACCTACAGGACCAAATTCACCCAACATGGGAGAATCAGATCCTAAATACCTACCATATGAATACACAGTCCCATCTACATCAACATACACATGACCAACCCCATCCTCTTCAACGTAAACTGTAGTATTCCCCCCAGATTGTTGAAGCAATTCCTCAGCCTGTTTCCCAGTTATCCAATCTTGATCTACCCTTAATATTCCATCTATACCTTCAAAATTTTCCCTAAAAGGTGTCCAATAAACGCCGCTACCAGTTTCCACCACGTAAATTTTCACCCGACGCTTATTGGAAACTCGTTCAAAATTACCACCTCCATCATTAACGTAATAGCCATCAGGTATTGCATCCCAGAACCCATTTTGTATTGCCCAATTCGCTTGACCATAAACCGCATCAGGTCCTGCTAAAGCATTAATATTTCCTAATCCTCCTGATCCCAACATTCCAGGTCCAAAGTCTCCAGTATACATGCCATCATTAGCATTTTCGTTACCACCAAAGTCTTTGAGTCTATAGTCACTCGGACTCAATCCAAGAGGATCAACAAAACTGATCGGATTATTGAAGTTCGCATGATACGGAGAATAACTCGGTGTGCTTGATGCCATCGGATCAAACGCAAAGAACCGTCCTAAGGCTGGATCATAGCTTCTAAACAAGAAGTCATAGTAGCCTGTAAGGCTATCGTAGCTCGCATAGCCACTCTGATACATCAACTGTGGAGGATCGGAAGGCACGGAAGTAACTTCCGCGCCAGTTGGGAAATAGGTGGTTTTTTGGTGTCGGTGGCAATCTTGCGAATCCGACTGATCACGGTTGATTGAGAAATATTTAGTAGTCTGCTGGCACTGCGAATACCTACTCCTTCTTTGGTGAAGTTTGCTATGGCCTCATCACTCACTTTGTATGCCTCATACTTGTACTCAGCACGCTGATATTTATGGCATTGCGTACACCAATACTGCTGATTGCCGTTGATCACTCCTTTTTTATGACATTTCCCACCGCAGTATTTACATTCCATTTTTCTAAAAGTTATAGTTTATAGCATCAGGTGTCTACCTGATCCATTTGAAGAACTTCTAAGCCTAAAACATATTCACTAGCATACCCCTTTACTACCAAAAAAAGACATAAACCTTTATTTAAATGCTTGAAATCTTAGAAAGTTATATTTTGTTGCATTACCCACTCCACCCCCTCCAATAAAAAACCCACCAACAAACGATGAAGGTGGGCTTTGATGTGTTTTACTTGATTGAGTGTGAGTGGATGGTTGTGTTGGTTAGGGATTATTCTATCGACTTCTTGATTGGCTCATCAATATAAACTGCTCCTAATACCATCCCTTCATTATTAAATTCAAGAAGATTACCTCTTATATAATCTGATTCATGATTAGAAAGATCATAACAAATTGATTTTCCAAATGTGTTTTTGGCAAAAATTGTACTAATCAAATCATAGTTTTTGGTAATCATATAATCATCATTGAATTCACCAATTTCAAGTCTTAATCCAATATCTACTGGTGAGAATATTTCAAAACATATCTGCGTATTGCCCTCGGAAGTGCTATCGTAGTTAACATCGTAGTACATATAATGTTCTTGGAAGTTTCCACTAAAAGTAAATACCTTTTTATACCTTATTGAGTCTTGAAAATAGTTCATAAATGCAATGGTATCACCATTTAAGCTATCTAAATAGAAGTAGTCTCCATGTGGTTTATCATTTTCAAAATGAAGGATTTCGTTAAATTTTCCATTTTGCCAATAACTAATTTGTCTTCCCTCAATTTTTCCCTTGACGTAATTACGTTCTAGCATCAGCTTTCCATTTGAGTAATAAATCGACATTTTACCCTCAAGGGTATCGTTAACAAACGTACCCCTCTTCCATAAATTACCATTTTGATGATATGCATAATAATCCCCATGCCTCATCTCATCCAACAGATCAACAACTTCCCGTGTACTTCCATTAGAGTAGTGTGTTTCTTTTGTGTTCTTTCCACAAGAAATAAAAACCAGTGAAAGTATTATGTAGCTGATTTTAATATCCATTTTTTCTAATCAATTGGTATATATGTTCCAGTTCTTTTATCAAAACCTCTGTCTCTAAAAAGTGGGTTTCTACTTTTCAGAAAGAGAGTATCATTACCATTCGAATATCTTTGAAAAACCTTATACTCCTCATCGGTAACTTCAAGAACCCAAGTAGAATCATTTTTTTTATAAACCGAATACTGATCAAGAAAATCACCTAATTCCATTCCAAGATCAGCACCTCCTGACCAACTACCCAACATTCCTAGAATGCCTTTATTATTATAACCAATGGCACTCAAATATGGAACTTCCATTTCACCAAGGATAACGTCTACTTTTCTTGTTTCCTCACCTCCAGCAAATCCATCAGTTACTAAAACATAGCCAGCGGTTGTAATACCAAAACGACTATCATCAGGTTCATAACCCATCAATGGTGTAATAGCTAAATCCCATAGATTCTTAACTGCATCACATACAGGACAATCACCTGGGCCTAATGAAGCAACTATATCACCTTGTCCACTTGAAACATCAGCTTCAATATCATTCATAATCATATCAAATTTTTGCTTATTATTTTCTAACATGAATCTACCCTTAAAGCCTGATCTGCCTCCTTTCACACTTTGCCAACCATGATGATTGAAATATCTATCTACTGCATTTTCAGCCTCCAATTGAGAACCAAAATAAGTAAATCCACCACCCTGTGACCAGCTTCCACCAAAATCACTTCCCATTAAATTCTTCACGATATTTGAAAGAGGTCTAACTCGAGTAACGTCTGGTCCACTTAAGGCGTTAATAAAACCCAAAGGTTCCATAGTCATCCAACCATCATCATTTGAGAGTCCATCTCCACTATTAAACCCTCCAAAATCTTTAAACCTACTATCCCTCGGACTCAACCCAAGCGGATCAGTAAAACTGATCGGATTGTTGAAGTTCGCATGATAAGGCGAATAACTCGGTGTGCTAGCAGCCATCGGATCAAACGCAAAGAATCTGCCTAATGCAGGATCATAGCTTCTAAACAAGAAGTCATAGTAGCCCGTCAGGCTATCGTAGCTTGCATAGCCACTCTGATACATCAGCTAATATACTGCTAACAGTGATTCCTCAGAGTCCTCCCTTCTCTCCCAGCCCTGGGGTGACTCTGAGGGGAAGAAAAAACTATGAAGGTGGGCTTTGATGTGTTTTACTTAAACCGACCACAAGTCACGCCATCACACAACCCTAGCTGGAAGACTTGCGGTAGCTGTGGAAGTCTACTTATGGTAAGCTTTGTTATTTACTTTAAACAATTAGGCACGGAAGTAACTTCCGCGCCAGTTGGGGTAATCAATATCGTATCCACGATCAATTATTTCGGTTATTAATTTCCCAAAACTGTCCATGTCATAAATCTTACCCATCATCTTGGTATGTATGGACCAACAGTCTGAACAACACCATCCCACCATTGACGCCTAGAGTCTATTTTTTGTGTACATCCTACGCCTAGTTTAGATTAACAATCAATATCAAAGTCCAAGTCTTCTTCAATTGTTATATTCCAATTGACTAATTGTCCTCTGTTAAAGTACATATAAAATGTATATTCAAAAGGGTTGTAGGACTTTTCATAAGGCGTTACGTGGATTTGTACCAAACTAATATCCTCGTACCTAATATGCTGTCGTACTGTAAATAGATATGAATTTGTATTTTTTAGATCAATAAACTTCTTATAGTTAACAACAGATACATTTTCAGGGGGAGAAAATTCTTTAGGAACATAACCTTTTCTCGTACTGTCTTTAGCAACTCTCAAATTATCTGAGAGTTGCTTTGAAAAACCAACGTAAGCAGGATCATAAATATCTTCTGGTTCCGTAATCAAACAGAGATATTCATTACTATATAAATCGCTTGATTTAAAGTCCTCAAAATCTTCTTCAAAATCTAGGGGAATAAGAACATCTTTATTCAGATAACTTTTAGAAGTTAGTTCATCTATCAAACAAACCAATGCTTTATATTCTAAAGAATCAAACTCAAATTCATTTTCTATCACGTTGCCGAGACAAGGCATTACCCCCAATAAAATGACCATTGTTGTAAATAGAAATACCTTCATCTTTACTGCCCTCTTATGTAATTAAACAACGCTCTTGCTTCCGATCTCTGATTTCTAAATCTGAAAACTATTAAGCCCTGGCTTGAAGCATTTTTAACAATAGCCTCAGAATAAATTAACCCACTCCTTATCTGTATTTCACTGAACCTAAAACCGCCAACCCGATTATTAGTCGTATTTGGATTATAGTTTCCATCAAAATCTGCTATCCTTGGAATAACAATTACTTCAATAGAATTTCCGTTGACAGTCCTGTGACCAGATGTTGTGCTTGCCATCCCACCAAATCCTGTTGCATCTCCTAAATTACCAAATCTAGTTTCAACATCTATAAAATCATGAAGATAAGGGGCAGGAGGAATATTCGCTTTATCACCTGTAGCTAAACCTTCTCTCCTTGCTATTCTATAATCTCTCAGATAGTCAGCTATTTCTTGTCCTGAACTTCCACTAGCTAAGTCGATAAGACCACTCCCATTTGCTTGACCACCCATCTCTAAATCAACAGATACTGAAGGAGGCGTTGTTCCTGTTGCCCCTGTATCTGTTCCAGTTGCTATTGGAGTCAAATCAGGCCCTCCCGTAATATCTGCCACAGGTAATCCAACACCTTTACCTTTCAGAGCGCCTGCTGTATAAGCAGTTGATTTCCAGTGCCTGTTATTATACTTTTTAAGAGCTTCCCTAGCCTGTCCTGAATTATTAAAAACCGACATTCCACCATTTTGAGACCACTGACCACCAAATTCTGTATTAATCAGATATTCCACCACACCTAGCAAGTACTTTCTAAACGCCTCATCTGCCTGCCATTTAAAGTAAGATGCTTCATAATAATCTGCTCGACTGGGGTCTTCAGTACCAAATGGTGACAGCATATCTGAATTGAAATCATCACCACCACCTATACCTCCAAAATCCTTAAACCTTCCATCCCTCGGACTCAACCCAAGCGGATCCGTAAAGCTGATCGGATTATTGAAATTCGCATGATACGGTGAATAACTCGGTGTGCTAGCAGCCATCGGATCAAACGCAAAGAATCTGCCTAATGCAGGATCATAGCTTCTAAACAAGAAGTCATAGTAGCCTGTGAGGCTATCGTAGCTCGCATAGCCACTCTGATACATCAGCTGTGGATCGATGTAGCCATCGGCTCTCCACGACTTGTCCGTCTGCATACCGTACGGATAGTATTCGTTTACCTGCGTCACCTTAAAGCTTGCTGTGCTGTTTTCATGTACGATGCGCAAGTCATCAAAGTACACTTCCTGATCTTCCAGGCTTTCGTTGGCTACATACACAAACAGGTAGCCCGGCTGATCAAAGACGAGTTTTTCTGGCGTTTCCAGCTTAGCCCAAGCTTCAAGCGAAGCATCGGTTACTGCCTGATAGCTCGATAGCGCATCTACATAGTTGTAGTTCTCATCAAAGAACAAGTAGGCCAGATAAGCATCCGGTGCATCTGAGCTGCTTGAAGGATTTCCTACGACAGGAAATGGATTGGTTCCACCTGAACCTAAGGTATTGTTAAGTCCCTCTCCTACACCTCCGTCGGTGGTTGTTCCTCCTGTCATCGCAAGTAAGGAGTTCAATACACTGCCAAAGGCGTTGGCTGTGCCAAGCGCATCTTTATATCGTGCCCACACATCGATGGCTACTTCATCGCCTGTTTGGATGTCCAGCACCTTCGCTGGCCCTAGTGTTCTTCCTACTGCGTTGTTCAGCGCCACACTGAGTGTTCCCGTAGGTGTATGATTCTCTTCAGCCAGTCGGCTGACTCCATTCCAGTCAAACTCAGGATTTTCAGTCTCCATCGTAGCTGTGATCACCTTTCGCTCCGGCAGATACCCAAACGCTACACGGTTGTTGCCTTGCTGATCTGTCAGGAAGTACTCGTAGTGATAGGCATTGTTTTGCTTGTAGGCTCTGCCTTCTGCTGTCGCTACCTGATTCACTTTGCCGTCGTTGTACTCGATCAATCCGGCATAGTCTACCTTTCCTAGTTCGTTCCCTCCTCCATCGGTGATGGTCTTGCTTAGTCGGCCGCCTCCTGCGTCATAGACATAGGATATCATGGTGCCATCACCAAAAACGATGGATTCTACGAGTTGCAAGTGGTTGTAGTTAATCGCTACAATCTCTTTGTTTTGGTCGGAGGTCATGTTGCCCATCGCATCATAGGTATACTCCGTAATCATATCTATTTTGTCATTGAAGCCTTTGTCGCTATCGGCATGCGCAGACAGCTCTTCAACTTTCTCTAACCGGTGCGTACCGGCCTCATATGAATATTGAATGTTGTCAATCTGATTTCCTGTCGCGTTGCGACTAATCTGATCCATATTACCGCTATCGTCATAGGTAGCGTTCATATCATAGTCGCCACCATTGCCTGTCCAGCTGCCAGAGTTGTCCGTCGCATAATTGCTATTAGTTAAACGGTTGCGCTCATCATAGGTATAGGCGGTGATGGCCTGACCAGCTACATCGCCACCGTTGAGTGGATCTTTATCGGTATTCCAGTTCATAGACGTGAGATTGCCATCGTACCGTCCATTGATGGTTTCGCCATTCACAATCACGTCAGCCGTGTAATTGAATTCCATCCCGAAGATGTCATCTTCTCCGTCTGTCAGTCCTGCATCATTGATTGATGACACCCATCCTTTGATGTTGTAATCATAATCCACTGATTGCAGGAAGGAGGTTTCGTCGGTAGAGTGCAGGTTCTTCTCGGTGAGTTGTCCCAGTACATTATAGTGGTATTCAGCCACCAGCACCCGATCGCCTGTATTACCCGGCTCATTGATAGTCTGCCAGGTCTTCAACAATTGTCCGTTGTGGGCATACTCATACTCGGTAATGATGCTCACATTTTCCGTGTTGCTGCTATGCTCCACCATCATCTTTTTCAGCTCACCTTTCCAGTCCATCTCATTAGACAGTCGTTCGGTTCCACCCAGATGGTTTTCCGTGATTGTCTGAATCACGCGCAGGCGATCATCGTAGTACACCACTGAGTTGAGCCACTTATCTGCTGTGCCTAATACCAGAGTTTTACTTCCTGTTACCTGGTTGAGTACGTTTGTTGTACTATCTCCTGTAAAACCTGCCGGCATGCCAAAGGTGAAGTCTTCACCTTCCGTATCCCAATTCGTGTTTGTTAGGAAGTTGTAGTTGTTGTAATAGCTAATGGAATGAATTTCATAAGTGGTGAAGTCAGCGCTTCCCAAATTTGGAAAGGCACTATTCAATGTGTAGCCCACCATGCTATTGGCTGTATCTTCATAACGTGCCAGGTTGTTTGTCACGACATTATCTGCATCATCTCGCAAATCCTGAGTGGATAAACCAGTAACGACCTGTCCGGAGTAAACCGGACGATTCCACGCGTCATACTTGGTAAACGTCCAGGAGTCAACCCCATCCAGTTGCTGAGCAGCATGTCGACTAAGGACGAGACGATCCCACTGATCGTAGATGTATTCAATCCAACCGGCACCCGGATCTTTCTTCCGGATCACACGTCCATAGCGATCGTACTCGTATTGGAATACTTGCTCGTCCACCTGTTCTTGTGTCAGGCTACCGAGCTGGGCAGCGTCTGTAATGGTGCTGGTGAGTGCGGCAGGAATCACAAAGCGAACCCGGCCATAGTCGTCGTACACATTGTATGAACCAAACCACTTTCCGGCTGCCTCATCATACAGCTGGCTGGTGATAGGCCGACCCAATGGGTCCACTGCTGTTCGCGACTTTCTATCTTCCACATCGATGACCACACTCAGCTTCACTTCATTGTTCCCATAAATTCCGTCATTGACCGGCAGTCCGTTCACTATTTTCCATGTACCAATGGCGTCATCTGTACCTGGCTTATAATACTTATATCCGTAGGTCGTGTGCTTGTTATTGGTGTGCCATTCCTGTCCAACTGAGGTAGAGGTTTTTATCCTTCCCCTGCTGTCGAAGGTTCGCTTGGAGAACGGGTGTGTATCATGTGTGATCCCTTCTGCATTGGCATAAAAATCTTCCTGTGCAGGTTCCGGTTGTGTGAACGTCATGCCGGGAATAGAAGAGTCACTGTAAAAAGGAAGATACGATTTATCTTGTCTTCCGTCACTTATACTGTAGTGATTGAAAGCCACAATATCTTCCTGATTTTGTCCGGCGGCAACTGCCACCGTCACAGTCGGTCTTCCTGCTCCGTCTGAATAGCTGTAGCTGACAGATTTGTCTGTGGGTGTCAGATTTGTCAAAGAAAGTCCTGAGCTCACCGGCGATTTAGGAACTTCTACCCTGACATAGTTAAAGTCGTCAGGTGAGCAATCGTAAGGCGTTATCACCAATTCTGAAGTAGTGGCGGTTGTTCCGTCTGATGCAGTGACTGATCGCTTAAACTTAATCTCTTGTGTGAGCGTACCCGAATATTGTATGTTGGGATCCGTAAGTCCACTTGCCAGGGGTTGATAACCCGATCCTGATCCATCATTCACCTCCCAACTGTAAGTGTATCCGCCCATACCTCCGCTGGGTTCATATCCTCTTATAAGGCCTATTGGGGTGTTCATGCATGGGTTAGTAGGATAGGTAATTTCGCCGGGAGTCACTCGTATATCTCTTCTGATGATAACCGGGTCATTGGCTACTGTCTGGTTGTAGGAAGTAACCACCCTTCTATAGGTCCACAAGGTGGCGAAGGTCGATGAGCCGGGTGCCTCCGGATCAAAATCTTTGGATTGACTATCTTCAAATCCTTCTATGTCCACCCACTCACCTGTAAACTTAGTTTGTACTTGCCACTGATACTCATAGGTTCCGGTGCCTCCGGTAGGTTCATCACCAACGATCGCTCCGGGATCACAATCGTAGCAGAAGTAGGTGTCGGTAGGTGTAAGTGATCCTACCAAAAGTGGTGGGTATTCCAGGTCTATGAAAACCTCCGCTGACTTGTTGATCCCACAAAGCGTAGCTGTCCGTTGAAAATATGTAGGCTCGTTTAGAGGTTCAGTTGGCGTGTAGCTAATATCATCAGCTCCCGATATCGGCGCGAAGGTCGATTCAGACAATGTCTTTTTGCTCCATTGATACATGACACCTGAAAGTCCTTCGTCCAGATCAATATCATTTCCGGTTATTACGGAAGGTGTAGCGCCCTGTGGAACATTTCCTCCTGTATATGTCAGGGTTCCTCCATTTTCCAGTGTCATGGGCGTAACTAAAATGATATTGCTTTCCATGGTCACATTTCCTGAGGTCACCGTACGTTTATAAAGTCGTGGCTCTGATTCTGCTGTCAGCTGGCGGTCATAATTTTTGTAATTACCTCCCACTCCTTCCCAAAGATCGAGTTCTCCATTGATGGCACTTCTATACCACGCATAGGTGTATTCTCCGCTCCCTCCACTGGCGTCTTCAACACTATTGATGATCGTGGGGTCGCCATCGCACAAATACATGTCGGCCCCAATATTTCCAGGGTTCAATTGGGTCTCAACCATAACTCCGTCAGACTCTTCGATCTGAGCTGCCATAGTTATTCGCTTGTATGTAGTGGTAACATCTTGAACGATAGCTGCTAGGTTTTTACCGGTAGCTCCCGGAATGTCTTCATAGCTGCCAGTCGTCTTTCTCTGCCATTGATAGGCATAGCTTCCTGACCCTCCGAATGGAGTGCTACCTGTAATTGACACTGTTTCACCCATAGGAATTACAGACGGACCCGTGTAATTAATATCATAGTTTACCAGCTCGGGGTACACCAGGAACTTAATCGTTTTAGACTTTATAACGCCATCAGAAGTGACTCTTATCCTATACCATGTTTCAGAAGTGAGGGCCGGTGGGTCATATGCTTGAGGGGACGTGGTAGTCGAACCCAGATTTGTCCACGAGGCTCCTTGATTATCACTAACCCTCCACTGATACACATACGATCCATCACCACCTGTGGCAGCTGCATGTGTGATTGGATCAGGATCTTGACCATAATAGAGTTGAGTTCCGGAACTGGAGCTTATACCTCCGGCCACCAAGTTTGAGGTGACCGTAATTTCATTGGAATATTTTGTACCACATGAAGTAACTTTTCGTTGGTATGTTGTAGTGACATGTTGTGTGACAGATCCTAAATTTTTTCCGGTCTTACCCGAAATATTGCTATAACCACCTGTTGTTTTCTTCCGCCACTGATAAGCATATGTTTCAGTTCCACCTGTAGCTTCGACACCTGTCATCGATACAGATCCTCCTGGATTTACATTACCTCCAGTATATGTTATAGTCCGTGGATCCAATTCATCATATACACTGTAGCTGATGACATTACTGTATTTAGTTTGTCCATTCGACGTAACTTTTCTTCTGTATTTTCTATTGGAAGTGAGACTTGGAGGGTTAAATGAAGTAGGTGCTGATGTTGCACCTCCAGCATTGCTCCAAGAGCTTCCACCGTTGGTGCTTTGTTGCCATGTATAACTATGAGTCCCATCCCCGCCTGATGCCGCTACATTATTATTGATATTTGAAGGATTTCTGTTGTAACAGACATTTGCTGACGATGAAGCGCTGATTGAACCCGCAGTTAAAGGTCCAGTCACGTTTACATTTACTGTTTTGTCATGATAATTTCCTCCAATTTGGGCAGTTACCTTCACCCATTTATTACCATATTGATTCCATTTAACCTGAATGGATCCAAGGCTTTCGGAAATTTTTTGTCCTCCAGAAACAGTGTAGGAAGAGCTTTGATGAAAACCAGATAAAACTTCTACACTGTATGTATAAGTACTGTTGTAGGTCGGATTTTCCTCTCCGGAAAATGTTAATGTCAGAGAACTTCCTCCGCCACCGGTTCCACCACCTCCACCGGTTCCACCGCCTCCACTGCCTCCACCTCCATCATCAATTGGTTTGTCCGGTGGACAAATAATACATTGGGAATAGGTTGAAACAGAAGCAAAAAGAATGGCAAGAAGTAATAAGCTGCGGTACATAAATGCTAGTTTGAGATTTTTGACAGGTGAATTCTTTTGAATAATATGTCGGAATTGGGGTCGCTATCAATTTCGAGGATCAGGTGACTTTGACTTAATGATTCGATTGTCTGTATGGTTTGCGCGCCGTTTGAAAAAGTAAGAATCAACTGACCATTATCTATATTCCAATCACCGCTATTCGTATATCCGCCTGCAGAAACCTGAAATGTGGTATCTGAGTTAAAAGTGAAAGATTGTGAAGAAAGTTGGTTTTGAATCTGCGCCTGAAAGGATGTCTCAATACTATCGTATTTTGACTTTGTCTCCGAATTCATCAAGTTCAGTGTTTCTTGAAAGTTCAATTCCCAGCTGCCTACCAGGTTTGATGTTTGCTGAGCGCTGGAATTCAGGCTTAGCATTAACATTCCTCCAAGGATAAGGTTGTTGATTTTCTTCATATTATTAACAGTTAAGCTTAAAGGTCAAATTGGTCGTATAGGTTTTGGTTTCGCCACAACCATCTGAAACCGTCAAGGTTATTACATAGGTATCGTTTATAGTGCCATTGGTCAGCAATGTGCTCCGCGAAATTGTTTTGGTGACACCTCCTCCTAAAGAGTAGGATTGTCCGTTCACTTCGTAATCCCAGGTATAGGTATAGCTTGTCGTTCCGCAAGTATGATCGCCTTCATCGATTTGTGAGCCAAACGTAAACGATGATGGTTCTTCACTATTTGGACATATTGATTGATTGCCATTACCGGTAATAACTACACCCCAGGGGTTGGCAGGTCCGCCGCCTCCATCGCCATCGCCATTATCATCGTCATCACCTGGACCACTGGTTCCTCCAGAACAGCTTTCGCTCCAGACATTAATTGTCAATGTTTTTGTAGCAAATTCTACTTGACCACATTGATCGGTTGCAGTGACTTTTATCGTCGCAGTACCCGGCACATCGTGAATTACATTTGGAAGCGTTGCTTCATACCCGGTTCCAAACACTACCGGGCCATTACCTTTATCATATGTCCACTCAAACTCGATTGGAGCTGCCCCTGCACAGTCATAAGTACCTGCAATGGTAGATATTGAATAAGTCAAATCATCAAATTCGGTTTCCTGATTTGGATCAATTTGTGCATCAGGGTAAGTACACGTCTGACCAGGTCCATCCATTGGATTCAACTTCCAATAGTCATTGTAAACCGTAATGTTGAGTGCATTAAAAATTTTAGGTTGAGCGTACTCTGGATTATCAATGGTAAAGCTCGGTGAATATTCCCCTGAAGTGTTGAATGTGTGACTTACTGATGTACCGTCATCAAAATAGTTTGTCCCTTCAATACTCCACCACATTGATGCTGATCCAAACATTATAATATCTGAAGCATTGAAATAAATAGGTGTTCCTGCTAAGCGCGGGAAAGAAACCGTAAGTGTAGCACTTATGTCACCATAATTGCTTGACTTCACAATATCACCGGCATAATTATACCTGTACCGTTTAATGATATTCTGATCTTGATCTCTGATAAGATAGAGTCTGTTCAATTCATCATATTCGTAGCTAACACTGCGTCCATCAGGACCTTGTACACTACTTACTCCTACTAAGCTCTCATAGATATAGTTTGTTGTTTGTTGTTCAACTCCATTATCTGCTGTAACGCTAGACAAATAGCCATCAGCGTTATAATCATATCTAGTCTCGATTTCTGAGCGACCTATTTTGCTCTTTAGCTGACCGGATGATTTGTAGTCATTGGTGCTCGTCAAAATCAAATCATCAGCTATCCAGGCACCAGGTGACTCGATGGCCAACGCGTACGACTGATGTGGAAGTCGTTTACTTCCAAAACTTTTGAATGTGGTTAATCTGACGCCTGACGTTTTATAAGAATTATCATTTGGATATTTGATCTTATTTTCCTCCATGGTAGGAATTCCAATCATTCCATCATTGACCATTTGAGTAAGTACACTTTGATCTTCGAACTTCGAGATTACATCTGTATGATCACTAAAGGGATAACTGATAAGCTTTTTGGTAAAATGCCCAGTCGATAACTCGGTATTCACTTCCACCGGAAGCGACGGATGGTTGGAAGCATAATCAAATGTCTTTGTCTCCGTGACCTCTCCGTCCTGATCATTGGTTGTGACTACAGTTCCGGCTAATCGTAAGGTTTTGACTTCTATGTCATATTCTGAAGTTAATAAAGAGAAGTTGGTTCCGGTAATTAAATCAAAGAAGTACTCTAGAGGATTGTTCCTTAGGAATTCTACCTTCATGGATTTCGTCATATACTGTGGACCTGTATGCTCATAGTTTGTGACTATCGTAGAAACCAAGTCCCCGGACTCATCAAAAACTTCTGTTTTGTTCTCTAATCCACGGTTGAAGTAGTTTAAGTCAGTTGAACTAAATGGCGATTGGTTAGCATCGATTCCACTTTGATCTATGCCATCAATTAATATATCCACAGTAAACTGTTTTTTGGTTGGCGCAACTTCCTCGTCGAATTCAGTAAAATGATGAATAGTGTGTGCATCAGTTAGTTGGTTAGTTACTTTCACGCGCTTATAACCATGCGAGGGACCATTCAAATCGAATGTTAAAGATTCTGCCGATGGAAACAAGATGAACTTATACCTATCTTCTACTACTGGAACTTCTACATCCACTATAACACCTCCAATCTCAACTTCACCTGGTACGTACATCGTATGTTCAGACCTTTCCATAAATTTCAAGTACCGAGGTATTGGTCCTCTAATGAAATTATCTGTATCCTCATCAAAATACTCGTACTCAGATCCATTGACCATCACACCATGTTCGTTATATTGTTCGATGCGAGAAACGCGTACACCTCCTCCGTTCGGGTGAATTCCATATCTGAATTTGGTATAACCACCTGAGGGATATGATACTTCTGTCAGGATGTTGGCTTTTGCAGCTGGGCTGCTGCTCTTGTCCATGCCTGGAAGGACAAGTGTGACTAGTTTGAGTATTCCCTTATCCAGGACATATTCTTCTTCCTCCAAATCAGGATATGGAAGGTACGTACCTCCATGCTGTGTCCCTCCGTTGTAATACCCCCAATGGTCTGTGTAATAGGATCCTCTTGGCGGTAACTGAAACAGGTCACTTTCCTCGTTTTTATATTTGAACTGCCTAATGGGTAAGCCATCTTTTGTAATGGTCTTAAGCATCAATCGATATAAAGATTCGGAAGGAGGAGGACTGGAATAAATTTGATCATACTTGTAAGAGGAAGCCGCATTGCTGTTTAGATACTCAAACTCGGTTTTAGATACTTCATTTCCAATTCCATCTAACAGGGAGATGGCGGTTACCTTCTTGCCTCCATTGACGTCATTTCGATCTCCATATTCGAAGGTAATTTTTGCCATTGAGGTCTCGATTTCAGTTAACCTACGAACCTGTGTAGTAGTCTTTGTTTGAGTTACCTGTTGGTCAACAACTCCCAATATGTTAGGATTAGCAACATCAACGGCATTAAACTGTGTTTCAGCCCCTTCTTCGACTACCTCAGTACTTTCACTGTTTCCATAGGTAAAGATTGTGTTGTGTGAATCTGATAATCCTGCATGATCAATTTCTGTCAGGTGCCATGTTGAGATGTACTCCTCACGTAGCGATGGATCATAACCTGACTGATTCAAATTGCTTCTCTCGGAAATAGTCACTTCCTGAGCATCGGGATTTCCGGATGAATTCAGGCCGTTCCCAAACGTATATTGGTTTCCATACATATCTGTAATCACAAAGTATGAATTGAGCTTATCAGTATAGTGAAATGAGATATGCATGTCGGAGCCAGGTAATGTGTGAATCTGGTCGAAGGTGATCTCTCCCCCGCTGCATGACCTGTTTGATGCGCGGACACAATCATTATAAGCTTCTAAACAAGCTTGAGAATCACATTGCAGCGTACAATCTGTTGGGTTACATGCTGTATAAAAACCATCTCCAAAGATGAATCGACCACCACCGCCGGGGTACTCAAAATAAAAGATATCCTTTTCTGTGTCCTGATAGCCATAATGAACGTTGGCCAGATTGTCAACAGTTTTGGACGTATTGAAATCAGAGTATTCATCCGGATGTCCCATCATCACGCGTGTGATTTTACCTCCTGCGATGAGCTGCCAGCCCAGCCCAACGGGTCCTGATGCTTCGTTCACTTTAATGCCGCTTGTAGTGTAACTAAGTCCTACATTGATGCCTCCACCTTTCAATAGAGG
This sequence comes from Ekhidna algicida, assembly GCF_051379705.1. GTDB lineage: Bacteria > Bacteroidota > Bacteroidia > Cytophagales > Cyclobacteriaceae > Ekhidna. The sequence goes on along the minus strand of NZ_CP179868.1, from coordinate 90,198 downwards.
AGCGGTGTAAAGTGGTACAGAAACTGATGCTGTTCCGTTGTACTTGTTTACCGGAAGGTTGATGCCTTTTACTGTTGACAGGGATGATGCTGAAGGCATCGTTTGACTATAACATGGGGTAATGATGGCAACAACGATTGCCATAAAAAAAAATCTCTTCATTAGATGTTTAAGTAAGTTTCGGGCCAGATTCAGTGGTGTAAATAAGGCGATTGCAAAGTATTATATTTCAATGAATCTCCCAAACAGAAAGGCTTATTTTATATAACGTCAAGCGTAAATTATGAATTATTAAATATCGTTTTTTGGGTGATGGCAATGATGACAAATTGCATTTAAATAATTATCAATCAATTAGTTATATACAAAAATTGATAGCGTCAGAAGTGATTTCAATCTAATTCTATTCCACCTCGAAAAAATTAATGAATGGCATAATCCGCTCCTTCTTTGGAGTGCGTCCATTTCAAGTCTAATATCGCTTAAGCGCGCATTGAAAAAACGCATGTTAGCTGGATAAGCTATTTTGGATTTGCTTATTATATCTTCTAATCACCTTGCATTCATTCAGCATTCTCATATCAACTAGTGACGTACCATTACACTCTTTAAAAAGGCACTAACCTATTAAAGCCTTCGGCTTACTTAATGCAATACTTATTCTATCCACTTCAATATAATCTTGCCAAATCGGTAAATAATTATCCACAATTCCCTTATCCAACATCTTCAATTAAATTTGAATTCTAATCAACAAGTATGAAGACACTCATTAACCTGACCTTTTGCCTATTACTGATCTCTGCCTGTGACCAGATAAATGCGGCATTTTTTTCCTCCGAAGAAAACGAAGATCCATCCCTCATAAAAACGTATTATGATAACGGAACCCTGAAATCAGAAATACAGGTTGACACAACAAACAACAGACATGGACTTTCAAAGAACTACTACCCTGATGGCACGTTAAAAACAGAAATAGCCTATAACCATGGTACGAAAGAAAAGGCCATTCAGTATTACGAAAACGGCAATAAGTACCTCGAGTTCAACTATAAGAATGGACGAAAGGAAGGAAAACGAACCAAATACTGGGAAAACGGAAAAGTACAATCGTACCTGGAGTATAAGAAAGATTATCCACGTGCAGGCCTGGTAGAATTCAACAAAAGTGGAAAGCAACGAAAAAACTACCCAAACCTAATTGTAAGACAGTATGATAATCTTAAAACAAACGGTGAATACATTGTAGAGGTGTACTTTGACAAGCAGCCAGCAAGGGGAACTTATTATTATGGACAACTAATCGATGGCTTTATGCATGTCGAAAATGTGGAAATAGAAAAAAAGAATGGTAAGGGTCGGATTGTCTATCGACCTATGCCCGGCACTTTCAAAATGGAAAAATTGAAGTTAGTTGGCAAGTATATTACTCTATATGCGAATCCGTATATAACCGAAACCAGTATCAACCTTGCCATTGATTTTTGATCAGTCTATCTGCTAATCATCCTAAGCCTGGATTTTAGCTCATAACTATCTGGGACGAACTCAAGTCCTTTTTGAATGATGGCGCGAGCACGAGACGTATAGCCTCGTTTGAAATAGTATACAGCCGCCTTTGAATATGCATTAGAAAGAATGTATTTGTCATAAATGAAGCTGTCGTTTCCTTCTATTTTTTCTTCAAACTGCTCTTTCATTTTATTCCCGTTGACAGCTCTGCGAGATTCAAAATCTTCTCCCATCTGCATGAGGTATAAGTTGAGCAACATCGTGTTCAGGTGATTGTTGGTCTGCAACTCATCATTTTGATTCATCAATGTATCGAGAGTTGCCAACGTTTCTGAGGTGGGTTTATTAATGTGTGCTAGTCGAAAAGATTCGGTAAGTAGTCTTTCTGCACTTTCATTCCCGGGCTTGGCTTTATAAGCTTTTATAATGGAATCAAACGCCTCTGCGTAGTTGGCACGATTATAACTTTTTCTGCCTACTTCATAATGATAGGTAAATGTAACATCCGTGTTGATCTTCTCATTATTGCTGTTGGCAATAAAGTATTGATAGGCTTTTTCTGCCAGCTCGCTTTCATTTCTATCAGACAATACATGACTAATCATTCTGGAAAACTCACCCAATATGTTGGTGTTTTTAACATCAAAAGATTCAAATCGGGTAAGGAAAGGAAGTAGTTTGATGTCATTCCAATCGGTATAATCACTGCCTGACAATACGTTTATCATTGACACAAAGAGTGCACCATCCAGCTGATCTGTACTATGAAAAAGTTGAGCTTTGGAAAGCTCCTTCCAGGCCTTGTGATATTCCTTCTTATCAAGCAAGTCCAATCCCTTATTGTAATACTGAATCCCTATCAGCTGCTCAAGTGTAAGATCAGCACCTCCAAAGTAAAACTCATCAAAAATCGGATACAATCCTTTGGAGTTGACATCACTTTGATCGACCAGCTTCATCATGGCCAGTTGTGCCACAAAATTTTCTTTGAAGCCCGGACTAAAGGATTTGAAACCGCTTACCGGATCTGTCGTTTCAATCAGCAGCTGTGACTCTTCAGGATCTACCACGATGTACACGTGAGTGGGCGTTTCCTTAATACTGTAGGGAATACCCAACTCTTCGAATGACAAAGCATATAATGCAACTGCCGTCACACAGTTATAGACACCCTGCTCAAAAATCTGATCATAGAAAGCGAGGTATTCATATTTTCTCAAAAATTTTTCATGCAGCTGGTTGTAAATATATTTTACGTCCTTCTCTAGTTTTTTAGGAACCTTCCTAACCTTTAGCTTCGCCATCTCACTTTCGTAATACGCCTTCCATTTAGTGTACTTTGCGCTATCCTCCGGAGCTATTACTAGAAATCCATCAAATAAATCAGACTCCCCATCCAACACCCCACGAATGGTGTTCTGTTCTCTTACAGAATTAAATTTCACATCCTCAAAAGCCAGGTATTTTTCCTGAGCAGAGGTATTAAAGAATATAGCAAAGGCGACTAGGGCATAAAAAATATGAAAGGTCTTAGGCATACTAAAAGTTTGGTAGTTCAAAGCGCAAGTTTAAGGCTTATGATAATGCTGATCAATCAAACAAGATATAATTTGGTGAACATGGCGCAATTGGGTTGTTGCGATAGTGGAGTTTGGTCATGCTTCGATTGACCTCTTGGTTATGGATAACACAAATAGAAAAAGCGTAGCAAATGCTACGCTTAGACTTACCTGTATATCAGGGTGTTCAACTGGTTGGTACGCTCACTTTCTCAAAGCGCGCACCATTATTAACCTCAGACAGCAAAGATCTGTCCGGGCGATAGCGGATGCGTGCTTCGAGAATATTATTAGAAGAAACATCTTCCGGCGCATCACTTGGTTTCGATTTGAATGTTGTATAAAAACTTCCCAACGATCCCAACCTTACAATCTTACCTGCTAATAATTCCTCAGGTAAGACATCCTCCAATGCAGCAAGTACACCTGTTACATCAGCATAGCTTTGCCCTGTATGCTTTTGAATACGCCTGGCAAGGCTCTTAAAATCCGATACCTCCACTAGCGCGGAAGTTACTTCCGTGCTTCCTATCTATTCCACAAATTTAATACTTAGCAATCCCTTTCCTCCTGCATAATCGATAGCACTACTATATTTCCAATATTCAGGTTCTTCTACTAAACCTGAAACCACTGGGTTAGCATGAATATAGTCAAGCTTTTGCTGCATCATAGTTGTGTCACTCAACTCAATAGGATGATATTCGTTTTGCCAAAAACAATACTTTTGATGTTTTGAACTTCGCTCAGCTAGTTTTCTAAACATCCACAACAACCACTCCTTTCTACTCTCTGTTGGATTATTCTCAATCGCTTTTATCAATGCAACTGAAGTATACTTCTTAAAATCCCTTACAATTTCTTCGATCTTCGATTCTCCACAACGACCAACAATTAAATGCAAATGATTGGTCATAATGCACCATGAATAAATTTCTAATCCTTTCTCTTGAATACAGAAGTCAAGGCTAGCAATCAATAGATCCTTATACTCAGACCGTGTAAAAACATCGATCCACTGAACTACACTGAAAGTAATGAAATAGATTCTTTCTTGATCTCTGATCTTGTATTTCTCGCTCATGTTTCAAGAATACAGCAAGTTTAGTATTACAACCGTAGGATTTGAAGTCTACTTATGGTAAGCTTTGTTATTTACTTTAAACAATTAGGCACGGAAGTAACTTCCGCGCCAGTTGGTGTAATTCCTGATATACAATGTCATTCTTAACTTCAAATCGTCACCATAACCCAATGTGTATTTTTCATTTTCGTACTGATTCATCTCAGCCTAACCTATTAAAAAAAAGAAAAAAAGCGTAGCAAATGCTACGCTTAGACATACCTGTAAATCAGGGTGTTCAACTTGTTGGTACGCTTACCTTCTCAAAACGCGCACCATTATTAACTTCAGACAGCAAAGATCTGTCCGGGCGATAGCGGATGCGTGCTTCGAGAATATTATTAGAAGAAACATCTTCCGGCGCATCACTTGGTTTCGATTTGAATGTTGTATAAAAACTTCCCAACGATCCCAACCTTACAATCTTACCTGCTAATAATTCCTCAGGTAAGACATCTTCCAATGCAGCAAGTACACCTGTTACATCAGCATAGCTTTGCCCGGTATGCTTTTGAATACGCCTGGCAAGGCTCTTAAAATCCGATACACCTGTAGATAGAGATAGTGGATAATACTTCTCCGGTGCTGTGCTATCCCTCGGGTTTTTCCGAGCAATAACTGAATACTTTAAACTCATTTTTTAAAAATTTAATAATTTAATATTCTGCAAACTTGGTGGCTCCAATCCAAAGGCCACCTACCCAAAAAAGGGTATTTGACTGGCGTGTACACAGATTGTATACATGATTAGTCCGTTAGTGGGAGCTTACAGTCTAAAGTGCAGGGCCTAGGTGCAACTTTCCGGTGGTCCGCGTCTGTGAATCGGGGCTATTTCAAATCTGAAACTACTAAGTACGCGTTGCAAACGCGCACTAGCTGCCCTCTTATTTAATACCCTGCGCATTGAAAGCGAATAAGATCAAGTCCGTTTCAAAAATGATGAAGTCCGCTTCAAAAACGAACCTGATCGGTTTATCGGTTTTAGCAGCAAGTGAAAAATATAGGCTTGAGTAAGTGATATAAGCGATTGATTAACAGTAGTTTAAAAATCAATGCCTCATAGGGAATTGGGTCGCTAAAGCGAATAAGAAATCAAGGGCATAAAAAAAGGGAGCCATTTGGCTCCCTAATTTCTTTATCGGTTCGATTAATAATCGATTATCCTTTGTTCTTGATGTCCTGAACTTCAAGTCTGATTTCCTGAGCAAGATTTTTCATATCCTGCATACCTTTTCTTACTCGAGTACCGGCGGCATTGTTCTTTTTATCGTAGAATTTTTCGAAATCAGCTTCTAGTGATTCAACCATTGACTTTAGTTGTTCAAATCTTTTCATGTTATGAGGTAATTAAGGTTATCGATAAATTTTAAAGTTGAGGGCAATATAGCCCAAAATCGTAAATAACACAGTTTAAATGAAAGAAATATTAAGATTTTGCCAACATGGCTCCTTCTACTCCCGCTTCTTTATATACTCCGTTATCTAGTTTCTCTTTTATTGCTTCAAAAGCTTTCAATGTCTCTTCTACATCTTCTAGTGTATGCATCGCTGTTGGAATAATTCGTAAAATCACCATCCCTTTCGGAATTACCGGATAGACAATCATCGAACAGAATATGTGAAAATTCTCTCTTAGGTCCACCACCATATTACATGCTTCCATTACATCTCCATTCATCACAACTGGTGTCACAGGGGAATCTGTACTGCCAATATTAAACCCTCGCTCTTTGAAGCCATTCTGTAGTGCATCCACTATGGTCCATAGCTTTTCTCTAAGCTCCGGCATGGTTCTCAACATATCCAGTCGCTTCAAACCTCCTATAACCAATGGCATAGGAAGTGACTTTGCGAAGATCTGAGACCTTACTTTATATCTTAAGTGATCAATGATATTCTTTTCTCCTGCTATAAAGGCGCCAATGCTTGCCATAGACTTAGCAAAAGTGGAAAAATAGATATCTATTCCGTCCTGACAATCGTAGTGCTCACCTGTCCCCGCTCCTGTCTTGCCCATCGTACCAAAACCATGTGCATCATCTACCAAAAGTCTGAAATCAAATTTGTCTTTTAGGGCTACTATTTTATCTAGTTTGCCCGTATTCCCGCTCATACCGAAAACACCCTCTGTAATCACAAGCACACCACCACCTTGCTCTGCAGCTAGCTTCTCAGCTCTTTTCAACTGCTTTTCGCAATTTTCAATGTCATTGTGAGGAAATACAAATCGCTTGCCCAGGTGCATTCTTAAGGCATCAATGATGCATGCATGACACTCCGCATCATATACCACTACATCCTTTCTATCTACCAGCGCATCGATTACAGACATAATTCCCTGATAACCGTAGTTTAGAAGCATCCCCGCAGGCTTGCTTACATACTCTGCCAATTCTTGCTCCAATTGATCGTGGTGATCCGAGTTACCGGTCATCATTCGAGCTCCCATCGGATAGCCCAAGCCCCATCGCTCTGTGGCTTCTGTATCAGCCTTTCTAATGTCCGGATGATTGGCCAGTCCCAGGTAATTATTTAAACTCCAGGCCAGCACTTCTTTTCCCTTGAATGTCATGCGAGGTTGAATTTCGCCTTCAAGCTTTGGGAAGAAATAATAATTTAAATCCTGATCCAGAAAGGAGTATTGACCTAACGCTCCCTTATCACTGAGTAGTTTCTCGAATAAATCCATTTACTTGTGTTCTCCTTATTTTCAAACAAGTTGCAAATTTAGCAGGAATACACATATAATGAATGTCGCCTTTTCAATAAACTTGCGCTAACGATTGAATTATGTCTATAAAGAAAATATTAGTCGCCAATAGAGGCGAAATCGCCATACGTGTGATGAGATCAGCCAAAGAGCTGGGAATCAAGACAGTAGCTGTATATAGTGAAGCGGATAAGTTGCTTCCTCATGCATCATATGCGGATGAAGCGGTGAATATTGGTCCTGCAGCTGCATCAGAATCTTATCTGGTTCAGGACAAAATAATTGACGCTTGTAAAAAAACAGGGGCAGATGCCATACATCCGGGGTATGGATTTCTCTCAGAAAATGCATCATTTGCCGAGCGTGTTGAAAAGGAAGGGTTGATTTTTATCGGGCCATCTCCTGAAGCCATTCGTGTGATGGGAGATAAGCTCACATCCAAACAAACGGTTCAGAAATTTAATGTCCCACTAGTACCGGGCATGGACGAGCCCATCAGTGATGTAGCCAAAGCCAAAAAAGTGGCCAATGACATTGGCTATCCGGTAATGATAAAAGCCAGCGCAGGTGGTGGCGGAAAAGGGATGAGAATCGTTACCGATCCCAAGGACTTTGAAGAACAAATGGATCGCGCGATGAGTGAGGCCCGAAACTCCTTTGGCAATGATGAAGTCTTCATTGAAAAATTCATCTCCTCTCCTAAACACATTGAAGTTCAGGTGCTTGGGGATCAGCATGGAAATATCATCCACTTGTTTGAACGTGAGTGCAGTATCCAGCGAAGGCATCAGAAGGTGATCGAGGAAGCTCCCTCTGCACTTCTAACTCCCGAAAGAAGAAAAGAGATTGGTGAAGCCGCCGTTAATGTGGCTAAATCATGCAGCTATTTTGGCGCGGGTACGGTTGAGTTTATTGCCGACGAAAACCTGGATTTCTACTTCCTGGAAATGAATACACGCCTCCAGGTGGAGCATCCGGTTACGGAACTAATCACAGGAGTAGATCTTGTGAAAGAGCAAATCAAAATTGCGAATAAAGAAAAATTGAGTTTTACCCAAGATGATCTCGCCATTAATGGTCACAGCCTTGAGGTTCGGGTGTACGCAGAAGACCCTGAAAACAACTTCCTGCCGGATACCGGAAAACTTTCAACCTATATCAGACCTCAAGGTGCCGGTGTACGTGTAGACGATGGATATGAGCAAGGACAGGAAGTATCAATCTTCTATGATCCGATGATTGCCAAACTGATTACATACGGGAAAGATCGTGGCGAAGCGATCGATCGGATGAGACGAGCCATCGAGGAGTATCAGATAACCGGTGTGAAAACCACCCTTCCATTTTGTGACTTTGTACTTACACACAAAGAATTTATTGATGGTTCGTTCACGACTAAGTTTGTGGAATCTCATTTTAGTCCTGATGTGTTAAAAAAAGAAGTACCAGCTGAGGTATCCGAAATAGCAGCTGTGATCGCCAATGAAATACGGGCGAACACCAGCAAACCTATTACTTCCCAATCAGTCTCAGACCAGAGAAGCCGGTGGAAAGATCGAATGAAAAGCTAGATGGCAGAAATAAAACCCTTGCGTGCCTGGAGATACAATTCGTCCTTGCTAAAGGACATTGACAAGCTGGTATCTCCATTGTTTGATGTTGTTTCAGAAAGTCAGCGTGAAGCACTTTACAAGGAGGAATTCAACAGCATTCACCTGTCTGTGCCCAGAGGCAATGATTCTATTGTCGGAGCAGCCAGAAGACTCATTCAGTGGAAAAATGATGGTATAATCAAGCAAGATGAACTGCCTGCTATTTATATCCATTATCAGTATTTCACCCTGCCTGGATCAGAAAAAGAACGAATAAGAAAGGGTTTCATCGCGAACCTTCATGTATACGACTGGGATGAAAAAGTTTTGTTGAGACACGAGAATACCATGCCCTACTCAGTCAATGATCGGATGTCCATTCTTGATCATACACAATTGAATGTGAGCCCAACGCATGGACTGTATACAGACACCACGCATGAGATTGAAAAATACATGGATGATGCCATGTTGGAGCCATTGTATGAAACTGAAGATTATCAGGGTGTTCGAGATGTATTCAGCGTGATTCATGATGTGAAAATTATCCGTCGAATCATGGAGCTAATTGCGGATAAGCAAATCATTCTGGCGGATGGCCACCATCGATACGAAGGTTCTCTTCTTTATCAGAAAGAGCGGGCCAAAAACAATCCCGATCACACGGGCAATGAAGGTTACAATTATCACCTGATGTATTTCACCAATACAGAATCGGATGACCTGAGAATTCTCCCAACGCATCGGATGGTGAGCGGACTGGAATCCTTCTCAAAGACCGAATTGCTTGAAAAGCTGGATAACTATTTCTTCATCAAACCCATTGCAGAAGCACCGGAAGTGAATGAGGTGATTTTAGGAAAGAAATGGGCATTTGGTCTGTTAATTGGAAATGAAGCATACAAAGTCCGATTAAAGCCCGAGATGATAGACGAAATCACCTGGGATTTTCCGCAGGCGATCAAAGAGCTGGATCTTACAGTGATGCATTACTTTATTTTTGAAAAATGCATGGGAATAGCGGGCAAGGACCAACGTGGAAGTAAGAACCTCACCTTCGAGCGCAATTTCACCAAATGTTTAACTTCTGTAGTTAGCGGAGAAAGTCAGTGTGCAATTATCACAAAAGAAATCTCCATCGATACGGTCAAAGAAGTGTGCTACAGTGGTTATACATTACCTCAAAAAAGTACTTATTTCTACCCTAAGGTTATTTGCGGATTTCTTTTTGGGTCGATAAAAGAAGACGAATTCAATTCATTTTTTGATGAAGCATTTCAGTAACCTCATTCTAGCCTCTAAATCTCCGCGAAGAAAACAGCTGATGAAAGCTGCTGGATTTGAGTTTGTGGTTAAGACAATCGATTTCGAAGAGACTTTTGATGAAGAGATGGACGTAATGAAGGTTGCAGAATACCTCGCTATCGAAAAGAACAAAGCTCACCGGGAAGCTTTTGAACATGGCACCATCGTTACTTCGGACACTGTTGTGATTTTTAACGATCGTATTCTGGGTAAGCCAACAAATGAAACTGAAGCCAGAAGCGTGTTGTCGCTGCTATCGGGGAAAATTCATCAGGTAATATCCGGTGTCTGCATAAGTGATGAGCAAAAGCAGGTTTCTTTCTCCAACATCACTGAGGTAAAATTCAGAGAGCTGGATGAAGATGAAATCAATCATTACATCAACACAGAACCTCCATTAGATAAGGCTGGCAGCTATGGCATTCAGGATTGGATTGGACTTATCGGTGTTGAGTGGATCAAGGGATCATATTACAATGTGGTTGGCCTGCCTGTAGATGAGCTTTATAGCGTATTGAAAAACGAATTTTGAACAAAAAAAAAGCCCTGTTAAGGGCTTTTATGTTAACTGACACGAATATTAATAGGCAGAACGTCTAGTTACGAGCCATTCATGCTCATATGGTATGCCTGATCCTATATTAACGTTAATATCCAAATCTATACTACTTAAGTATGCATTAGGAACAACCGCTTTTAACAGAAAACCATTGCTGTTATTATTACTTGGCTCCACCTTCCAGAGCTGTCCGGTGTACCAAGTCGTAGTAGATGGCCTGCCTGAAATAAGAATCTTATTTCCATCGTCAGGTGCAGCTGCTTCTATAAATCGCTCCTGTCCATTGTTGTCGATTACCTTATTGGTAAAGGCATATACATCTTCACCTCCATAGGTGGTTTTCACCACTCTCCATTGCATAGACTCATATCCTGAGCCGGAAGAAACATTAATTGTGTAAGATGTACCTCCATTATAGGTTATATCTAAATTATCATTTGCATATCCATAATTCCCATCAAACTCATAATAGTAGTTGGTAGAAAAGGCTTCTGTTCTGAATGAAATGGACTCTTGATCAGGGAAATAATTTCCGTTAATATCACGAATCTGTAAACTTCCATATCCCTCAACGTAGAAATTGTAGCTTGTCATAAAATCGTTTAATTCAGCACTCGGTGTGAATGTTACCGTGTTGCCTGAAACAACCACACTCCCACTTGTGGAGCCAGAAACCGAGCTTAATGTAAATGCTCCGGTATTTACGAAATTTGGATCCAGTGTTTGCGAAAACGTCACAACTATACTTGCATCTAATGCCACATTCGTTTCATCAGCCGCAGGAGAAATACTCGTTATGGTTAAGGCGGTATTTTCTGTGACAAACGAACCTGATTCACTTCCAAAGTCAGTTGCCAGTCCATTCCCTGCCAAATCAGTTATGTCATCAGCAAACAGGCCATAGCTGTAAAGTAGCTCTCCTCCATCCAAATCTTGATTCGGGGTAATTATGATTGTATTTCCATCTGCTGAAAGTGTAAAAGGTACATCACCACCGTATAGACCACCGCTGAGATAGATATTGTTGTCACTACTCTGTGATGGAGTTCTGAAGGATGTCAAATCCATCGGCTCACTGAAAGTGAGTACGATCTCTCCATCCACGGGCAGAGGTGTATTGGTCCCGCTTGGGCTAACAGAAATCAAGGTTGGTGCAGTTGAATCTTGTATTTCGGTGGAGAAGCTAACTGTAGCCCCATATGCGATCCCATCTTCTGTGACTGCATAAGCTCTGGCAAAATAAGTTGTAAGCTGTGTTAGACCAGTTACTGTGACAGTAAATGATCCGGTAGTCGTAAATGAAGAAGTTGAGGTACCTGTTTCCACAGTCGGAGTACCTGAGGTGCTAACTACAACACCGGCAGCGATAGCACCTTCTCCATCAATAAACCCACCTATCTGTGCTGAAGAAAAAGTGATATTAGATGCATTGGTGGTAGTGACACTTATATTAATTGCCGGATCGCTTTCATCGCTTCCACAATTTATAAATATCGAGAGGGAAGCAAATATTCCCAAAGTCATTAAAAGTCGAAAATTCGGTTTCATTTTGGTTAGTTTTAATTGGTGGTTAAAAAGATGACTAGATCTAAAATGGTAATGTATAATTGTTTACCCGAATACTGCGCTTTTGATTCGGGGTATATTTCACGCTAACTCCTGTGCTGTTTTGTATACCTACATAATCGATGAAAATCTGACACCTGATTTAGCCGACCTATTTAGGTCTGCCGGTCTCAATGTGGCGCACGTAAATGAAATCAAGGCCAACCAAAAGCAACGCATTATCGATGATCAGCTTCGCAGGTTAGCGATTCAAAAAGGTTATATAATAGTCACCAAAGACGATGATTTTGTCAAGAGCTATGTGAGTCGTGAAGTACCCGAGCGAATGATTTTTATCTACGGATTGGACCGCAAGGAAACACTGCTGATACGAATGAAGGAGGTCCTTCCTCAGATTGAAACGCTCATGTCCAAACACAATTTCATTGAGATCAATGAGTCGGAAATTAGGTTTCCCTTTGAACCATAAAAAAGGTCGATCCAAGCATTGAATCGACCTTTTATTGGATGTCTTGTTCAATTAGAATTCGACGATTACAAACTCAGTTCGTCGGTTTTTGGCTCGTCCTTCATTGGTATTGTTGTCAGCGATTGGAACTGTCTCTCCATAGCCTTTAGCAACCAGTCGTTCGCGCTCTATTCCTGCCAGAACCATGTATTCTACCACAGACTGTGCTCGTCTTTGTGAAAGACTGAGGTTGTTAGCATCTGCTCCCTGACTATCCGTGTGCCCACCTACTTCAATGACCATCGTTTTATTTTCTTTCATCAGTGTCACCGCTTTATTCAACTCTACGTAACTAATTGGTTTCAATTCAGCTTTACCAACTTCAAAAAAGATGTTGTTCAAAACCACTTTCGTTCCCTTCTTGATTGGCTCCAGCGGAATATCATTTGCAATCTCCGCATAGGCTGCATCCTTTGGCAACTCAAAGCTTTGTGAATAGAAAAAGAAGCCGCGTGCATTTGCAGAAACACTATAATCCCGGCCTGCCGGTAACACAACAAGGTATTCTCCTGTTTCTTCGTTGCTTTTATTTGTGGCTATTAACTCCCCTGAATTCAAATCTTCAATTAAAACCAATGCACTTAATGGCTGACTATTTTCAGAGTTGGAAACAACTCCCTGGACAATAATGGTTGGTTTTGGCTTCAACTCATCAGGTAGCACTACTTTGAAAATATCGTAATTATTCTCATCCATTCTTGATGATGCCATATATGCATTTCCAGCTGCTGAAATACTGAAATTAGTGTCATTTCCTCTCGAGTTGATAGGTTTTCCCAGGTTCTTCGGCGTTGACCATTTACCATTTTCAAAAATGGTATAAAAGATATCTGCTCCGCCCATGCCCGGATGTCCGGTAGATGAGAAATACAGCGTCTTACCGTCTGCGGCTAGAAACGGGCTGTTTTCGCTAAGTGGTGTGTTGACTATACTTCCAAGGTTCTGAGGCGTTCCCCAAAGTCCAAGATGATTCTTTTCGATCATGTACAGGTCTGAAGCACCATAGCCTCCAGGACGTAATGAAGTGAAAATGATTCGGTTACCATCAGCGTTTATAGTAGGCTGACTTTCCCAGTCTTTGGTATTTACGACATTGCCCATGTTTACCGGTACGCTCCAGGTGTTTCCACTTAGCTGTGTGATGTATAGGTCACAGCTTCCTATAGCGCCATTCTCATCGCATCTTACAAACACCATGCTTTGACCATCGCCTGTAAATGCCGATCCAAAATCATTGGACATGGAGTTGATCGGCTTTGGCAGTAATTCTGGAGCACTCCACTGATCATTAACTAAACTGGAATAGTAGATGTCTTCTCCAAAATCAAGCTCTGCGCTTTTTTCGTCTTTATAATCAAAGCCTCCTTTACGCACACTCGTGAAGTACAATTTGGTTCCTGTAGGATTAACCTGCGGCATATAATCGCCAGATACACTATTTAAAGAAGCTATTGGTGTTGGTTCGGACGTGTTGGGCGCTTCCGCGCGTAATTCTGCGCTAATGTCTACATAATTGAGCCGGTTCATAGCCAGGTGAATGAGCTTCGCTGACTTGGGAGTTTTCGGAGCTTTTTCCAGATATCGTTTGATATAAATACGTGCACTTCTCAGGTTGTCCAGCTCGATATAGGACTTGGCGATATCGTAGTATATGCCAATGTTATATTCAGAATCCACCTGCTCGAGGTTACGATACGCTATGATGGTTTCTTCATACTTATTGAGGAAATCGTACGTTTTACCGAGGTAGTACCAGGCATCGGCATATTGTGGATTGATTTTTACCGCCTCCTGAAACTTTTCAATGGCAGTTTCATACTTTTCAAACTTAATGGCCTGTAAACCTTGACGATAGGCATCTTTATGGGCCTGAGACATTGCTGAAATCGCAATGAACAGAAGTAGAAAAAAATAGCTGATTCGACGCTTTTGCATGGTTGTTATCTTTGATTATTACATGAAATTAGAAAAATAATGATAGAAATAAGATTCTTGGTTCATCATTAGTCGTTTAATTGCATTAAAAATCTATATACATGAAAAAGGCAATATCATTAGCAACTCTATCGCTACTCTTATTTGTGGGTCACCATTCCGTCGGACAGGTAGGCAATACTTTTCCTGACATGGAAGCCGAAACGCTGACTAACGAGTTCGTGAACTTACCTGCTGACATCAGCGATAAATACAGCTTGATTGGCTTAGCATATTCTAAGAAAGCTGAAGATTACCTAAAGGGTTGGTTTGAACCCGTATACAATCAGTTCATCTATAAAAATCCCAATCCGGGTCCTTTTGACTTTTCCTTTGATGTGAATACCTACTTCATTCCTATGTTCACCGGTGCAAAAAGGCCAGCCTATAAAAAGGTGATGAATAAGCTTAAGAAGACCATTGACAAACGAATGCAGCCGAACGTGTTATTCTACAAGGGAACTCTCAAGGAATACAAGGACGCGCTAAATTTTGATGGAAAAGATCTTCCCTATTTCTATGTATTGGACCCTGAAGGAAAGATTGTGTATACAACCTCCGGGCGGTTTACTCAGCGCAAAATGCAGGAAATAACTGACGCAGTAAGAGATGCTATGGAGGTAAACTAAAAAAAGGCCCGAATTCTTAATTCGGGCCTTTTTTATCTCTATTATCTGATCACAATTATTGAGTTATTGGATCGCCATTGATATCTAAGATGATGGGATCACCCATTCCCAGTTTTCTTACCTCTTCCAATTGTGTAGCGCCATCGCCAACTATCAAGTAGATCATTTTGCTCTCGTTCAAGTACTTATTGATCATTTCTTTGTAATCTTCAAGCTGCATGGAAGTAAGTTCATCCTGCTCTATCTCCATGAAGTTTGCTGACTTGCCAAACTTGCTGATTTCATGTAGCATATTCAGCTTGGCTCCAAGGCTTTCAAATGCTCGGGTATTGGCCTTTAGGACTTTGGTTTGAGTAACCTCAACATCTTCTTCACTAAAATTTTCGCTATAATTTGCCAGCATTTCCTTCATAATTTCCAATGATGGAAGTGTAGCATTGGCTCTTACACTTGAAGTGGCTGTAAACGGAGACACTTCTGTCCGCTGAGGGATGAACGCATAGGCTCCATAAGTATACCCTTTTTCAATCCTCAAGGTCTGGAACAACTGGCCGCTGGAGCCACCTCCCAATTTCTCATTGGCGTATGTGAGCTCGTTATACTCAGGATTCATACCAGATATGGCGTGCTTTCCGATATAGATTACAGACTGTTTAGCTCCAGGAAAATCAATGAAGTATAAATTACCTGCATTTGAGTTATCAGGAAGCGAGTACGTCGCTATTTGAACATCTTTAGATTCCCAATCAAGGTTGTTCAACTGCTTCATTACGTCAGCCTGACTTATGCTTCCCGCAGCGTGAAAGCTCGCAACAGATGGAGAAAAATTAGCTTCATAGTAATCCTTTAAATCAGCTAAGGTGATGCTTTCTACTGTTTCAGACGTTCCCAAAGAGGAATACCCCAGAATATGATCTTCACCATAAAGCAGCTTATTGTACACGGTAGAAGCGATAGCCGTTGGGCTTGCTTCTCTTCCTTTCAGTCTGGTGATAAGAGATGACTTCAGTCGATCGAATTCCTTTTCGTCCCATCGCGGCTCTAGCAATATCTCCTTAACCAATGCGAAGGTTTCATCAAAGTTTCGGGCCAGACATGATGCGGAGATAGTAATCTCCTCAGATCCAGCATTCATATTGATGGAAGCACCTAAGAGTCCGATGGCCTCTTCAAGTTCTGCCGGTGTTTTGGTTTGAGTCCCCTCGGTCATTAAATCTGCCAACAATACTGCTGTTCCCGACTTTTCAATGGGGTCATGATAGTGTCCACCTTTGAGTGTTACATCAAAGTATACCAATGGTAATTCGTTGTTTTCAATACCGAATACTTGTATGCCATTGTCCAGGTATGTGTTCCACACCTCAGGAGCTTTCAACAATGGAAGTTCCCCAAAATCCGGCTCAGAACGATCATATTGTGATGGCGTCTTTTCATATTCAGCAACCTCACCCCTCGATGTATTTTCAGCAGCAACATCCGCTACGATTTCCTCTATGTAGACTTCAGCTTTCTCTGACCCTTCGACAGCAAGGTCTAACTGACCGGCCGGAACCACACTTGTCATCACATAATTCTGTCCTTTGATATACTTGGTGAACACTCGCATCACATCTTCCGCTGTGACAGCCTGAGTCAGTTTTGCTGTTTTTGAAATATAGCTTGGATCGCTTCCAAACTCATTGTCAGTCACCAATTGAAAAGCTTTGTTTAAAACAGTGCTTACTCCCTGATAAAGATTGGTTTCGAGTTCTGCTTTGATGCGCTGAAGATCCTTAGCATCAATTCCATTGGTTTCAAAGCGCACCAGTCCTTCTTCCACAGCTGCCTTTACCTCATCAAGGTCTGTTCCTGCATTGGCTCTCACTCTGAATACGAATTCACCAGCCACTTCATTTGAACTTTGATAAGTAGACGCACTAGGCGCCAATTTCTTTTCTTCAACAATCACCTGATACAGTGGAGCCTTCTTGCTCCCGCTCAGCAATTGACCAAGAACATTAAGTGCGTACATATCCGAATTGTAATCTTCCACTGTTGGGAAAACCATTCTAAGCTCTGGAAGCTTGGCGAAATTATCTTCGAAATAAAGCGATTTGGTTTCGCTTAATGATACCGGCATAGGTTGAGGTTTTTCTACCTCAGGCCCTTTGCGAATCTCACCGAACCATTGCTCTACTTTTTGCTTGGTCTCTACCGGATCTATGTCTCCGGCAATCACCAATGTCGCATTGCCTGCACCATAGTATTGCTCGTAGAATTCTTTGACGTCATCCAGAGTGGCAGCTTGCAGGTCTGGAAGTGAGCCTATTACAGTCCAGCTGTACGGATGACCTTCCGGGTATAGGTTCTTGCGGATTATTTCATCCGTGTATCCATAGGGTGCATTATCCACCCGCTGACGCTTCTCATTTTTTACAACTTGCTTCTCAGCCTCTAAGGCGTCTTCGGTCACAGTATTGATCATATAACCAAACCTGTCAGAATCAATCCAAAGGATCTTATCAAACGCATCTTTGGGAACTACCTCATAGTAGATTGTTCCATCCGACCAGGTTCCTCCATTTCTGCTTCCTCCCCATTCAGGAATCATTTTCCTATTGGCTCCTCGGGGTACATTTTCTGAGTCGTTGAAGGACATATGCTCGAAGAAATGAGCAAAGCCTGTTCTGCCTGGCTTTTCACGATTTGAGCCGACATGCATAAGTGTTGCTACAGCTACGATCGGATCTGAGTGATCTTCATGAAGGACTACTTCCAATCCATTGTCTAACGTGAATTTTTCATAGTCAATCTTAAATTCCTTATTCTCCATTTCTGAATTTCCACCTGAGCAACCAATCAACACGATTGCCATTGCCAGTGATAAGATGTTTGTGAGTTTCATATTATTAGATTTTGAACTCACAATATGAATCAAGGAGTTGAGAATAAAAATTAAGTTTTGATAATCGGTCGTGACTTGGGCTGAACCTTGTAAACAATCACGTCAAGGTCATCAGAAAGGAAATCTTTGTGCTTATTGAAATGGGGCAAGGACACCAATTTTGAACTTGCTGACCTCCCCGATGGCATTCTGATAA
Source organism: Ekhidna algicida (assembly GCF_051379705.1). Taxonomy (GTDB): domain Bacteria; phylum Bacteroidota; class Bacteroidia; order Cytophagales; family Cyclobacteriaceae; genus Ekhidna. The sequence continues at coordinate 72,078 of NZ_CP179868.1, read as the reverse complement.
TGTCAGGATAGATGGGGAGGTCGTTAAGAAGTTCTTTATACTATATTATCGATTGATTATTCTGAGTCCTCTTCTCCTTTGGATTTTCGGTCTTCTTTAGCCTCGATATCCTCACCATCTTCCAGGCGCTTGGATACGGCTAAGAATGGCCCGGATACAACTTCTGTACCCTCTTCTAACCCGGATATGATTTCAATTCTGTCAAAGTCGCTTATTCCGGTTTCTACTTCTGTTTTCACAGCTTTTCCCTCACTCATGACAAACACGACTTCTTTCACATCTTCCTCTTCCAATTCATCACTGGCTGATGCATCTTCATCATTGCCTCTTTTCTTATCCTTATCAGATCGTGTGGTCACTGAAGCAAGTGGCACTGTAAGAATATCCTTCTTCACTTCTGTGATGATATCTACACTTGCAGTCATCCCCGGTCTGAACGGGTACTTGATACCTTCTTCTTTTACCAAATCCTGGTAAGAGCTATTTAAGATTTGAATTCGCACACCAAATTCAGTCACGGCATCAGCCGATACTTTATCGTTGGCTGTATTTGCAATATGCGTAACAACTCCTTTAAATGTTTTATCCTTATATGAGTATGAATCCACATCAATAATGGCTGTATCTCCCACACTGATACGAATGATATCATTTTCATTTACATCCACCTGTACTTCCATCTTAGATAGATCAGCAATTCGCATCACCTCAGTTCCCTGAAATTGTGATGTACCTAATACTGTTTCACCAAGCTCTACCGGCAGTTTCGAAACGATGCCACTCATAGGAGCAGTTAATGTTGTAAGCCTTAGATTTTCTCTTGCATCGGCAACTCTCGCTTGAGCACTAGTCAGGATGTATTCTGCTGCATTTACACTTTCTTTAGCTGATTCGGAATCTTGCTCTGCGATTTGATAGTTAGCCTCTGCCAGTTGATAATCTGCCTCAGAAATTACCTTCTCCTCGTAGAGTTTCTTCTGTCGGTTGAAATCCTGCTCAGCCCTTTTGAAATTTGCTGCAGCACGTGCGCGAGCTGCTTTGGCCTGGGCGAGTGCCGCTTTCTGTTGATTTAAACCTGCTTCTGCTTGATCAAAGGCAGACTGAAAGTTATCCGGCCGTATTCTTAAAAGAAAATCGCCCTTACTCACGCTATCACCTTCCTCTATCTTCATTTCGATAATTTCGCCTGAAACCTCCGGACTCAATGAAACTTCAACGACCGGCTGAACCTGGCCAGATGCGCTTACTTTCTCAATGATTGTATTCTTTTCAGCTTTAGATATCTCAACTTGAATTTTCTTCTTCTGTCCTACCCATCCTTGTGACTTACCAACTATTGCAAAAAGTATAAGGAAGACTACTAATCCTCCGAGGATGTATAATATTTTATTTGATTTTTTCTTCTTCTTAGCCATGATTTTAGATATAAATGATGAGGTTGGATTTTTTAGAATGTTAATGGTTTGCCCTGATAAAATTCAAGTACTTTTTGTTTGAAAATAAAGTCAAACTTTGCTCGAGATAAATCAGATCTTGCCTGGAATAGATTGTTTGAAGCTACCTGATAGTCCGTGAAATTGGCAGCTCCATTATTGTATTGATTTTCAACTGCTCTGAAGGTCTCTTCCAGAGAGGCTACTTGTTTTTGAGAAGCGGTGAATGTCTTTGCGGCCGCAACAGCATTTCTATAGGATGTTTCAATCGTCTGATACAACGTATTTTCTTGCTCCCTTTTACTAATCTCAGCTTGCTGAAGTGAGATCTTGGATCGCTGAATGTTACTTCGCGTTGAGAATCCATTGAATATCGGAATTCTTAAGTTTGCAGATAGACCTCTACTGAAGTTATTGTCATATTGAGTTGACAATGGGATGGTCTCAAAATCGCCGGAAATAGGATCAATCTGTTGAGCAGCATCTGAGTATCGTGTGTCCATGCTTCCAGAAAGCGTTACGGTTGGATACATTCCTCCTTTAGCCACTTCCACACCTACATCCGCACTTTGGACTCTTAGTTCTGCTCCTTGAATTTCTGGCATGTTGGCAACAGCTTGATTATAAAGCTCTGCTATACTTGATCGCTCAATTTCAGCCTGATCTATTGGGACATTTGGAATTTCTACATCTATCTCCTGCTCAGATGGAAGTAGTAAAGCTTGCTTTAATGAAAGAAGTGCAAGATCGAGGTTATTCTGTGCATTGATCAGATTTACTTCATTGGTGGCCACCTGACTTTCCAATTGCAGCTTATTTGCTAATGGCAATGCGCCGGACTCCACAAGGATAGTGGTTCGTTCCAGTTGCTGCTGGCTTGACTCTAACTGGAACCTTGCATTCTCAGAAAGCTCCTTATTAAAAATAACGTTGAGATAAAATGAAGCTGTGTTCAGCGAGATGTCATTTTCTGCTTTTTCCAAGTCTTTTTTGGATGCCTCCAGACTCAGCTTATCTTGCTTGATCCCATTGGTAATCTGAAGTCCTTGAATCAACGGCATATTTGTTGATGCTCCAACACTGTTAAAGTTGATTCTTTGATCAATGAATTGGTTTGTTGTTGGGTCAATGCCACGACCCCAGTTAAACCCGTAGTTTCCACTCGCATTCAATGAAGGATATCGGCTTGCTTTTGACTGTTCCAGATTAACCTCTGAAGTCCTCAAGTTAAGCTGGCTTCTTTTAACATTGAGATTATTTTCAATAGCCACTTCAATGCATTCCTCTAGAGAAAGCACGCGCTTTTGTTGTCCAAAAGTGGCAAAGCTTAATAATATCAGTGTGGTAATTAGTCCTGTTTTAGTTTTCATGTTTATTTATCAATATCTGGTATGTAGATGACTTTGTGCACCCACTTCCTTTTCTTTAAATATTGTAAGGTTATTTCATCTATGCCTGAGTCCATTTCAAGAATCAAACATGCTAAATCATTTCGTCCTTTTCTAGATACAGTCATGGTAGCAATGTTGCATTCATCCTGAGATAAAACCTCTGTAAAAAATGCGATGCTTCCTTTGACATCATTTGCTTCTATTATCAGGGTATGCAAACTTGCAGTAAAGTTTGAATCAAACCCGTTTACTTCTTTAATCCGGATAACGCCACCGCCTCTGCTTTCGCCCACTACCTCAACACTTTTGTCTCCTCTCCTTGCAATCACTCTCACGGAGTTTGGGTGCACCGTTGAAGCACTTCCTACCGATTTAAACTTATAGTTTAAACCAGCTTTTTCAGATAGGGCTAACGCGTCTTTGATTCGCTTATCATCTGTATGATAATCCATCAGCCCCGCTAATATTGCCCGGTTGCTTCCATGACCTTCGTAAGTGCGAGCAAACGAGTTATAGAAGATGATTTCAGCATTTTCAGGAACTCCGCCAAGTATTCTATTCGTCACTCGTCCTATTCGTACAACGCCGGCTGTATGCGAGCTTGAAGGACCTATCATCACAGGTCCAATCATATCAAATATGCCGCTACTTTCTGCCATCTCTTCTATACTACTTAGTTGACTACTTTGTGCTTCAAAATGTTACACCGCAACTGCACCTTTTATGTGCGGGTGCGGATCATAATTTACTAACTCAAAATCTTCGAACTTAAACGAGAAAATATCCTTTACGTCTGGATTAATCTTCATCGTTGGTAGTTCTCTTGGTTCGCGTGAAAGCTGTAGTTCTGTTTGTTCAAGGTGATTAGAATACAAATGAGCGTCCCCGAAAGTGTGCACAAAATCTCCTGGCTCCAAATTACATACTTGAGCAACCATCATTGTAAACAAAGCATACGAAGCAATGTTAAATGGAACGCCCAAAAACACGTCTGCGCTTCGCTGATACAGCTGACAGCTTAGCTTGCCTTCCGCTACATAAAACTGGAACAGTGTGTGGCATGGTGGTAAAGCCATATTATCGACATCTGCCACATTCCATGCACTTACAATATGTCTCCGGCTGTTTGGATTATTCTTAATCCCGTCAATCAATTTCTTGATTTGATCAATCTTTCTTCCGTCCGGGGTGACCCAACTTCTCCACTGCACGCCATATACTGGTCCAAGGTTTCCATCTTCATCAGCCCATTCATCCCATATGGAAACCCCATTTTCTTTTAAGTACCTGATATTCTGGTCGCCTTGCAAAAACCACAGCAACTCATGAATGATCGATCTAAGGTGCAATTTCTTGGTTGTGACACAAGGAAATCCCTCGCTAAGATCAAAACGCATTTGATACCCGAAGACACTTTTGGTTCCTGTTCCTGTACGGTCACCCTTTTCGGCACCATTGTCCAGGATATGTTTCATTAGGTTCAGGTATTGTTGCATTCTGTTCGTAGTTTGGTAACAAAATTAACTTTTAAACGAAGAAACTCTGAACTCACGATTAGATAAATATGTCGAGCGGTTAATTACCCTAAAGGGAAAGGTGATAATGACCAGTTTATTGGTATTGATTACGGCCTTTTTGGGCTGGAATCTTCAATTCTTGTCGTTTGACTTTGAGTTTGAAAAGTTTTTCCCGAATGATCATCCGGAGAGCAGAGCCTATGCAAAACACACCAAGCAGTTTGGCTATGACAATGATTACCTGCATATAATATTAGAGGAAAAAGGCGGTCTTTTTAATGAAGACTTTTTAAGTAGAGCAAGCCAGTTTGAAAGAGAGCTAACAAAGATTGAGGATGTAGAGAATGTATACTCTCCGTTATCGCTTCAGCATGTAATCAAAACTCCGACAGGCATTGTCATCTTTCCTTTGATGCATTCTGAGAAACCAACTGCCTATCAACTCAGGCAAGACAGTATTCGGATATTCGGAAACCCATTTTACCGATCTGCATTTAGTGAAGATGGAGACGCAATTAGTATATACCTAAATCACGCACATTTTGGAGATCAAGAGCGGAGCGAAAGACTTCTGAACAGCATCAAGAGCAAGGCTGAAAAATATCAAATCAAAAACATTCGTCTGGTAGGAAAATTAAGTGCAGCTGGTGTGTTTATTTCTTACATCCAAAATGATTTTTCGAAATTCCTTATCGGTTCATTGATATTGAGCTTCGGACTATTGCTTTTGATTTTTCGGAATTTTAAATCTGCACTGCTTCCGTTTCTTATCAGCGTTCTTTCCCTCGTCTGGCTTTTCGGATTTATCGGGATGCTCGGCTTTAAGATAAACTTACTTAGTTCCCTACTTCCACCTATTCTATTTTTCGTCTCCATGTCAGATGCCGTTCACCTGATGAATGCACTTAAGAAATCGGAAAATCCTGATCGAGGTGAAAGATTAAAAAGTGCATTAAAAATTGTGTGGACACCTACCCTTCTGACATCTGTAACAACTGCGATTGGCTTCTTAAGCTTGATTTGGATCAATACAGAGCCTGTCCAATTATTAGGAGTATTCGCTGCACTCGGTATTTTAATAGCTTTTGTAATCACATTCACTTTTGGATTATTAATAGCCTCAATAACCGCCTATAACTCAGATCAGAAAATATTAGAAGTTCCTCAGAGTTGGTTAAGCTTTATCATAAAACAAAAGAGGCCAGTGCTAGCCACACTAGCTGTGATTATCCTCCTGCTTATTCCGGGAATTGGCCAACTTAAAATCAACTCCTATCTATTGGATGATCTTCCAGAAGATTCTCAGGTAAGATTAGATTTCGAATATGCCGACAGTAATCTGGGAGGTTCAAAACCTTATGAGGTTCGTGTAGAAGTAGCCGACACTTCTCTTTCGATTTGGGATAAGAAGGTAATGGATGAAATTGTCAAAATAGAAGAATACTTACTCAATGAATATCCCATTGTCAAAGTTCAGTCACCGGCCACCATAGTTAAGTACCTAAACATGGTGAACACCGGAGGATTGAATCAAAATTATAAGTATCCGGAGGACGATCGAGATTATCGTCAAACGTTGCGACTAAAGGATAGAATTGATCCAAAAAGGTTAGATAAGCTGGTAACTGAAGACAGTCAGGTTGGTAGATTGATTGGCTTCTTTCCTGAGTTAGGATCCTATGAAGCAGACATCAGGAACAAGAAACTGCTTGGCTATCTCAAAAAGAACATTGATAGTCAAACCATTAATTATCAAATTACAGGAACCACATACCTGATTGATAAGAGTCATGAACTGCTTTCAATCAATTTACTGAAAGGTCTATTAACCGCCATTTTAGTCATTGGTGTGATACTGGGCATCTATTTCAAATCCTGGAAGTTGCTCGTCATAAGTCTAATTCCAAACATTATTCCGCTTGTCATGGTTGCTGGTGTATTAGGTTGGCTTGGAATATCCTTAAAAATGACAACTTCCATCATATTCACCATTGCTTTTGGTATTGCTGTAGATGACACAATTCACATGATGAGCTATTACTTAAAAAACAAAGAAGCTGATCCAAAAAAGCGTATGCAATTTACCTTCACGCATGCCGGGAGCGCGATGTTAATTACCTCAATAATTATGAGTGCCGGATTTTCATTGTATCTCTTTTCGAATTTTGGAGCTACCTACTATCTGGGCTTATTTGTCAGCCTCTCACTATTCATCGCTTTGATTATTGATCTTACCGTTCTACCGATTCTTCTCATCCAATTTCAAAAAAATGCTAAATAAGGGAGAGCTGATTCCTGACATCAGCCTTAAAGACAAGGAAGGAAAGATGATTTCACTTTCTGATTACATAGGTTCACCACTCGTTGTTTACTTCTACCCAAAGGATAATACGAGTGTTTGTACAGCTCAGGCCTGCGGCTTTCGAGATCATTATGAAGATTTTCAGCAGGCAGGAGCTGAAGTGATTGGCATAAGCAGTGATAGTACCAAATCGCATAAAGCCGTAAGTGAAAAACGAAAGCTTCCATTTATGCTACTAAGTGACCAGAAGAAGCTCGCTCTGAAAGCCTTTAAAGTACCATCAAGCTTGTTTGGACTATTGCCTGGCAGGGTCACCTTCATATTCGATAAAACAGGAAAGCTTGTTCACAGTTTTAGGGCCGATTTCAAGGCTGACGTCCACATCAAAGAAGCATTAAAAGTGCTAAAGAAGATTTAGTTACTCATCTTTCAAAACTTCCGCTGGATTCATCAAGGACGCTTTAGTGGTTTGGTATACTGAGATTACAATTGAGATGATCAATAGAATACTCAGTGACACAATGAATATATCAGGACCCATATATATACGATATTCAAAGCCAGAAAGCCATATTTCCATAAAGTAATAGGCAGCCGGAGCGGCAAGTACAAATGCGATTAATAAAAGCTTTGCATAGGTTTTTGAAAACAGCATAACAATACTTGATATTGAAGCTCCTAACACTTTTCTCACTCCAATCTCTTTTAGTTTCTGTTCGATAGAGAATACAACGATTCCGAAAAGACCTAAAGAAGCAATAATTATTGTTAGAATCGAGAAGAACGAAAGTACACTTCCAAACCTTTGTTCAGTACGATATGTACTTTCGAAATAATCATTTAGCACGACATGCTCAAATGGCCTGCCTGTTACAAACTGACCCCACTCATTTTCAATGGAAGCTTTCAGCTTTTCAAAGTCTGCTTGCGTAGAATGTGATTTGAGCAATATTCTGGTAAGAGGTCTATTGGCTTGCGCATTTGATTCCGAATGAAAAATAGCAAATGGTTCGATGGGTGAATGGAGTGATGAGAAATTAAAATCTTTTGTTACACCGATGATGTGATATGTGCCGCTCCAATTGGTCACCTTCTTATTTAAGATGCTTTCATCAACCTCCCACCCTATTGTTCTAGCCGCGGTTTCATTAATAATAATGCCATTGATATCATCAGCGAATGACTTCTCAAATCCCCTTCCCACTGCCATCTCAATTTCCAATAAATCAATGTAATTTTCATCACCAAGGACGTAGTTTAATGGCAATGAACCTGCTTCTATTTTATCAGGCACAAATTGATCTCCATTGTATACTTGAAGTGGCACCGCGTCGCACAATGCAGTTCCAACTACACCATCTAGCTTAGCGAGTTCATTTGCAAACTCTTCTTTTGAGTCTGTCCAGTGCACATTTTCAATCGTAAGCAAATTATCTTTCTCAAATCCCATGTCAGCGGTCATGAATAAATTCAGCTGCTTAAAAATGGTAACCGTGCAAATAATCAATAAAAATGACAGTACATACTGAGTTACCAACATTCCATTTCTGATAGCAGCGCCTCCCTTACCGGATCGAAGCTCTCCCTTCATAGCAGAAATAGGTTTGAACCTATTGAAGAACATAAATGGATACAAACCAGCTATGAAACTGACTACTAATACCAACCCTATAACAAAAGTGAAAAGGAAAAATTGATCAATTGAAGAGAAAGATAGATCAGTGCTAAGTGACTGATTTATATGTGGCAATAGATATATTAAAGCTCCTGTTGCTAAAATCGTTGCAATCAAACAATAAGCCAAAGATTCTCCAAAGAAGCGCTGAATGAAGGCTATTTTGCTCCCACCGAGAACTTTTCGCAAAGCCACATCCTGAGCTTTATTGGTAAACTGGGCTGTGCTTAAATTAATGAAATTGATACATGATAATATCAGTAAGAAAATAGCAGATCCAATTAGAGCTGCTACGATAGTTACGTCACCAACTTGGTTGAGTCTGTTATAAATTCCTTTTGAATGAAGGTATATATCTGTAAATGGCTGAAGGTATAGATTCCATTCTTTGCCAGCGGCTATGTATTCATCATACGTGTAGCCCATAACCTGAAGGGTCTTGATAGCATGTTTTTTAGGCAACTCATTCAACTTGCTTTGTACAACCTCAGGACTTGCTTGCTCGTCCAACAGAATAAATGTTTCGAAGGTAGTCCACATCCAACTCCAGTCACTTCGCTTTACACGATCGATACTACCCATTGAAATAAGTATATCGAAATCAATATATGAATTCTCATGAGTTTCTTTGACCACACCTGTCACCTTGTATGACTGACGTATCGGCCCACCTCCTAGATCAACAATCCGACCCAGAGGATTACTATTGCCAAAAAATTGCTTAGCCACACTCTCGGACAATACCATTGTATTTGGTTGATCCAGAACGGTAGATGCGTCTCCATAGATCAATGGGTAAGTGAAGACTTCAAAGAAGTTCGAGTCAGCTGCTAGAACATATTCATCATTAAAAAACTTCTCTTCATTCCCATCCTTGAACCTCACAGGCATTAAATCCGGTGTGTGCACCCGTACAACTTCTTTTGCCTCTGGAATTTCTTGTAAAATGGCATATCCTACTCCAGGTCCCGTACTTGAGAATAAATTTGGATTGTCTTCTCCCCAAATGAATGTCTGGTTCACCCGGTAGATGTGATCTCCATTTTCATGGAAATCATCATAACTCAGCTCGTTCTGAACATACATGTAAATCAGAATAGATGAGAAAAATCCAATAGTGAGTCCAAGGATATTAATAAAGGAAAACAACTTATTCCTTTTGACTGAACGGAAAAACAGTTTGAATGAGGTAAGCATGGTTACTAAAAGTAAGTTTTGACCAATCATACTGCCACAAAAGATGCCAAAAATTGCAACTAGCTATTTATCAACACTTTGTGGAAAAGATGGATTGTATCCTAGTTCAAAAACGAACATAAATTCGAACGCTTTACAAGCTTAACTAATAATTAGAATAATTATATTTTTTAGTAATAATATCACATTTATTAACTTACAGCCAATCGTTTTATAAATCTCACTACCACAATGTTCAAAATCACCTTAAAAACACTCAAAACTAGATTATTACCTCTCTTTTTAATAGCATTATTCTCCTGTGGAGAAGAAGGCACAGAACCAACTGATGGCGTTGATGGAACTGATGGCTTTAATGCTCTTTTAGAAGTACAAAATGAAGCGCCCGGAACTAACTGTTCGGAAGGCGGAGTAAAAATTAGCGTAGGTCAAGACGATAACGAAAATGGAATTCTGGATGACGCAGAAGTAGCCTCAGTGAGCTTTGTCTGCAATGGAAGCAGCGGTGCTGACGGAAGTAATGGTGAAAATGGTGCATCACTCCTAGCTAGGACTACCGCCGAAAATCCTGGAGAAAATTGCGAAAACGGCGGCACACTAATAGAAATTGGCGCTGACGCAAATGGTAACAATTCCTTAGATAATAACGAAGTTCAAACCTCCTTTTTTGTATGTAATGGACTAGATGGTGCCGATGGCAGTGGTGCGGGTAGCAATGGCCTGACCAGTTTGATCAGAGTCACTGAAAGCAGTTCTTGCTCAAATGGCGGCATCACTATCGAGCTCGGTCTTGATACCAATGATAATCTGGAATTGGATGATGATGAAGTTGATGCAAGCTATGATATATGCAATGGCCAAAACGGAGCAAATGGCTCTAATGGTTCCAATGGTTTATCAACCCTTTCGAGTGTAACCACAGAACCTTCAGGTTTAAATTGCGAAAATGGCGGTCTCAAAATTGAATTGGGCCTTGATATGAACGGAAACGGGGTTTTGGATAACGACGAAGTAGTTTCTGAAAATTATGTCTGTAATGGAAGTGACGGGACAGATGGAAATGATGGCAGTAACGGAGCGGATGGTTCTTCTAGCATAACACGCGTTTCGACAGAAGACCCTGGAGACAACTGTACCAATGGCGGTCTTATGATTGAAATTGGGATGGATGATGTAACTCCAGATGGAATTTTACAAAATGATGAGGTAGACTACACCTATTATGTCTGCAACGGAGCAGATGGGAATGATGGATCAGATGGCAGTGATGGAAGCGATGGCTTTAACTCTCTAATTAGAACAACTACAGAAGCACCTGGGGCAAACTGCTCTAACGGTGGAATTAGAATTGATATTGGTCTTGACACCAATCGTAATGGTAATCTAGAAGCCGGAGAATATATGGGCAGCCCGCTCTATATATGTGATGGTGTAGATGGCACCAACGGAACTGACGGAACAGATGGGCGCAACCTCATTGTAGTGACCGATACGGACGTAACCTGTCCAAATGGTGGAATTGAATTTACGTTCGGATACGATGATGACAATAATGGCACAATCGATGAAGTTTTAGAAACCGCTTTGATATGCAATGGCAACAATGGTTCGGATGGCAATGATGGTTCCAATGGACAAGATGGGCTTAACTCAATCGTCCGATCGACCGCTGAAAATCCCGGTGGAAACTGCGCAAATGGTGGAACATTAATTGAAGTTGGAATAGATGACAACAGAAATAATGTTCTCGATGCTCCTGAGGTAGACACCTTCTTTTATATCTGCAACGGTCAGGATGGAACCAATGGAAATAATGGTAACAACAGTTTGATAACTGTCAGCTCATTTTCAGGCAATCAAAATGGCTGCACCAATGGTGGACTAATAATTCTGTCAGGAATCGATGATAATGGTAACGGCACATTAAACGCAGGAGAAATTGACGCTACTGCTTATGTATGCAATGGTGATGATGGTACTGATGGATCGGACGGTAACTCAGATGGTGTCTTCGAATTCTACTATCAAGAAGGATTTGATTCCTACACCGGAGTACTTGATGTATCCATATCAGATAAAAATCCTACTGAGACAGGTGAGACGTTTAGTGTAGATCGAGGCACAACAGACAGTCATGGGCTCGTTTTGTTCCCTGAGTTAGAAAAACTGAGCGATTTAGTAGGCGAAGAGTTTCAGATTGTGGAGGCGATCCTCTATCTGCGTGGAGTATCGGGGCGTCTAGATGGCCAGACGGAAGGCAATTGGATTGGTGTCAAAACACTATTATCAGATGCACCACTTTTTGAGGAAGATGCGGTGAATTGGACACGAGCAAACGGTGCTGATGAAAACTGGGCGTTACAGGGAGTAACCTCTCAAGATCAAGATGGAAATGCTAACGGGTATTCAGATATGTTCCAACTTCCCCCTACCGGGAACTTCGCATTCGATGGTTATATCCCGTTGCAGCTAAGTATAACTGAAGTCACTGCGTGGACTGATAAAGATTCTGGCAAGGAGGCAAACAAAGGTCTTGTACTATTGATGGCTAATACCGGAATTCAATACGAGTTGGATATTTTCACCTCGAGCTATGACAAGGACACCAACTTCCGACCACTATTATATATCAAGGTTAAAACTGGTGTTAGAAGTAGATCTACAAGATCTGAAGAAGAATATCGATCCAAGTGGGAGTCCATGAGTTACAAAGAGAAATTAGCTCCTCTAATGAAGAGAATCAACAAATAATTCCTAACCTAATCCTTTAGAAAAGCCCCTCAGTTTTGCAGGGGCTTTTTTGTTTTCTATCAAAAACCACCAATCTTCAATGTGATGAAGTAGTTCAATTTATCGAAAGCATCAGTCTCCGTATTAATCAATTCCATATCCTGCGTAAACCGCTTACTCATACCCATCGCCAATCTGAAATTACGACTGATATTGAACTCTAAGCTGGCGCCAGGTTCGATATACCAGAACACATCACTGTCTACTTCTTTGTCCAGTGGAGCAGGCATTGTATTGTCTTCATTGGTGCGATGATATCCCAACCAGCCAGCACCTCCGGAAACAGGAAAAGTTATATGAACAACTTCATTTGAAAAGAAGATAAGTTCAAGAAACATACCTCCATAGCCACCAAGAATGTTTACTTCTCTCCCAGCCTCTATATCATCAAACTTTGCTGTTGGTATGATACCATGACCTTCGACACCTATGGCCAAGGTCCGGTTGATGATCCATCCACCTCGTAATCCCCCAAGCACTAGTGATTCATCTCTGAATTTCGTACTCCTAAAAGATAAGGCTCCAAACCCACCACTATGACTCATAGAACCACTCAAAGTCTTAATGTCTCTACGCCTTTCCTTCCTTCTTTCAGGCTCTGTGCTTTGGTAATATATAATCTTGGGCGTGTCGTCTTCCTGTTTAACTTCCGGCTTCTCTGCCGGTTTAGGAATTGTATCTGCTACAATAATCTTTTGCTCGGTCTTTGCACTGTCTCCCTCCTGCGCTAGCAATGTGACCGAAATCGCTAAAGTGATCGCTAAAATCCAAAGTTTTTTCATTCCTTCTTATTAATTGAGTTTGTTTGATCTAAGGACAGGTAAAATATGTAATGGTTTCCTCAAATTATAAACCTACTTTCTTATTCGCATCTTTTACCTTTGCGAGCTTTAAAATTCAATAAATGGCCGAATACAATTTTCAAGAAATCGAAAAAAAGTGGCAACAGTACTGGAATGACCACAAGGTATATGAGGTTTCGAACGACTCGGATAAACCCAAATATTACATACTCGATATGTTTCCATATCCATCCGGAGCAGGGCTCCATGTAGGTCATCCATTAGGCTATATCGCCTCGGATATTGTCTCTCGGTTCAAAAGACTCAATGGGTATAATGTACTACACCCAATGGGATTTGACAGCTTCGGCCTGCCCGCTGAACAATATGCTATTCAAACAGGTCAACATCCGGCTGTTACTACAGAAGAAAATATATCCAGATACAAAGAGCAGTTGAAGGCACTGGCTTTCTCCTACGACTGGTCAAGGGAACTTAGGACCAGTGATCCAACATTTTATAAGTGGACGCAATGGATTTTTAAACTAATCTATAACAGCTGGTACAACCAAGATTCAGATAAAGCTGAATCAATTGACGCGCTTATTGCTTTACTTGAAAAAGAAGGAAATGCTCAAATCAATGCAGCTTGTGATGATGACACACCAATTATATCAGCAGAAGATTGGCAAGCTTATTCTGAGAAAGAAAGACAACTATTCCTATTAAAATATAGACTAACCTATCAAGCTGAAACGACTGTGAACTGGTGCCCGGCACTAGGTACTGTGCTTTCAAATGATGAGGTAAAGGATGGATTCTCAGAGCGAGGCGGACACCCTGTGGTAAAGAAAAAAATGCCCCAGTGGAGTATGCGAATTACTGCATATGCTGATCGACTATTAAGTGGATTGGATAAAATTGATTGGCCAGAACCTATAAAGGAGATGCAAAGAAACTGGATTGGCAAGTCCTATGGAGCTGAAATTGATTTTGAAGTACACGGATCTGATAGTAAAATCAGGGTCTTTACCACACGCATTGACACCATCTATGGAGTAACCTTTATGGTTGTAGCTCCTGAAAGTGAATTAGCTAAATCATTGACAACTACTGATCAGAAGAATCAAGTAAATGGATACATTGAAATAGCGAAGAATCGTTCTGAACGCGAGCGAATGAGCGATGCTAAAAATGTAACAGGAGTATTTACCGGAAGTTATGCGATTCATCCTTTTTCCGGAGATCGACTTCCAGTTTACATTGCCGATTACGTACTGGCGGGCTATGGCACAGGTGCGGTTATGGCCGTTCCTAGCGGCGACCAGCGGGATTTCGATTTTGCTAAGAAATTTGATCTTCCAATTCCTCTTATAAATGATGCTCAGAACTTGACAGAAACTGAAGCTGATCCTACCAAAGAAGGCAAAATTATCAACTCCGATTTCTTGAATGGCCTCACACCCGCTGAAGCTATGGAACGTGGAATTCAGGAAGTTGAAAAAAGAAATATTGGAGTAAGGAAAGTAAACTACAAACTAAGAGATGCAATCTTTGGCCGCCAGAGATACTGGGGTGAGCCTATTCCGGTATATTATGAAGATGGCATACCAAAGTTGATTCCTGATAAGGACCTTCCATTGAATCTTCCAAAAGTTGATGAGTACCTACCAACCGAAGATGGTGATCCACCGTTAGGTCGAGCAACCGACTGGAACTACAAGGGACACCCTTATGAACTATCCACAATGCCTGGGTGGGCCGGAAGTAGCTGGTACTTCCTCCGATACATGGATCCTGATAATGAGTCAGAATTCTGCAGCAATCAAGCAATGAATTACTGGAAGGATGTGGATTTCTATTTGGGTGGTAGCGAGCATGCGACAGGTCATTTACTTTACTCACGCTTTTGGACCAAATTTCTATACGATTTGGAAATCATTGAGGTCGACGAATTTGCAAAGAAATTGATCAATCAAGGAATGATTCAGGGACGGTCAAACTTTGCATATCGCGTGAACGGTCAGAATAAGTTTGTCTCGAAAGGACTAAAGAACCAATATGAAACCACTCCTATTCATGTCGATGTATCCATTGTAAAAGATGATGTTTTGAATATTGATGCTTTCAAGAAGTTTCGAACAGATGCTGAAGGAGCTGAATTCATTTTGGAAGACGGCAAATACATATGTGGCTGGGAAGTTGAAAAAATGTCAAAATCCAAGTACAACGTAGTAAATCCGGATGATTTGATTGATCGATATGGGGCAGATACTCTACGCATGTATGAAATGTTTCTCGGCCCGATTGAGCAAAGCAAGCCATGGAACACCAATGGCATTGAAGGTGTATATAAGTTCCTCCGCAAATACTGGTCGTTGTTCCATGATGACGACTCGCTAAGCATTAGCGATGAGGAACCCACCAAAGAGGAATTGAAAATCCTTCATGGAACATTAAAGAAAGTCGCTGAAGATATAGATACCCTATCGCTGAATACATCCGTAAGTACGTTTATGATTGCTGTAAATGAACTCTCAGCATTGAAGTGTAACAAAAGAGCAATACTGGAACCTTTAACTATCGCGTTATCGCCATTTGCTCCGCACATCTCTGAGGAAGTTTGGCACCTACTAGGTAATGAATCAACAATTGTTGAGGCGGATTATCCTGTATTTGATGAAAAACACTTAGTCGAAGACAGCATTGAGTACCCGGTTTCTGTTAATGGGAAAATGAGGGCTAAAATCAATTTCCCTGCGAATGCCAGTAAAGAGGAAATTGAGAAAGGAGCACTCGCCAATGAGGCCATCCAAAAATGGATGGATGGCAAAGACCCAAAAAAGGTCATTGTCGTTCCGAATAAGATCGTGAATATTGTGATATAAGTGTAAAATTAGATCAACAAAAAAGCCCCGATTGGAATCAATCGGGGCTTTATTTTATGGTTTTCGTTAATGAACAATCATTACTCGTTTAACTCGTTGCTTTTGATCTTCACCATACAAGTGAATGAAATACATTCCAGAAGGAATTTCTGAAGTCTGAACTGTTAAGATTGCTGTACCTTTATCCAACTCACCTTTTAACACTTCTCTACCTGCTTGATCAAAAATCACCCACTCAGTATCTTCCTGAAGTCCATTGGCAAACTCAATCATAACTTCTTTATCAGCTGGGTTTGGATACACTTTAAAATCGACTAAGTCTTCAAGGCCTAGTACATTGTTTGTTAGACCAGTAGCCAAATCAAAAGATGCTGCCTGATAAATTTGCTTTGTATTCAAGTCTTGGGCGTAGGCAATCACGCGTATATTGGATGGATCAAACATGTTATTAATTGGCCAAGTGATTGTCTCTAAACTTCGCGTCCCTCCAACAGCAATTGGCCCTGGTTCATACTGACCAGCAGCAGATGGCAACAACTTACGCATGACATTTTGAACAGAGGCTCCTGCTGCATATAATCCCATTGGACTTGTTAGAGTGACTATCGGCTCAACTACAGCTACATGCAATGCAATTTTATCTCTTGCACTAAACGAAGTGGTAGCAGTAAAATCGGCATCTACAACAAGATTACCATCTGCATCTACCGAAGCATCAATTACAATATCAAATGCCGGATTGTTCAATCGTGCATTCGCCAGTTTGGCATTCAGCAATGAATAGGTGTTTCCATTGATATCCACATAGTTCGCATCACCGGCTATTGATAGATTAGGTACATTTCCTACTCCATAAAATGCAACTTTAGCTCCAGGGCCTGTGGTATTTTTCTGATTAATTTGATCCAGATTGGTGCCATTATTAGCCAAATCTGTAAAGTAGTTGATTTTCAAAATATCAGATCCAGCGTATTGCGGCCTGGAATTCACAGAATCGTTTACAACAAGACTTGGTGCACTCCATGTAGAGGAAAACAGTTCTAACAAGACAACTTGATTTCGTTCGTAAAGTCTAACAAAATCAAATCCGAAACCATTGGTTGTTTTAGCACCTGCCTGAGCAGATAAAGCAAATCTAAATCGTACATAAGCACTTTCCGCCGGATCAATCTCAATCGGCGAAATGGCTTCTTGCCAATCACTATTCAGGGCCCAACCTACTTGGGCATTATTGCTTGCCGTTGCTGATCCTGGAGCAACACTACCAGGAGCACTAGAAATGGCTTCTCTATTGTACCACCCTGGAGTTGAAGCTAAGCCTTCATCTTCCAATGCTGCATTGTAAGTACCTACTGTCTGCCAAGTTCTTCCATCATTTGTTGAAACCTGAAAAACTACTCCATCCCTGAAAGTCTCAAAATCTTCATAGCGAAGGAAACTAACTGTAGGTGCTGTAAATTCACTTAAATCAAAAGAAGGTGAGTACACAAAAGAAACTTCAGATTCTTGGTACCCATTGGATCCGCCTGGAGCTGTATAAACAGCTCCAGACCCATCGATACTGGCAGCTGTTCCAGGAATAGAAGAACCCCTAGTCCAAGAAGATGCTGTATCATAATAGTTCTTTCCATCTAATGACAATGAATCAATTAACCAGCCTCCTTGAGTACCTGTTAGATCAAAAGAAGCAGCGGTCTCAAAGGATTCTGAATAGCCATTTGAAGCATTAAACCCAGTATAATGTGGCAGCACTCTTACAGTTCTCGTTAGAGTCACATCGCAACCAGCAGTTGTATTCATTGTCAAATTAATTGTATGATCTCCTGACGCAGCGAAGCTATAATTAAAGTTAAGTGGGAAAGTAGGATTTGGTACGCTTAGCTCAACATTACCATCAATTTCCAACTCAACAAGATCCACATCACCATCGGGAAGCGTTGGATTGTCCTCTGTTATTGTGAAATCAGTACCATTTGTGTTGCCAGCGGTAATTCCTACCCACGAAATAGCCGGAATAGGTTCCGCACCCACTGTGATGGACTGATTCTGTATACTCGCCACACAACTGGTTGAGAATCCGGCACCAATGTAAGTAGCAGTTACTCCAAAGTTAGCCGTCAGCTGACCGCCAAAGTCGTAAGTAATACGTTCGTCATTATCATTCCCATCTTCATCAATAACGTCCACACCATTCACTTCCTGACCATTTACAAACCAGGTGAATGTATAATTACTTACTCCATCCGTCATATCAACAAACAACTCCACACTCGACGTGGCACATGTACTTGCCGTTTGTATAGCATCCCCTGTAAATCGTGGGCGTGGATTCACAAAGAAGTCTCTTGTAATGGTGTTTACACATCCATTTGCATCTTCATATACATACTCAATTGTATGCTGTGATTGTGGCAAAAACTCATCACCAGGATTCGTCCCATGATAGGTTGCGGCATTAAACACCGCTTGACCATTAGAAGAGACTTGGGCTCCATCAATTCGTATGATATTCTGAGCACCTCCATTTAATGCCAATCCACTTCCTAAATCAAGCCCTTGCAATGCAATATTGATATCATCATAACAAAACTGAAGATCATCTATATCAAGTCCATCAAGTGTAATTGAAATATCCGGATCCGGGTGAACAACTATAGTTTCAATTACCGTATTCGTACACGTAGTAGCTATTCCTTGATATTCCCTGCTTGGATCTTGATAAACTATGGTAATCTGATGATAAGTAGAAGGACCACCCACTAAGCTTCCAGGTGCATTGAGGGTCACGTCCGTATGCCACGCATCTAAATCAACAGTTGGAAGACTTCCAGTTCCTGATGCGATTTGGACTGGCGTTAGATCATCATCACTATAAGAATCTACAGACCAACTAACAACATCACCAACACTAACAGTGTTAGTTGCCACATCTCCATCAACAGTCGCATCTGTTAAACCTACGATTGGATCTGTATCATCTGCGCAATAGGAAGAAAGTGCAGTTGAGCCTGAGGTAAAGAAATCTTCAATACCTGTGATATCCAGTTCAGGTAAATTTTGAAGCACATGTACTTCAGTGAAAGTCTCAGAACATCCATTTAGATCAGTTACAACCACTGAAATATTTAACGTAGTTGAAGCAGGCACAAACTCAATCGTATTATCTAATCCATCAGTATTAAGATCCGTAACCGATGAACCACCAACTGTCCAGGTAAATATATAACCTGAGTAATCATCCTCTTCTATGCTGCTTGGATCAGGATCTGCTGGATCTATGATTTTAATTTCTGCTGTAACCGCAGCTGATCCTTCGCAAAAGTCAGTTATGCGTATGTAATTAGTGGCATTTGATTGCGCTAAATCGGATGTTGGTAATCCAGTGACCTCTAAAACTTCCGGTTCTGGATTAATAAACAATACTTGAGATACTGTTCGCTCACAGCCAAATCCATCGGTATAACTTAGGCTAACATCAGACCCTGCGGTTCTATTTAAATACTTAGCATCTGTACCTGTAACACCATGAGCGGCGTTATGCTCTGCTGTTGGATTAAAAGTACCTTGGCCTACATTTGAACCTAAGTTACCAGTCAGATCACTTGTAAATTGTCCAGTAATAAGATTTACCGTATCAATAATACCGGTATTGTCATAAATATACTGAACTCCTTGAAGTGCTACATTGCCATCTTCATAGCAAAACTCATCTACCAATGCAGGGTCATTAACATCTATTCCATTCACTTCAAAACTAATGTGCGGGTCAGGATATATAGTAATTACTTTCTGAACAACACCTGTACATAGGGTGGTTGGATCTGTATAAGACATTGTAACTACATGAACAGTAGGCTCTCCTCCTACAGCCATAGTTCCTGCAACTGCGTCATGTAATGCAATTAAATTTACAGTAGGTAAACTATCCAACTCAACTCCTCTGTCTACCTCCGGTGTACCTATTGCTATATAAGTACTTTCGAGATATGAATCAATTTCAAAGTCAACATTAGAAGTATCAGAAAGAGTAACACCAGCTCTTAAGGCAATATTCAAGTCGCCGGACATATCTCCAATTGGATCGTCATCTCTACAGTAAGAATCACTGATCTCAGTATCAAGGTCATCAACAACAGTAAGTGCATCTTGCGGAGAAATATCGATTCTCACAAATGTACTTTCACTTTCAACTCCGCCAAACACATCAATATCAGTCACTTGGATAACTTCAAAGTATCTATTGATTGTTGTAGCTGGATTTAGTCCTGCCAAACCCAGTTCAGAGAAAGTTGCTATACCACTACCATCTGTTGCTAAAAGTGAACCTCGGGTATCAAAAGAAGCGTTTGAAACATACCATCTAAACTCTCTTGGTGTGGCCGCATTTGTAGCTTCAGTAGCTACTAACCGAATATCTGACTCCAATTGATCTGTACAGATTGAATAGAAATTATTTGCAGAAGCATCCAGATCTGGAAAGTCCGGTGTGCCGAGACTTCCTGTTGAATTATCAGATGCTACACTTGGCTGAAGCTGAATAGCGTGAACGGTTAATGTAACAGGTAGTGGAGTAGCACTTTGGCTTCCATCAAAACCTCGAGAAGCGATGGCATTGTCTACCCTAGTCAAGTAGTAAGTATACACATCATTCACCCCATCATCATTTCGGTCTGTGACTAATCCGCCTGATGTCGTGAGCTGTTTGGTGCCGTCCACTTTAGCGTCATCTAAAATATCTTGTGTCATGGAACCGCCATTAACCAATACGGCAATGGTGTCAGTTCTAGTTACATCTTCATACCAGATATAATTGTCCATCCCCTGGCTGGCTGTATGTGTAATATTTGCGAGTGCATCGCCCTCAGCCACGTGATATTCATCTGTCAAATCATTGAAATCTACAGTGTCTGCATTTGTAGGGGCCAATTGTCCATAGATATAAATATTCACCGCCGAACCTTCACATCCAGCAAAGTTGGAAGTGAGATTTATGTTCGAAGTTTGACTTACCGTATATCGATAATTGGGATTGAAATTATCAAACAACTGAGTAACAGTTAAGGTGCTTCCACTTGATCCTCCGGTGACAACCTCACCAACCTCAAATTGGGTGGTTGATGTAAATCTGATAAAAATATAATTGCTACTATAATTTCTATACACTACAGCGGTAGCTCCGCTAGTCCCACCAGTTATGGTCTCACCTATTGTAAATGGCACTGGAATTACAGCTGAGGAATAAATATATCCGATGTGATCAATGGGTAGTGTTGATAAAAATTCATTACTCAAAACACGACGAGTAGCATAATTAGTAACAGTAGTTGTGGCTCCACTAACAGATCCAGTGATACCTTCATTAATAAACGTACCTGTAACATCTCTAATGGCTATTAAAGAACCTGACCTGTAGTGTACTGTGCCAGTAGCACCACTTGTACCCCCTGTTACAACCTCACCTTGAATAAAGGTCCCTGAGCCTCCGGTCACGGTCAAAAAGTAAAGATTTGAGCCGATTATTCCACCGAAATATACCGATGCATTGTAAGTTTCATCACCCGCACTAATAGGATCAAAAGCAAGTGTTGCGGGGTTAACACTTGACGCTCTAGGCAAACTATAATCCAAGAAAATATTAGAACCTGACACAACTTCAGAAGGCCAAGCAGATAAATCAGTATTTGGAGCATCGGGAATCGGATAAACCTCAACGGAAACCAAACGATAATCAGATTCGCAACCGTTCGCATCGGTTGAAGTGAAATAGAAAATATCACTTTGCTCGGTCCATCTTCCACTCACCGTAGAAAGTCCTACTTGGGCCGGTGTAACAGAGGTCAGGCCTGTTAAACCACCTAATAGGTTACGATTCTCATCATACCATCTTACAGTATTCAAATCACCTGTGACAAAATTTGCTGCTATATCTCCAACACAATATTCTAGTAAGTATTCATTATCTTCTACCACCCCTGGCTCATTAGCTACATTGTCAACAAAACCTATCGCTCCACCACCGGCAAGGGTAGCAGCATCTAAAGTAGGTGCTGGAGTATCGGCATTTACATTAACTACAATATCGTATCTTCCAATACAACTATTTGGTGTCAAAGCTTCGGTATAATAAGTTATCCTGAATTGACCTACATCGTTTGCATCTACTGTAGAGTTTTGGTTTGGATCAGATGGGTCAAAATCATTTACAATGCCGTAAGGACCTGTTGATGTAAAGTCTTCGTACAATACATAAGATGCACCATTCCATCTGTAAAGTTCGTATCCATTGACAATTGGTTGGTTCGTTTCACCATTATAGGTAGGAATCGGATTATCTGGATTGTTGTCGTCTACAGATTCCACATAACTTGTTGTCCGATTAATGGTGAATGGTGTATCATCTTCACAATATGCCGCAGAAACATTAGTAAGGGTTACGAACGGCTCTCCATACACCAAGAAATAATTGAAAGCGTCTGTTCTTTTTACCCCAAAGGCATCAATAATTACTCGGGCAAATCGAATGTTCTCAAAATCACCATCTGGTATACCCAATAAATTTAAGTCTAAATCATATTCGTAAGGAGTAGCAGAACCCGAATAACCACCTGCCTGAACAGTGGGACCATCCAAATTGAAGTTTATTCCGTTATATCGCATAGCTATTACATCTACATACTGGATGTAAGGATTTGTAAAGGTATTAGGAGCATTAAAGCCTGTGTTATCCCATGTAAGTGTCAGAGTAGAACCATCATAACAGTACTCCTTGGCAGGAGGACCTGTGAAGATTTCGGTTTCAGGTTCTACCGTAAATGTCACGATGCGCGAAGTAGATGCTCCTGTTGCATTATTTGTGATGTCATAAGTAATTGTGTGTGCTTGTGGACCTCCCGCTCCATCATCACCAGCAATAGCTGGATCAAAAATCACTAGAAGCGGGTTAGGTGAATCCCCTGGATTTGTAACAGTAGTACCTGCTCCTGATACATTGACAGTATGACCAGCAGGATTGCTTAAATAAATAGTATCAGTATCATCAGTTACGATAAAAATTTGATCAACAAATGTACTGTCGACTGGTCCAGTTGTTGGATCATCATCACTAAATAGAAGCAATTCAAATTCCAAAGGTGGGCTATCACATGTTCCGTCATTGTTTGCTACAAAATAAGTGTATAGCCCTTCCGCAGAATTCAATTGTGCTTGATTAGCTGTTACACCTGTATGTTCGGGAGTGCCATCGAATACATTCTCATACCAATTTACAGTAGTTGGTGCTTGATCTGTGGCATCTAAAGTGAAATTAAGACCTGATCTAATTGTTAATGATGCTACATCATTGGTGGTATACACAGCTTCATCAAGCGAAGAAATTGTTGAAGGTTCTATTTCACTTACAAAAGATGAAAAATTGGTACCTGTAGTTAGAAGGTTAGCTGTTCCTCCGTTTCGTTCTAGATCGCCACTTTGTCCACCAGACGTTGCTTGAACTTCTAATCCATTTATTCTCAAATCATCTAAGCCATCATCAACGCCATCGTAAGTAATAGTCAAACGAAGTGTAACCGAACCCACATATGAAAATGCAACAGAGATATCAACTAAACTACTTCCTGTGGATGTTACTGTTGCTCCAGTATTAAACTCAAATCCATCAGGTAAGGTAAGGTTTATTGTACCAGATGAGCTAAAATCCCCATTTCCTGTTTCAACAATCTGAATTTGTCCCAATGGCTGATATCCATCTGAGGTACACATTGTTAGCGGTGATCCACCATCATTGGTAGGATTAATTGTAGCACCTCCGTTTATCGTAAGCTCATTGTTTGTTATATCTGTACTTGTATTGCCGAATGGATCCACACCAATAACAGTAACTTCATAATTACCTAAAGCTCCAAGCGTAAATCCTCCGGGTGCTGAACCAGTATTACTAAAAGACCAGGTGCCATCTCCGTTATTAGTTGCTGCTCGCGTAAATGTGCTTACGTTCACCAATACAGTCGCATTGGGATCGTCTATATTACCACTTAGATCCGGACTCGCATCGGTAGTTGCCAAAACGTCTACATCACTAAATGGTGCTGCTCCATCCGAAGTATTCGTAAAGGTTTGAGCTGGGTTGTCAGCAGACCCAGCACTCAGATCTTGGAGAATTGATGCTGAAACAGTAACATCTGGAGTAATGTATGTGTCCCCAGAACCACTTTCATCCACAGTAAGAGTAACATCAGGTGAAGCTACTGAGAACCCTGCACCTGGAATGGTGTAGCCTCCAGACAGGCTGAAGTCCGTATCATCAATACCGAGATCAGCGAAAGCTTCAGAGAAAGTCACGGTGATTTCATCTATCTGACCGTTTAAATCATTGTCTGCTGTTAATGCACTTAGAATGACAGGGCCTGCAGCATCAACAGGTGTAATGGTACCTCCGTCGACAGCATTACCACTCGGTAAATAAGATGCATTTACTTCTGCATCATCCTCTAGGGTCCCTGCCGTGTAAACCAAATTCCCGAGAACAGCAGTTCCGGAATAACTATCAAAAAGTAGCCTGAATGTGTCGTCATTTGGCGTGGTGCCTGTATCAAATCCACTTGGAACGATGGAATTGAATTGGAACTCTGAAAGTGTAACTGTCGCATCTTCAATTCCATCCGGCATAACAACTTCCACTTCATCAATATTTCCATCATTGTCAACATCATAGGCTGTAGCGGTAGCATTATCAAAATCTTCAGCAACTTGATCTGGTAGTGTAAACACGAAAGTATAGGAACCAATCATGGTTGACGCAGTAGATCGTCCATTGATCTTACCTGAACTCGCATTCGCAGGTCCAAAGGTGTAGGTCTCCTCTCCCGTCCAAGGGCCATTATCAATATCATTGACATAAAACCTGTGCTTTGTACCATCATAGTCAATGATATTACTCGCATTTGCCGTACTAAACCTGATTTCTTTATCCTCATCTGTAGCACCTCCGGATCCATTATTTCCTGCACGTAATTCGATATCATTATTACCATCTGAATTTACAAATACAAGAGATCCATTTGCATTATAAGTTGCGCACAAATCATCGTTATCATCACATAGCGCTGTACCATCTGTCCAGTTAGCTTGCTCATAAATACCATTTGCAGAGTTGGCAAGTCTTATGGATTTATTCGTAGCAGATCCGTAGACACCATCTGAAAATTCCAATTCAATATATCCTTCGGGCGAAGAGGTTGTTACCCATATAGCATCTACTATAGTGACGACATTATTAACATCGTTCACTTGAACTGGCCCAACAAATTCACCATCTACCAAAGGATTACCTGCAGCATCTTCAATTGTTGTACCGTCAGTATCAATCACTACGTTATCACCTACATCATAAGCAGATGGAACGGGACCTACGGTTAAAGTAAATTGAATGGTGTCTTCTGGACTCGCAAGAACAGTACCAGCGGCATCTGTCAAAGAATTAATAGTTATCGTGGTGGTTGGAGTTACATTAGCTTGGTTTTCGTTGAAATCTGCAAGCAATGGTGTACCTCCTCCAACTCGTTGAATAGTTTCAGAGAACACAACTTCCAAAAAGGAGTTGGTTGGTTGGAGTGTGAAGTCATACATTACCGGTGGCGCGCCATCCTGAGTGGTCGTAAAATCTTGAGCGGCTGTTAACGCATTATTCGAAGGTGCCAGATCCTCAATGTCTGCAATCCCCAAATTGATGTCAGGTGTAACACCCGTATCTGGACTTCCTCGTTCGGTTAATGTAATATCTGCACCATTTGTCCCGTTCGCAGCTACGCTCGCCACAGTGTAGGTATATGCGCCATCAGTTACGATAAAATCATCGGAACCTCCATCAGTATCCAATGTAGCCCCGTCAATATCCTCAGAAAATGTAACAGTAATCTGATCTACTTCACCAGAGGTACCTCCAATATCTGCTGTAACAGCAGAAATGATAACCGGTGGAGCTAGATCAATTGTAGTTAATCCACCGTTGCTCAAGGCTAAATTTCCTGCTTCGTCAGCAAGACTACCAGCTGTATATGCTATGGTTTGATCTGTAGTTCCGGTGATCGTGACAAGAAGAGTAATGTAGTTATCTGTCAAACTTGCATCAACTCCGTTTCCTGCAGGGAAACCCGCGCTGAAAACGGTAAATGCAGTACTGCCAAGACCAGTTCCTGCAATATTAAAGTCAATATCACTAACAGTCCCTTCATCTACATCCTCAGAAAACTCAACTAGTATCTCATCAATTGATCCATTGTTATCTGTATCATAGAAGGTTGCATCTACGAAAGTAGGTGATTGAGTATCGATCACAAATCCTGGTGAACTATCTCCAACATCTGCTATGCCCACTACATCCGTAGCCCCACTTGCAGAGGCTACATCTGCAGTCTCCGAACCAATCTCTTCGGCTGTGCCATCATGGTTAAATGTCTCCGTCCATACGGTATTTCCAACACTCCAGGCTCCATCAGCGGCCGAAGTGAAATTCACACTCGAACTGAAAGTAATAGCTGGATTGGTAGCCGGGTTCATCGGCTCATCATACGTCACCGTTACAACCTGTGTTAAATCACTCTGAAAGATTGGGTCACTGTCTACGGTGACAGTGGCTGTTGGTGCTTGTGTATCCAGTACAAAAGCAGGTGAACTATCTCCTATATCTGCATTGCCCGCTACATCTGTAGCGCCACTTGTTGAAGCTACATCGGCAGTCTCGGTGAATGATTGTTCTGATGTTCCATCATGGTTAAATGTCTCCGTCCATATGGTATTACCACCACTCCAGGCTCCATCGGCGGCTGAAGTGAAATTTGCACTCGAACTGAAAGTAATAGCTGGATTGGTAGCCGGGTTCATCGGCTCATCATACGTCACTGTTACCACTTGTACCAAATCACCAGGGAATATCGGATCGCTATCTACTGTAACTGTTGCTGTAGGTGATTGTGTATCGACAACAAATCCAGGTGAACTATCTCCTATATCAACATTGCCTGCAGCATCTGTAGCGCCACTTGTTGAAGCTACATCTGCAGTCTCTGAACCAATCTCTTCGGCTGTGCCATCATGATTAAATGTCTCCGTCCATATGGTATTACCACCACTCCAAACTCCATCTGCTGCCGAAGTGAAGTTTGCACTCGAACTGAAAGTAATGGCTGGATTGGTAGCCGGGTTCATCGGCTCATCATACGTCACTGTTACCACTTGTGCCAGATCACTCTGAAAGATTGGGTCACTGTCTACTGTAACTGTCGCTGTAGGTGATTGAGTATCGATCACAAATCCTGGTGAACTATCTCCAACATCTGCTATGCCCACTACATCCGTAGCCCCACTTGCAGAGGCTACATCTGCAGTCTCCGAACCAATCTCTTCGGCTGTGCCATCATGGTTAAATGTCTCCGTCCATACGGTATTTCCAACACTCCAGGCTCCATCAGCGGCCGAAGTGAAATTCACACTCGAACTGAAAGTAATAGCTGGATTGGTAGCCGGGTTCATCGGCTCATCATACGTCACCGTTACAACCTGTGTTAAATCACTCTGAAAGATTGGGTCACTGTCTACGGTGACAGTGGCTGTTGGTGCTTGTGTATCCAGTACAAAAGCAGGTGAACTATCTCCTATATCTGCATTGCCCGCTACATCTGTAGCGCCACTTGTTGAAGCTACATCGGCAGTCTCGGTGAATGATTGTTCTGATGTTCCATCATGGTTAAATGTCTCCGTCCATATGGTATTACCACCACTCCAGGCTCCATCGGCGGCTGAAGTGAAATTTGCACTCGAACTGAAAGTAATAGCTGGATTGGTAGCCGGGTTCATCGGCTCATCATACGTCACTGTTACCACTTGTACCAAATCACCAGGGAATATCGGATCGCTATCTACTGTAACTGTTGCTGTAGGTGATTGTGTATCGACAACAAATCCAGGTGAACTATCTCCTATATCAACATTGCCTGCAGCATCTGTAGCGCCACTTGTTGAAGCTACATCTGCAGTCTCTGAACCAATCTCTTCGGCTGTGCCATCATGATTAAATGTCTCCGTCCATATGGTATTACCACCACTCCAAACTCCATCTGCTGCCGAAGTGAAGTTTGCACTCGAACTGAAAGTAATGGCTGGATTGGTAGCCGGGTTCATCGGCTCATCATACGTCACTGTTACCACTTGTGCCAGATCACTCTGAAAGATTGGGTCACTGTCTACTGTAACTGTCGCTGTAGGTGATTGAGTATCGATCACAAATCCTGGTGAACTATCTCCAACATCTGCTATGCCCACTACATCCGTAGCCCCACTTGCAGAGGCTACATCTGCAGTCTCCGAACCAATCTCTTCGGCTGTGCCATCATGGTTAAATGTCTCCGTCCATACGGTATTTCCAACACTCCAGGCTCCATCAGCGGCCGAAGTGAAATTCACACTCGAACTGAAAGTAATGGCTGGATTGGTAGCCGGGTTCATCGGCTCATCATACGTCACCGTTACAACCTGTGTTAAATCACTCTGAAAGATTGGGTCACTGTCTACGGTGACAGTGGCTGTTGGTGCTTGTGTATCCAGTACAAAAGCAGGTGAACTATCTCCTATATCTGCATTGCCCGCTACATCTGTAGCGCCACTTGTTGAAGCTACATCGGCAGTCTCGGTGAATGATTGTTCTGATGTCCCATCATGGTTAAATGTCTCCGTCCATATGGTATTACCACCACTCCAGGCTCCATCGGCGGCTGAAGTGAAATTTGCACTCGAACTGAAAGTAATAGCTGGATTGGTAGCCGGATTCATCGGCTCATCATACGTTACCGTTACCACTTGTGTCAAATCACCAGGGAATATCGGATCACTATCTACTGTAACTGTCGCTGTAGGTGATCCTTGATCCAATGTTATTGCATAGTTATTATTGGTCGCAGCTACTGGGGTGCCTAGCGGATCATAAACTGCTGCGACAGTGAAAGGCCCATTTGCCTCACCTGAAATATCTAAGTCCACCATCCATGGGCCATCGGCTCCTGTAATAGTAGCATCTTCGGTTACACCACCTATTGTGACCCGAACAATTGTACCATTTACAGCTCCACTACCACTTGTACCAGAAATGGTAACCGTACCAGCCTCTGCAGCATTTACAATATCGTCTCCCTCTATGGATGAGTCTATAGTAATTGTTTGAGCAAGCCCTGAGTAAGTGAGTGTAAATAAGAAAAGAAGGGTGGTTAAACAGCTGATTTTTCTCATGACAAAGAGTTAATTAAGCGATAATTCAAAATAGTTACTTCTAGGTGGTACCAAACTATAATTTACTTTAAAACTACGCAAAAGTGAATTTCCCGAAAGGTTTATTTAATTCAAAAGCCAATATCATTTTTTCGATATAGACTTTAATTATTAAGATAAGATAATGACTGGTTTAAATTGTATTTTTCAAAGATTAATCAAGTGAACCATTGTCGTTTAGCTTGATAATTGATATCAATTTAACACCACCACCAAAATCAACATTTGCTACTGCGGCAATTTTACCATCCGGCAAAGTTACTGCGTCTACTACACTGTCATTACCATCGGCGAGCCCAAAAAATGATTCAGCACCAGCTATCGGATTTGCTGCTTGATCAAACTTAACAAACATTCCTTCTCCGCCTCTTGACAAGTTGCCACTAACAAAAGCCTCATACTGACCTACCATAACAATGTCATTATTAGCTGCCTGTGTGACTCCTAATCCTTGTGTTTGCACAATATTATTTTCACCATTGTAAGTCGAAACAAGATGATTCGAACCACTCAGGTAGATCCCATTATTGCTAAGATTCATAACAAATGAGAAATTTTCGTTCTGAGAAGTCATTGAAGTTCCAACTATCGAATATCCAGATGAGGTTTGAATAACGTTATTCACATTTTCGTTAAAAACCACATCTGAGTTTGGATCTTCGAATCCATATGCGGCGAAATTAACCGGTGTCCCATTGGGCGAAATTTCCAAATAATAAGCATTCGTTCCGTTATTTCCTTCGTTTTCACCCAACAAACTAGGAGAATTGCTATAGCCAATCAACACAATGTTACCACTCGCTTTTTCGAATGCCCTAACTAAAATGTCATTTTCGTCTTCTCCAGCCACTCCTTGCGTGTTTTCAAAAATAACTCCATCAGTAAAGTTGAATTTGAGAAAATAATTATCAAAATCAGTTACACCACCACCTCGATCAAATTCTTTTGCTCCGGCAAGTAGTAGAGATCCATCGGATAAGACTATGACATCATTTCCAATCAAATCCAATTCAACATTATCAACCTCCGAAACTAATGCAAGCAAAGTATCATTTTGCAGATTGAGATCGGCATCAAGAAAACCTACTGTCAAAATTTGAAAGTCAGATATGTCCAGCACGGTTTCTGTAATGGAAGAAGTTCCTATTGTAATGAACCCCCCACCTGGTATTGAATGAATTTGACCCGCTCTCTCCACGCCTTTGAAAATATCAGGAATACCGTCTCCTGTAAAATCTCTATCTGTGGCATTTTCAAAACCAAAATAAACTGAGTCAACAAAATTCCCCTCCAGATCAGTCCTGAGCACAAAATAATCATCATCTCCAGACTCATTTGTTCTCATACCAAACACAACCAACCCTTCTGCTATTTCCCCAGTTTGATCATACACGATTTCGATATCGCGAGCTTCGAAACTGGTGAGATCTCCATAGTATTTTATATATGCTTCATCTGGAGTTGGTGCATTATCATCCTCTATTTGGCATGAGACTACCAAAAAGGCAACTAAGATTATGATTATTGAGTTTCTCATATTTTTAACGGTACTGCTTACGTTTTCGTGGAATGTATAGCGATCGTGTATACCCAACTGAAATAGAAATTGTGTTAATTGTTAAGTCATCTTCAACATGGCCGATACCATAATTTAAATCTTCATTGGCCCATCTATTATCGGGATTAATATAATTAAGCAATGAATTATCATATCGTAATTCGATCGCGAAAAAATCGACTTTGGATCTACCGACTCTGAATCTAGTGCCTAGACCTCCGATTATAGATATATTTGATGAGCGGACTTGATCTGCAGATTTTAGATCATCACTGCCTGCAGGTAAGGTGTAGGCAGTTCCTCCGGTTCTTCTGGCGTCCACATATTTGGCACTTAATGTAAGGTCAAATGAGCCACCGATAAATATGTAAGGCAAAAAACCAACTCTTTTTCCATCAGAATCTTTCTTATCATAGTTAAGGCTATAACGCACAAGTAAAGGAACTCGTAGCATACTACTGGTATTTTTTGCGACGTAATTGAGATCATTTTCGATCATTTCTCCTTCAATCTCATAAGTAGTAATTCGATATTGAAGTCCCGTTCCAACTTCTATTCCCTTGGTGATATGTCTCTCTGCCAAAGCTTCTATCCAAAAACCAACTCCTAAACCAGTATCATTACCTTTTTCATTGTATCTTTTATTTCCTGCTTGGAAGGTATTAAAGTTTTGGATGACTTTAGGAAGTGTCTTATTAAAGCCTCCCCTAACAGCAACACGTAATATTGGTTCCGTTTGAAATTTAGCTTTTAGCAAGTAGAGTTCGGCTGGATCCTCTGGAGCAAGTTGATGCTCTTTATCAACTTTCAGTAACTTAACAAACATATCTTCAGCCTTCTGTTCATCATCTTGAAACAAGTAAGCTTTAGTTAGTAGTTTATATGCTCTTACTTCTTCATCTACTGAAAATGCCCCTTGATTCAGACATCTAGTAAATCCACTGCTTTGATTATTGTAATTATTGATAATATCAGCAAGCCTTCCTTGCTCGAAAGCGAGCTCTGCCTGGGTAAGAGCTCGCGCACATTGGGAAGACGATTGGGCCGCTACCCAAAAGGTACAAATGGATAGCCCAATAGCGATTAGGTGTTTCTTCATAGATAAATATTACTGAACTGTTCCTCTTTTTGGCATTCCTTCGCAAGTTTCTACATACGGAATATCTCCTCCAACATATTGCCTCCACTCATTATCAGACATGTTACCCAAAGTAATATGTGTGCATATTTCTGCGGCCATATCGTCTGCTTTTGTAGGATACCGTCTAATATTTCCATCTCCTGCTGCAGTGACGAAGTAATTGCCGTCCGGACTAAAGTCAGCATCATAAACCCAACCTTGATCACGTACTCCTTTGTAATCTTCCAATACAATTGGGAGATCGAATAAATTCTCCATATCCCAAACGCGTACTTGACTGTTTGTAGAAGTACCCAAAACAAGCCTATCGTTCGGGCTGAATTCGATATCTGTTATTGGAGCTCTGAAACCTGTCAAAATTGGCTGTACTTGAGCGTCTTTCTCCATATCCCAAATCACCAATCTTCCGTCCTCACTTCCGTAGGCTAGGTACTTACCATTATTACTAAACTTGACAGATTTGATTGCTCGATTTGTCTTCGTATTGGTTACTGACTCCTCTGATTTATTAATAAGTGTTGTTACACCTTTTCCTATATCAGTCAAGTCCCATATGTAAACATTGCCATCTTCTCCACCACCAACTAGTGTGCGAGCGTCAGGTGAAAGTGCAATCTTATTAATCTTGGTTGTCGACTTTGCGAGCTCCGTAGAGGATCTAAAGTCGCTTCTCAAAATCCTGTTATCAGCTCCTACAGAAATGAATCCCGAATTATCCGGTAGGAACATTAGGTCAAAGACTGTTCCCCCTAAGTGACCACTAATTTTATTTGGCTCCTGATTAATATTATTAACATTAAATATTAAGATGTTATTTTGATCAGTTCCGAGAGCTAAGTATTGTTCATTAGGGCTAATATTAACCACACGAGCTACATCGTCATTCTGGAATATCAAATTCCAAGCTCTACTCTCAACATTCCACTTAATGACTTCACCGTTTGCATTCGCCGAGTACATGTATTTGCCATCCTTTGAATATACCACCGAGCGTACTGCAACTATGGTATTATCCGAGTTCGGATCTACTGGCTTATGATACTGATTAAAGATGGAATCTCCCTTAATTGTTAGTAGCCCATTATTTACCGCTTCGCGCTCATAGAGCCCTTGAAGCGCTGTATAAATACCAGCGTAGATGTCACCATTATAATCCTTTCCTTCATCTTTATATTCCTCATAGAAGAGATAAGCTTGCCTAGCAACAATGGCTTTCAGTTCTGCTTGATCTTGATCTTCGGAAAGAATATTCTTTGCTTTAATCGCCATAGATTGAGCAATAGCCTGGTATCTCAATCTTTCTGCATTGTCTTTAGCAATTGTGGCTTGACGTTCGTTTTCAGCTGCTATATCAGCCTGCCTTTTAGCTTCATCAGCTTGTCTCTGTGCCTCTGCATTAGCTGATTCAGCTTGCTTTTGAGCGTCAAGAGCTAAAGCCTCCTGCCTTTTGGCTTCCGCAAGATTGATTTTCGCTTGCTCTGTTGCCCTTTCAGCGTTATCCCTCTCATCTAATGCGAGGGCTTCTTGGCGCTTGGCTTCAGCAGCGGATTCCTGAGCAGCCTCTTGCAGTTTAACCGCATTATCTCTTAATTCTTCTGCTTCAGCCTGGGCGATTCTTGCTTTTTCCGCTTCCTTCTCAGCTTCATCTGCTTTGATAAATGAGAAAATCAAGAAACTTAATGATACTAAAACAGCTATTGCCAATACAACAGCAGTAGTTCGCATCCGCTTTACCTGACGCTTTTGAAGAATTTCTTTATTTCTCTGTTCTGTCAGGTAGGCTTTCTCGGAGGTTTCCAAGAACACCATTGTACGTTCGAACGCAGGGTTATATCGTTGACCCCAAACAAGGGTCGGTCTGTTTTCTTCTCTCCAGTTTAGAGCAAGTTGGAGGTCAGGCATCTGCCATAATCCTGCTTTACCTTCTTGATATCTTTCAGCAGCCTCAGAAAGTTTCAAATACATTTCCGCGGCTTTGGATTCTTCATCAAGCCATCTTTTCAATCGAACCCATATACGCATAAGACTTTCATGCGAAATATCTACTACGGTTTCAGATTCAAGTCTAACACCAAATGGAGGCATCAAAAGAGATCTTCCTGGCTCTCTAAATCGCTCAACTACTCTTGCTACTTCATCTTCATTTACTCCAGCAATCGCTGCGATAGTTGCAAGCTTTGTTGGTCTTCTAATTCCTTGATTTTCAGATCCACGCTCAGTAAGTGCTTTGAACATTACCTCGCAAATCTCTTTTTCACGTTTGCTTAATGAATCGAAAGCTTCATTAGCATGCATTGAAAGAGCTTCTCTCAATGTACCAATCGAATTGTAGTGCCTTAGATCTATTGGTTCTCCAATTTTTCTATTCTCAGTCCAATATGACCATGTACGCATGAGGGCATGCTGCAAAATAGGTAACTGATCAGGGTTATCACCTACATCGTTGAGGAGTTGCTGGGTAAGTCGTGGGGCAATCTTACCTCCTCCTACTGCCACAGGTCCTTCGATAGCTGTTCTTTTTTGATCCCGTGTCATTTGAGGAATCAAATAGTGAGAATCATTAATCATCTGCGTTAAGTCGGGGAACTGAGCACACTCGCCGATGAAATCGGACCGCATGGTTAATGCTATATAAACCGGTTCATCATATTGATGAATAGCCTCAAGGAGTAGGTTTACAAATGCAGATGATTCGTCCAGATCCGATGTTGCCGACTCCAATTTTCTATATCGAAAAAGCTCTTCAAATTGATCGACTAAAATCAATACATTTTGAAAGTCATCTGTCTTTAATTGACGAACAACTTCCACTAATCCTAAT
Organism: Ekhidna algicida; assembly: GCF_051379705.1. Classification (GTDB taxonomy): domain Bacteria; phylum Bacteroidota; class Bacteroidia; order Cytophagales; family Cyclobacteriaceae; genus Ekhidna. The sequence goes on along the minus strand of NZ_CP179868.1, from coordinate 37,269 downwards.
GAGCTACTTCTTAGTACAGTACTGATGATTGTTTTCCTTATAAGCTTGTCTTCATCCCCAAGATTTGAAAATTCTTTATCCCTTATTAGAAGTGCTTCTGCGAGGTTATCAATTGGTCCACCTCCCGGACGTGTTACCACAATTCTCCAGTTGGATCCTGCCTCTGTCATGAAACCTCCATAAAGTGTTGGTATCAATCCACAAAACATTAATGAAGACTTACCACTACCGGAAGCTCCAAGAATAGCCACGAATTTATTCTCCGAGAGTTTGACAAGTACTTCATCGCTTTGACCTTCTCGTCCAAAGAAAAGATGACTCTCCTCTATTCCAAAAGGCCTTAGCCCTGGAAATGGGTTAATTAATTGGGTAATGTCTACGATATCTTGGGTCTCTTGACCCTGTATATCAATTTCTTTTTCGCTCATCAGCTTTCTATTTTAGTTAGAAAAGGCTTTAAGTGTTCAGGAGTAAATGTCCCTCCGTTATTACCCAAAACCATGGCATTATTTTTCTTATAATGCTCCATATCCACCTCTTTCTGTCCCTTGAAGTAAACCGCTTTTGCCGTCAAAGGCTTTTCACGGCCGAATCCAGGAGCTTTTAAAAGGTCCTGCAATTTGGTCTTTATCCAATCTTCTGTTGCTTGACCAAAGTATATAATTGATGCATCGCACCTTCTTAGATTTTCTTGATGAATATATCTCAAGTCGACCAAATCTCCCTCATAACTTGGCGATACAACATTAAAGCCTTGTTTTTTGAGATATGATTGGATGTCGTCGATGTCACTAACATCTCTCTTATCAGCAATCAGATATATCATCTTAGTCTTATCATCCTTCTTTTCAGTGTCAAGACCCTTGATATTCCTTCTTGTATTAAATCTACCTCCAGTGACGAGTTCCTCTCTTATAATTGCTTTTAGCTCCTGAAGAGATATTTGTAATACCTCAGCTTCTTCAAGTGCTGCTGCATCACTTTTGAGGTCTTCAATAAATATTTTTTGACGTTCAGTTACGTTTTTGAGATCTGGAGATACCCAAATCAAACGGCTAAACAGTTCTTTCTCACCTTCTTTTGACTTCTTATTTTTTTCCACCATCTGGTAAGTATGGTCTGAAGCAATTCTATTTTGCATATCAACTACTGATAGCTCGGAACCCCGAGGTTTATAGCCATAATCCTCGCCAACCAAGTGAATAGATAATCGACACCTATCCAAATCATCTCTCACCATACGGTCCAATGCCTTGGCTTCTTTCGGTAAACTATGATCAGGTAAAACTTTGTATCCATGCCTGATTAATTCCCTTTTGATAATATCTCTCTGAATCACCATGTCCACTCCTGTACTTGCCAGATATACTGTTTTCTCACGAGGAATTGTCTCATAAGTACCACTTCCTTCCTCTATCTCCTTGGCATGAAGCACATGATTTATATCGTAAGCCATATCGACAAGTTTCATCCAATAGCTTCTCTCTGCGTCACTACCAAAAAAGCGTGTGAATTCTTGCGGATCACCAGTTAATGGATCTACTAGGTAAAAATCATATGTAAGTAAATCCTCTAATTCTTCAAGGTATTCATCTGGATCAAAAGGACGTTTTAAGACTTTAAAAATTCTAGCTACGCCATCAGCAACTAGACCTCCTCTTGTTTTAAGCTTTTTACAATGAGCGTTTAATGCGCTGACTAAAACCTTATCTTTCACCAGATTTGGAGTCAAGACTGTAAGAATTACATTATAATCATCCAACTCTGCGGCTGAGAAATTCGATTCTGTTACAAGTTTTATCTCAGGGTTCTCTCTCGTAATCTGGTACATCAATGTGGATAAAAACTTATGAAAGTTTGAGACCCATCCTTTGACGCCACCTTCTATCATCGCATCGTCTGCTTCAGAATAGATTAATGCTATAGTGCGGTTGGTGCTCATTGGTGCGATTTAGGCTTTACTACTAGTGAATAAACTTAATTTTTCATACTCTTCAAAGGACGTTCATCGAAATGTCATCCAAATAAAACATCAACAATCTCTTGTTCTTCTTGGTCAATTACTCCATTCATGATATCCATCCAGCAATCAAGAATTTCAATATGCTTAGACATCAAATTGAGTAGTTCTTCTTTCCTCATCATCAATAATGTGCATTCAGTTCTTGCTAAAGCTGTAAATGTGAATGTATCCGACTCAGTAATATTCTTCTCACCAAATACTCCTCTCTTCTCTCTTTCTGCCACTTTGTGATCTCCTTCGTAGATATCAATTGCTCCTTCTAATACTATGTACATTGGCTCCACCCCGCTATCTCCTTCTCTTATGATTGTTGATCCAAGTTTGACTCTAATCTCTTCTAGACTCTCGGCCATATAGGTGATGAGTTCACCAGGTATTCTATTGAACATCTCATTCTTCTTAAGCTCAATTACCTTTTCAATTAAGAGCAACTTTTGATGATACTCTTCATCTTCACTTCTAAATATCGGTGGGAGAATTGCTTTGTCAAGTTCCTTCTTTGTTGCCGGTCTTAATCTCTTGGTATGCTCATGATATGACTCCTTGTTTATGTTATACATAACAAATGCCGCTGTTTGTAAAAGAAGTGGATCGGGATTAAACAAATTGGCAATTAAGTCTGCGGTAACATGACTACTTAGTTGGCTAAAACGATACATAGCCAATGACTTTGTGTATCGATTTATTCTATTGTAATCTCTGTTTATAATTTGAAGAAGCAAATCTTCGTATGAATCGAAATCTTCTGGTGGGTAGTGGTTTTGAAGTTTAGCTAACCGTTCTGGAAGTTTAAGTTCATCCATAACAGGAAGAAGTTTTGGTTTTAATTCCTCCTCTACGAAAATATCCATCATTTCCACAGCAAAAGTGATGCTCTCCGAGGTTCCATTTTGGATATTTTCTTTAGCTAGTAATACACTTTGCGGATCATAAATCATACCCAAAAGCATGAAGATATTATCATAATTCTTAATATCTTCTTCAATCATTGCCTCCTTTATCAGATGATCAATTGGGCTTTCATCAGGAATTTCCTGAGTGGATTTAATATTCCAAGCTATATCTCCTATCTCCCCTTCGACCGCAATTTTTATCCTGGCAGCCTGAAAGTCTCTAGCAACAAATCCTATATAGCTTAATGAAAGAAGTAACTGTGAAACTATTTTCCTGTCAGGAAAATCTATCTTTTTCCATAGCAATTCAGTCGCTCCACGCCCACCTATTCTTCCTAAAACCTGAATAATTCTAATCATTGTAGGATGATACTGGCCTGTCTTATAGAACGCTGTATCAACTGTATGAAAAGCGGCTTCACCAGAAGCTTTCAAAGCAGACATTGCAACATTTCCGTAAGTTGAAAGGTGCAGGTTTTCAATCAAAATAGGCCATAGTTCTGGCCGCCTTACCTTACCAGCTGAAATCATAGCTGCAGAGCGTACATTTGGATTAATATCCCTAAGCAGCTCAACTATAAAGGCAATATGTCTATCCTCAGTTACTTTGGCTAACAATTTAGCAGCTTTCTCTCTTTCTGATGATTCAGTGGACCTGACTAATTCTTTTATCGCTACATCTGTTAATTGAAAGTCAGAGGCTTCTTTTAATTTGCTAAAGCAGATGTTAGCTACTTTAAGCACATCTTCGTTTCCTTCTGTCTTAATATCTTTTTCAACTATCTCAATTGCTTCCCAACAAAGCCGATCTCCTAGCTTTTGGTAAGCAAAACCTCTCAGAATTGGAGATCTATGATTTAGAAGATCGAGTAAGGCAAATTCAAATTCAATGGGTTCTAACTTTTCAAAAAGCTTTAAGGCATTTAACACCTTATTTACATCTTTTGATGAGACCTCTTCTTTTAGAATGTTGAGCGTATTCTTGTTATTCCTTTTCCCCTCACCTTCTAGGCCAGCTTTCTGCTTTTCTAGCGTCTTTTTAAGTGTCTTTTTATATTCTTCGAATAATTTACCAGACATATATATAATACCACCCGCTAATGCTAGAACAAAGTATGAGTAGTGAATTAGCTTAAAAAAGACTAGGAGCCCTAATCCCATTTGCGCGGCTCCTGCCACAAAAACAGCTATTTCATTAACAACTCCTTCAATTCTGGTTTGAATATCAAATCGTATTTTAATGTCCAATGGAAGAAAAAACAGTTTAAATGCGGGGCTTTCCAAAGCATCTTTGAGCGCAGCAGTAAATAGTTTGCCAGCTGAAATCAACACGAAGAACATGATATATTCAGGCGTTTTGATCTCGTAACCAAAAATATGTCCAACAATTATTGCACCTATTGTGAATAAGATCAATATTAAGGGCATGGTCATTAGCGCAACCTTCAAGCCAAACTTTCCAATGATAATATCATTAACGAAACTTTGAATAAGGAATGAGAAAACGATTACTAGTCCTGAGAAGAATGACAAAAAGTTAGCCAAATCTTTTTCATCTGGATACATTGTTTCAGTGGCGCTCAAGAAAGTATAGTCCATAAACACCGCTGAGCCCATAGAGAAGATTAGGAAGATGGAAAGAAGTCTTAAATATTTATCCTTCATCAAACTGAAAAAGTTGATCTTCTCAACCTCTTCTCCTTCCATGACTTTAGTAGCCTTATTAAGGTTATAGTTTATCACTAACAATAATGTGAATACAAAAACTCCAAGTGCCGCAATTCCAGAAACGAAAAGCAGATCATAAGTTGCATTGATAATAGTTGCCGTCAGAAGCGGAATGCTAAAAAAAGCTATCATGGTAGCCATCAGTTGGCCGGTATCGATCCCTCCTATTATTCTCTTACTAGCCCTAAGATCGAAAACTCTGCCAAAAACTCCCCAAAAACCCAAAAGAGTTAGTGAGGTCACCGGGCCAATCATTACAAAAAGAATAAAAGGTAATAACTGAAATTGGCCAGAGATACTCGCGTCATAGCCAACAAATTCAAAAGCCACTCTAAGACCTCCTATAAAAAGTAAAATCAGGAATGTTGTGGAAAGCACAAGTGTTGAGTAATTGATTTTCCTCTGCAAGTACACAAAGAGTGCAGTCGTAATAATACCTGCCGCGCCTGCGGAAAAAAAAGCGTCTGCTAAAAACTCGTCACCCAAAACACTAAGGAAAAGTGTTTCTGCACCAATCTGGTAAGTGGCTAAAAGAATTCCCATAAAAAAACCCTTACCGAGCAAGAGCAACATTTGCTTCTCTTCTCCATGCTCTCCACCTAAGAATTTTAAGAATGCTTTTACCACAGTGAGTAGATTTTACAGGCTAGAATGTTAAGTTAGATATTTGAAGCTAATTGTAGGAATAAATCAATAAAAGACCGTGCTTTTATACCATTTAACTTTAAATAGTTACATTATTTCTTCTTTTTATTACTTTCCTTATTAGTACTTTTTCCCTTCCTCTTTAACTCACTATTGTATCCGAACAAATAGGCAACTCCTACAGTGGCAATATTATGGTAGTATTCCATATTTTCTCGGTAATAATCTAAGTCCCCAGACGAACCTCTTATAAGGTTGGTATCCTTATTTGAATTAGTAGCCATATTGCTGTGCACCCATGTATATCTAAAGTCTAACATTAATCTGCTTCCCGATGCTAGATCAAAATAAACTCCGCCACCAAGAGTCAAACCAAATTGCAACCTGTTAGGCTTACTAACAAAAGCGGTTGCAAAATCATCGGGTGATGCATTATCAGAATTGAACTTCAATTTGTATTCAACAGGAAGTGGATTTCCATCATCATCCGCTACTGGCGGGTTCTCTTCAAAAGCTTCAAGATCATGAACTCCTTTTCCGCCTACCCAATAGCTCAATCTTGGCCCCCCATTTATAAAGTAGTGAAAGGGCACTTTACCTAAAGTAATCCTCAACATTATCGGAGCTGAAATAAAGTGATTAGTCATATTCGAATAGACTGCTTCTCCATCTGAACCTTTATCTCTAAGCGTTTTTCCAATGCGTTCATAAACCAACTCTCCATAAACAGAGTATCGGTCTGATGCAGAGTAGCTTAGGGCCACACCCATTTGAATATTCAAGTTAGGATCTACATTAAATGAGTCACGTTCGTATGTCTTATCCTGATAAACGTGATCAATATAGCTTACCCCCACTTTTGGCCCGAACCAATATTGTCCATAAGCAATTGAGGAAAATAGTACGATTGAGAAAATTGATAGTAATAACTTCATAGATAAAGCAACTCATTAAGCAATGTAATAATACATAATCAAAGGCATTACATCTATTTATGTACTGGATTTTGTTTGACTATTCGATGATTTAAACTCCTTTGAGGATTAGTATTGATTGAGATATTTGTTACGGGTAGTGCAAAATGCAATAATTTCCCTAATTTAGGGTTTAGATCAAGAAATCATCAACATTTGAAACGATTAACTCTCCCCAAGATGGTTTGTATTAATAGAATTTTAAAGTCGTGCATAGTCGGTTTTTTTATTCTAACGTTTTTCTCAGTCAAGGCGCAACAGCCACAGGTCTATAACCAATTCTTCATGAATCCTTATATGTACAATCCCGCATATGCGGGTGTTGAAGGACATGCTGCAATGTTCGTCATGTATAGAGATCAGTGGACAAATGTAGAGGGTGCACCACAGATATCTCATGCAAGCTTTCATGTTCCGCTAGAGGGAGGAATAGCAATAGGCGGAGCTGCATTTAATGTTACTCAAGGTCTCCTTTCAACTTCTGCAATTAAGGGGTCTGCATCTTACCTTATAAATATTGACAGAACTCACTTTCTGAGATTTGGCATGTCATTGGGAGCTGGTATCAACTCAGTTAATATTACTGAATTCGATTCTCCAGGAGATCCCGCTTTTGAAAATTTCCTTGATCAGTCAACCTTTTTTATTGGCGATGTAGGCGTTGCTTACCATTTTGGTCATTTCAATGTTGGAATTTCATTACCGAATTTGTTTAGCTACAACCCCATTACTCAAAAAGAAGTCGCAGATATACAATTCTCACCTACTGATAATGCGATTTTTAAAATGAATTATAGAGGTCATATCAGTGATGATTTTGCGTTCGAACCACACGTTATATATAGATTCAGTACCGTTGTTCCTCACCAATATGAAGGCGTTTTGATTGCTCATTTATATCATATAGTATGGGTTGGTGCCTCTTATCGTCAAGATGCTAACATAATCGGGCTTGCGGGAGCAAAAATCAAAGAGAAGTTTGCGGTAGGTTTTGCTTATGAATTGGGAAATTCAAACATATCATCTGAGCTGGGTCCTACTTTAGAAGTAAACCTGGGATATCACCTTGGTACCAAAAAGGATCATGCTGAACATGTGTCATCTTTCATCAAAAGCCATAGATTGTCAGCCGAAGAAAGAGCTAGAAAAGCTGAGCTTGAAAGACAAAAACAGTTAGCTGCTCTGCAACAGAGTAGACCTGATCAGTCAGATGAAGATGCATTATCCATAGCTACTCCAACTGTACTTGATGACCCAGAACCTCAAGCTGAAGTACCAACAAAACAGGCAGATGATTGGGACCATCAAGAAGAGCACGGAGAGCTTACTCGTGTTAATGAATTTGGTGAAGAAGAGTCAGGAATTCGATTAGAAAAGCCGGATGCTACTGGAGGAAAAAATGTGGTGATCAGCTGGGTTCCAAAAGCCGAATCGGCCGGTCTTTCGGTCGCAGCAGATGGGCACCTAGAAAGAACCTTGCCTGATGGTTCTAAAGAGGTCGGTATAAAATACGATAAAGTCAATCCAGATGGAAGTATTGAACATATTGTGAAATGGGATAAAGCAATAAACACGGCACAAGCGGCTGCAATTGTTGATAATCCAGAACTTACAGAAGAACACCATGACGAAGTAGCTAAAGGTGATCCTCAACTGACGCAAGATTTTAGAACTCATGAGGAGTTAGGTGCTTCTGATGATCATATGGTTACGAAGAGAGGTAATCACTTGCTTGAGCTTCCTGCCGGTAACTATGTAATTGCCGGGGCATTTGAGGTTTTTCAGCATGCTGAAGATTATAGTGATGAATTATTTCAGATGGGATTTCATGACACTATTGTTGGATTCAACAGCGGCAGAGGTTATTACTATGTAGTTGTATATGAATCTGGAAGCTTAAATCAGACACGATCGAAACGAGATGAATTCAGAAAAATTCCTAAGCTTTCTAAAGCTTGGGTACTTCAAGTAACTGAATGATGAGAAAGATATTTACCATACTCCTTTTTATTCCAATTGTGCTCGTAGCACAAAAACCATTTGTAAATAACATTACACCAACCAATGTTGAGTTCGGTGAAACAGTTACAATTTCCGGTTCCAATCTTTCAGGTACTCCAAGAGTTTTCTTTGGTGGTGTTGAAGCTTCAGGTGTGAATGTCATCTCCGATAATCTGATTGAAGTCACAGTTCCAGCCGGGGCAACTCAATCTTCTATCATTGTTTTAAACAATGGTCTTGTTACTCAGTCAAGTCAGCATTTCTTTATCAGCTTTGGTGGATCAGACATCTCTAATTATGATGCAGAATACGATGACATATCCACGACTGAACAAGCCGCCAGTGATATATGTATGTGTGATTTAAATGGTGACGATAAAAATGATATCGTTATAGTACATGCGGTTTTATCAAATAATGACAGTCAAAATGAGGTTACTATTTTTTTAAACAATACAACAGGAACAGGCGCTTTCACCGGGCCGACAGATTTTCAATTGGATCAAACTTTAAATAACAGTATCAATGAATCAGGATTCAACTCGGTGGCGTGTGGAGATATTGATAACGATGGAGACAATGATTTGGCGTTTACTTCAAACTTAAGCACCAACCCCAGAGACGTGTATGTTTATAGTAATGACGGTTCAGCTACATTTTCAGAAGAGGATGATACCTCCCTTTTTCTTCCAACCACTTCTGGAGGCGATCAACGTACTCCAAGATCAATACATATAGCTGATATGGACAGAGATGGAATTGCTGACTTAGTTGTTGGCAATTTATCGGATGATAACACATTCCATATATTCAAAAACACTGGAAGTTTTGCGTTTGATAATGCGGTGGAGATTGCAGGAACAGCGACAGGAGAGTCAACCGGAATATTAGATGTCGCCGACTTCAATAATGATGAATATTTAGATGTTGTTACATTAACCTTTAGAGAAAGTAATACTGGTATTTATTTTTTCAAAAATACAAGCTCAATAGATAATTTTAATTTCGAATTACAGGAGACAGTCACCAATGGTGGACAAAATACGGATATAGCTATTGGAGATTTTGACAGTGACGGTCTTAATGACATAGTTGCCACCAGCCGTAACACAGGTTTAATATCTGTTTTTGAAAACCAAAGCACAACTGGCCAAATCAATTTTGGTACTTCTAACAACGTCACAACGACCGGGAGTGCCGCATCTGGCGTAACACTAGCTGATCTCAATGGAGATGGAAAGCTAGATATAGCAAGTTCGAATGCTACCGGCGATATTTACATCTTTGAAAATACTGGATCAGGATCTATCTCGTTTGGGAATGAACAAGTACTTTCCACAAACAGTACAACTTTATTTATAGCTAGTGGAGATCTCAATGGAGATGCCAAACCAGACCTAGCCTACACCCAAAGTGTTCAAACTTCAGAGGTTGGGAATCTAGCGATAATCCTAAATCGAAACTGTGTGGTTCCACAACTCTCACCCACGCCAGGTGGCGGCGGTGTGTTTTGTTCCAACCCAGAAACATTTACACTTACAGCAACAGCCTCACCAGGAGCAACGTATGACTGGACGGTCACTGGTAACACAAACCTAATTGGCGGAGCTAGTTTCTCTACTGGCACTACAAATTCAGCCACGTTCCAGCTATCAACCAATGCTACCACCACAATACAAGTGACAATCAATCAGGATGGAACTTGCGCCGCTCAAACTGATACAGAAGTATATACGATCGCGGGTTCGGTGACAGCCTCACCTGCCATCACACCTCTCGGAGGAGTTCAGTGTGCAGGTGATGATGTAACACTAAGTACAACCACAACATTTGAAAATTATTTTTGGACACTGCCTGATGGATCCACTCAAACATCTGCCACAGTCGTACTAAACTCAATTTCGACTTCAGACGCAGGCACCTATACACTTCGTGTTCAAAATTCTGGCAGCTGTTCGAGTAGTGAAGTTTCAATCGATGTTGAAGTGAGTCAACCTCCCCTACTTGAAATCATCAACAACAATCTGGACAATTTTTGTGCAGGGACAAATGTGTCTTTAGAGGTGCCGGACTTTACAAGTGACTTTACTTATGAGTGGCAACTAAACGGAACGGATTTTGGGACAGGGAGCGATCAAGCTTCGATCTCAACAAATCAAGGTGGCGATTACACAGTAGAAGTCACGGATGTAAATACTTGTCTAACGGAAACCGCAACATATACGATAAATTCTATTGCATTACCCAATTCTGTAGCCGATGGCCCAACGGAAACCTGTGTTGATTTTCTTACGTCATTCACCTCGGCCTCTACTGGTCAGGGTAGCTTTACTTTGGAGTATGAATGGGTCGTTGAAGATGTAGATAATGGGAATGCCGTTATTCATACAGCCACAACTCAGGACCTTGATTTTACTTTCACGACCGCTGGAAATTATAACGTTATTCTGAATACAAACTATGATCCATCAGAAGTTTATGCTGGACCATTAGGAACAGATATTTGTGTCGGTACTACTCAGATCGCTGTTACTGCATCAGACCCTCCTACATCCTTAACTTTTAATGAGGCAGATGGTGTTCAAAAATGTCAGGCAGATGTGATAAGTATCGGAGTTACAGGTAGTGGAATAAGCAGTTATAGCTGGTCTTTAAGAAACGCAGAAGCCTCGAATGATACCATAATCAGTTCCAATGTGTCGACCTCAGATAACATTAACTTAAGTATTCCAATTGGAATCGATTCAGTATACGCTATAGCTGATGTCGTAACCGGGGTTAATTGTATAGTTAGGGATAGTATTTTGGTACGCAATTTCCCATCCAACGTCGATATTGAGTTAAGTGATTTTAGCACACCCGATATTATCACACTCGAGGAGGAAAATTTCGTAAACCTTAATGCACTAAATCTTGATATTTCTACAGTAAGATGGAGACCCAATGACATTATGAGTGACTCAACCGCTCAGACAGTTACAGTAAACCCTAACCAACCATCAACAATAATTACCTTACTAGGAGTGGATGCAAGTGGATGCAACGTTTCCACGCAAGTCGAAATTGTCCTTGACAATATACGACCAAAGCGCACCTTCTCTCCTAACGGTGATTTGATGAATGATTGCTGGGAAATCCTCAATACTCTTCCCACCAATATTGCTGATCCCGCTAACGATCCAGTTGCCGGATGTAAGGTTTACATTTTTGATTCAAAAGGCCGAAACATTAAAGTGGCTGATGCACCATTCGATAATAATTGCGTTTGGGACGGCAACTCTAATGGCTCTCCTGTTCCGGAAGGAATCTACTATTTTGTCTTTAAGTGTCCGGATGATCAGATGAGTAAGTCAGGTAGCATCCTTCTGGCTCGCTAATCCTAATATGTTTCTATTTTAACCCATGAAAGTGATTGTTTATCTAAAATTACACTTAAAATAATTATATTATATATTGATATAGTTCTGCTTTTGATTATAGGTGTAACTTTACCATGACCCACTATACCTTTTGATTTTCAAGGGGTTTATCTAGATTGCTAGAGGGTTACATTACGCCTACAAAGTGTATCTATGTCAGTATCCATTTCAACTAATACCATGAAAAGCTATTGGAAGTCATTTCTCTTTATACTTTTTACGATCACATCCACCATTATTTCCGCCCAGGAAACTTGCGACAATGGTGTTGATGATGATGGTGATGGTCTCATTGACTGCTACGATAGTGAATGTTCCGATAATACTGCTTGCGAGGATTTTTTCTTTGGAAACACTGTCATATGTGCGGACGACATTGACGTAACAACTTTTGCAATAAGAGAGCAGTGGGCATCTGAAGATGAAACTGCCACAAGTCATGTCACACCTGCTATCGGTGATTTGGATGCAAACGGAATTCCTGAAGTTATATCAATTAACAATTATGGTTCGCTTGACCTGTATGTTTTGAATGGAGCGACTGGCGAGACAATCGCTTCTGCAGATATAGGATTTACACCAGAGAATGCACCGATAATAGCCCGAATTGATAGCGATGAGATTGGAGACATTATAGTATCCCAAAATAAGGGTGATGATCTGGCAATGTACAATGTAGATATTACTACCGGCACACTTACTCAAATCTGGCGAGAAAGAGCTTCCGTCAACCAACCAATTGGCTTACCCGGTGTAGCTGACTTTGATGAAGATGGTGATGTCGAAATCTACTACAGAAACGAAATAATGGATGCCCTTACCGGAACTGTTATAATTGCCGGAGACGGAAACTGGGAGCAAGATTATACACATGGCTCTATTGCTATAGATGTCCTACCTGATGCAGCTTGTGCTGACTGTGCTGGTCTAGAACTCGTTTCCGGAAATGAAGTCTGGGCTATTAATGAGGCTACTGGTACTAGAACCTTGGTAGAAGATATGGATGATGATATCCATGATGATATTGATCCTAACCTTAATTACTATCCAAAATATTATCCCAGCTGGGATGACCAATGGTCAACAGTATCAGCCGCTGACTACAATCTGGATGGGAACATAGATGTAATCATAACTGGTGCTCTCGGTACTTCAAGCGAAAAGTATAACGGTGAAACAACCATCTTCTTTTGGGACATTGCAAATCAAAATGTAATAACCTATCACGATCCAACGAATGACTTTGTAAGAGGTCCAGGTAGAGTCAATATTGGTGATGTAGATGGAGATGGTCAGCTTAATGCCAACTTTGTCATGGACCAGAAGCTATACTCCTTAGATGAAAATTTTAATGTACACTGGATTCACCCCATTAAAGAGGGATCTTCTGGCTTTACAGGCTGTTCATTATTTGATTTTGACGGAGATGGAGCTGTAGAGGTTGTTTACAGAAGTGAAGAGTCACTACTCATTGTTGACGGTGTTGGAAATGGTGATAATACGACAAGCGAGAGAAGAGAAATTGCCTGTATATCAAGAACTCAGGAAGAATATCCTGTAATTGCTGATGTTGATGGTGATGGTAGTAGTGAAATATGTGTATCATGTTATACGAATAATTCCACTCCATTCAGTCCGTATAGTAACACACAGTTCTCGCAAATAAGAGTTTATGAGTCAGATGGTGAAGCATGGATGCCAGCCAGAGGCGTATGGAATCAGCATGGATATTACAATGTAAACATCAACGATGACTTAACTATACCTGTCGAGGTACAAGACCATTCCGTTATTTTTTCAACAGCTGGTAGCTGCGAATATTCTGATGGCACAACAATTCCATTTGATAACAGACCTTTAAATACTTTCCTGAATCAGGCTCCTATTCTTAACGAGGAAGGTTGCGTAGAATTTGCTTCTCCAGACATTGAATTTGTAGGAATCTTATCGGCAACTGATGCTGCCTGTCCAGATGCTCAAATTACAGTTGAGTACGAAATTCGAAATCAAGGAGATATTGATATATCAGGAAGCTTACCAGTATCATATTACGCAGGAGATCCCACTACATCAGATGGAGTTCTTTTAGATACGGAAATTGCATCATTAGTGAATTTTGAAGTCGGTGAGACTTTGACTATTACTCAAACCTTCACTGGTATTGGAGGCGATTTTGAACTCTTTGTTGTTATCAATGATAATGGTGGAACGCCCCCTCTTACTATCCCACTTCCTACCGCAGGTATTCCAGAATGTGAAACGGGAAATAACATATCAAGCACATTGGTTGGATTCCAATCGTTTGACCTGAGCGTTGAGAAAATATTTGATAACAGAAAGTGTGTTGACAGCTATGTGGACGGACTGGGAAATACCGTACAAGTACCTGACAATGGTCAAGCAAGAGCTTATTACTTCGGTCCTACACCAGGCGGTAATGAAACCTTTTGGATAGAGAATTTTGAAGACAGATCAAATGGTGACAAGTCTGACACGGACGATACCGCTTGGTCCTCAGATCCAGGAACTGAAGGTCCGAGTTTCTATGGAGTAACAGACTATAATGGTTCCAAAATGTTCAATGGACGTAATACCGGAACATCGTTCGATGCAGGTATTGTTACCTGGACATCAGAGGATATCGATATTTCAGATCACACAGACGTGAGTGTCACCTTGGATATTTTTGAAAATGGAAATCAGGAAGCGTCAGGAGAATGGAGAGATTTTGTTAGGGTTACTTACGAAATCAGAGACAACTCAAACGCAGTATCTAGCTCTGGTCAGTTCATTGGAGGGTTTCAAGTTGGAGACTTCACTTATGCCCAAGCTTTCTTGGCCAACTTGAATCCTGACGGTGAGGATTCACTTTTGATAATTACAGCTGAAATTCACAATACCTCTTCTTCAGAATATCACTACATTGATAATATATCTGTTAGCGGCACAGGACCAGATATTTTAGGAGAATTTACTGAGCCTGACGGGTTCAACTTCTTTTGGTTTGAAGCTTCTGATACTGACTTTAGTGATACCCTAAGTTCATCAAGCACATTCGCTCAAATGCCTGATGGAAACTATAACGTCATAGGATATTTTGAAAACACGCTGTGTTACTCAGATACAGTTGCTATAGAAATTCAAAGAGTTACTCCAACGGTTCATGTTTGGGCGTATGAAATAAGTCCACTGACCAAGTGTGATATTCCTGATGGTTCCGTAGGAGCATTTGTTTATACGCAAACCCAACAAGGCACATTTCCTGCCAATGATACCGACAACATTCCATTAGACACACTACTTGTGGCAGATGGGTATGAATTTAACTGGAGAGATAATGATGACATTACCAATACCTACTTTGCTACTGGAAATGTTATTTCGAGTTTACTCGCCAAAGAATTTGCGGTGGATGTTATTGATCTTCAGACAAGATGTACAAACACAGCATTAGTTGAGGTTACAACCAATACAGAAGCAGTTAATGATCCAATTGTTACAATAACTCCAATCGCAACATGTGGAGGAACCGGTGAATTATTTGCAAGTGTAGATGGAGACACTGTTAATTTCACATTTGAATGGTTTGATGGAAACGGTGTTAAACCAGCAGTTGACCATCCATGGGCAATATATAATGTTTCAGATCCTGGTTCTTACACAGTTAGAGCTACTTCGGTAAGTTCAAGTTGTCCTTCAGATCCTGTAACTGTAGTAATGACAGATGATGCCAATGCCCCTACCCCAGTTGCTACAGCTACAAATACAAATACAAGTTGCGACGCAGTTGGTAACGGTTCTGCAATTGCCGATGGTGATGGTGCAGGTACTACAGCTGGATATAACTTCACTTGGTATTTAGGAAACAACACTTTGCCTGCAAATGAAATGCCTGCTGCGCTTGCGGGATCTGCATTCGGTGCTGGAGATCATGAGTTAGTCAATCTAACTGGAGGTACCTATACCGTGGTAGTTGAAGATGCTGGAACCTCCTGTACGGATACAGTTACTGTTGATGTCCTTGATAATATCGTAGAGCCAACATACAATTTCATAACCCCTATCAATTCGGGGAATGCTCTGCAAATTTTGGATAAAGCATATATCGAAATCCCGCAGTTATTAGCGTTTGAAACAGCTATGACAATTTCATTTTGGGTTGAGTTGTCGGCTAATAACTATGCTAGTAATCATTCGCTGTTCTCCGGTGGAGATAATGCACAATCCGTATTAGGAATATGGGCTGATGCAACACAAGGAATATCTGCTACTATAACTACTAATTCAGGCGGAGATGCATCCGTTTTCTCCAATTTCAATGCCGTAGGATGGACAAATGTGGCTGTGACTTGGGATGAATCGACCGATCTCTTAAGGCTGTTTATAGATGGCGTTTTAGCAGGTGAGGTTACCCACACTGGGTCTGGAGGACTTGACGATGGAGGTACCCCAATGTACTTCGGTAGAGATAGTAATCTTGGCGTTAATAAGTTCGAAGGAAATTTAGATGAGTTCAGAATTTATGATTACGCTGTTTCAGCTGATGATATCATCGCAGCTGTCTGCGACCCGGCTGCCGCAGCTGCTGGACCTGTGGTTTATTATGATGTAAATACTGAAACACTAACAGACGACGGTGATCCAATCTTTGATCAAAGTGGAAACGGAAATGATGGTGTGATTGAAAAAACGGGAGCAGCTGCTGGTAGTATCACCTTCCAAGCAGCAGACTATGACTGTCCACTCGCAGACGTAATTAATAATACCAGTTGCGATCTTGGAAATCCGAATGGTCAGATTGATATGACTGATAAAGTTGATCCAATCGGAGCTAACTATTCTTATTCACTTTATACAGGCTATACCACAACTGGGACTCCGACAGTAAATACAAGCGGAATATTTACCGGACTTTCAGATGGCTTTTACACCATGGTAGTAACCGATTTAGACACAGGTTGTGATACTGATCCGCTAAATCTTTCAATTGCTTCTGCACCAGATAATCCGATAGTAGCAACAACTCCAACAGACAATACCTATTGTGTCGATGGAGATGGAACAATCTTTGTGACCAGTCAAAGCGGAACTGCTGAACCTACCTCGTATACTTATGAGATTTTTGATGGGGCCAGTTTCGTTACGCAAATCGGAACCATTAATATTCCTGATGGATCGGTTGGACATACTTTCGATGACTTGCCTGGAGGGACTTACAGAATTCGGGTGACTAACGATGATAGCGGCTGTTCAAGCTTTGTAGATGAAGTAGTCAACTCAACTACTACTACACCTCTCTTCGATACTCCGAATGTTGTTGATAATACTTCATGTGGTGCTCCAAACGGATTTATCACAGTGGGAATACAAGGAGGAAATATTGCAAATTATTTATTCACCTGGTATGATGGGGACGATTCAGGCGACCCTGTTTTGGTAAACAGTGTATTAGGCGAAAACTTCCTTAATGGCATTGATGGTGATCCCGCTGGAAGACCATATACTGTAGTTGCAGTTGATGCTGTGACTGGATGCCCTACAGCAGAATTAACGATAGATGTATATGACGATCCATTTACACCGGATGTCATTATTGTTGAAGAAGACCCAGATACTTCATGTGGTGTAGGAAATGGAACACTTAGAGCCTATGTCACTTCCGATCCTGATCTTCCATCTTGTGCAGAATGTGTTACAAATTATTCGTTTGTATGGTCATATAATGGAGTTGGCCCAATAGCTACCAATGATAATCTAGGTAATAATTCTAATGTTACATTCTCTGGAACGAATAATAGCACAATTTCTGGTTTGAGCGGAGATTTGAATAACTATTCAGTAACCGCCACACATAATACATTAGGTTGTGATGTAAGTGAAAATCATGTTCTCACGGTTGCCGAACCTAATATTACTGCCTCACTAATAAGCTCACAAGATAACACGGGCTGCGATGCAGCCTCTGCAGATGGTGAGATTCATGTTTCAGCTTCACCAGCAGACACATATACTTACGAATATTTCTACTCAAATGGCACTCAAGTCACTGATGGAGCCCCAATCATCGGATCATCTACTGCTGATGTAATAGGTTTAACTAATGACACTTATAAAGTAGTAGCTATTTCATCTACAAATAGCTGCTATTCAGATACACTTTCTGTTGTCGTCGCTCACGACCCTACTGTTCCTGACTTTGAGGGTGCTGCTATTGGTGCAGGATCTATCAACAACACAGTCTGTGATGAAACCATCACCGGCACATTCAATGGAGTCGCTAAAGTGGATATCGTTTCTGGTTCTATCGGTGACTATACTGTCACTTGGTTTGATGGATCAGGTACGGGCGGTGGACAAGCTTATACCGTAGATGCCGGTGACCAAACAAGATATACTGAATTGCCAGGTGGTACTTATACTGCACTCATCCAAAATACCGCTGGAAATCAGTGTGATACAACCATACAGGTAACAATCATCGATGATCCTGTCGCTGTAACCTATACCAATACCGCGGCAGTGGACGTGACGGCCACTCCTCTTACTTCTTGTCTTGGAGCAGCCGACTTCCCGAATGGTGCCATCCTCATTGATACCACCAACATCGTTGGTAGTGGTAACTATATCTTCGAAGTATACTATGGCGGATCTGTCGTTGATCCAGATAGCTTACTTGATATCGCTGGCACAGATAATATCTATGATCAAAAAACAATCACCGATCCAGGCGCTGCGGTTAACGTCGCTCTTGGGTACACAGGTTCTGTCGCTACTGTCTCAGGGCTTAATGAAGGTGATTACACCATCGTAGCTGTAGATACCGACACTGGCTGTAGAACTACTGCCGCCACAGTTAATGTGGCGCTGGACCCTACTGTTCCTGACTTTGAGGGTGCTGCTATTGGTGCAGGATCTATCAACAACACAGTCTGTGATGAAACCATCACCGGCACATTCAATGGAGTCGCTAAAGTGGATATCGTTTCTGGTTCTATCGGTGACTATACTGTCACTTGGTTTGATGGATCAGGTACGGGCGGTGGACAAGCTTATACCGTAGATGCCGGTGACCAAACAAGATATACTGAATTGCCAGGTGGTACTTATACTGCACTCATCCAAAATACCGCTGGAAATCAGTGTGATACAACCATACAGGTAACAATCATCGATGATCCTGTCGCTGTAACCTATACCAATACCGCGGCAGTGGACGTGACGGCCACTCCTCTTACTTCTTGTCTTGGAGCAGCCGACTTCCCGAATGGTGCCATCCTCATTGATACCACCAACATCGTTGGTAGTGGTAACTATATCTTCGAAGTATACTATGGCGGATCTGTCGTTGATCCAGATAGCTTACTTGATATCGCTGGCACAGATAATATCTATGATCAAAAAACAATCACCGATCCAGGCGCTGCGGTTAACGTCGCTCTTGGGTACACAGGTTCTGTCGCTACTGTCTCAGGGCTTAATGAAGGTGATTACACCATCGTAGCTGTAGATACCGACACTGGCTGTAGAACTACTGCCGCCACAGTTAATGTGGCGCTGGACCCTACTGTTCCTGACTTTGAGGGTGCTGCTATTGGTGCAGGATCTATCAACAACACAGTCTGTGATGAAACCATCACCGGCACATTCAATGGAGTCGCTAAAGTGGATATCGTTTCTGGTTCTATCGGTGACTATACTGTCACTTGGTTTGATGGATCAGGTACGGGCGGTGGACAAGCTTATACCGTAGATGCCGGTGACCAAACAAGATATACTGAATTGCCAGGTGGTACTTATACTGCACTCATCCAAAATACCGCTGGAAATCAGTGTGATACAACCATACAGGTAACAATCATCGATGATCCTGTCGCTGTAACCTATACCAATACCGCGGCAGTGGACGTGACGGCCACTCCTCTTACTTCTTGTCTTGGAGCAGCCGACTTCCCGAATGGTGCCATCCTCATTGATACCACCAACATCGTTGGTAGTGGTAACTATATCTTCGAAGTATACTATGGCGGATCTGTCGTTGATCCAGATAGCTTACTTGATATCGCTGGCACAGATAATATCTATGATCAAAAAACAATCACCGATCCAGGCGCTGCGGTTAACGTCGCTCTTGGGTACACAGGTTCTGTCGCTACTGTCTCAGGGCTTAATGAAGGTGATTACACCATCGTAGCTGTAGATACCGACACTGGCTGTAGAACTACTGCCGCCACAGTTAATGTGGCGCTGGACCCTACTGTTCCTGACTTTGAGGGTGCTGCTATTGG
The DNA here is from genome assembly GCF_051379705.1 of Ekhidna algicida. Lineage (GTDB taxonomy): Bacteria > Bacteroidota > Bacteroidia > Cytophagales > Cyclobacteriaceae > Ekhidna. Next base: position 17,301 of record NZ_CP179868.1, on the reverse strand, counting down.
TGCAGGATCTATCAACAACACAGTCTGTGATGAAACCATCACCGGCACATTCAATGGAGTCGCTAAAGTGGATATCGTTTCTGGTTCTATCGGTGACTATACTGTCACTTGGTTTGATGGATCAGGTACGGGCGGTGGACAAGCTTATACCGTAGATGCCGGTGACCAAACAAGATATACTGAATTGCCAGGTGGTACTTATACTGCACTCATCCAAAATACCGCTGGAAATCAGTGTGATACAACCATACAGGTAACAATCATCGATGATCCTGTCGCTGTAACCTATACCAATACCGCGGCAGTGGACGTGACGGCCACTCCTCTTACTTCTTGTCTTGGAGCAGCCGACTTCCCGAATGGTGCCATCCTCATTGATACCACCAACATCGTTGGTAGTGGTAACTATATCTTCGAAGTATACTATGGCGGATCTGTCGTTGATCCAGATAGCTTACTTGATATCGCTGGCACAGATAATATCTATGATCAAAAAACAATCACCGATCCAGGCGCTGCGGTTAACGTCGCTCTTGGGTACACAGGTTCTGTCGCTACTGTCTCAGGGCTTAATGAAGGTGATTACACCATCGTAGCTGTAGATACCGACACTGGCTGTAGAACTACTGCCGCCACAGTTAATGTGGCGCTGGACCCTACTGTTCCTGACTTTGAGGGTGCTGCTATTGGTGCAGGATCTATCAACAACACAGTCTGTGATGAAACCATCACCGGCACATTCAATGGAGTCGCTAAAGTGGATATCGTTTCTGGTTCTATCGGTGACTATACTGTCACTTGGTTTGATGGATCAGGTACGGGCGGTGGACAAGCTTATACCGTAGATGCCGGTGACCAAACAAGATATACTGAATTGCCAGGTGGTACTTATACTGCACTCATCCAAAATACCGCTGGAAATCAGTGTGATACAACCATACAGGTAACAATCATCGATGATCCTGTCGCTGTAACCTATACCAATACCGCGGCAGTGGACGTGACGGCCACTCCTCTTACTTCTTGTCTTGGAGCAGCCGACTTCCCGAATGGTGCCATCCTCATTGATACCACCAACATCGTTGGTAGTGGTAACTATATCTTCGAAGTATACTATGGCGGATCTGTCGTTGATCCAGATAGCTTACTTGATATCGCTGGCACAGATAATATCTATGATCAAAAAACAATCACCGATCCAGGCGCTGCGGTTAACGTCGCTCTTGGGTACACAGGTTCTGTCGCTACTGTCTCAGGGCTTAATGAAGGTGATTACACCATCGTAGCTGTAGATACCGACACTGGCTGTAGAACTACTGCCGCCACAGTTAATGTGGCGCTGGACCCTACTGTTCCTGACTTTGAGGGTGCTGCTATTGGTGCAGGATCTATCAACAACACAGTCTGTGATGAAACCATCACCGGCACATTCAATGGAGTCGCTAAAGTGGATATCGTTTCTGGTTCTATCGGTGACTATACTGTCACTTGGTTTGATGGATCAGGTACGGGCGGTGGACAAGCTTATACCGTAGATGCCGGTGACCAAACAAGATATACTGAATTGCCAGGTGGTACTTATACTGCACTCATCCAAAATACCGCTGGAAATCAGTGTGATACAACCATACAGGTAACAATCATCGATGATCCTGTCGCTGTAACCTATACCAATACCGCGGCAGTGGACGTGACGGCCACTCCTCTTACTTCTTGTCTTGGAGCAGCCGACTTCCCGAATGGTGCCATCCTCATTGATACCACCAACATCGTTGGTAGTGGTAACTATATCTTCGAAGTATACTATGGCGGATCTGTCGTTGATCCAGATAGCTTACTTGATATCGCTGGCACAGATAATATCTATGATCAAAAAACAATCACCGATCCAGGCGCTGCGGTTAACGTCGCTCTTGGGTACACAGGTTCTGTCGCTACTGTCTCAGGGCTTAATGAAGGTGATTACACCATCGTAGCTGTAGATACCGACACTGGCTGTAGAACTACTGCCGCCACAGTTAATGTGGCGCTGGACCCTACTGTTCCTGACTTTGAGGGTGCTGCTATTGGTGCAGGATCTATCAACAACACAGTCTGTGATGAAACCATCACCGGCACATTCAATGGAGTCGCTAAAGTGGATATCGTTTCTGGTTCTATCGGTGACTATACTGTCACTTGGTTTGATGGATCAGGTACGGGCGGTGGACAAGCTTATACCGTAGATGCCGGTGACCAAACAAGATATACTGAATTGCCAGGTGGTACTTATACTGCACTCATCCAAAATACCGCTGGAAATCAGTGTGATACAACCATACAGGTAACAATCATCGATGATCCTGTCGCTGTAACCTATACCAATACCGCGGCAGTGGACGTGACGGCCACTCCTCTTACTTCTTGTCTTGGAGCAGCCGACTTCCCGAATGGTGCCATCCTCATTGATACCACCAACATCGTTGGTAGTGGTAACTATATCTTCGAAGTATACTATGGCGGATCTGTCGTTGATCCAGATAGCTTACTTGATATCGCTGGCACAGATAATATCTATGATCAAAAAACAATCACCGATCCAGGCGCTGCGGTTAACGTCGCTCTTGGGTACACAGGTTCTGTCGCTACTGTCTCAGGGCTTAATGAAGGTGATTACACCATCGTAGCTGTAGATACCGACACTGGCTGTAGAACTACTGCCGCCACAGTTAATGTGGCGCTGGAGCCAGTTACGTTTACTCCATCCGTGACTGTAATTCATAATCAAACTTCCTGCAATCTAAATGATCCTAATGGTGAACTTTCTGCAGATGCAGATGGTGTTGGGACAGTCGTCGGGTATACATTCGAGTGGTTTAGAGGCAATAGTACCAATCCATCGGATGAAGTAACTCTTCAATTTGCAACAGCTATCGTATTCGGTACTAATGGAAGTCAGGTGAGAGGTTTACCTGCCGGAACCTACACTGTCAAAGTAACTGATGGAGTATCAACATGCTATTACACGGCTGAAGAGACTATTCTTAATCAACAAGTGGATCCTATAATTAACGGGGCAGTTGTGGTTGACGATAGTGATCAATGCGAACCTGGTAATGGTAGTCTAACCATTACAGTAAATGATAATGGTAGTACGAATACTGAAAATGGAGCCGGTGGATATACATTCGAGTTATTTGAAGGTACAAGTTTAATTGGAACGCCACTTCAAACCATAAATCAGACTACAGTAAGTGGTCCTAACGATGAGGCTACTGCGGTATTTACGGGATTATCTGAAGGAGATTACACTATCCGAGCCACCGACAACAATACATCCTGTTTAGTTGTCTCTGCGGCGGAAACAGTGGGTTATGATGGAGAATTCCTTACATATGATATTGATAATATTTTTAAAGATCCATTAACCGCGTGTTTCGATAATGATGGAATTTTAGATTTCCTGAATGCAGTGTCAGCGTCTTCCGGACTAACTGGTGATATTACCATTACATGGTATGTTGGTACAGACACCTCAAACACAGCCAATTTAGTAGCCAATGTGGTCAATAATCCAGTATTTTCTGATCAACCTTTTGGTGGTTTTAACATAATTAATAGTAGAGTTGAGAATCTTCCAGCAATTGTATATTCAGGAGTAATAGAATATGCCAACGGATGTAAAGACCTATTCAATACTGAGCTTACAAACTCAGAAGCTCCAGAAATAACTATCCAAAATGTAACAGATCCATCGTTCTGTGACCCTACACTCAATAGCTTTGAAATATTTATTGATCCTGTAGACGGAGATGCCCCGAGTGAATTTAACTATTTCGTCTTTCAAGGTGATCAAGCAATAGCTCCTGATGCTGATGTTCCTCCAGCTGCTCCATATAGTCCCAATCTAAGTTCCTATGGACCAATTATCCTTCAAGGAACATTTACAAACACCAATACTGCTGCTGGTCAGACAGAAACGATTATTGTAGACAATGTTAGCGTACCAGGAGGTCTTGCTCCAGGCACTTACACTGTAGCTATTGAAGTAGATGATATAGATAGATGTATTACCAATGTTAGATCCGTTATAATTCCAGAAGCTCAGGAACCGTCGGTAGCACTTAACACCTCTTCAGATAATACTGTTTGTGATGTTAGCGGTGGACTTACTTATAATGGTTTTATTACAGTAGATGCAACACATCCTATCCTTGCGGATGCAGCCGACTTCACCTGGTATGAAGATTTGGATGATAATGGAACATATGATCCTCTCTTGTCTGGTGCGGGATCTGGTGTAGGATTTAATGTTGCAAACGAAACTGAAAATGGTGTTACAACCAACACTGTTACTGGTCTTGGTGAAGGAAAATACCGAGTGGTTATTGAAAACAATGCAGGAGCTTGTACAGACACATTAGATGTAGAAATATTTGATAGCCCGATCATATACTCCATTGGTAATACCTCTGATGATACAACTCATGTAAATATCATTAACTGTTTAGAGTTTGGTGCTTTCACTCTTGAAAGGATCCTTCAAAATGGTGTCGTTGATCCTGCTTCCGATACAGAAGCTGAGATTCAAGCTGCTTTTGATTTAACTTGGAATAACCTTACCACTTCGTCCGTGATTGCTCCTAATATCAGTGAAACATCCGCTGATAACTTAACAGCAGGATTGTATCGCATTGATATCGTAAGCCTTATTACTGGGTGCACGACCTCTTATGATTTTGAAATTACTGATGATTCCGTGAACCCTGCACTCGCCCTGGACAATAAGTCTGCCGACACACAATGTGTGGACGCTGACTTTGATGGAGATGGTGCGCTAACCATTACCATCTCTGAAAATGGCGTAGCACTTAATGCCGCTACAGTAGTCGCTAACTATGTGGTCGAATGGTACAGAGGTACTTATGACAATGGATCTTATCCAGGTACTGGAGATAATAACTTCCTGGCTGATGATGGGGATGGAGACAATACCAACTCCGGACAAGCCAACGTCGGTACAGCACTCATAAACGGTGACATCCTTTCCATGGACGGTCTTGAAAATGGTACCTATACCGTATTCATCACCAAAGATGGTGGCGCTCCGAATGATAACTGTGCAGACTTTGCAACTTTCACTATCGATAACGTGCAGCCTTCTATCAGCATCCCGGATGCGGGAACACTGATTGTAAACAACACCAATTGTGGGCCTGGATACAACGGTCGCATTCGAGTTGACTCGGTAAGAGAAGGAAATACCTTCTACCCTATGTCTACCGATGCGAATAACTATGACTTCACATGGACGGGAGTAAGCACTGGGTTCGCCAGTGGTACAACACAAGGGTTGAGAACGATAGCAAACCTTGAACCGGATACCTATGTGTTAAACATTACCAACCGAAACACCGGATGTCCGGTCGTGGCAATCGATAAGCAGTTCGAAGTAGGTGATGACGCTGTTAGCCCTGCACTCGCCCTGGACAATAAGTCTGCCGACACACAATGTGTGGACGCTGACTTTGATGGAGATGGTGCGCTAACCATTACCATCTCTGAAAATGGCGTAGCACTTAATGCCGCTACAGTAGTCGCTAACTATGTGGTCGAATGGTACAGAGGTACTTATGACAATGGATCTTATCCAGGTACTGGAGATAATAACTTCCTGGCTGATGATGGGGATGGAGACAATACCAACTCCGGACAAGCCAACGTCGGTACAGCACTCATAAACGGTGACATCCTTTCCATGGACGGTCTTGAAAATGGTACCTATACCGTATTCATCACCAAAGATGGTGGCGCTCCGAATGATAACTGTGCAGACTTTGCAACATTCACTATCGATAACGTACAGCCTTCTATCAGCATCCCGGATGCGGGAACACTGATTGTGAACAACACCAATTGTGGGCCTGGATACAACGGTCGCATTCGAGTTGACTCGGTAAGAGAAGGAAATACCTTCTACCCTATGTCTACCGATGCGAATAACTATGACTTCACATGGACGGGAGTAAGCACTGGGTTCGCCAGTGGTACAACACAAGGGTTGAGAACGATAGCAAACCTTGAACCGGATACCTATGTGTTAAACATTACCAACCGGAACACCGGATGTCCGGTCGTGGCAATCGATAAGCAGTTCGAAGTAGGTGATGACGCTGTTAGCCCTGCACTCGCCCTGGACACTAAGTCTGCCGACACACAATGTGTGGACGCTGACTTTGATGGCGATGGTGCGCTAACCATTACCATCTCTGAAAATGGCGTAGCACTTAATGCCGCTACAGTAGTCGCTGACTATGTGGTCGAATGGTACAGAGGTACTTATGACAATGGATCTTATCCAGGTACTGGAGATAATAACTTCCTGGCTGATGATGGGGATGGAGACAATACCAACTCCGGACAAGCCAACGTCGGTACAGCACTCATAAACGGTGACATCCTTTCCATGGACGGTCTTGAAAATGGTACCTATACCGTATTCATCACCAAAGATGGTGGCGCTCCGAATGATAACTGTGCAGACTTTGCAACATTCACTATCGATAACGTACAGCCTTCTATCAGCATCCCGGATGCGGGAACACTGATTGTGAACAACACCAATTGTGGGCCTGGATACAACGGTCGCATTCGAGTTGACTCGGTAAGAGAAGGAAATACCTTCTACCCTATGTCTACCGATGCGAATAACTATGACTTCACATGGACGGGAGTAAGCACTGGGTTCGCCAGTGGTACAACACAAGGGTTGAGAACGATAGCAAACCTTGAACCGGATACCTATGTGTTAAACATTACCAACCGGAACACCGGATGTCCGGTCGTGGCAATCGATAAGCAGTTCGAAGTAGGTGATGACGCTGTTAGCCCTGCACTCGCCCTGGACACTAAGTCTGCCGACACACAATGTGTGGACGCTGACTTTGATGGCGATGGTGCGCTAACCATTACCATCTCTGAAAATGGCGTAGCACTTAATGCCGCTACAGTAGTCGCTGACTATGTGGTCGAATGGTACAGAGGTACTTATGACAATGGATCTTACCCAGGTACTGGAGATAATAACTTCCTGGCTGATGATGGTGATGGAGACAATACCAACTCCGGACAAGCCAACGTCGGTACAGCACTCATAAACGGTGACATCCTTTCCATGGACGGTCTTGAAAATGGTACCTATACCGTATTCATCACCAAAGATGGTGGCGCTCCGAATGATAACTGTGCAGACTTTGCAACATTCACTATCGATAACGTACAGCCTTCTATCAGCATCCCGGATGCGGGAACACTGATTGTGAACAACACCAATTGTGGGCCTGGATACAACGGTCGCATTCGAGTTGACTCGGTAAGAGAAGGAAATACCTTCTACCCTATGTCTACCGATGCGAATAACTATGACTTCACATGGACGGGAGTAAGCACTGGGTTCGCCAGTGGTACAACACAAGGGTTGAGAACGATAGCAAACCTTGAACCGGATACCTATGTGTTAAACATTACCAACCGGAACACCGGATGTCCGGTCGTGGCAATCGATAAGCAGTTCGAAGTAGGTGATGACGCTGTTAGCCCTGCACTCGCCCTGGACACTAAGTCTGCCGACACACAATGTGTGGACGCTGACTTTGATGGCGATGGTGCGCTAACCATTACCATCTCTGAAAATGGCGTAGCACTTAATGCCGCTACAGTAGTCGCTGACTATGTGGTCGAATGGTACAGAGGTACTTATGACAATGGATCTTATCCAGGTACTGGAGATAATAACTTCCTGGCTGATGATGGGGATGGAGACAATACCAACTCCGGACAAGCCAACGTCGGTACAGCACTCATAAACGGTGACATCCTTTCCATGGACGGTCTTGAAAATGGTACCTATACCGTATTCATCACCAAAGATGGTGGCGCTCCGAATGATAACTGTGCAGACTTTGCAACATTCACTATCGATAACGTACAGCCTTCTATCAGCATCCCGGATGCGGGAACACTGATTGTAAACAACACCAATTGTGGGCCTGGATACAACGGTCGCATTCGAGTTGACTCGGTAAGAGAAGGAAATACCTTCTACCCTATGTCTACCGATGCGAATAACTATGACTTCACATGGACGGGAGTAAGCACTGGGTTCGCCAGTGGTACAACACAAGGGTTGAGAACGATAGCAAACCTTGAACCGGATACCTATGTGTTAAACATTACCAACCGAAACACCGGATGTCCGGTCGTGGCAATCGATAAGCAGTTCGAAGTAGGTGATGACGCTGTTAGCCCTGCACTCGCCCTGGACAATAAGTCTGCCGACACACAATGTGTGGACGCTGACTTTGATGGAGATGGTGCGCTAACCATTACCATCTCTGAAAATGGCGTAGCACTTAATGCCGCTACAGTAGTCGCTAACTATGTGGTCGAATGGTACAGAGGTACTTATGACAATGGATCTTATCCAGGTACTGGAGATAATAACTTCCTGGCTGATGATGGGGATGGAGACAATACCAACTCCGGACAAGCCAACGTCGGTACAGCACTCATAAACGGTGACATCCTTTCCATGGACGGTCTTGAAAATGGTACCTATACCGTATTCATCACCAAAGATGGTGGCGCTCCGAATGATAACTGTGCAGACTTTGCAACTTTCACTATCGATAACGTGCAGCCTTCTATCAGCATCCCGGATGCGGGAACACTGATTGTAAACAACACCAATTGTGGGCCTGGATACAACGGTCGCATTCGAGTTGACTCGGTAAGAGAAGGAAATACCTTCTACCCTATGTCTACCGATGCGAATAACTATGACTTCACATGGACGGGAGTAAGCACTGGGTTCGCCAGTGGTACAACACAAGGGTTGAGAACGATAGCAAACCTTGAACCGGATACCTATGTGTTAAACATTACCAACCGAAACACCGGATGTCCGGTCGTGGCAATCGATAAGCAGTTCGAAGTAGGTGATGACGCTGTTAGCCCTGCACTCGCCCTGGACAATAAGTCTGCCGACACACAATGTGTGGACGCTGACTTTGATGGAGATGGTGCGCTAACCATTACCATCTCTGAAAATGGCGTAGCACTTAATGCCGCTACAGTAGTCGCTAACTATGTGGTCGAATGGTACAGAGGTACTTATGACAATGGATCTTATCCAGGTACTGGAGATAATAACTTCCTGGCTGATGATGGGGATGGAGACAATACCAACTCCGGACAAGCCAACGTCGGTACAGCACTCATAAACGGTGACATCCTTTCCATGGACGGTCTTGAAAATGGTACCTATACCGTATTCATCACCAAAGATGGTGGCGCTCCGAATGATAACTGTGCAGACTTTGCAACTTTCACTATCGATAACGTGCAGCCTTCTATCAGCATCCCGGATGCGGGAACACTGATTGTAAACAACACCAATTGTGGGCCTGGATACAACGGTCGCATTCGAGTTGACTCGGTAAGAGAAGGAAATACCTTCTACCCTATGTCTACCGATGCGAATAACTATGACTTCACATGGACGGGAGTAAGCACTGGGTTCGCCAGTGGTACAACACAAGGGTTGAGAACGATAGCAAACCTTGAACCGGATACCTATGTGTTAAACATTACCAACCGAAACACCGGATGTCCGGTCGTGGCAATCGATAAGCAGTTCGAAGTAGGTGATGACGCTGTTAGCCCTGCACTCGCCCTGGACAATAAGTCTGCCGACACACAATGTGTGGACGCTGACTTTGATGGAGATGGTGCGCTAACCATTACCATCTCTGAAAATGGCGTAGCACTTAATGCCGCTACAGTAGTCGCTAACTATGTGGTCGAATGGTACAGAGGTACTTATGACAATGGATCTTATCCAGGTACTGGAGATAATAACTTCCTGGCTGATGATGGGGATGGAGACAATACCAACTCCGGACAAGCCAACGTCGGTACAGCACTCATAAACGGTGACATCCTTTCCATGGATGGTCTTGAAAATGGTACCTATACCGTATTCATCACCAAAGATGGTGGCGCTCCGAATGATAACTGTGCAGACTTTGCAACTTTCAGTGTAATAAGTAACCCAGTAATTCCAACACTGAATGAGTCTGCAATCCAAGCTAGAGCGGTGCCGGACACTATTTGTGTCGGAACACCTAGCGGTGGTTTCGTAATTAATGATACGGATGTATCAACAAATGACCTTACGGATTTTGAGATTAGAATTTACACTGGTGCAATAGGAGTTGGAGAACTTCCAGGCTCTCCATATACAAATACTGCAGCGACCTCAATTTCATATACAGATCTAGCTGCAGATGACTATTACATAACTGCAGAAAACACAGCGTCAGGATGTTTTACAGCTACAGCGGTCATTAACGTTAAGGACTCTGTGAGAAATCCTCAGATATCGTTAGTAAGTGTAACTCCAAATGAAGATTGTGGTGGTGGAATTGTAATCGGAGGCCTTGAAGTTATTATTGATAATGTTTATGATGAAAATGATCATTTCAATGTCCAATGGTTCACTGGAATCGGCGCAGTTGGCGGAAATGAAATAGGTGGGGCAAACAGTGTGATTCTATCCGGTGTAACTGGAGGACCGTATTCGGTTGAAGTTGAGAATATAAATACTGGCTGTATTTCCACAAAAGATTTCACAATCCCAACACAGGATGAAGCCTTGTTCATTACAGATTATTCAGTTGACAATGTCACTTACTGTATCGATAATGGTAGTTTCGCTGTAAAAGAAATTTCATTCGGAGGTGTAGTAATAGACTCTGCCCAAATGGTAATTGATGGCATTTATGATCTTGAAGTTTATACAACACCAGGCAACGTACTTTCCGGTGTAACGGGTACGAATCCCAATGAATTTATAATTGAGAACTTAGGTATTGGTTCTTATTATGCGATAGTAAGAAAGACAGATTCCCAGTGCGAATCAGATCCAATTTTCTTTGATATTGAAGAAAACATTATTCTACCAGATGTTATTATATCAGTAGTTGCGGCAGATTCGACGTGTTCAGTCTCAGGAACTGCGGCTGGATCGCTTTCTGCAGAAGCTGATGGCAATGATGATTCGAATACAGATTATACTTTCGAATGGTTCACTGGATCAGGAGTCGGTTCTCCTTTGGGCATAACTACCTCAACGATTACAGGCCTAGATGCAGGAACATATACCGTTCGGGTGACGTATCTGCCAAGCGGCTGTTCTCAAACGGCAGAACTTGATGTTCCCAGCGCTCCAGCTGATTTAGATATAATTTCAGCAACTGTGACTGGAGCTACTTCATGTACACCAGCTAATGGAACAATTACAGTAACAGCGGTGAGTAGTGGTTTAGTAACAGATTATAATTTTGACTATTACGACACCGATCCAACGGCAGGAGGAGCTACACCTGTTTTCACAGGAGCTGCGGGTGCGGCTTACACCGTAGCTGAGGCTGGTACCTATTGGATCATTGGGACTCATATTACTTTAGATTGTACAACTCCGCCATTCCAAGTTTCGGTCAATGAGAATATATTATTGCCTGAATTGTCTCTTGATGATTTCGATTTCCAGGCTAACTGTGATCCAAATAATCCAAATGGTAGACTCCTTGTGCTTGCCGATGGACAGCCTGAGAATGCAACATACGATTTCGAATGGTATTTTGGTACAGGTACTGGCAACCCTCTCACCTCAGATGATTATACTGGCGGTGGAAACCTTGCTGGAGCTTCTACAAATGAAGTCTCTGGTATAGCCGCTGGCTTTTATACCGTTGAGGTAACCAACATAGCTACTGGATGTACCATTACTGAGACGTATGAAATGGTAGACAATATTCCAAATCCGATTGCGATTTCAACTTCAACTTCAGCAAATACAAGCTGTGTTACTCCAAATGGAAAAGCTGCAGTTTCTGTGATATCTCCTGCACCTGGCAGGTCAATTACAGATTACAGCTACTACTGGTTTATAGGAGATCTGGCTACCGTAGGCACTAGTCCGAATCCAGCTAACGCGGACTATACAGGCACTTTGATTGAAGGAATTGCTGACGGACCTTATGTTGTACTCGTTATCGATCAAATAGATAATTTCTGTCAATCAAATGCAATTGAAGTAAATGTTGAAGATGGTACTAGCAGACCTCAATTTGAATTGACTACAAGTGATGTTACTGTTTGTTTCGACGAAAAAGATGGTTATGCTTCCGTGGAAGTAACAGATATATCGACTGTTGATATTGCTTGGTACGATAATACCAATACTTTAATTGGTTCCGATTTCTTCGTTGACCATTTAGATGCGGGAACTTATCGATTACTTCTGACTCACGTCATAACTGGTTGTACATCAGAGCAGATATTTGACATCTTCAATAATGCGGAAACACCTAGCGATCCGTTTGTTCTTGTCAACAATGGACGTAATAACTGTCAGTTTGCAAATGGAAGTGCGATAGCTAATGTGGATGGAGTAACGAATAACTACCTATTCGAATGGTTCGATCCTAGTGATATGACTACTCCATACGCGACCGGCTCTGAGGTATTTAATCTCGACACGACTACTTACTTGGTTCGTGCAACCAACCTTGCAACTGGTTGTGAGTCAGCATTTACCTCTGTAGATATTGGTTATGAAGTTATAGATCCAGTTTACGACGTGATCTTTAACAACTCAGTTTGTTTGAGAACAGAAGATGGCTCAACAAATCAGTTTACTGGAACAGCAATAATTAGCTTTGAAGAATTCCAACTTGCAACTGAATATGAATGGAGAGATGAAAGTGGAGCAGTTGTTGGAAGTGATTCGAGACTGATCGACGCCTATCCTGGTAATTATACGGTAACTTTTACTGCAGAAAATGGATGTAGTTATTCAGCTTCATTCACAATCGAAACTTCTCTGACAATCTATAATGGAGTCTCTGCGAATGGTGATGGCAAGAATGATTTCTTTCTGGTTGATTGTATTGATTATTTCCCTAACAACAACCTGAAAATATTCAATAGAGCTGGCCAGAGAGTTTATGACATTGATGGCTATGATAATACTTCAACTAGGTTTGAAGGAATAAGTAACGTAGGTAGCGGAGGTCTTCAATTACCTGCCGGAACATACTTCTACATTATTGATTTGGGCAACGGAGAGGATCCTGTACAAGGATATTTAGAATTAGTTAGGTAATTTTAGGAAGAATGAAAAAGTCCTTAGTAGCAATTCTACTCACATTAACAGTTAGTTGTGCATTAGCACAGCAGAGACCTGTTATGTCAACATACATGTTCAATGGATTGGCATTGAACCCTGCATATGCAGGAAGTTTGAATATTTTAAGCGCAAGTTTTCTTCATCGAAAGCAATGGATAAATGTTGATGGAGCTCCTGTTTCAAACATTCTGGCAGTTCACAGTTCTTTCTATGGCAATCAAATCGGACTAGGCTTGCAAGCATCTCAAGATGTGATCGGAGTTCATAAAGAATCCGCGATGTACGTAAGTGGCGCTTATAAAATCAAAACAAGTGCAGGAATACTTGCAATGGGATTATCCGGTGGTTTTGATAACAGACGCTCAGATTTTACTCAACTAAATATTTTAAATCAAGAGGATGAACTATTAACCGGAACTCCTACCCGCTTTACTCCAAATTTTGGTACTGGTATTTATTTTGCAAATCCAAGAATGTACGTAGGCATATCAGTTCCATATATTTTAGAAAACAGCCTTTACCAAGTTCAGGCTGATGGAACCACCTCAGACGCGAAAGAAAGTAGATACTACTATGCAACAGGTGGATTGGTTTTAGATATCAATCAAAGCGTAAAGTTCAGCCCATCTGCATTAATCAGGTATCAAGAGCAAAGCAGACTTGGATGGGATCTTAACGCAACTATCATATTCGATGGGATAGCCTATGCGGGAGTTTCTTATAGAAGCGGTGATGCAGTGGTCTTTCTTACGCAGTTAATTTTGAATGAGAATTTCAGAATTGGCTATGCATATGACGCTACTGTGAACGCACTGAATAATCATTCAAGAGGAACACATGAAATAATGCTGAATTATCGTGTGAAATTGAGAAACTATAAGAAAGATCCTCAATGCCCGGTTTATTTCTGATTCTCTTTACTTAAATCAGATAATAGCGAATTTATTAGCGAAAGCAGCAAGCTAAATATCAATGCCCACCAAAAGCTCTGCACTTCAAAACCTGGGACGATTGAATCGGCCATGAGTATTATCAATGCATTTATAACCAATAAAAATAATCCCAACGTAAAAATCGTTAACGGAATCGTCAATAAAATCAACAAAGGTTTTACAGTCACATTCAATAATGAAAGCAAAACTGCAATGATCACTGCTGTCACGAATCCATCCACATAAACACCCGGGAGCAGATATGATGCGATAATAACAGCAACTGAAGAAAGTAAAATCTTAACTAGAATATTCATAAGCTATTTTTCTTTAAACCAGCTGGCATACATAGAATAGTTTCCTGCAATTCTACCAAGCATTTCTTTATTTTCCTCATCCATACTTTTCAATTTCTTACCTGGAATTCCACCAAAAACAGAATTTTCATCCACAATTGTTCCCGCCAAAACTACTGTCCCTGCCCCAATAATTGATCCTGATTTAATTATCGCATTGTCAAGTATGATTGCACCAATGCCAATCAACACATTATCTTCAATTGTACATCCATGAATTACAGCGTTATGACCAATGGAAACATTCTTACCAATTGTAGTGCCTGACTTTTGATAAGTTCCATGAATAGTAACATTATCCTGAATGTTTGTATTGTCACCAATTCTAATATAGTTGACATCTCCCCTCACCACAGCCCCAAACCAAACCGTGCAACCGCTACCCATTTCAACTTCTCCAACGATCGTACTATTGGGAGCAAACCAACATTCATCACCATATTTAGGAGCAAATCCCCTCACCTCTTGTATGTAAGCCATTTTATTTTTAAAACTAGATTAAAAATCTATACTTGAAGTGCTGACAAAATGTCACTGTTGTATCTATCTTTGTCACATGCAAGGATTGATAGCAGATATAGATTTATTAGAAGAAGAAAAGAATCAACCTGAATCATGTGAATTCAAAACCACAGAAGATGATGAAGGTAAAGCCTTAAGAAAACTTTATATAGAGAGCTATGGCTGCCAAATGAATTTTTCAGACAGTGAAATAGTCACTTCTATACTTAAAAAAGAAGGTTTTGGTACCACTTCGTCACCTGAGCATGCGGATGTAATATTAATTAACACTTGCTCGATTCGAGAAAAAGCAGAACAAACTGTAAGGAATAGACTAAATTTTTTTAACGGAGTAAAGAAGAAAAATCGAGATGTTACAGTTGGTGTGCTGGGATGTATGGCAGAGCGATTGAAGTCAAAACTTCTCGAAGAAGAAAAGATTGTCGATTTGGTTTTGGGACCGGATGCGTATAGAGATCTTCCACAGCTTGTGAAAAAAGCAGAAGATGGCGAGAAAGGAATCAACACCTTCCTGTCCCGAGAAGAGACATATGCAGATATATCTCCAATAAGACTTAATAGTAACGGTGTAACTGCTTTCATTTCGATCATGCGGGGCTGCGACAACATGTGTTCTTTCTGTGTTGTACCATTTACCAGAGGACGCGAAAGAAGCAGAGATCCTCATTCAATTGTAAAAGAAGCTAGAGAATTATTTGATAACGGGTACCGAGAGGTAACGCTACTTGGGCAAAACGTTGATTCCTACAAGTGGTCTGAAGAAGAAAACAACAAGGCTAGATTAAACAAAAACGATGAGGTAAGTGAAATTGTGAATTTTGCCAACTTGATTGAAATGGTTGCAAAAGTTAATCCAGACTTAAGAGTTCGTTTTTCTACTTCTCATCCAAAAGATATCACAGATCATGTACTTCATACGATGAAGAGGTATGAAAACATCTGCAATTACATCCATTTACCAGCACAAAGTGGCAATAGTAGAGTCTTAGAGCTTATGAACCGTACATATAGTCGTGAGTGGTATATCAATCGAGTAGACGCTATCAGAGAGATACTCGGAGAGGATTGTGGAATTAGTTCAGATATGATAGCAGGCTTTTGCACTGAAACTGAGCATGAACATCAGGATACACTTTCGTTAATGGATTATGTGCAGTATGATTTTTCGTACATGTTCTTTTATTCAGAACGACCCGGAACACTTGCTGCGAAAAAATACGAAGATGACATTCCCTTAGAAGTTAAAAAGAGGAGACTTCAGGAAATAATAAACAAACAGAGGGAAATTTCTCTGGAGCGAAATAAACTGGACGTTGGCAAGACATTTAAAGTACTAGTAGAGGGCAGAAGCAAGAAATCGAAAGAAAAGGCTCAAGGAAGAAATTCTGCTAATAAAGTAATCATCTTTGAGGGAAACATTCCTAAAGGAACCTACGTCGATGTGAAAGTTACAGATTGTAATCCAGCAACACTTTTTGGTGAATTAGCATGAGTTTAAAGATTGATTCAGAAGTTCAGGCAATAAAACAACGCTTTGAGATTGTAGGCAATTCTACCAAGCTCAACAATGCCATTAGAGTAGCTATGCAAGTTGCTCCGACTGATATGAGCGTTTTGATCACTGGAGAAAGTGGAGCTGGTAAGGAATCTTTTTCTAAAATCATTCATAGCCTCTCCCATCGTAAACATGGACAGTTTATAGCTATCAATTGTGGCGCTATTCCCGAGGGTACCATTGATTCCGAACTTTTTGGGCATGAGAAAGGCGCTTTCACTGGAGCCACTGGCGACAGGAAAGGATATTTTGAAGTAACCAATGGAGGGACAATCTTTCTAGATGAAATTGGTGAAATGCCTCTAAGTACGCAAGCACGTTTGCTAAGAGTGCTTGAAAATGGAGAGTTTATAAAAGTAGGATCCTCAAAAGTGCAAAAGACGGATGTCAGAGTTATTGCTGCCACCAATGTGAACTTATTAGATGCAGTGAACAACGGTAAGTTTAGGGAGGATTTATACTATCGCTTGAGTACCGTCCCAATTTATGTTCCAGCTCTAAGAGAACGAGGCGATGATATTGTACTTCTATTCAAGAAGTTTGCCTATGATTTCTCTGAAAATTATAAAACTCAACCTATTAAGCTTTCAGGTGATGCGAAGGAATACCTAAAATCTCATCGATTTCCAGGAAATATTCGGCAGCTGAAAAATCTTGTAGAGCAAATCAGTGTTCTCAGTATCGAAAGAGAAATAAACTTMWARC